>NZ_LMML01000004.1:302665-341520 GCF_001422215.1 Methylobacterium sp. Leaf89 | reverse complement strand
GAGATGCAAAAGCAAGCCGCCAACCCCGTTGGCCGCCCGCCGATGAACCGGGGTATACGGATCCCCGGATCCCCTGTCAACAGCCTTGTGACAGAAACACGACGTTCAGGCCGCGTCGCGCAGGCCTTCGAGGAACCGACGTGCCTCCTCGGCCGGGAGGGGGCGTCCGAGGAGGAAGCCCTGCGCCTCGGTGCAGCCCTCCTGGCGCACCCGCGCCATCTGCTCTTCCGTCTCGATTCCCTCGGCGGTGATGCTGGCGCCGAGCTGGGTGCCGAGGTCGACCACCGCCCGGACGATCGCGGCGGTGCCGGGATCGGCGATCTCGCGGATGAAGGACCGGTCGATCTTGATCCGGTCGAAGGGAAAGCGGCGCAGGTAGCTCAGGGAGGAGTAGCCGGTGCCGAAATCGTCGAGGGCGATCCGGACCCCGAGAGCCCGCAGGCGGTGCAGGCAGGCGAGGACCGCCTCGGCATCCTGCATCAGCACGCTTTCGGTGATCTCCAGTTCCAGGCGCCGCGCCGGCAGACCGGAGGCCGACAGGGCGGCGACCACGCTCTGCTCCAGGTTCGCTTGCCCGAACTGGACCGCCGAGACGTTGACCGCGATGCGCCGGTCCCCCGGCCAGGAGGCCGCCTCGGTGCAGGCCTCCCGGAGGGCCCAGCTTCCGAGCTGACGGATCAGCCCGGTCTCCTCCGCAAGGGGAATGAACGCTCCGGGCGCGATCATGCCCCGCACCGGATGCTGCCAGCGAAGCAGGGCCTCGAAGCCCTTCACGGCGCCGCTGTCGAGGTGCAGGACCGGCTGGTAGTGCAGGCTGAAGCCGCCCGTGCGCACCGCCTCGCGCATCTCCAGCTCGAGGAGGTTGCGCTGGGTCGTCGCCGCATCCATGGCCGCCTCGTAGAAGCGATAGGTGTTCCGGCCGGCCGCCTTGGCCCGGTAGAGGGCGATGTCGGCGTTGCGGAACAGCGTGTCGGCGTCGGCGCCGTCCTGGGAGCCGAGGCCGATGCCGACGCTGACCCCGATCCCGACCCGGTGCCCGTCGAGGTCGACGGGCTGTTCCATCGCCTCGATGATGCGGCGCGCCGCGAGCCCCGCTTCCTGGGGATCGTCAAGGTCGGCCAGGATGATGGCGAATTCGTCGCCGCCCAGGCGCGCGACGGTGTCGCCCTCCCGGACCACGCTGCGCAGGCGGTCGGCCACCACGCGCAGGAGCGCGTCGCCGGCCGGATGACCGAGGGTGTCGTTGACGGCCTTGAAGCGATCGAGATCGCAGGCCAGGACCGCGAAGCGGCCGCCCCGGCGATCGGCGCGGGCGAGGGCGTTGCTCAGGCCCTCCTTGAACAGGAGCCGGTTCGGCAGGCCGGTCAGCCCGTCATGCAGAGCCATATGGGCGATCCGGCCCTCCGCCAGCTTGCGCGCGGTGACATCCATCGTGAGCCCCACGATCTTCACCGGCTCGTTCGACTCCGGGTCGGTCACGACCCGGGCGAAGCTCTGGAGCCAGCGCGGCGGATCGCCTTCCGGCGCGGCCAGCCGGAACTCGCCGCTGTAGGATCCGCCCTCGGCGAGGCAGCGGTAGACCTGTCCGTACAGGACCGCGAGGTCGCCCGCATGGATGTGGCGGTCCCACGCGCCGATGCCGACCTCCACCGGCCTGTCGGCCGCGTGGCCCGCCGGCACCGGGAGGCCGTACATCCGCGCGCTGTCGACGGAGTGCCGGACGGTGCCGCCCTTCAGGTCCCAGGACCAGAGTCCGGCCCCGGCCGATTCCTGCGCGAGCCGCAGGAGATTCGAGGTTTCCTCCAGGGCTTGGCGCGCCGTCACGATGTCGTCGATGTCGAGGGCCGTCCCGAGCAAGCCGACCATCACGCCGTCCTCACGGATGGGCAGCATGACGAGCTTGTGCCAGCGATAGACGCCGTCGTGCCGGAGGAGGCGGCCTTCCATCTCGTAGGCATCCCCCAGCCGGCGGGCCTCGCTGAAGACCGCCTCCATCCGCGCGGCATCCTCCGGGTGATTGCGGGCGAGGCGGGCCTCCCGGCTGATGCCGATGGGTCCGTAGTAGTCCTCGAACCGCTGGTTGACGTAGGTGGCGGTGCCGTCGTGGAGGGAGACGACCCAGACGATCTGCGGCAGGGAATCGGCGAGCGCGCGGTACCGGGCCTCGCCCAGGCGCAGGGCCTGCTCGGCGGCGACGCGCTCGCTGACGTCGCGCGCGGCGGTGATGGTTTCGAAGGGCCGCCCCGCCTCGTCGCGCACGAGCCGCGTCTGCGCCTCCACCCAGATCCAGCGGCCATCGCGGTGGCGCAGGCGATGGGTGATGCGGCCCGTCTCGGTGCGCCCGGCCCGGAACGCCTCGAGGAACGCGCGCGTGGCGGGCGCATCCTCGGGGTGGAGCGAGGCCTCCAGGGGCAGGCTCAGCATCTCCTCGGGGCTGTAGCCGAGGAGATCGCGGGCGGCCGGAGAGACGTAGGTGCGGACGTTCGCGACGCTGCGCCGGACGATCATGTCGGAGACGGAATCCGCGAGGATGCGATACCGCCGCTCGCCCTCTCGGGTGCGGGCCTCCGCCGCCCGATGCTCCGTGACGTCGGTGAAGGTGTGCAGGATGCCACCGTCGGGCAGGGTCACGCCCCGGACCTCGAGGGTGGTCCCGTCCGGACGCGGCCAGTCGATCCGCAGGGGCGTCCAGGCGCCGGTCGCATCGCGCAGGCGCGGCCGGCCGTCCTGGGCGGTCGGCATCGCCGAAAACTCGCCGCGCTCCGTCAGGTGCGCGAGGATGTCGGTCAGGAGCGCCCCTTCGCGCAGGATCGCCTCCGGCAGGTCCAGCAGTTGCAGGGCCCGCGGGTTGAGCAGCCGGACGCAGCCCTGCGCATCCATCATGATCAGGCCCTGGTCCATGGTCTCCAGGGTCGCGCGCAGGCGCAGGTCCTTCTCCCGCAGCTGCGCCTCGGAGGCAGCGAGGTCGGTCACGTCGAGGACGAGGCCGTAGAGCGCCGTGAGGCGGCCACCGGCATCGCGCTCCACCGCGCCCTGGACGATCACGTGACAGAGGCTGCCATCCGGCCGGACGATGCGAGCCCGCCCCTGGTAAGCGGCGCCCTCGGGCCCGTCGCTCTCCAGGGCGTTGGCGATGCGGGCCGAGACCGCGGCCCGGTCGTCCGGATGGTAGTAGGCGAGGTGGTCGTCGAGGGAAATCTCGCCGCCGGGGGGCATCGGCCGCCCGAAGACACCGCATAGTCCCTCGGACCACGAGACGGTCCGGGCCCGCGCATGGATGCGCCAGTAGCCGATATGGGCGACGGACTCGGTCATCCGCTGGGCCTCGACCACGAGCTTGAGGTCGGCGGCCTTGGCGGCAAGGAGCACTTCTGTCCGCTGGCGCTCCGCTCGCTCGATCTGACTCGCGCGCTGCGCGACGGTGAGTCGGAGGTGGGCCTCGACGACGGTGCCGAGGTCGCGCAGTTGCGCCACGCGGGTCGCGTCGAAATCGTCGCGCGGAACCGTGTCGATGAGGCAGAGCGTGCCGAGGGGCAGGCCGTCCGACAGGGCGAGGGGTACGCCCGCGTAGAACCGGGCCCGCGGCCCCCCGGTGACCAGGGGGCTCGTTGCGAACTCGGCATCGGCCAGGATGTCGGGCAGGACCAGCACCGCGCCGGGCGCCCCCAGGATCGTCCGGTCGCAGAAGGCACCGGCCCGGGAGAGGGTGCCCCCCTCGGCGACGCCGCATCGCGCCTTGAGCGTATAGGTCTCGCTGCCGGCAAGGTTCACGAGGGCGATGGGCACGCCGAACAGAGCGCAGGCTGTCCGGCAGACGGCATCGAGATGCGCCTCCGGCGTACACTCCAAGAGTCTCAGGTCGTTGAGGATGGCCAGACGCTGCGCCTCGACGCTGGAGCTCGGCACGACAACCCTTTCTCACCGACGCACAATCCACGGAAACGCCGCGATCCGCGTCTCAGGACCCCGAAACCGGCAGGCCCCGCTGTCGATGACGGGTCCGAGCCGGCACAGGATGAACATCAACCGGTCTTGCGGACACCCGCGACGAAACCGCCCGATGCGAGACCATGCCGTGCCAGCCTTTCACTTTCCTTTATGCCCGCGACGTCTCGGCGACGGCCGTGCGTTCCTTGGTGGCGCGCCGGCTCGTTTGTCCGGGAAGGCGGCGTTGCACACCGTCGACGTCGGTTCTTCGCGAGACATCGGCGGCCGTCACGCCGGCAAAAGCAACCGGGCACTGAGACCACCGAGATCCGAGCGCGTGAGGCGCAAGCCCCCGCCGTACAGCTCGGCGAGCTCCCGGGTGATCGAGAGACCGAAGCCGTGGCCGGGCACGCTCTCGTCGAGGCGTCCGCCGGGCCGCACGGCGCGGGCGGCCGCCTCCGCGTCCAACCCGGGACCGTCATCCGCCACGGTCACGGCAATTCCCGCCTCCGTGGCGGCGGCCGAGACCCGGACGCGACCGCGGCTCCACTGGCAGGCATTGTCGATGAGGTTGCCGAGCATCTCGTCGATGTCCTGCGGATCGCAGGCCACCGCGAGGCCGGCCGGCAGGTCGAGCTCGAGGGCGAGGCGCTTCTCGGCGTAGAGGCGCCCGAAGGTGGTCCGCAGGTCGGCGAGGGGACCGGCGAGTTCGGTCCGGGTGCGGGTCGCGCCGCCCAACGCGGCGGCCCGGGCGCGCCGCAGGTGGTGGCGCACCTGCCGGTCCATGGCGCCGGCGAGCTCGGCGAGGCGACCATCCGGGTCGCGGGTTCGGTCCGAGAGGGCGAGGGTCAGGGTGGCGAGGGGCGTCTTCAGACCGTGGGCGAGGTTCGCCACGTGGGTGCGGGCCCGTTCGAGGTTTGCGGCGTTCTGGTCGAGGAGGGCGTTCACCTCGCCCACCAGGGGACGGATCTCGGCGGGCTGCGAGCCGGGGATCCGGGGCCGGCGTCCGGCCCGGACCTCAGCGATGTCTCGGCGCAGCTGCTCTAGGGGCCGCAGGCCGAGGCGGACCTGCAGGACGGTGCCGGCCACCAGGCAGAGACCGAGGATCCCCAGGATGGCCGCGAGGGTCAGACCGGCCTCGCGCAAGGGTCCGTTCAGGGCCTTGGCCGGGGCCGTGGCGATGAGGAGGGCCGGCGGCGTGTCCCCCTGGGCGGGCAGGACCTGGATGCGCAGGATCAGGGCTTCGCCCCAGGGGCCGGTCCCGTCGCCCGGCTGGGGGCGGTCCGGGTCCTGGTCACGGGGTGGCCGGGCCGAGCCGGGGCCGCCCGGGATCGAGCCGCCCAGGGCGGACGGGTCCGGCAGGCGCGGGTTGCGCGCCTCCAGGGATTCCCCCTGGAGGGACTCGGCCCGCAAGGTCCTGCCCCCCTGGCGAACCTGCCAGTACCAGCCGGAACGCGGGCGGTCGAAGGGCGGCCCGTCCAGCGCACGATCGAGGCGCAGGCGGTCGCCGGGGCCGCGCTCCAGGCTCGACGCCAGGGCGACGAGCTGGCTGTCGAGGCGGCTGTCGAGCTGGGTCCGGACGAAGCGGTGCAGGACGAGCCCGATGGCGAGGCCGGCGACCAGCAGGGCCACGGTGACGAGGCCAAGGGCGGCCAGGAGCAGACGCCGCTGCAGGGAGCCGAGATGGAAGAGCCCGACGGGCTTCGGGGGCGGACCGGGCCGGTCGGACGGCGCGGGCTTGGCCGGCGGTTCGTGCCTAACCGCGCCGGCGTGCCCGGCAGGAGGCTTCGTCGGGGTCACGCGGGATCGCCCGGGAGCAGGCGATAACCGTGGCCACGCACCCCCTCGATCCGGGCGGGGGCGATCTTGCGGCGCAGGCGGGTGATGATGACCTCGACCGAATTCGAATCGACGTCGGCATCGCCGTCATAGACCCGCTCGATGAGCTGGCTGCGCGGCATCACCCCGTCCTTGTGCAGGATCAGGCAGGACAGGACACGCCATTCGAGGCCGGTGAGCTTCAGGGGCAGGCCGTCGCGCTCGAAGGTGCCGAGGCCGGATTCGTAGGAGAGGGGACCGCAGGTGACGCGGGACGCCCCGTGCGCGGTCGCCCGGCGCACCAGGGCACGCAGGCGGATCACCAGTTCCTCGACCCGGAACGGCTTGACCAGGAAGTCGTCGGCCCCCGCCTTGAAGCCCGCGACCTTGTCGCTCCAGCCGTCCCGCGCCGTGAGGACGAGGACCGGCACGGTTCGGCCAGCCGCCCGCCAGGCCTGGAGGACGGTGAGCCCGTCGCGCCTGGGCAGGCCGAGATCGAGCACCACCGCGTCGTAGGTCTCGGTCTCTCCGAGATGCTGCGCGTCCTCGCCGTTCGCCGCGTGGTCGAGGGCGAAGTTCTCGGCCCGCAGGGCCTTGGCGATCTCGGCGGCGAGCGGCGCATCGTCCTCCACCAGCAGGAGTTTCATGGCGTGGTGTCCGTGGGTGGAAGGGCGAAGGTGGACCGGCGAGCGGCCTACGCCGCGTCGTTTAACGGGGGCTGAACCGTGCGGTTCAGATCGAGTTGGAGGCCCTGACCTAGAACGGCGTCAACCCGAGAGGGCAACCGCCGAACCCCGGAAGGACAGGCCACCATGACCGAGACCGCCCAGACCCCCGCGCCCGCCAGCCTCACCCCGACCCCGAAGCCCTCGCGCCGCGCTCTCGTCGTCGGCGCCATCGCGGCGCCCCTCGCCTTCGGCGCGGTCGGCCTGTCGCTCGCCCAGACCGGAGCCTCGGTGATGACGCCGGTGGCGCCCACGGCGATCTCCGCCCTGAAGGCTTCGGGCTCCATCGCCGCCAAGGGCGACGTCGCCGAGATCTACGGCAACAAGTTCGTGATGCAGGACGGCACCGGCAAGGCGCTGGTCGAGACCGGCCGCCAAGGAGAGGGGGGCGCCCTGGTGAAGCCCGGCGAGGCCATCACCGTGCAGGGCCGGTTCGAGAACGGCTTCCTCCACGCTCTGCTGATCACCCGCGCCGATGGCAGCCAGGTGCGCGTCGGCCCCGCCGGGGGCCCACCCGCCGGAACCCTGGACTGGGCCAAGGACAAGGTGGGCCTCGGGGCGAAGCCCGACGTGCCGGCCCTGACCGCCCGCGTCGAGGCGGCCGCCTACTCCGACATCCGGGTCACCGGACGGGGGCCGCGTCACCTCGAGGTCGCCGCACGCGGCACCGATGGGCGCGAGCGCCAGCTACATGTCGGCTTCGACGGTCAGGTCCGCGAGAAGCGGGTCTTCTGAGCGTCCCCTGCGCCGTCTCCCCCCTTCGATCTCACCCGGCAGGACATCCATCATGACGAAGACCACAGCCCTCCTCGGCGCCGCCGCGATCCTGATCGCCGGCGCGGCCGTCGCCCAGCCGGCCCCGCCGCCCGGCGGTCCGCGCCCCGGGCCGGAAGCCGGCGCTCCTCCCGGCGGCCCCCGGCGCGGTCCCGATGCACCGCCGCCGCCGAAAGCCGCCCATTTCCGCCTGGAGCGGGGCGAGACCGCCGTCGACGTGAAGTGCGCCGACGAGGAACCCATGAAGGCCTGCGCCGACCTGACCCTGCAGATGCTCGACCGCCTCGCCGCGCTGCCGCAGCCGGACGGGTCGAAGACCGACGGGTCCAGGCCAGATGGGGCCAAGCCCGACGCCCGCTGATCCCACCCCGAACAGCGATGCGGCGGCTCCCCGAGCCGCCGCATCCCGACCTCCCTCCTTTGACACAGAGCACCCTATCCTGATGCCCCCAACATGCAGCACGCACGGAACGATCTGGGCCCTGTTCGGCCATCGCCTCGCGATCGAGTCCCCCGAGGGCCGCGTCCTCGTAGATCTCGGCCCGGAGGGCACCAGGGCGCTCGCCCTCGCGGGCGCGACGCTGACGCCGGGCGACGCCATCGCGGTGACCGGCGAGCGGAAGCCCTCGGAGATCAAGGCCATCGCCATCACGGCTCCGGACGGGACGCGGCACGCCATCGCCCGGCCGCGTTCCGAAGACGGCGATGCGGGTCAGGCCGATCCGACGGTCGCCTTCGCGGCACTCCGAAAGGCGGGCTTTCAGGTCGAGGGGGAGGCCCGGCGCAGGCCAAAGCATTTCGAGATCCGCGCCCGGAAGGACGGCGGGTATGTCGAGGCGCACGTCACCTTCGCGGGGGTGATCCGCAAGACGAAGGCCCTGTCCGGGGCCGCCGGGCCGACCGGCTGACCAAGCGTCATGGCGCCGGGCCGAAGGGGGACCACCGGCCCGGACGCGATACTGCATTGCAACAGCAAGCTTTCGCCGCTCCATTTCAGCGTGATAGATCGGCAATCGTTACTGCTGATACGGAGCTCTTCGCATGTCCCATCTGTCCCGCCTCGCCGTCGTCCTGGGTGCCGCCGCCCTCGCGCTTCCCCTGGCCATCCCGGCTTCCGCCAAGGGTCCGGGCGCATCGAAGGTGATCTCGATGGTCGACACCGACAACGACGGCACCATCGACCTCAAGGAGGCCCAGGCCGTGGCCGGCGCCCTCTTCGACAAGCTGGAATCCGACAAGGACGGCACCGTCGACGCCAAGGAGCTCAAGGGCCGCGTCAGCAAGAAGGCCCTCAAGGCCGCCGACCCGGATTCGGACGGCACCCTCGACAAGACCGAGTTCCTCGCCCTGGTCGAGGCCCGCTTCAAGGCCGCCGATCCGGACAACGACGGCACCCTCGACGCCAAGGAGTTGAAGACCCCCGCCGGCAAGGCCCTGGTCTCCCTCCTCAAGTAAGTCCGACCGGTGCCTCGGGCACCGGAGCACGACCCACCTCCCGGGACGGCCCGGCGCTCCCAGCGCCGGGCCGTTCGCGTTTCAGGGTCCGGGAAAGCTCACCCCGGGACTCGCCGCGAGGATTGACCGGAGGCGGCAGTTCAGAACATTCCAGGCTGGCACGCCATTCGCAAACAGCGTCTGCCGATCGCAGACAGCGTTCGCCGATGGCTGCGCCGTCGAAACGAAGGCCGGTTCATGGAATTTTTCGCCCAGCAGTTCATCAACGGCCTGACGCTCGGGTCGATCTACGGGTTGATCGCCCTGGGCTACACCATGGTCTTCGGCATCATCGGGATGGTGAACTTCGCCCATGGCGACGTGTTCATGCTCTCATCCTTCATTGCCCTGATCTTCTTCCTCATCCTCACGTCCTGGCTCGGGCTGACCTCGGTCGCCCTGGTGTTCCTGATCGTGCTGGTGCTCGCCATGATCCTCACGGCTCTCTGGGGCTGGGCGATCGAGCGGGTCGCCTACCGGCCCCTGCGCGGCTCCTTCCGCCTCGCGCCACTGATCTCGGCCATCGGCGTGTCGATCTTCCTGTCGAACTTCGTCCAGGTGGTGCAGGGCGCCCGCAACAAGCCGGTGCCGCCCCTCGTCCGGGACGTCATCGTGCTCTACCAGAACGAGCAGTACACCGTGACCCTGTCCTACAAGCAGGCGATCATCATGACGACGACGGCGCTGCTGCTCGCCGGCTTCTGGTACCTCGTGCAGCGCACCTCCTTCGGCCGCGCCCAGCGCGCCTGCGAGCAGGACCGGCGCATGGCGGCCTTGCTCGGCATCAACGTCGACCGGACGATCTCGCTGACCTTCGTGCTGGGCGCGGCGCTCGCCGCCGTCGCCGGCACCCTCTACCTCCTCTATTACGGCGTGGTCTCGTTCTCGGACGGGTTCGTGCCCGGCGTGAAGGCCTTCACCGCGGCGGTGCTCGGCGGCATCGGCTCGCTGCCCGGCGCGGTCCTCGGGGGCCTGATCATCGGCCTGATCGAGACCTTCTGGTCGGCCTACTTCTCGATCGAGTACAAGGACGTGGCCGCGTTCCTGATCCTCATCGTGGTGCTCATCTTCAAACCATCCGGCATCCTCGGACGCCCCGAAGTCGAGAAGGTCTGAGCCATGGCGCAAGGATCGACGACTCACGGATCGACCATCGGTGCGGTGTCCCCCACCGTCGGCCGCCGCTCCGCCGCGGCCCTGCCGGAGATGCTCAAGGATTCCGCCCTCTTCGCCCTAGTGACGCTCGGGTTGAGCATCCCGGTGGTGGCCTACCGCACCGATCTCGGGCAGGGCACCGGCCTTGAACTCACCGGTCGCTGGGGAGTCGTCGCGGGCCTCTGCCTCGCGGTGTTCGTGCTGCGCCTCGGCCAGCGCCTGCTGCTGGGCGAGGTCGCGCGCCGGCGGGAGGCCCACCGCCTCGCGACCGTCGATGCGGCCCCGGTCGTCGCCCGGGCCGGCCGCGTCCTCAGTCCGCTGACGCTGGCCGTCGCGCTCACCCTGCCGCTGCTTGCCACCCTCGGCTCGGGCGGCCTGTCGGAGGGGCGCTACTGGATCGACCTCGGCATCCTCATCCTGACCTACGTCATGCTCGGATGGGGCTTGAACATCGTCGTCGGCCTCGCCGGGCTGCTCGACCTCGGCTACGTCGCCTTCTACGCGGTGGGGGCCTATTCCTACGCGCTGCTCTCCACCGTGTTCGGGCTCTCGTTCTGGATCTGCCTGCCGCTGGCCGGCCTGTTCGCCGCCGCCTTCGGGGTGCTGCTCGGCTTCCCGGTGCTGCGCCTGCGGGGCGACTACCTCGCCATCGTGACCCTCGCCTTCGGCGAGATCATCCGCCTCGTCCTGATCAACTGGGTCGACTTCTCCGGCGGGGCCGCCGGCCTGTCCTCGATTCCCCGCGCCAGCTTCTTCGGCATCCCGTTCACGGCCGGGGAGGGCGGCTTCGCCCAGACCTTCGGGCTGAGCTTCAGCCCGATGCACCGGATCGTCTTCCTCTACTACCTGATCCTGGTGCTGGCGCTGATCACCAACCTCGTCACCCTGCGCATGCGTCGCCTGCCCCTGGGGCGTGCCTGGGAGGCCCTGCGCGAGGACGAGATCGCCTGCCGCTCGCTGGGCATCGACACCACGATGACGAAGCTCACAGCCTTCGCGCTCGGCGCGATGTTCGCGGGCTTCGCCGGCTCGTTCTTCGCCGTGCGCCAGGGCTTCGTCAGCCCCGAAAGCTTCAACTTCCTCGAGAGCGCGATCATCCTGGCCATCGTGGTGCTCGGCGGCATGGGCAGCCAGGTCGGCGTCGCCATCGCGGCGATCGTCATGGTCGGCGCCCCGGAACTGCTGCGCAACCTGTCCTTCCTCAAAGCCGTGTTCGGCGAGGGCTTCGACCCGAACGAGTACCGCCTGCTGCTGTTCGGCCTCGCCATGGTCTGCATGATGGTCTGGCGCCCGCGCGGATTGATCTCCGAGCGCTCGCCCTCGGTCCGCCTCGGAGCGCGCGGCGCATGACGCTCGCCACCGGTATCACCCGCCTCGCCACGGTGCAGGACGAGCCCCCGGCCGCGATGCCCGGCGGCCCCGCCGACCCGATCCTCGTGGTCGACCACCTGACCATGCGCTTCGGCGGCCTCACCGCCGTGGGCGACCTCTCCTTCAAAGTCGGGCGCGGCGACATCACGGCGCTCATCGGCCCCAACGGCGCCGGCAAGACCACGGTCTTCAATTGCATCACCGGCTTCTACAAGCCGACCGAGGGGATGATCCGGCTGCGCCAGGAGGGCGGCGAGACCTACCTGCTGGAGCGCCTGCCCGGCCACGACGTCAACCGCCTCGCGCGGGTCGCGCGCACCTTCCAGAACATCCGCCTGTTCCCGCAGATGACCGTGCTGGAGAACCTGCTGGTCGCCATGCACAAGCCCCTGATGCGGGCCTCCGGCTTCTCCCTCGCGGGCATCCTCGGCCTGCCGGGCTATCGCCGGGCGCAAGGTGAGGCGATCGCCAAGGCCGCCGGCTGGATCGCGCGCATCGGCCTGACCCACCGGGCCGACGAGCCGGCGGGCGATCTGCCCTATGGCGACCAGCGCCGCCTGGAGATCGCCCGCGCCATGTGCACGGACCCGGTGCTGCTCTGCCTCGACGAGCCGGCCGCCGGCCTCAACCCGCGGGAATCGGCCGACCTCAACACCCTTCTGCGGATGATCCGCGACGAGTACGGCACCTCGGTGCTGCTCATTGAGCACGACATGTCGGTGGTGATGCAGATCTCCGACCGCATCGTGGTGCTCGATTACGGCGTCAAGATCGCCGACGGCACGCCGGACGAGATCCGCAACGACACCCGGGTGATCGCGGCCTATCTCGGCGTCGACGACGAGGAGGTGGCGGCGGTGGAAGCGGAAGTCGGACTTGCCGGAACCTCTACGGGATTAACGGCATGAGCGTCGCGGGCATCAACGTGCTGGTGGACGAAACCCGCGCCCGGATGGACGCCGCGAAAGCGCCGCTGCTCAGCGTGCGCGGCGTCTCGGCCTATTACGGCAGCATCCGCGCCTTGAAGGGCGTCGACATCGACGTGCACGCGGGCGAGATCGTCGCCCTGATCGGCGCCAACGGGGCCGGCAAGTCCACCCTGATGATGACGATCTTCGGCCAGCCCCAGGCGCGCGAGGGCACCATCACTTTCGCGGGGCAGGACATTACCAAGCTGCCGACCCACGAGATCGCCCGCCTGAACCTGGCGCAGTCGCCGGAGGGGCGGCGGATCTTCTCCCGGATGACGGTGCGTGAGAATCTGCAGATGGGCGCGGCCGTCAACGGGGGGAAGCATTTCGCCGAGGACCTCGAGCGGATGTGCACCCTGTTCCCGCGCCTGCGCGAGCGTATCGACCAGCGCGGCGGCACCATGTCGGGCGGCGAGCAGCAGATGCTCGCCATCGCCCGAGCGCTGATGAGCCGGCCGCGCCTGCTCATGCTCGACGAGCCCTCGCTGGGCTTGGCGCCCCTGGTGGTCAAGCAGATCTTCTCCGCCGTGCGCGACCTCAACGCCCGCGAAGGCCTGACCGTGTTCATCGTGGAGCAGAACGCCTATCATGCCCTCAAGCTGGCGCATCGCGGCTACGTCATGGTCACGGGGGCGGTCACGATGAGCGGCACCGGCCAGGCCCTTCTCGACGACCCGCAGGTGAAGGCCGCCTATCTCGAGGGGGGATCGCACTGAGCATGGCCGACGGTTTCAGCCTCGATCTGCGCACCCTCGGAATCTTCCTCCTCATCACCGTGGCGATGGGCGGGGGTGCGGCCTGGATGACCGGCAGCGGGCTCGCCCGCGGCTGGCGGCCGTTCTGGCACTGCGTTCTGGCCCTGCTGCTGATCGCGGCGGTGACGCGGTTCCTCCACTACGCGCTGTTCGAGGACCCGCTGCTGTCGCTGCTGGCTTACCTTGTCGACGCGGCGGTCGTCCTCGCCATCGGGGCCGTGGCCTACCGCTACACCCGCACCGGACAGATGACCCGGCAATATGCCTGGCTCTACGAACGCACCGGACCGCTGAGCTGGCGGGACCGGACGAGCGCGCCGACGCCGTGACGGCGCGTCGCGAGACCACACCGCGTGTTGGCGACCGTGCCGGCGAAGCGAACGCCCGGTCCGGCGCCTCAAGAGGGGAAACGAGCATGAAGTCACTGTTTTCAGCCGGCGTCGCCCTCAGCCTGATGCTGGCGGCCACCGCCGCTCAGGCCGAGATCAAGATCGGCGTGGTGGTCCCCGTCACTGGTCCCAACGCCGCCTTCGGTGCGCAGATCAAGACCGGGGCCCAGCAGGCCATCGCCGACATCAACAAGGCCGGCGGCGTCAACGGCGAGAAGCTGGTGATGACGGTCGGCGACGACGCCTCCGATCCGAAGCAGGGCGTCTCGGTGGCCAACAAGTTCGCCTCCGAGGGCGTGAAGGCCGTGGTCGGCGCCTTCAACTCGGGCGTCTCGATCCCGGTCTCGGACGTGCTGCAGGAAGCCGGCATCGTCGAGGTCAGCCCGGCCTCCACGGCGATCAAGTATACCGAGCGCGGCAACTGGAACACCTTCCGCACCTGCGGCCGCGATGACCAGCAGGGCGCGGTGGCGGGGGCGTATCTCGCCGAGAAGTTCAAGGGCAAGAAGATCGCCTTCGTCCACGACAAGACCCCCTACGGCAAGGGCTTGGCCGACGAGACCCTGAAGGCCCTGAAGGCCAAGGGCGGCACCAACGTGCTGTACGAGGGCATCAACCCGGGCGAGAAGGACTTTTCGGCCCTGGTCTCGAAGCTGAAGCAGGCCAATGTCGACGTGGTCTATTTCGGCGGTCTCTACACCGAGGCCGGCTTGCTGATCCGCCAGATGCGCGACCAGAGCCTGCAGGCGCCGCTGATGGGCGGCGACGGCATCGCCGACCGCGAATTCGCCCAGGTGGCAGGCCCGGGCTCCGACGGCACCCTGATGACCTTCTCGCCGGATGCCCGCAAGAACCCGAAGTCGAAGGCCACCGTCGACGCCTTCAAGGCGATGAACTTCGACCCCGAGGGCTACACCCTCTACTCCTACGCCGCCATGCAGATCCTCGCCGACGCGATGAAGGCGACGAAGTCCACCGACGGCCAGAAGGTCGCCGCCTACATGCACGAGGGCAAGCCCTTCAACACGGTGATCGGCGACATCGCCTACGACAAGAAGGGCGACATCACCCGCCCGGACTACGTGATGTACATGTGGAAGAAGGGCGCCGACGGCTCGATCAACTACGCCGGCAACGAGCAGCCGTAGGCTCCGCCGAGCGTCGTCGCCGATCGGGGCCGGGGGCGCGATCCCCCGGCCTTTTTCGTGCGGAGCCGCGAAGGGGACGGCTCCGGGCGCGACGAACCTGCACACCCCGTCAGCCGGCCACAGCGCCGGGTCGGCTCCGGTTGTCGCAACGGGTCGTGGGCGGTTCTCCGCGTCCGCGCGCATTCCACCCCGACGGAGCAGATATAGCCACAAGCGCCGGAAGACCGACGTCCCCCGTGACGCCGACCCCGAGGGCGGCGTCGACCCGGACCATCGTCCACGCAAGATCGCCTGACGAGCTAGAGACGGAGGCTCCGAGACCTCCGCGCCCAGGCGACATCCCAACGACGGAGCGATGACCGTGGGGCGACATGGCTCCCGGTCGCCGCATGCCAGACCTGTTCTCGCCGAACCCCCGGGAGGGTTAACGGGCCGGTCCGCTTCCGGTACCCCAAGCTGTGCCGTTGGACTGGCACGCCACTTGAGGAGCCTGGATGACCCTAGACGTGCAGCACGATCGCTCTGCCTCGCCGCTCGCAACCGTCTCTCACGAGATCTATCCGTCCCCATTGCCAAGTCCAGAGCATCCGGGCGACGACGCTCCGGTGCCTGCGCCCGATACGCCGACCGCCCCGAGCTTCGAAAGCGACTGTTTCGCGGGCTTCGGCTCCTTCAGCTGATCCCCCAACAGAGTAGCGCTCCGCCTCCGGCAATGGTCCGGGGGCAGGGCGTTGCGGGCACCGCAGGATAGCGGTGACCCAATCTTCAGGCACGGCTCAGCCACAGCCGAGCCCCGTTCCCGCCATGTTCGCCCGCTCTGTGTCGCGGGATTGCCGAACGGGAATGCCCATGTCCTTCCTCACGAACCTGCCCATCGCCGACCTGATCGCCAGCTACGGTTATATCGCGATCTTCGTCGTCATCGCCCTGGAGAGCGCGGGCGTACCGCTGCCGGGCGAGACGATCCTGATTTCGTCGGCGGTCTATGCCGGCAGCACCGGCCAGTTGAACATCGGCCTGATCATCCTGGCGGCCGCGGCGGCCGCGATCCTGGGCGACAATCTCGGCTACTGGGTCGGCCGCCGCTGGGGCATGCCGCTCCTGCTGCGCTATGGCCACCTGATCGCCCTGGATCACGGCCGCCTCAAGCTCGGGCAGTATCTCTTTCGCGAGCATGGCGGGAAGATCGTCTTCTTCGGCCGCTTCACCGCGATGCTGCGCGCCTATGCAGCCGTCCTCGCGGGCGTGAACAAGCTCGATGCCCGCCGCTTCCTGATCTTCAACGGCCTCGGCGGCATCGCCTGGGCAACGATCATGGGCCTCGGCTCGTATTACTGCGGCCGCTCGATCGAGCATGTCGCCGGGCCCGTGGGCCTCGCCCTGCTGGCCGTGGTGATCTTCGGCGGCCTTGCCCTCTGGCTGTTCGTGCGCAAGCACGAGACGCGCCTGCTGGCGGAGGCCGAGAGCGCGATCCCCGGCCCACTGACCTGATCGACGCCGCCCCCCCCGAGACGAACCCCGTCGGCCTCCGAGGCCGGTGGGGTTCGTCGTTCGCGGACAAGTGCGAGAGGCACGACGCCGGAAGAGAGCAGGCTTTACCGAGAACATCGCCGTGTGGCGTACTCGACGAAGGCGTCGAACCAGCGGCTGCGAGGATGCGGGGCAGATCCCAGGATCGGCTCAACCGCTCTAGCTGACTCATCAAGAGTACAGCCAAGTCTTGAAGAAAGATTGGCTCCCCGAGCAGGACTCGAACCTGCGACAAAGCGATTAACAGTCGCTTGCTCTACCAACTGAGCTATCGGGGACCGCGATCGGGGGTCTACACAGCGCTTCGCCGGGACGCAAGAGTGTCTGGACCGGTGATTTGACGATTCCGTCACATTTTTTGACCGGCGCCCGGGGCGTTGCCGGAAATCCTCGCGACCCGGACTGGAGCCGCGTGGAACCGGAGGCGGGGGATCGAGGCGCAGGACCGAAGATGGCCCCACCGAGGCGCGCGAAGGGGGGACGCATCCGTCCGTGCAGCCTAATTTGCAGAGATCGTTCAAAGGCCGTTGCCCTCACGCGGGGGGCTCTGCTAGAGACCGCTCTCCCCGAGCCGGCCGCCCGGACGGGGGTCGCCGGACGAGCCCCTCGGGGCGGTGCGACAGAGGCCTCGTGGCGGAGTGGTTACGCAGAGGACTGCAAATCCTTGTACGGGGGTTCGATTCCCTCCGAGGCCTCCAACTTTTCTATTGCCGGCGCGGCCGGCGTCCCATTCGACGAACGAGATCCCGCCGGTACCGGCGCCAAGTGTTCGGCGGCCCGGGTGGACAGAAACGATCGCCGCGGCCGAGGCCCGGAAGATCCGCTCCTGCGTGTCAGCGGGGCACCTCCGGGAACCTTGCGTTTTCGCCATCGATCCACGACAACCCGCAAGCTTCGGCGTGGCCGCCCGGCCGCCCGGAAGGACAGAGCGGCGCCCGGCGCCGGCCCAGGGTCGAGGGAAGACGGCATCCATGCTCGATTACGCGCAGGCACGACGCCTCATGGTCGATTGTCAGTTGCGGACCTTCGACGTGAACGACGTCCCGGTCCTCGACGCCTTCGGAGAGGTCGCCCGCGAGCGTTTCGTGCCGCCGGGCCGCGAGGACTTCGCCTATATCGACCAGACCCTGCGGCTCGGCCGGACGGGCCGCGCGATGCCGGCACCGATGCTGCTCGCCCGCATGATCCAGGCCCTGGCGATCCAGCCGGGCGACACCGCCCTCGATGCCGCCACGGGCTACGGCTACGGCGCCGCGATCCTCGCGCAGCTCGGTGCCGACGTCGTGGCCCTCGAGTCCGATGCCGATCTCGCGACGGGCGCCCGCGAACGCCTGACCGGCCTCGACCGCGTCACGGTCGTCGAAGGACCGCTCGAGGCCGGCGTCCCGCAGAGTGCACCGTACGATGCGATCCTGGTGAACGGCCGCGTGGAGACGCGTCCGCAGCCCCTTCTGGACCAGTTGAAGAACGGCGGTCGCCTCGTCTGCGTGATGGGCCGGGACCGGGCCGCGAAAGCGACCCTGTTCGTGCGGGCCGGCGACGCCTTCGGCGCGCGCCCCCTCTTCGATGCCGCGCTCCCGGCCCTGGGCGCCTTCGCGGACGCGGTCGATTTCGCGTTCTGACCTCCGCAGAGCTGCCAAAAGGACCGCTTCGTCGCCATCGATACCGTGGAACGGAGACCGGTTTCGCGCACCGCATGCCTCGGAGGTAACCCGAAAGGAGTGTCGCTTTTTTGCGGCACCCCTGACGGATTCACGCAATGCACAGCAAGCGGCCGGTGCTCTGCCGGTCAAGGTCGGGTAGTCTCCGCATCGAGGCGGGCAACCCGGTATCGCGCCCAGGCGCGGCGGCCTTCTGCGAGGCCGTCCGGTTCATCGAGAAACCGCAAGGGCTGATGAGCGTGAGAGATTCGAAACCTGCGATGCGCACGAGGCTTCGGCCGGCCGGCCTCGCCGTATTGGCGGTCGCCCTGGCGAGCCCGGCCGGTGCCGAGACGCTGGAGAGCGCACTCTCGCGGGCGTACGCCGCCAATCCGACTTTGAATTCCGGCCGCGCCGGCGTGCGCGCCACCGACGAGAACGTCGCGCAAGCCAAATCCGGTTATCGGCCCACCGTCAGCCTCGATGCCGATATCGGCCTCGCACAGACGGACGGCCAAGTCTCGAGGGTTCGTCTCAACCAGGTCACGAGGCCAGGGGGTGCGGGCCTCACCGTCAATCAGACCCTGTTCAACGGCTTTCGCACCGACAACCAGACCCGTCAGGCGGAATCGGACGTGCTCCGCGTCCGGGAGGCGCTGCGTGCCACCGAGATGAACACGCTGTTCAACGCCGCCCAGTCCTACATGTCGGTCCTCAGCGACACGGCGAACCTGGAGCTGCGCCGGAACAACGTCGAGGTGCTCGAGGAGCAGCTTCGCCAAACTCGCGACCGCTTCAACGTCGGTGAGGTGACCCGCACCGACGTCGCCCAGGCCGAGGCCCGTCTCGCCGGCGCGCGCTCCGACGTCAGCGGCGCCGAGGCGACCCTGCGCGCCAGCATCGGCACCTACCGCCGCTACATCGGCGTGGAGCCGCGCCAGCTTGCCCCCGGCCGCCCCCTCGACCGCTACGTTCCCGCCAGCCTCGATGCCGCGATCAATATCGGCCTCAAGGAGCACCCGCAGATTCTGTCGTCCCTCCACCTCGTCGATGTGGCCGAGGCCCAGGTGAAGGTCCTGGAAGGCGCGCTGTACCCGACCGCCGGCCTGCAGGGCTCGGTCCAGCAGCGCTACGACAGCCAGTTCCCGGGCGACAACGCGGTCAGCGCCTCGATCGTCGGGCGCCTGTCGATCCCCCTCTACGAGGGCGGCCAGACCTACTCGCAGATCCGCCAGGCCAAGGAGACGGTCGGCCAGCGCCGGCTCGATGCCGAGGACACCCGCGATCAGGTCCGCTCGGCCATCGTGACGGCCTGGGGCCAGCTCGAGGCCTCCAAGGCCCAGGTCATCGCCTCGCAGGCGCAGGTGCAGGCCAACGAGGTGGCTCTGAACGGCGTGCGCGAGGAGGCCCGCGTGGGCCAGCGCACCACCCTCGACGTGCTGAACGCGCAGCAGGAGTTGCTGAACGCCCGCACGAACCTGATCGTCGCCCAGCGCAACCGGGTGATCTTCTCCTACGGGGTCGTCCAGGCGATCGGCCGCCTGACGGTGCGCTTCACGGCGCTGCCGGTGGCGGTCTACAGCCCGAAGGAACACTTCGATCAGGTCAAGGACCTCTGGTACGGCGTGCGCACACCCGACGGACGCTGAGGTTCGGCGACCACGCGGTCGCCGCAATTCGCGCTGTGCCGCCCCGGCCGGCGCAGCCGTACCTCAGAGTCTCACGGCGGCGCGCGCTTATCCCGTGCCGTGCAGCGGCCGGCGCTTGTGTCGGGGCGGGAGCATGAAATACTCGCCGCACGTCGCAACCGTTTCCCCCAGATCCCGAGCATCGTCCGGATGAGTGCAGCGAGCCCCAAGGTGTCGGACAAGGCGCAGGAACCCTCCATGGAGGAGATCCTGGCGTCGATCCGGCGCATCATCGCCGACGATCAGATCGCCAAGGCCGAGGTGGTCCCGCCGCGGGCATCCGCCCTGCAGCCCGAGAACGACGATGTCCTGGACCTCGCCGAGGTCGCCCAGCCCGTCCGCAAGCCCATCTCCCTCGACGAGCCCGAGATCGCGTTCCGCAAGGAGCCGATCGAGGACGGGCAGATCGACTTCGATGCGATCTCCTTCGACGATGACGAGCCGGAGCTGGAGCCGCTGCCGCCTCTCCGTGCCGCTGCCCCCATCGAGCCGCCGCGTCCGGCTCCCCAGTCCGCGATGCGCGAGCCGGAGCCGACACCCACCGAGCGCCTGACCTCGGCCGTCACGGATGCGAGCGTCGCCCAGGCCTTCCACATGCTCTCGAACACGGTGATGAGCAGCCAGGCCCGCACCCTGGAGGACCTCGTGCAGGATATGCTCCGGCCCATGCTGAAGGGCTGGCTCGACGAGAACTTGCCCGGCATGGTCGAGCGTCTGGTGCGCGCCGAGATCGAGCGGGTGGCTCGGGGCCGCTGAGGCCCGAACGCGGTCGCAGAGCCGAATCGCGGGGCTCGCGTGTTGACGCAGGGGGCCCGACGGGTTGAAAGCGGACCAACCTCCGCTTTCCCCGATCAGTGACCCGACCCCGCCCATGATGGACAAGACCTTCGATCCCGCCGCCGTCGAGGCGCGCATCGCCGCCACCTGGGAATCGGGCGAAGCCTTCAAGGCCGGGCGCCCCGAACGGGCCGGGGCGAAGCCCTTCACCATGGTGATCCCGCCGCCGAACGTGACCGGCAGCCTCCATATGGGGCACGCCCTCAACAACACGCTGCAGGACATCCTCTGCCGCTTCGAGCGGATGCGCGGCCGCGACGTGCTCTGGCAGCCGGGCACCGACCATGCCGGCATCGCCACCCAGATGGTGGTGGAGCGCCGCCTCGCCGAGGCGAACGAGCCGGGCCGGCGGGAGATCGGCCGCGCGGCCTTCGTCGAGAAGGTCTGGACCTGGAAGGCGGAATCGGGCGGTGCGATCGTCAACCAATTGAAGCGCCTGGGCGCTTCCTGCGACTGGTCGCGGGAGCGCTTCACCATGGGCGTCTCGGGGGCGCCGGACGACCAGATGGTCCGTGCCGTCACCCGGACCTTCGTCGACCTCCACGCCCAGGGCCTGATCTACCGCGACAAGCGCCTGGTGAACTGGGATCCGAAGTTCCAGACCGCGATCTCGGACCTCGAGGTCCTGCAGGTGGAGGTGAAGGGCCATCTCTGGCACTTCGACTACCCGGTCGTCGACGCAGGCGGCACCGAGACCGGCGAGATCATCACGGTCGCCACGACCCGGCCCGAGACCATGCTGGGCGACACCGCGGTGGCGGTCCATCCGGAGGACGAGCGCTACACCCATCTGGTCGGCAGGCGCGTGCGCCTGCCCCTGGTCGGGCGCCTGATCCCGATCGTCGCGGACAGCTATTCCGACCCGGAGAAGGGCACGGGTGCCGTCAAGATCACGCCCGCCCACGACTTCAACGACTTCGAGGTCGGCCGTCGCGCCGGCTGCACGCCGATTAACATTCTGGATCCGGAAGCCCGCATAAGCCTCGACGGCAATGCGGCTTTCCTAAGCGGTTCGGATCCCGAACCGGAGGCCCTGGCCCTGCACGGCCTCGACCGATTCGAGGCGCGCAAGCGGGTCGTCGCCTTGATGGAGGCGCGCGAGCGCCTGCGTCTTACCGAACCGAACACCCACGCGGTCCCGCACGGCGACCGCTCGAACGTCGTCATCGAGCCCTACCTCACGGACCAGTGGTACGTGAACGTGAAGCCCCTGGCCGAGCGCGCCCTGCAGGCGGTGAGTGATGGAAAAACCCGTTTCGTGCCCGAGAATTACGAGCGGACCTTCTTCCAGTGGCTCGAGAACATCGAGCCCTGGTGCATCTCGCGCCAGCTCTGGTGGGGCCATCAGATCCCGGTCTGGTACGACGAGGCGGGCGGCATCTACGTGGCGATGAGCGAGGCGGAGGCGCAAACCCAGGCCGATGCGAAGCGCGGGGCGCCGGTGCCCCTGCGTCGGGACGAGGACGTCCTCGACACCTGGTTCTCCTCCGCCCTGTGGCCGTTCTCGACGCTGGGCTGGCCGGACGAGACGCCGGAGCTCTCGCGCTACTATCCGACCGACACGCTGGTCACCGGCAAGGACATCATCTTCTTCTGGGTCGCCCGGATGATGATGCTCGGCCTCCACGTCACCGACCGGGTGCCGTTCTCCACCGTCTACCTGCACACGCTGGTGCGCGACGCCTCCGGCGCCAAGATGTCGAAGTCGAAGGGCAACGTCGTCGACCCGCTCGGACTCATCGACCAGTACGGGGCCGACGCCCTGCGCTTCACCCTTGCGGCGATGGCGGCCCAGGGGCGCGACATCAAGCTCGCGGTGAACCGGGTCGAGGGCTACCGCAACTTCGCGACGAAGCTCTGGAACGCTTCCCGCTTCGCCGAGATGAACGGCTGCGCCCTGCGAGCCGACTACCGGCCGGAAAACGCCGGCGAGACCCTGAACCGCTGGGCGCTCGGCGAGGCCGCCCGGGCGGTCGCCGAGGTCACGGTAGCGCTCGAGGCCTACCGCTTCAACGACGCGGCCGCCGCGGCCTACCGCTTCGTCTGGAATATCTTCTGCGACTGGTACCTGGAACTGGCCAAGCCCGTGCTCCAGGGGGAGGGCGTCGAGGCCGCCGCAAAGGCCGAGACGCAGGCCACCGTGGCCTTCCTGATCGACCAGATCGCCAAGCTGCTGCACCCCTTCATGCCCTTCCTCACGGAAGAGCTCTGGGCGATCAAGGGCGCAGACCTGCCGGAGCGGGGCCTGCTCGCCCTTGCGCCCTGGCCGGATCTGGCCGCCCTTAACGACTCGGCCTCGGAGGCCGAGATCGGCTGGCTCGTCGACCTCGTCTCGGAAATTCGCTCGGCCCGCTCCGAGACCAGCGTGCCGGCAGCGGCGCAGATCCCCCTCGTGGTGGTCGGCGTCGATGCGGATCTGCAGGCCCGGGCGACCCGCTGGGGCGACACCCTGGCGCGGTTGGCGCGGCTCTCCGAGATCCGCTTCGAGGCGGTCGCGCCGAAGAACTCGGTGCAGCTCTTGGTGCGCGGCTCGGTGGCGGCCCTGCCGCTGGAGGGCATCGTGGACCTGGCCGCAGAGGTCGCCCGCCTGAAGAAAGAGGCGGCGAAGGCCGGCGCCGAGATCGCCAAGATCGAGGGCAAGCTCGGCAATGCCGACTTCCTCGCCCGCGCCCCCGACGAGGTGGTGGACGAGCAGCGCGAGCGTCGGGATGCAGAAACCGCCCGCCTGGAGAAGATCACGGAGGCGCTGGCGCGGCTCGCCGCTTGAGCGGGTCGCAAGCCTTCGGCGCGCGGCTGGGTCGCGCGTCGTGACGGTCGCCCACACCCTGGCCGAACTCGGCTGGTCCGCCTTCTTCGCGGACCAGCGCCGGCCCGACGAGGCGGCCCTCGTGCCCCAGCGCGTCGCCACCGTGCACCGCGCCCGCATGGGCGCCCTCGCGGAGGCGGGGCGGCTCAAACTCATGCTGCCGGCCCACACCAACACCGGCGACTACGCGGTCGGGGACTGGGTCCTCGTCGAGGCCGGCACGCAGATGCTGCGCCGACGCCTGGACCGTCGCACCGTGCTGGAGCGGCGGCGGGAAGGCAGCGCCACGCCGCAGCTCGCGGCGGCCAATGTCGACGCGCTCTTCATCGTCACGTCCTGCAATGCGGACTTCAATCCGACGCGGCTGGAGCGCTACCTTGCCCTCGCCAACCAGGGTGGCGCCGAGCCGGTCATCGTCCTGACCAAGGCGGATGTCTGCGAGGATGCGGAGCGCTATCGCCGCGAAGCCGAGGCCCTGCAGCGCGATCTCGCCGTGGTGCTGGTGAACCCCCGCGAATCTGGAGCAGCGGCGCGGCTCGGCCCCTGGTGCGGCCCCGGCCGCACCGTGGCGGTGGTCGGCTCTTCGGGGGTCGGCAAGTCGACCCTCGTGAACACCCTGGCGGGCCCGGGCCACGCGGCGCCGCAGGCGACGGGGGGCATTCGGGAGCATGATGCGAAGGGCCGGCACACCACGACGAGCCGCTCGCTCCATGCCATCGCGGGCGGCGGCTGGGTGATCGACACGCCCGGGATCCGCTCGCTCCAGCTCGGAGATGCGGCCGAGGGGATCGACACCCTGTTCGCCGAGATCACCGAGCTGGCTCCCGCGTGCCGCTTCCGCGACTGCACCCATGCCCACGAGCCCGGCTGCGCCGTGCAGGACGCGGTGGCCGAGGGACGCCTCGACCCGGAACGGGTGGCGCGCTGGCGCATCCTGCGGGCCGAGAACCGGGGCAACACGGTGGTGCCCACCGGCCCCCGCGGCAACAAGCGGCGCTGACCGCCGAACCTCAGATCCCGCCGCCCGCGACCTCGCGGGCGACGGCGCGGCGGCCGATATCGCGCCGGCAGAAGCCCTCTGGCCAGTCGATCCGGGCCACCGCCGCGTAGGCGCGTGCCTGGGCCTCCATCATGCTCTCGCCCAGGGCCGTGACGGCGAGCACCCGGCCCCCGTCGGCGAGCAGGCGCTCGCCCTCGGCGCGGGTGCCGGCCTGGAACACCAGGACCTCGTCGCTCACGCCCGCGGCCTCGATCCCGCGGATCTCCGAGCCGCGCAGAACCGCTCCGGGATAGCCGGCCGCCGCCATGACCACCGTGAGCGCGGCGCGCCGCTCGTCGAATTCAAGGCTAATCCCGGACACGTCGCCCTCGCAGGCAGCCAGCAACGCCGGTACGAGATCGGAGGCGAGGCGCGGCATCAGCACCTGGGCCTCCGGGTCGCCGAAGCGGGTGTTGTACTCGATCAGCTTCGGCCCGTCGGCAGTGAGCATCAGCCCGGCATAGAGGATGCCGGTGAAGGGGATGCCCCGCGCACGCATGCCGTCGAGAGTCGGAGCGATGATGGTCTCCATCACCTCCCGCTCCAGGGCCGGGGTCAGGATGGTTGCGGGCGAGTAGGCGCCCATGCCGCCCGTATTGGGACCGCGGTCGCCGTCGAAGACACGCTTGTGGTCCTGGGCCGTGCCCACCGGGACCGCGCGGGTGCCGTCGCACAGGGCGAAGAAGCTCGCCTCCTCGCCGAACAGGCATTCCTCGATGACGATCTCGGCGCCGGGCTCCTCGAACAGAGCCCGCACGGCGTTCTCCGCCTGCTCGCGGGTCTCGGCCACGACCACACCCTTGCCGGCAGCCAGACCGTCGGCCTTCACCACGATGGGGGCGCCCTGCGCGGCGAGGTAGGCCAGGGCCGGCTCGAGAGTTTGGAAGCGCGCGAAGGCGGCGGTGGGGATGCCGACTGCGGCGCACAGGTCCTTGGTGAAGCCCTTGGAGCCCTCGAGCTGGGCGGCGGCCTTCGTCGGGCCGAACACCCGGACGCCCGCAGCCTGCAGGTCGTCGACGAGGCCCGCCACCAGGGGGGCCTCGGGCCCGACCACCACGAGGCCGATGCGTTCGCCCGAACAGAAGGCCCGCACGGCGGCATGGTCGGACACGTCGAGCTCCGGGCGGTTCTCGCCGAAGGCGGCCGTGCCGGGATTGCCCGGTGCGGTGAACAGGCGGGTGCAGAGGGGGCTCTTGGCGAGGGCGAAGGCGAGGGCGTGCTCGCGCCCGCCCGAACCGATGAGGAGGATGTTCATGAGGGGTGATGTTCCCCAAAAGCCGTTCGTTGAAAAGTCCGATTCGCCGTCGACACTCGCGCTGTGCACGGGAAGCGGTCCGCGAACCAGGTTCGGCCTCCGTGTGTTCTCGGACTTTCCGCATGGAACGAACCGCTTCGGACGACGTTGTGAGGATTATGCCAGGCTGTCGCAAATCCGTTCCGTTTTTGGTGGCGCCGACTCCTTCCCGGAGTGTCAGCCTCGCGCATTACGTCACGCACGGACGCGTTCCCGTGCGCGCCTGCAACGACAACGGCAACCTCGACAATCTGCCGATCTGGCGCATGGCCCTGGCGATCTGCGCCGTGCCCGTGGCATCCGTGCTGGTCATCCTCTCCATCCTGATGTGATGCGCCGGGTGTGACTTGGAGCGGCGCGGCCGATCCCTTTACCTGAGGCGACGCCGGCCCTAGCGTCCGCCGCCATGGCCGTTCCTCCTCCGCCCGCCAAAGCCGCCTCCGGATCCGGACCCGTCTCCAACGTGCCGGAATGGTCCGTCGGAGACCTTGCCTCCGCGCTGAAACGGACGCTGGAGGATGCCTTCGGTCACGTCCGCCTGCGCGGGGAGATCTCGGGCTTTCGCGGCCAGCACAGCTCCGGCCACGCCTACTTCTCGCTCAAGGACGGCAGCGCCCGGATCGACGCGGTGGTCTGGAAGGGCACCTTTAACCGCCTGCGCCAGCGGCCTCAGGAAGGGCTCGAAGTGGTTGCCACCGGGCGGATCACGACCTTCCCGGGCAAATCCTCGTACCAGATCGTCATCGAGACCCTGGAACCCGCCGGCGTCGGGGCCTGGATGGCGCTGTTGGACGAGCGCAAGCGCGTGCTCGCCGCCGAGGGCCTGTTCGCGCCCGAGCGCAAGCGGCCGATCCCGTACCTGCCGCGCGTGGTCGGCGTGGTGACCTCGCCCACCGGCGCCGTCATCCGCGACATCCTGCACCGGCTCGCGGACCGCTTCGCCCGGCCGGTCCTGGTCTGGCCCGTGCGGGTTCAGGGGGAGGGGGCGGCCGAGGAGATCGCGGGGGCGATCCGGGGCTTCAATGCGCTGGCGCCCGGCGGCGCGATTCCCCGGCCCGACGTCCTCATCGTGGCGCGGGGTGGCGGCTCGATCGAAGATCTCTGGGCCTTCAACGAGGAATGCGTGGTGCGGGCGGCCGCGGACTCGACGATCCCGCTGATCTCCGCGGTGGGCCATGAGACCGACACCACCCTGATCGACTTCGTCTCCGACCGCCGGGCTCCGACCCCGACGGGGGCCGCCGAGATGGCGGTTCCGGTGCGGGCCGACCTCGTCGCCGCAGTGGTCGATCTCGGACGGCGCCAGCGTGAGGCGGTCCAGCGTCGCCTCGACCGGGAGCGCAGCGACCTGCGCGCCCTGGTGCGGGCGATGCCGGACGTCGACGCCTTCCTGGCGGCCAAGCGCCAGCGCCTCGACCTCGCCGAAGCGCGGCTCGGCCCGGCGCTGGCTGGCAACGCCCGGGTGTTCCGGCTGCGCGTCTCGCACCTCGTCGAGCGCTTCGCCCGGCATCCGCCCACCCTGGCCCTCGCCCAGGCGCGGGGACGCGTCGCCCGCATCGGCGACCGTCCCGGCGCGGCCCTGCGCCACGACATGGCGCGCAAGGGGGAGGGGCTGTCCTATCTCGGTCGCCGCCTCGTCATCGCCCGGGCGGGAACGGTGAGCCGCGCGCGGGCGGAGCAGGTCCGCAGCCGCGATCGCCTCGACGCCCTGCAGGCGCGGCTGGTCCGGGCCGGGATCCGCTCGACGGAGCGCCGCGCCGACCGCCTGGCAGGCCTCTCCGGCCTCCTCGGCTCGCTCGGCTACCGGGCCGTCCTGGCCCGCGGCTACGCCCTGGTGCGCGATGCCGACGGGCGGGCGATCCGCGCGGCGGCGCAGGCCGCGCCGCACATGACCCTGGAATTCACAGACGGTTTCGTCGAGGTCGCGCCGCGCGACGCCGCGGCCCCCGCCGCGGCGGATCCCCCGAAGGCCGCGCGGAAGAAGAGCGCCCCGACCAAGACCGCCCCAACCAAGACCGCCGCGACCAAGGAGGCAACCAAGACCGCCCCGACGACGGCTGCCGGGACGGCGCCGCCGGCGGACGTCCCGGCGCCCCTGGCCCGGCAGGGAAGCCTGTTCGACCTCTGAGGACCGGTTGCCGGGCGGCAACGCCTGTGCACCGTGGCCGGCGGGGAGGGGGCCTGCGTGTTGCGCGGCACGCGGATCGGGTTGACGAACCCGGCGGCGTTTGCGACCGCACCGGCGGCACGCCTCGTGCCTTCCGGGATGGCGCCGGATCCGGGCGGAAGGAGATGCGGGAATGACGACGACGATCGACAGCGCACAGAGACTGCATCTCGTCTTCGGGGGCGAATTGGAGAGTCTCGACGGCGTGAATTTCCGCGACGTCAAGGATCTCGACATCGTCGGAATCTTTCCGGACTACGCCTCGGCCCAGACCGCCTGGAAGGCCAAGGCACAGTCGACGGTTGACAGCGCCCAGACGCGCTACTTCATCGTGCATCTGCACCGGCTGCTCGAGCCCTGATGTGCGAAACCTAACTTCGGAACGGACGTGAAGGCATTGTGACGCCGGGGTTGCGGCTGTTATGCAGCGCCGCAACGACGGCCTCAACCTCGGCACGGGCTCGGCCCTCCAGGATCGCGAGATGAAGACCCCGGCATGAAGTCCTCGATCAAGATCATCGCCGGCAACGCGAGCCGCCCCCTGGCCGAGGCCATCGCGGCCTACCTCGAATTGCCCTTGGCCAAGTGCATGGTGCGGCGCTTCGCCGACATGGAGATCTTCGTCGAACTCCAGGAGAACGTGCGCGGCGAGGACGTGTTCATCGTCCAGTCGACCTCGTTCCCGGCCAACGATCACCTGATGGAACTGCTCATCATGATCGACGCCGCGCGCCGCTCCTCGGCGCGGCGCATCACCGCCGTGATCCCGTATTTCGGCTATGCCCGCCAGGACCGGCGCACCTCGGGCCGCACCCCGATCTCCGCCAAGCTCGTGGCCAACCTCATCACCGAGGCCGGGGCCGACCGCGTGATGACCCTCGATCTCCATGCCGGGCAGATCCAGGGCTTCTTCGACATCCCCACCGACAACCTGTTCGCCGCCCCCGTGATGGTGCGCGACATCAAGGAGCGCCTCGACCCCCGAGACTGGATGGTGGTGTCGCCGGATGTCGGCGGCGTCGTCCGCGCCCGTGCCATCGCCAAGCGCATCGACGCGACCCTGGCCATCGTCGACAAGCGCCGCGAGCGTCCGGGCGAGTCCGAGGTGATGAACATCATCGGCGAGGTCGAGGGACGCTCCTGCATCCTCGTCGACGACATCGTGGATTCCGGCGGCACCCTGGTGAACGCCGCCGAGGCCCTCCTGAATGCCGGCGCCAAGGACGTCTCCGCCTACATCACGCACGGGGTGCTCTCGGGCGGCGCGGTCTCGCGCATCGCCGCCTCGCGGATGAAGGAGCTCGTCATCACCGACTCGATCCAGCCGACCCAGGCGGTCAAGCTCGCCCGCAACATCCGGGTCGCCACCATCGCGCCGCTCCTGGGCGAGGCCATCGGCCGGACGGCGACGGAATCCAGCGTGTCGAGCCTCTTCACCTGACGCGCGCGTCCCGGATGTCCGGGACCAGCGGATCGCAATTGCGCTGACCCCATCGGAACCTGTATAGACGGCGCTTCCCTATTGCAGCGTTGAGACGGGATGCTGCCGGCCAGTCGAGGCCGGAGCGAGCGACGCCCTGTCGGCGGCGCCCCGGACCCGTCCCGCACGAACCAGTTGGAGTAGCCCGATGTCGCAAGGCCCGCTGATGCCGAAGGCCACCGCCGTATGGCTGGTGGAGAACACCTCGCTGGCCTTCGAGCAGATCGCCGATTTCTGCAAGCTGCACCCCCTCGAGGTAAAGGGGATCGCCGACGGCGAGGTCGCCGCGGGCATCAAGGGCCTCGATCCGATCACTACCGGCCAGCTCACCCGCGACGAGATCGAGAAGGCGCAGAAGAGCCCCAACTACAAGCTCAAGGTCGCGGTCTCGAAGGTGAAGCTGCCCGAGGTCAAGCGCACCACCAAGGGGCCGCGCTACACGCCCCTCTCCCGCCGCCAGGACCGGCCGAACGCCATCCTCTGGCTGCTGCGCAACCACCCCGAGCTCAAGGACGCGCAGATCATCCGCCTCGTCGGCACCACCAAGTCGACGATCCAGCAGATCCGCGAGCGCACCCACTGGAATTCCGGCTCCCTGCAGCCGATGGATCCGGTGACCCTCGGCCTCTGCACCCAGATCGACCTCGATTTCGAGGTTCAGCGCTCGGCCAAGGACCGTCCGGCCAACATGCCGGTGGATGGCGGCGCGACGCTGCTGCCGACCGAGGTGTCGACGGCCACGGACTACACCGAGGCCGACGCGCATCACCGCAGCGCCCGCGACGAGAAGCTCAACGCCGATTCGGTGTTCGCGAAGCTCAAGGGCATGCGCAGCACCGAGGACGACGACGAGGACTGAGGCGCCCCGCACGCGCCGCGCCGACCGATCCCCGTGGCCCCGCCGCGGGGATTTTTCGTTTCCGGGCTCCGGGTCGGAGGGCCGGCAGCCAGTTGCCGGATGGTCGGCAATCCGCTATGCAACCGGCGTTCTCCGAATGGATTCCACGAGGCTCGGCCGTCCCGCCGGGCCACGCTCCGTTTGGAGGATCGCTCTCGACCATCGTTTGAGAATGCGTCGGCCCTCCTCCGGGAGGTTGAGCCCGTCGGGTCCGTGACCCCGGGTGGCGACGTCGAGGGTGTCCCGTCACACGAGCCGCCGATGCCGGCCTCCCGATGAGGCCTGTCAGGAGACAGAATGACCGCTGGTAACGCCCTGCAGCGTAGCCCGAGCCGCGACGATTTCGCCGCTCTTCTCGAGGAGTCCTTCCTCGAACACGAGATCACCGAAGGGTCCGTCGTCAAGGGTCGCGTCGTCGCGATCGAGAAGGACGTGGCCGTCATCGACATCGGCGCCAAGACGGAAGGCCGTGTCGCCCTCAAGGAATTCAACGGCCCCGGCCGCGAAGGCGAACTCGCCGTCGGCGACGAGGTCGAGGTCTATGTCGACCGCATCGAGAATGCCCTCGGCGAGGCCGTCATCTCGCGCGACAAGGCGCGCCGCGAGGAGAGCTGGGTCAAGCTCGAGAAGGCCTTCGAGGCCAACGAGCGCGTCACCGGCGCGATCTTCAACCAGGTCAAGGGCGGCTACACCGTCGACCTCGACGGCGCCGTGGCGTTCCTGCCGCGCTCCCAGGTCGACATCCGCCCCGTGCGCGACGTCACCCCGCTGCTGGGCACCCCGCAGCCGTTCCAGATCCTCAAGATGGATCGCCGCCGCGGCAACATCGTCGTGTCGCGCCGCACCGTCCTCGAGGAGAGCCGCGCCGAGCAGCGCTCCGAGCTGGTGGCCAACCTCGAGGAAGGCCAGGTCATCGACGGCGTCGTCAAGAACATCACCGAGTACGGCGCCTTCGTCGATCTCGGCGGCATCGACGGCCTGCTCCACGTCACCGACATGGCGTGGCGCCGCGTGAACCACCCGTCCGAGGTCGTGACCATCGGCCAGACGGTCAAGGTCAAGATCATCAAGATCAACCACGAGACCCACCGCATCTCGCTCGGCATCAAGCAGCTGCTGGCCGATCCGTGGGAGGGCATCGCCCAGCGCTACCCGGTCGACGCCAAGCTCAAGGGCCGCGTGACCAACATCACCGACTACGGCGCCTTCGTGGAGCTGGAGCCGGGCATCGAAGGCCTGATCCACGTCTCCGAGATGTCCTGGACGAAGAAGAACGTCCACCCGGGCAAGATCGTCTCCACCTCGCAGGAAGTGGAAGTGCAGATCCTCGAGGTCGATCCGGTCAAGCGCCGCATCTCGCTCGGCCTCAAGCAGACCCTCCAGAACCCCTGGGAGGCCTTCGCCGAGCAGCATCCGGTGGGCTCCGAGGTCGAGGGCGAGGTCAAGAACAAGACCGAGTTCGGCCTGTTCATCGGCCTCGACGGCGATGTCGACGGCATGGTCCACCTGTCGGATCTCGACTGGAACCGTCCCGGCGAGCAGGTCATCGAGGAGTTCAAGAAGGGCGACATGCTGCGCGCCCAGGTTCTCGACGTCGACGTCGAGAAGGAGCGCATCTCGCTCGGCGTGAAGCAGCTCGGCGGCGACCCCTTCACGGAAGCCGGCGACCTCAAGAAGGGTCAGATCGTGACCTGCGAAGTGGTGGACGTGAAGGATTCGGGCGTCGACGTGAAGATCGTCGACACCGACCTGACGACCTTCATCCGCCGGGCCGAGCTCGCCCGCGATCGTGGCGACCAGCGCCCCGAGCGCTTCGCCGCCGGCGAGAAGTTCGACGCCCGCGTGATCCAGTTCGACCGCAAGGCGCGCCGGGTCCAGCTCTCGATCAAGGCCCTCGAGATGGCCGAAGAGAAGGAGGCGATGGCCCAGTTCGGTTCGACCGATTCCGGTGCCTCGCTCGGCGAGATCCTGGGCGCGGCCTTCAAGAAGGCCCGCACCAGCGACGACAAGGACGAGTCGCAGGACTGATCCGTCCCGCGTCTCCCCCGGTCCCTTGGGACCGGGGATCCTCGCAGACTCCATCGACGCCCGCGCGGGATCGCCTCCCGCGCGGGCGTTTTTTCGTGCGCGGACCCCGTTCCCCCGGAGCCGCGCGGAGCCGCCGCCAGCCCCTTGTCGGTCCGTGTCCGGCAAGGCTAGAACACGAGCCCGTGACGGATCGGGCGCGGCCTCACGCCGGAGGACGCGTGAGGCATCCAGGGCCGGGATGTGTCGAAGCCGATCGCTGCCAAAGGCCGATAGCTGCCAAAGGCTTGATGCAAATCGGCGGGGAGTGTGGGACAAGGTTCGGCGCGCAGGCGGAGGCCGGCGCGTACCGGCCGAGCGTTCGGACCTCGGCGCCGGGAAACCCGGCGTCCAGACCCTGGCGTCCGGAAACATCAGCCGGCCGAGCCGGCACGTGAGGGAGCGTAACCAGCGCATGGCCGCGGATGCCGAACTTCTGATCGATCGCCGGCGCCTGCGCCGCAAGCTCTCCCTCTGGCGCGTCCTCGGGATCGGCGGTCTCGTGGTCGCGGTCGGCGCGGTCGGCCTGCGGGTCCGCAGCGGCGGCGAGGCCCTGGGCCTCGGCAGCGTCCGTCCGCAGATCGCCCGGATCTCGGTGGGCGGCTTCATCGCCGGCAGCGAATCCACCACCAAGCTGATCGCGCGCGTCCGCGACGCGAGCGCCGTTCAGGGCGTCGTGGTGTCGATCTCCTCGCCGGGCGGCACCACCACGGGCTCCGAGGAACTCTACCGCAACCTGCGGGCGCTCGCCGAGAAGAAGCCCATGGTGGCCTTCGTCGACGGCACCGCCGCCTCCGGTGCCTACATCGCGGCCATCGCCGCCGACCACATCGTCGCCCGCGAGACCGCACTGGTCGGCTCCATCGGCGTCCTGTTCCAGTATCCGGACCTGTCGGGCCTCCTCGACAAGGTCGGGGTCAAGGTCGAATCCGTGAAGTCGGCCCCCCTCAAGGCCGAACCGTCGGGTTTCACGCCCACCTCGCCCGAGGCCCGCGCCGCCCTCGCGGCGGTCGTCGGCGACACCTATGCGTGGTTCAAGGGGCTCGTGGCCGACCGGCGCAAGATGACCGAGAAGGAACTCGCCACCGTCTCCGACGGCCGGGTGTTCAGCGGCCGCCAGAGCGTGCCCCTGAAGCTCGTCGACGGTCTCGGCGGCGAACGGCAGGCCATCGCCTGGCTCGAATCCGAGCGCGGCGTGGCCAAGGACCTGCCGGTGCTGGACTGGAAGCCGACGGCCAAGAGCGATTTTCGCCTGTGGTCCGCCCTCGGCCTCGGGGCCGACCTCGTCGGGCTCGACGGCGTCGCGGCGCGTCTGCGCCAGGTCGGCGACGAGACTGCGGGATTGGCCCAGGGCGGACTCCTGGTCCTCTGGCGGCCCGGGCCCGCGGACGCCGCCCGCTGAGGGTTCGCGCCACCCCATTCGTGCATGACTTCGTGAAGGCCCTCGCATGATCAAGTCGGAGCTCGTGCTCAAGATCGCCGAGCAGAACCCGCATCTCTACCAGCGGGACGTCGAGACCCTGGTGAACGCGATCCTGGATACCATCGCGGATGCCCTGGCCCGCGGCGACCGGGTCGAGCTGCGCGGCTTCGGGGCCTTCTCGGTGAAGCGCCGCGATGCGCGGCGCGGGCGCAACCCGCGGACGGGTGCGGCCGTTGCCGTCTCGGAAAAGGCCATCCCCGTGTTCAAGACGGGCAAGGAGATGCGCCTGCGCCTCAACGAGGCCGGTATCGGGGACGGGGCGGCCGCCGCGTCCTGATCCGCCCCGTCCCCAACGCTCGGAGTTCCTCTCGATGATCCGCTTCCTCAAGGGCTTGGTGCTGCTTCCCGTGGCGATCCTGGTGGTCGCCTTCGCGGTGGCCAACCGCGACGTGGTGCGGGTGTCCTTCGATCCCGTCTCGCCCGACATGCCGGTGTTCAGCGCGGCGCTGCCGCTCTACCTGCTGCTGTTCATCGCGGTGGCGATCGGCGTCCTTCTGGGCGGCTGCGGCGCCTGGCTCGGGCAGGCGGGCACCCGCCGCACCAGCGCCGCGCGCCGCCGCGAGATCCGCCGTCTGGAGAGCGAGACCGCCCGCCTGAAGACCTACGCGCCGGCGCCGACCAACGAGGGTCCGAACGGCATCTACCGCAACGCCCCCGACCGCGTCGCCCTGCCGGCGCCGCACTGAGGCCGGCGGCACGCCCCGAGCCGCGGCACCCATGGCGACCATCGCGATCAAGATCTGTGGGCTGAGCACGGCGGCGACCCTCGACGCCGCCCTGGAGGCCGGCGCCGATCTCGTCGGGTTCGTGCATTTCCCCAAGAGCCCCCGGCACGTGGACCTGGAGACCGGCCGTGCCCTCTCGGCGCGCGCGAAGGGCCGGACCGAGCGGGTGGTGCTCCTCGTCGACCCGGACGACGCTGCTTTGGCGGCCGCCGTCGCGGCCCTCGACCCCGAGTGGATCCAGCTCCACGGGCACGAGACGCCGGAGCGCGTCGCGGCCATCCGCGCCGTGACCGGTCGCCGGGTGATGAAGGCCGTCGGCGTCGCCACCTCGGCGGATCTCGACGCGGTCCCCCTGTATACGGGGGTGGCCGACCGCATCCTCCTCGACGCGAAGGCGCCCCCGGAGGCCCTGCTGCCCGGCGGCAACGGCCATGCCTTCGACTGGGATCTCCTCGACGGCGCGGTCCTGCCGGCGGATTACATGCTCTCGGGCGGCCTCACCCCCGGCACCGTGGCGGCGGCGCTCGCCCGCACCGGCGCGCGCGCCGTCGACGTGTCCTCGGGCGTCGAGACCCGGCCGGGCGAGAAGTCGCCGGACCGGATCGCCGCCTTCATCGCGGCGGCCCGGGGCTGAGGGGGCAGGGGGCTCCCGGCCGGGGACCCCTCGCTTTCCGCGCCCAAAGGCCCGGATTTCGCGATTCGACGCGTTGGCCGCATTGTCGCCGCCCCCCGCGCGGGTCTAGGCCTATCGACAAACGCAGAGCTGACAAGGACCATGCCCGTGACCATCGCTCCCCCTCCGAACTCGTTCCGCAACGGCCCGGACGAGCGCGGCCGCTTCGGCATCTTCGGCGGACGCTTCGTGGCCGAGACGCTGATGCCGCTGATCCTCGACCTGGAGGCCGCCTACACGGCCGCGAAGGCCGATCCGGCCTTCCAGGCGGAGATGAACAGCCACCTGACCCACTATGTCGGCCGGCCGAGCCCGCTCTACTACGCCGAGCGCCTGACGGAGCACCTGCGCGCGCAGGCCGCCCCGGGGCAGGGCGCGAAGATCTTCTTCAAGCGCGACGAGCTGAACCACACCGGCTCGCACAAGGTGAACAACGTGCTCGGCCAGATCATGCTGGCCCGCCGCATGGGCAAGCCGCGCATCATCGCCGAGACCGGCGCCGGCCAGCACGGCGTCGCCACCGCCACCCTCTGCGCCCGCTTCGGCCTGAAATGCGTGGTCTACATGGGCGCCGTCGACGTGGCGCGGCAGGCGCCCAACGTGTTCCGCATGAAGATGCTGGGCGCCGAGGTGGTGCCGGTGCAGTCCGGCACCAAGACCCTCAAGGACGCGATGAACGAGGCCCTGCGCGACTGGGTCACCAACGTCGCCGACACCTTCTACTGCATCGGCACGGTGGCGGGCCCGCACCCCTACCCGGCGATGGTGCGCGACTTCCAGTCGATCATCGGCCGCGAGACGAAGCAGCAGATGCTCGAGATGGAGGGCCGCCTGCCGGATTCCCTCGTCGCCTGCATCGGCGGCGGGTCCAACGCCATGGGCCTGTTCCATCCCTTCCTGGACGATCCCGAGGTCGCGATGTACGGCGTAGAGGCGGCGGGACACGGCATCTCCAGCGGCCTGCACGCGGCCTCGCTGTCGGGCGGCAAGCCCGGCGTGCTGCACGGCAACCGCACCTACCTGCTCCAGGACGGCGACGGCCAGATCGCGGACGCGCATTCGATCTCGGCCGGCCTCGACTATCCGGGCATCGGCCCCGAGCACGCCTGGCTGCACGAGGCCGGCCGCGTCACCTACCTCTCGGCGACGGATCAGGAGGCGCTCGACGCCTTCAAGCAGTGCTCGATGCTGGAAGGCATCATCCCGGCCCTGGAGCCGGCCCACGCCCTCGCCAAGGTCGGGGAGCTGGCCCCGCAGAAGCCCCAGGATCACCTCCTGGTCGTCAATCTCTGCGGACGTGGCGACAAGGACATCCCCCAGGTCGCCGAGATCCTCGGCACCCGACTCTGACCTTCACGCGGGGCTGGCCATTTTCCCCGGTCCGACCCCGTTGACACGTCACGGCGGGGTTCCCTATACCGCCGATCTCATCGCGGCCACGATCTTCGGCGGCCGCGGTCTGGCGGGGTAGCTCAGCTGGTTAGAGCAGAGGAATCATAATCCTTGTGTCGGGGGTTCAAATCCCTCCCTCGCTACCAAGATTTAAGCCTGCTAGGTCAATGACTTAGCGGGCTTCTCTGTTGGGTGTTTCAGGTCAAGAGGGATTATCGCCAACCTGCTCTCGTCCGTGTTGGCGGATCAATTCGTTCAGGGCGTCTTCGTCGGATTCAAGGTCTTCCGTGCCTTTGAAGCGCGAGAACTCGACGTGACCATCCTCGAAGCCATCGATCCCCAGGCGCTCGCCGACTACAGTGACGGTGATCATCACAGTGTCGTCGCGGTGCCGGTCCACCCGGAACCATAGCCCCTGCTCTTCGAGGAGGCGCAAGATTCGGTAGAGCGGATGGGTCAAGGAGACCTCCTGTCCTTCAGGGCGATCTTAGCTCGACTGTCCCACCAGGTCTCTGGCTTCTCTCCGAAGTCGGCACACCGGCCGCTTCATGGTTGGGTCCGACAGGAGGTGGATCAAGCTTTTTCGCGAAGTCGCCCGAAGGCCCTTCAACCCGCCCGCGATCTCACCGACCTTCGGTCCCTGGAGGGACACCGCTCCGCCTCGCGGCGGATTTCTACGACAGGTCGATTACGCCATCGCCGCCTCGATGCGGAACGGCGTTCCATCGACCCACATCCGGTGGAGGATCACCGCCAGCCGCCGTGCCACCGCGACCCTGGCCTTGGCCGTCCCGCGACGCTTGGCGAGCTTCAGGCCCCATGCCTTCAGCGGCGAAGGCTTCGAGCCCGGCCGCAGCAGCACCAGGGCTGCCTCGAACAGCGCGGCGCGTAGGGTCTCGTCGCCGTTCTTGGTGATGGGCCCGCGCCGGTCCAACTCGCCCGACTGGTGGGTTCGCGGCGCCAGTCCGAAGTGCGCGCCGACCGCGCGGGACTGGCGGAAGCGGGCCGGCTCGTCGACCGCCGCGCGATAAGTCAACGCGACGAACGGGCCGACACCGGGCGCACTCATCAGCAGGCGGCAGGGCTCGTCCGCGCGAGCCAGCGCCAGCATCCGCTTGTGTAGGAGCACGTATTGCTCGCGCACCACGCGGCGCACGGTCAGCATCGGCTCGATCACGGCGATCAACCCGGCTCGGCCGTCCGTCAGTTCGCGGATGCGTTCCTCGTAGCGGGCGCGGGTCACGGTCCCGACCTTCAGGCCGAAGTTGCGCAACAGCCCCCGGATGCTGTTCTCGATGTCCATGAGCTTGGCCTGCAAGGCCCGGCGCCCGCCGAGCAGGGCACGGATCTCCTGGCTGGCCAGGGTCTTCACGTGAACCGGCTTGTAGAGGCCGACCCGCATCATCTGGGCGATGCCGCGCGCGTCGTTGCGGTCGGTCTTGTTGACCTGAGCGCTCAGCACCGCCTTGGCGTGACGCGTCTCGATGCACACCACCGGCAGGCCCGCCTTCGCCAAGCCGGCATAGAGCCACTGGCAGAGCGGACCGGCCTCGATCCCGACCCGCCCGTAGGCCAGACCGCGACCGCCCAGAAACGCCACGATGGCTTCCGGCTCGCTCTCCACCTTGCCCTCGCGCACGACCTGACCGGCCGCGCTCAGGATGCAGATGCTCGTGCTGCGCACCGAGACATCGAGGCCGACATAGTGGTCCATCGCTCATCTCCCTGATCCGCCTGGGCTAGATCGGAGAACCGTAAGTCCCACTCCGGTCACCGTCACACCCGCTGCGTCGGACACGGCGGGAGCCCAATGACCCATCCTTTTTCTTGTCTCCCGGCGGCGCGACGAATTTCTCTGTACCGACTTGGTCCCGAGTCGGTCGCGGCGCATGTCTTCCGGGGTTCCATTCCTTCGGTTCGACGTCAGCCTCCGTGGAACCGATTGAGGGTCTTCACGAACGGAGGAGGGCTGGTTCATCGTAGCCCCTGAGGAGCGACGATGAAGCAGCCATCCGGACCAGCCAAGACGCCGGTAGAAGCGGTGATCAAGGATATCCACCGGACCACCCGTCGTCAGTTATCCTCCGAGGAGAAGATCCGCGTGGTGCTGGAAGGCTTGCGCGGCGGGGACAGCGTCGCCGAGTTGTGCCGCCGTGTGGGGATCGCCGCCTCGTTGCATTACGGCTGGTCCCAGACGCTCAAGACCCGCATCCTGCTCGAACACGCCGACTTTCCCGGCGAACTCGAAGCGCGGATCGAAGGCTTCGTCGAGCATGACATGACCTGACCGGCTGGCTTTGGACCGGGCTGATTGAGAGGATCAGCGTGGACCAGAGGAGTTGGGGATGAAGCGAGGACAGAAGCCAAGTGCGGAGCAGGTCGTGCTGATGTTGCGCCAGATCGAGGTGCAGACGGCCCAGGGAAAGAGCATCGCCGTCGCATGCAAGGAAGCGGATGTCTCCGAGCAGAGTTACTACCGCTGGCGTAAGGAGTACGGCGGCCTGAAGGTCGATCAAGCCAAGAAGATGAAGGATCTGGAGCGCGAGAACGCTCGATTGCGGCGGCTGGTAGCCGACTTGTCCTTGGAGAAACAAGTTCTGGCGGACGTCGCC
>NZ_LMML01000004.1:302221-302636 GCF_001422215.1 Methylobacterium sp. Leaf89 | reverse complement strand
CCTTTCGTGCGCATCCTGGTTCGGCGCGTGAACGGTCCTGTGGAGCTCTTGCTTCTCTCCGAGGTCGACGTGGGCCGCCTCATGATGGGATCAGAGGGAGTGAGTGGAGCCATCTAAGCCGCGCGCTCGGCAGAACCGACGCTCGAGTTTCCTCGGTCTCACCCGCTCCCGTCGTCCCCACAGGGACCTCCTCCACGCCGGAGGAGCTCGGTGTTACGTTATGCTGGTGTGCGGGCCTCAGGCCGCCGTAGCGGTCGCGACCGACCAGCGGAAGTCCGTCTCGTCGCGCCACATGCGGTGCAGCACAATCGCCAGCTTGCGGGCGACGGCCACGAGCGCCTTCTGCATGCCCCGCCGCTTGGCCACCGCCAGTCCCCAGACCTTCAGCGAGGACCACCGGCCGCGCGGGCTGGTT
>NZ_LMML01000004.1:301881-302177 GCF_001422215.1 Methylobacterium sp. Leaf89 | reverse complement strand
GATCCGCATCGTCTCGTCGGACTGGTAGAGCCGCGGCGTCAGACCGTAATGTGCCCCAACGCATTGCGAGCGCCCGAACCGAGCCGGATTGTCGACGCAGGTGCGGTAGGTCAACGCCACGATCGGCCCGACGCCAGGCGCGGTCATCAGCCGCCGGCAGATCGGATCGGTACGGACCTGGTCCAGCAGCATCTTGTGCAGCTTGGCGAGCTGGGTCCGCAGCGCGGAGCGTGCCTCTAGCAGCGGCAGGACCACGGCCGCGACGAACGGCAGATCGAGCACGAGGTCGCGCACGC
>NZ_LMML01000004.1:301575-301840 GCF_001422215.1 Methylobacterium sp. Leaf89 | reverse complement strand
AGGAGCTTGCGCGAGGTCAGGAGCAGGCGGCGTTGCTGGCTGGCCGGCGTCTTGACGTGAACCAGCTTGAACAGGCCGACCCGCATCATCTGGGCGATGCCCATGGCGTCATTGCGGTCGGTCTTGTTGATGCGCGCCGAGAGGGCAGCGTGCATGTGACGGGTCTCAACGCAGATCGCCGGAAGCCCTGCCTCGACCAGGCCGGCGCAGAGCCAAGGCGAGAGCGGCCCCGCCTCCAGGCCGACACGCCCGTAGCTGTGTCCGA
>NZ_LMML01000004.1:245539-301509 GCF_001422215.1 Methylobacterium sp. Leaf89 | reverse complement strand
GAGGTTGGTTCAGAGCACCATCATGCCGCTTCCACCGCGCGACGCACCCCGAATACCCCATCTAGCCCCCGAGCGACGCCGGCAGGCGGTCGACGGCATCCGGGAGAAGTACGGCCTCTCGGAGCGTCACGCCTGCCGGATCGTCGGCCAGCATCGGGGTACGCAGCGCTACGTGCCCACCGTGCCGGCCGACGAGGATGAGCTGACCCGCGCCATCATCGCCCTGGCGTCCGAGTACGGGCGCTACGGCTACCGCCGCGTCACCGCGCTGCTGCAGGCAGCCGGCTGGCAAGTGGGCAAGGACCGGGTTCAGCGCAACTGGCGTCGCGAGGGGCTCAAAGTCCCTAGCCGACAGAGACCCCGCAGCCGCCTATGGCTGAACGACGGCTCATGCGTGCGGCTACGGCCGCTCCACCGCAACCATGTGTGGAGCTTCGACTTCGTGCAGGCTCAGACCCACGACGGCCGAAGCCTACGCATCCTGACGCTGATCGACGAGCATAGCCGGGCGTGCCTGGCGCTGAAGGTGGCACGGCGCATCAACAGCATCGGCGTGATCGAGGCGCTGGCCGATGCCATGTGCCTGCACGGCATCCCCGAGCACATCCGCTGCGATAATGGCCCTGAGATGATCTCGAAGGCACTGCGCAAGTGGGTCGCCAAGACGGGGCCACAGATCCAGTACATCGCGCCAGGATCGCCGTGGGAGAACGGGTACTGTGAGAGCTTCAACGGCAAGCTGCGCGACGAGTTCCTACGCCAGGAGATCTTCTACTCGCTGAAGGAGGCGCAGATCGTCATCGGTCTGTGGCAAACCAAGTACAACTGCGTCCGACCGCATTCGTCGCTGGGCTATCGGCCGCCCGCGCCTGTCAGCTACCCGGGTCTGGCCTTCCGGCTACCCATGGCCGCGACCATGCAGTAGCCTCTCAATCGGCTCGGTCCAAAATACCGGTCAGGTCAATCCCGCTTGAAGTTCACTCCTTCCCGGAGCCGTCACTGACCTCCGCTCGAACGAGCTTGTCTTCTTGTGGATCGCTGCCTTCGCGGCAAAGGTTCGCGGACGCTGACGTTGGCACCTTGAGCGCTCCTTCGATGAACGCACCGTGCTTTCGATCCACCCGATGACTGCCCGGTCCAGGACGGCTTCGGGGCCTCAATCGTCGGTGACCTGAAACAGGACGCGGCGCCGACCGGATAACAGTGTCAGGGCCCTGCCGCGGATCCGCAGCATTCAACTCGCGTCGACCGTAAACCGCGCAACGAAACGTCCCCCCAATCCCCGTTCGAGAGGCCCGCCGCGTGGGTCCGTGACCGCCGATGGCGAGGGGCTCGGAGCCGCCGTTGCCACCGTACCGGTGGCTCCCGCCCGTGGCTGGCGCGACGAAGCCGGTGAGGTTGTGCGACACGGGCAGAGCGGCGACGGCGGGGCCGAGGAGACCATCGGACGATCGCGGCGGCAGGGGGTTGCGAGCGTCCCATGGGAGATGCCCATCTCTGAAGGATGCTCCTCGCTGCCCGGAACGATCCGGCTTCCGAGGGGGAATTCGTCCAGGCCTTCAGGTCTGCGGCGCGGCGTGCAGGGTGGTGCCATAGGTCACGCCCTTCTCCTTGAGCCAGCGCCGGTAGGCCACTGAGGAGGCGTCAGCCCGCGTCGGGATCTCGGCGCGCGGTTCGAGGGGCAGCAGGACCGGGCGCTGGTTCTCCAGGATGATGCGGTCCTGCAGGAAGATGACCTGCTGGAAGGCAACGAGGTCGGTCAGCCGGGACGATTCGTCGATCAGGAACATCACCGGATGCGCCCTGCAGCGGTCCGGGCCGAGGGGCTGGACGAACAGGCAGATCACGTCCCAGCGGTCGGCCGCGCTGGGGCAGGTCTTGTACAGCATCGTCACGTGGGGTGTGGCGACACGGTATTGGTATTGCGTCACGAGCCCTCCCGTTGCCGAGAAGGCAGCCTGGGGCTGGAAGAATCGGCAGTTGGTGGCCCAGACCTCGTCGACGTCGCGCCGGATTTCGGTGGTGTAGTGCATCACCTCGGTGTGCGGTTCGGCCCCGAGGATGTCCGTATGCACGAAGGGGAAATGCGCCATGTCGAGAAAGTTCTCGACGATCCTGAGCCCGGAGGCCCGCAGCCCGACCGCTCCGCAGGGCACGTGGCGCCGATCGGCCTCGTCGGCCTCCGGGATCGCGGGCGGCTCGCCCGCCGGTTCGCCGAGGCTGACCCAGAGGCAGCCATAGCGCGTCCGTGACAGGAGATTCCGCCCGCAGACGGTTCGGACCCGGACTGGGTCGGTGCCCGAAACGATGAGATCGATGCCGAGGAGCCGGGTCCGGGCCGGCCCCGGACGGGGTCTGTGGGCGGGCCCGATCACGTACCAGGCGTCGCGGATCGCCGACTCGAGCTCGGGACCGGGCCGGGGAGTGGATGGGGCGAGAGCGTCCAGAAAGGTTTCCATTGCGAACTCCTGGGCGACCGCAGCCGGTCCGGCTCCTCTCGTCATTGCCAGATTCGCGCCATCGTGGCGGCGTGCTCGGCGAGGAGGGCCGCGAGGTCGAGGTCGCAGAAGGCCCCGTCAGCCATGACCGCGCGCCCGTGGATGACGCTGTGAGAGACCCGGAAGGGGCCGCACATCACCATGGCGGCGAGCGGGTCGCGCTGGGTGCCCGAGAGGCCGAGCTGATCGAGTTTCACGGCGATGAAGTCCGCGCTCATACCGGGGGCCAATGCGCCGATATCGTCCCGGCCGAGAAGTCGGGCGCCGCCGCGGGTGGCCATGCCGAGGGCCTCGCGGGCCGAGAGAGCGCCGGGCGTACCGCCGAAGCCGCCGCGCCCGCCGGGCGCCTCGGATCCGTAGCGGTGGGGAGCGACCCGCTGGAGGAGCTGCGCCAGCCGCGCTTCGAGGAAGAGGTTCGACGTGTCGTTGGAGGCGGAGCCGTCGACGCCGAGCCCGCAGGTCATGCCAGCATCCAGCATCTCGCGGATCTTCGCGATTCCCTGCCCGCAGCGCATGTTGGCGGAGGGACAATGCGCCATGCCGGTGCCCGTCTCGGCGAAGCGCCGGATCTCGTCCGAATCAAGGAAGATCGCGTGGGCGAACCAGACGTCGGGGCCGACCCAGCCCACGGATTCCGCGAAGGCGGCGGGACGCATGCCGTAGGCCCCCTGGCACCAGACCTCCTCGTCGAGGTCCTCGGCAAGGTGCGCGTGCAGGTGGACGCCGTGCGCGCGGGCAAGGGCGGCCGCCTCCCGCATCAGACCGGGCGTCACCGAGAAGGGCGAGCAGGGCGCGATCACGATGCGGATCATCGCGTGGCGGTCCGGATCATGGTGGGCGTGGATCAGCCGCTCAGCGTCCTTCAGGATGTCCGCCTCGCGCTCCACGCAGGCATCCGGCGGCAGGCCGCCCTGGCTCTGCCCACGCGACATGGCACCCCGCGCCGCGTGAAAGCGCAAACCGATGCGCTGCGCGGCCGCGATGGTGGAATCCAGGGTGACGTCGTTGGGACGGATGTAGAGGTGGTCGGAACTCGTGGTGCAGCCCGATGCGATCAGCTCGGCCATTGCCACCTCGGCCGAGACTCGGATGGCGTCGTCGTCGAGACGCGCCCAGATCGGGTAGAGGGTGGTGAGCCAGGTGAAGAGCGGCTCGTCCTGCACCATCACCCGCGTCAGGTTCTGGTACATGTGGTGGTGGGTGTTGATCATGCCCGGCATGACGAGGTGACCGGACAGGTCGAGCACCCGGTCGGCGACGCGCGATCCGAGTTCGGCATCGGTTCCGACCGCCTCGATGACGTGGTCGCGCAGATAGAGGGCGCCATCCCGGATCTCGCGGGCGCCCTCGTCGAAGGTGGCGAGGTGGCTGATGTGACGCACGAGAAGTGTCGGCATCGGGCAACGCTCCTCAGCGAACGTCGCGGTGATAGGGCAGGCCGAGGGCCGCGGGCGCGGCGAACCAGCCCCGCGCCCGACGCCAGGCCACCACCGGCAGGATGATGAACGCGACGGTGCCGAGATAGGGCAGCATCGACAGGATCGCGGGCGCCACCGGCCATCCCCGCGCCTGCCCGACGAAGCCCAGTGCGGTGATCGCGCCGAACAGCAGGGCGGCCGCCACGGCGGCGAGGGGGCGGAACCCGGCGAAGATCACCAGGGCGACGGCGATCCAGCCGCGTCCGGCCACCACGCCCTCCGACCAGGACGACACGAAGGCAAGGGTGAGATAGGCGCCCGCACCGCAGGCGAGGCTCGCGCCGAGGGCGACGTAGAGGAAGCGGATCGCCGCCACCGGGATGCCCGCCGCATCCGCAGCGGCCGGGTTCTCTCCGACGGCGCGCAGGTTCAGGCCGTGGCGCGTCCTGAAGAGCAGCAGGTGCAGCCCGACCGGCAGGACGAGGTAGATTAGGTAGAGCAGCAGGTTCTGCGAGAACAGGGCCGGGCCGAGGACGGGAATTTCGCTGAGCCCCGGAACCGCAACCCGGGGGAAGGCGGCCGCGGCCGGAGCCCCCGCATAGGACCGACCGAGCGTCGCCGCGAGGCCGGAGCCGAGGAGTGTCAGGGCGAGTCCGCACAGAACCTGGTTGGCCCGCAGCAGCACGGTCGCGGCGGCGAACACGCAGCCGAAGCCGAAGCCCACGCCCAGCGCCGCGAGGAAGCCGAGGGTGGGACTCGGGACCGCCGCCACGGTGGCGATCCCCGTGAGGGCCCCCAGGGACATCAGCCCCTCCACCCCGAGATTGACCACGCCGACGCGCTCGGCGAGCACCTCCCCCAGGGCTGCCAGGGCAAGGACGCCGCCAGCCAGCAGCGCCGTCGACAGGATGCCGGTGATCACGTCCAAGCGACGCCTCCCTCAATCCATGGCCCGCGCCCGCCGCGCGGGCCGGTAATGCGCGAGTTCGTCGCCGATCGCCGTGAAGAGCAGAATCAATCCCGTGATGGCGAGCACCGTACTGGTGTTCACCCCCTGGGTCTGCAGGGTGATGCCGGCATTGAGAAGGGCCGCCATCAGCACCGCGCCCACGATCACGCCGAGGCACGAGCCCCGCGCGAGGACCGCCACCATGATGCCGAGATAGCCGTAGTTGTTGGAGATGCCGCCCTGCAGCCGGTGCACCGTGCCGGCGAGCTCGATCATTCCGGCAAGCCCTGCCACAGCGCCGGAGAGCAGCATCACGGCGATGATCCGCGTGCGGACCGGGATGCCGGCGTAGAGGGCTGCGCCCGGATTGGCGCCCGCGATGCGGACCTCGTAGCCGAAGCGCGTGAAGGCGAGGAGGCCGGCCGCCAGCACCGCCACCGCCAGGGCGATCGGCAAGCCCCAGTGCAGCCCCTCGCCCAGCGGCGGAAGCTCGGCGGGAATGCGTGCCGTGGTGGCGAGCGCCAGCCCGGAGGGATCGCGCCAGGGGCCGGTGCAGAGCCATGCCACGAGAAGCGCGGCCACGAAGTTCAGGAGCAGCGTGGTGATGAGTTCGCTGACGCCTGCCAAGGCGCGAGCCAGGGTCGGGACCAGGATCCAGGCTGCGCCGCCGGCCGCTCCGGCCAAAGCCATGAGCGGCAGAACCACGAGGTCGTCGCCCCGGAGCCCGAGACCCACCGCCGTCGCAGCTAGGGCGCCGGCGTTGAACTGGCCCTCGCCGCCGATATTCCAGAGACCGATGCGCTGGGTCAGAGCGACCGCGACGCCGGTCAGGATGAGGGGCGTGACGAGGAGACCGAGATCCTCGAGCCCCTGGACGGACCCGAAGGCGGCGCCGATCACCTCGGCGCCGAGGCGCACGGGCGCCCGGCCAGCGAGAGCCAGGATCAGGGCGACGCAGGCGAGGGCCAGCACGATCGCCGCGAGGCGTCCGAGCAGGGCGATTCCGGCCGGAACGGTCGGCATCCTCTGGAAACGCCAGGTCACGCATGCGCCTCCCGTCCGCCCATCATCAACCCGAGCGTCTCGATGTCCGCTTCGGCTGCGGGCATCACGCCCATGATCCGCCCTGCGAACAGCACAGCGATCCGGTCGGCGAGTTCGAGGATCTCCTCCAGCTCCTCCGAGAAGAGCAGCACCGCCCGGCCCCGGTCGCGCAGCTCCGCGAGGTAGGACAGCAGCGTGTCGATCGCCCCGACATCGAGGCCCCGGCTCGGATAGGCGGCGACCAATACCCGGTCGGCGATGCGGATTTCGCGGCCGGCCACGAGCCGCTGCTGGTTGCCGCCCGAAAGATTTCGCACCGGCATGGCGAAATCCGGCACCATCACCGCTGCGTCGGCGGCGATCGTCCGGGCGAGTTCCGCCGCCGCCCGGGGTCTGAAGAGCCCCCCGGCGCCGATCCGCGCCCCCCCATATTCGCGCAGCACCGCGTTGTCGGACACGCTGAGATCTGGGGCGAGGCCGCTGCGCAGGCGATCCTCCGGGATGTGGCCGATGCCGGCCGCCGCGAAGGCGGCCGCGCCGGACCGTGCCGCCAGGCGCCCGTCGATCCGCACCGTCCCCTGCGCAGGACGGCGCATGCCCGTCACGACCTGGCTCAGTTCGCGCTGACCGTTGCCCGCGACTCCGGCGATGCCCAGGATCTCGCCCACGTGTAGGGAGAGGGAAACGTCCCGCAGCGCGGGCAGACCCCGGTCGTCGTGAACCGAGACGCCTTCGAGTTCGAGGACGGGCGCCCGTGAGACCGACGTCCCGGCTGCGCGGGGACGCTTGCGGCGCAGGGCGATGTCGTGGCCGACCATGAGCGTCGCGAGGCCGCGCTCGTCGGCGCCCGCGGCGGAACGCGTGGCGACCTTGCGGCCGCAGCGCAGCACACTGATCCGGTCAGCGATGGCCACCACCTCGTCGAGCTTGTGGCTGATGAAGATCACGGCATTGCCGCCGGAGCGGAAGCTCCGCAGGGCGGAGAACAGCTCTCGCGCCTCGGCGGGGGTGAGCACGGCGGTGGGCTCGTCGAGGATCAGGATGCGCGCCTCGCGCGCCAGGACCCGCAGGATCTCGACACGCTGCTGCTCGCCGGCCGAGAGGTCGCCGACGATCGCCTCGGGCCGCACCGCGAGGTTGAAGCGTGCGGCGAGGGCCCGGGTGCGTGCCTCCAGCGCCGCAGCGGAGGCGCGCCACGGCGTCCGCGACCAGCCGAGATGGATATTCTCGGCCGCCGTAAAGGCGGGCACGAGCTTGAAGTGCTGATGCACCATGCCGATCCCGGCCGCGATCGCCGTCTGGGGCGAGGGCAGGCCACGGGCGTAGCCGTCCAGGATGATCGTGCCGGCATCGGGCTGGTAAATGCCGGTGAGGATATTCATCAGGGTCGACTTGCCGGCCCCGTTCTCGCCCAGCAGCGCGTGGATCTCGCCCGGCATCACAGTGAGGTCGATGGCGTCGTTCGCGAGCACGCCCGGGAACGCCTTGGTGATACCCTGCAGCTCCACCAGAGCCGGCGTGCCGGGCGGGTAGCCAAGCGCGTCCTCGGCCGGGTCGCGGGACGTCGCGGCCGGCACGCCCATCAGGCGCCGAGGCCAGCCACACCCTCAATCGACCAGTCCCAATTGTAGAGTTCGGCGTCCGTCATGGTCTTGCTGGCGGGGACGCGGACCTGGCCTTTGTTGTCCCGGATCTCGCCCATGAACGGCGACGTGCCGCCGAGGATCCTGTCGCGGGCGGCGTCGGCCTGCCGCGCCACTGTCTCCGGGACGGATTGGCCCCAAACGTCGCGGTCGACGCCGCCGCCCATGGGCAGCAGCGTCGTGCCCGGCGTCCAGGTCCCGGCGATGCGCCGGGCCACCTGGTCGACGTAGTACTTCCGCGAGTCGACCACGATCGAGCTGACATAGGCGTCCGGCCCGAAGCGGCGCATGTCGGTATTCCACATGGCGGCCTTGATGCCGCGCTGCTGGGCCACCTGGAGGTAGCCGGCCTCGTCCATGATGCCGAACAGGAAGTCGCAGCCGTTGTTGGCGAGAGCCACGCCGGCCTGGTTCGCCGCCTGGGGATCGAACCAGGAATTGATGGTGATCACCTGCACGGTCGCTTCGGGTTTCACAGTGCGGGCGCCCATCAGGAAGGCGTTGGTCGAGGAGAAGCAGGAGGGTACGGGGAACGAGGCGATGTAGCCGAGCTTGCCCGACTTGCTCATCAGGCCGGCCGCGACGCCGAGCACGTAGGTCGGGTACCAATGCGCGAAGTAGTACCAGCCGAGATTATCGCCCGTGGTGCGCCCGTCGCATTCGAGGAAGCCGACCTTCCGGGCACGCTTGGCGACGTCGTAGAGGAAATCACCGTAATTCGAGGTGGCGAAGACGAGGTTGGCGCCGTTCGAGACGAATTGCCGGAAGGTCCGCGAGGCGTCGGCCGAGTAGGGGATCGACTCCACGAACAGGGTCTTGGCCTGCGGGAAAGCGGCCTGCACGGCCTTCATCCCCTGGTCGTGGCTCCAGGTCCAACCCTCGTCCGTGACCGGGCCCACATGCCCGAAGGCGATCACCGCGTCCTTCTCGGCCACCGCCGGGAGGGGTGTGGCGGCCCGAGCCGGCAACAGTCCGGCGGGGAGGATCAGGCCTGCGCCGGTGGCGACTCCCAGGCCGAGGAGATGGCGGCGGCTCGGCAGAACGGCATCGGTCATCGCTGGGCTCCAGCTGGAATCACCGCGCCGTGGCCGGGCGGCAGCGCGGGCGAGCCCGATCCCGGGAACTCCCGCTGAGAAAGCGGCGGCGAGATCCGTGCCCCGACGTGGCAGGCCTTCGCTTCGGCAGGCCTTCCCGGTGAGGTCTCCGGGCCGGTCCACCGATCCGCATCCGGTCAGCGTGGCGGCGCCGCGCTGTCCCGCATAGCCGGGAAAAAGCGATCAGGCTGGTGCGCCCAACGCAACACCGCGGAAGGTGCGGCTTGGGGATTTGCGAGGGCTTGCGATCCGATCCGATCACGCTTTAAGCAGGTCATCGGAGTGGCGCCGAAAGAGGCGACGGCCCACCGGAGGGTCCCGGCCCATGCGTAGCGCCACGGTCATGACGTTCTCCGGCCGGTTCCGTCCGGCGAGCTTCCGGGCCTTCGCGGAGTACCGAGCCCGCCTGCTCGACCTGACCTCCGTCTGGGGCGCATCCGGCTCGGAACGCATGGTCGTCACGGTCTCCGGCCAGAGCGACTTCGTCGACGCCTTCGAGATGGCTTGCAGCCTTGGGCCCATGGATTGCCTGATCCACGACGTCGAGCGGTGTGAGGCGGCGCCGGCGGACGGGATGCCGGGCCCGGGACGGGAGCATGACGATGGATGAGCCGACAGGATGGTACGCGGTCGCCCTGAGCGCGGATCTGGAGCCCGGAACCTCGGCGGGCACGCGCCTATTCGGGCACGAACTCGTGGTCTGGCGCGACGCGGCGGGCCTCGCCCATGTCTGGGAGGACCGCTGCCCCCATCGCGGCATGCGCCTCAGCTTCGGCTTCGTGCGGGGCGATCACATCGCCTGCCTGTATCACGGCTGGCAGTACGATACCGCCGGCCAGTGCCGCTACATCCCCGCCCATCCGGACCTCGCGGTCGGCCCAATGATCCGGGCGCGCACCTCTCCCTGCCAGGAACGGGCTGGGATGATCTGGGTAGGATGGGGGACGGAGGCTGGGGACGCGGACGCGACGGAGGAGGGCGCGGCGGTGGCGGCGCCCGTTACGCCCTTGCGCAGCCTCTACCTCGACGTCTCGGCCGAGCGTCTCGCCACTGCCCTGGGATGTCCGCCGGGCACCGGGCTCGTCCACTTCGACCTCGCCGGCTCGCCCGTCCTTGTGGCGGTGCAGCCCCTCGCCGGGGCGGCGAGCGCCGCCCACATCGTCGTCCCGGCCTCGCCCGCCGCCCCGGGGGCCGACCTCGCCGGGCTCGCATCAGCCTGTACGGCCCTGCGCCGCCATGTCGAGGGAACCCTGCCGTGAGCCTGCGCCTCTACGATTTCCAACTCGATGAGAACGGCTACAAGGTCCGGCTCGCCCTCGGCGCCCTGGGCCTAGCCCACGAGACCGTCGCGGTCGACATGGTCCCGGGCGACGAGCAGGCGCGCCCGCCGCTGATCGACCTGAATCCGCTCGGCAGCCTCCCGATCCTCGTCGATGACGGCCTCGTGCTGCGCGAGGCCGAGGCGATCCTCGCCTATCTGGCCCGGCGCTACGATGCGGCCGGCACCTGGCTGCCGCAGGAGCCGGCGGCGTTCGGGCAGACCCTGATGTGGCTCGCCTTCGCGACGCGCGACCTGCATGCCGCGACCCTGGCCCGGCGCGCCGCCCTGTTTGACCATCCCGGCGACGCGCAGGCCTTGGAGGCGCAGGCCCGCGCCGCCTTCCGCGCGATGGAGGATCACATGACCCTGCGGGGCCTGCTCGGCTTCGCGTGGTTCGCGGGACCGGCCGCCACGGTCGCGGATCTCGCCCTGTTCCCCGCCTTTGCCCTCGCGCGCGATTTCGGGATCGATCACGAGGCCTATCCTGCCCTGCGCCGCTGGAGCCGTCGGGTGCGGGGCCTTCCGGGCTTCCGCACCATGCCGGGCATCCCGGACTATCATTGAGGCCGGCCGGACCCGTCAACGTGGACCCCCATCGCCTCGGCCTCGTCTCGACCCGCCTGCACTATTTCCAGCTTGTCGCCCGCGCGGGATCGATCCGGCAGGTGGCGCTGGCCCTCAACCTCGCCCCCTCGTCGGTCAGCAGGGTCATCGCGCAGCTCGAGCAGGATCTCGGCACCCAGCTGTTCGAGCGTGCCAAGCAGCGCCTGCGCCTCACCAGTGCCGGAGAACTCCTGCTGTACCGGGCGCGCCTGAGCCTCGGTGAGTTGAGCCGAGCCTGCACGGAGGTGGGCGAGCTGCAGGGACTGCATCGCGGCACCATCACGGTGGCCCTCGTGGAGAGCGTCGCGCGCGGCCTGTTCCCGGCCGTCATGGGTGCATTCTGGGAGCGTCATCCCGGCATCGCGGTCGACATCAAGGTAGTGCGCTCCGCCGCCGCCGCGGCGGCGATCGCCGACGGGGATTGCGAACTGGCCATCGGCTTCGATCTGCGCCCCCCGCGCGGAACCCAGCGCCTCGCAGCGGCCCTCATCCCCGTGGGGGCGCTGATGCGCCCCGACCACCCCCTCGCGCAACGCGCGGCGCTGCGGATGTTCGACCTGGCAGAGGAGGCCGTCATCCTCTCGGATACCAGCCTCACCCTCGGCACAGCGATCGAGGAGGCCCTGGCGGAGGCCTCTGCCCATGTCGGTCGGCGGGTCATCACCAACTCCATCGGCACCATGGTGGCGCTGGCGAGCGCCGGGGCCGGGATCTCCCTCCAGGCCCGCCTCGGGGTCGAGGCCGAGATTGCCGAGGGACGCCTCGTCTTCGTACCCCTGGTCGACGCCAAGCTGAAGCCGCGCCGCCTCGTTCTCGTGGCGCGCAACCGCGGCCGCCTTTCGGAAGCGGGTGCGGCCCTCGCCGCGATGCTGGCCCGCGCCGTCGAGGTCCTTACCGAGCTCTGAGCCCTCGGGGTGTTGCGCACGGCGCATCATGCCGGCCACAAAACGGCAGCTATCCAGGACAAGCCCGGGCGGCGAACCTGCGCCCAGGGATACAGCCTGCGACGACAGGATCGGACCGCGATGAACGATCTGCCGATGAAGGACCTGACATGACGCCCGCCGCCGCTGACGCCGTGATCCGCGGCCTGAAGCGAGCCGGCGTGTCGATCGTCTGCTACCTTCCCGACTCCCTGTTCAGGGAACTCTATCCCGCCCTCGACGCGGACCCGGACCTGCGCACCATTCCGGTGACGAACGAGGGCGAGGGCGCGGCGATCTGCGGAGGCGTCTTTCTGTCCGGCAAGCGCGCCGTGCTGGTGATGGAGAATTCCGGCCTGCGCGCCTCCGTCGAGCCCCTGGCCCGCATGGGGCTGGGAGCCGGCATCCCGGTGGTGATGCTGATGAGCTACCGGGGCGACCTCGGCGAAAACAACTGGTGGGCGATCCCGCACGGCATCACCATGGAGCCGGTGCTGGAGGCCCTGCGGATCCCCTACCGGGTGGTGCGCGACGAGGCCGAGATCGAGGGGGCGATCGCCGACGCCTACGCCTCGGCCTACGCCTCCTACTACCATGCGGCGATCGCCCTCAGCGGGAGCATCGTACGATGAGCGGAGAGCAAATCGGGTCCGACGCGTCGATGACGCGCTACGCCTGCATGCAGCGCCTCGCGGCACGCCTCCGGGACGAACTGGTGATCCTCTCCCTCGGGGGCAGCGTCGACGAGTGGTACGATGCCGCTCCGCATATGCGGTCGGCCAGTCTGTTCCAGCAGCAGCTCGGCTGCGTGACGCCTCAAGCCTTCGGCCTTGCCGCCGGCCTGCCCCATCGGCGCATCGTCTCCCTCGATACCGACGGGGGCCTGCTGTTCAACCTCGGGATCCTCGCCACCCTAGGCAACGAGCAGCCGCCAAACCTGTTCGTCGTGGTCTGGGACAACCACTGCTACCAGTCGATCGGCGGCCCGCCGACCCACACGGCACGGGGCCGGGTCGATCTCGCGGCGATCGCGCGCGGTACCGGCGTGGAGCATGCCTACACGGTAAGGGACCTCGACACCTTCGAACGGCACTGTGCCGAGGGGCTCGCGGCGCAGGCGCCCTACCTCGTGGTCGCCAAGGTGGCGGGCCGCGTCCAGCCGGGCATCCGGCGCAAGCACAGCGACGGACGCGAGGACAAGTACATCTTCGTGCGCCACGTCGAGGCCTGCGAGGGCATCACCATCATGGGCCCGAGCGAGCACAACTGAGATGCTGCGCGACGCCGAGGCCCTGGATTCCGCCTACGACGTCGTCGTTGCCGGGGCCGGGACCGGAGGCTGCGTGGTGGCTGGTCGCCTCGCGGAAGCGGGCCTCGCCGTACTGCTGGTGGAGGCCGGACCGCCGGACACCGCCGACCCCGCCATCGCGGATGCAGGTGCCTGGGTCGGTCTCCTCGGTGGCCCGAACGACTGGGGTTATGCCTACGCCCCCGCGCCCGCGGTCGGGGGCCGCACCATCGCGATTCCGCGGGGCCGCGTCCTAGGCGGATCGAGCAGCATCAACGCGATGCTGTGGAACCGCGGCCATCCGTCCGACTACGATGGTTGGGCCGCCGCCGGCGCCACGGGCTGGGACTTCGCCGCGGTGCTCCCGTATTTCCGGCGCGCGGAGGACTGGGAACACGGGGAGACGCTCCTGCGCGGCGCGGGGGGGCCACTGCGCATCGAGACCCCGAGCGAACCCCATCCGGTCGCCGTTGCTCTCCTGGCGGCTGCGGCCGAACGCGGTCATCCTGTCCTCGACGACGCCAACGGGCCGGACAACACGGGCGCCGCCCTGGCCAATCTGAACAAGCGCGGCAACCGGCGCTGGAGCGTGGTCGACGGCTATATCCGCCCCCTCTCGGCCAACCCGGACCTGACGGTGCTCACCGGCGCCACGGTCCTCGACCTGCTGGTTTCGGGCGGCGCCTGCACCGGCCTGCGACTCGCCCTCGCGGGGCGAGTCGTGGCGGTGCGTGCCCGCCACGAGGTCGTGCTGGCCTCGGGGGCCATCGGCACGCCCGCGCTGCTGATGCGCTCCGGCATCGGCGACCCGGCCGAACTCGCACGGCTCGGAATCCCCGTCCGCCACGCCCTGCCGGGCATCGGTCGGAATCTCCAGGACCATCCGCTCCTGATGGGGATCAACTTCTCCGCTCGGGCGCCCCTTGGGCCGGTCCGCGACAACGGCGGCGGGGCGCAGCTGAACTGGCGCAGCCGGGCGGATGCGCACGCACCCGACCTGCATGCCTTCGTGGTGCAGGGCTCCCATGCCGGCCCGGAGATCGCGGCGACGGCGGACCTGTCGGGTCCGGTCTTCGGGGTCTCGCCCGGGCTGATGGGCTCCAGAAGCGTCGGGAGCCTGCGCCTCGAGAGCGCGGAGCCGGACGGTGCCGTCACCATCCAGCCGAACTTCCTCGCCGAGTCAGCGGATCGCGCGGCCCTGGCGGGCGCCATCGACACGATCCTCGACCTAGCCAGCACGGCCGCCTTCCGCGACCTCGGCGCGGTTCCGCTCACCCCCGCCCGGCGCCTCGGCCGGGCCGAAGCGAAGACCTTCGTGGCCCGCGCCTGCTCCACGTTCTTCCACACCTGCGGCACATGCGCGATGGGCACCGGACCGGCCGCCGTGGTCGATCCGGTCCTGAATCTGCATGGGCTGCAGGACCTGCGTGTCGCCGACGCCTCGGTGATTCCGGTGATTCCGACCGGCAACACGCAGGCGGCGGTGGTGATGATCGCCGAACGCGCCGCCGATCTGATCCGGGAGGCCGCACGATGAGCCTGCAGCCGCGTCACCGAGGTGAGCCCGACATGAGTGCCGACCGCATCCTCGCCGCCGACCTCGTTCTCACGATGGATCCCCGAAACCGCGTCGTCACGGACGGGGCCGTGCTGATCCAGGGCAACCGGATCGGCGCCGTCGGTCCCCGGGAGGCCCTGGCCGCCGCGCACCCGTACGCGGCCGTGGTACGCCTGCCGGACCGGCTGCTGATGCCGGGGCTCGTCAACGCGCATATGCATTCGGGCTTCCTGCGCGGTACCGCCGAGCACCTGCCGGTCTGGGACTGGCTGCGGCTGCACATCAACCCGATGCACCGGCTGCTGCGCCCCGAGGAGGCCGAGGCGGCCTCCTGGCTCTGCTACGCCGAGGGGCTGCTCTCCGGCAGCACCACGATGCTCGACATGTGGCGCTTCATGGAGGGCAGCGCCCGGGCGGCCGAGACCCTGGGCAACCGCCTCCTCTGCGTGCCCTATGTCGGCGCGCATCCCGACTACGACTACTTCGACCGCCTCGACGACAACGAGGCGCTGATCGAGAGCCGGCACGGCAGCGCGAACGGGCGGATCAGCGTCTGGGTGGGCCTGGAGCACCTGTTCTACGCCGACGAGGCCGGCCAGCGCCGAGCCATCGAGATGGCCAAGCGCCACGGCACCGGCTTCCACACCCATTGCAGCGAGGCCGAGGTCGAGGTCGCGGAATTTACGCAGCGCTACGGCTGCCGGGCGATGTTCGCCCTCGACAGGCTCGGCTTCTTCGAGACGCCCCGCGCCCTCATCGCCCACGCGGTCTGGCTCGACGAGGCCGAGATCGACCTGCTGGCCGGCCGCGGCGTCGCGGTGGCGCACAACCCGGTCAGCAACATGAAGCTCGCCAGCGGCATCGCGCCGGTCGAAGCCATGCTGAAGGCCGGCGTCGCGGTCGGGCTCGGAACCGACGGCGAGAAGGAGAACAACAACCTCGACGTCTTCGAGGAGATAAAAACCGCCTCCCTGCTCGGCAAGCTCAAGACCCTCGACGCAGCCGCCCTCGATTCCTGGGAGGCCCTCCGCATGGGCACGATCCTGGGTGCCCGGGCCCTGGGCCTCGAGCACGAGATCGGCTCCCTGGAGGCCGGCAAGCGCGCGGACCTCATCGCGATCCGCACCGACACGCCGCGGATGACGCCGCTCTTCGGCGACGGGCCCTGGTTCAACCTCCAGCACAACCTCGTCCACGCGGTGCGAGGCTCGGACGTGGACCTGACCATGGTGGACGGCACGGTCGTGGTGGAGGACGGCCGACTCAAGACCGCTGACCTGCGCGTCCTCATCGACCATGTCCGCGGCCTCGCGCCGGGCCTGTTCACCCGCCGGGCCGGGTGGCTGGCCGAGAACGAGGCGGGGACCGTGCAGTGGACGGGGCCGGGTCGGTGAGGGGCCGCCGATGAAGACCGACGACCGGGTCGCCCTGGACGACTGGTATGCGGTGGAGACGGCGGCGGCGGTGAGCGGCGTGCCGCGGGCCACGCGCCTGCTTGGCCAGGACATCGTCTGCGACCGCCTGCCCGACGGAACGCTTCGGGTGCGCGAGCGGCTGGCGGACGGTTACGGGCCGCCCCTGCCGGTCCGCACCCGCTACGGCTGCCTCTGGACCACCCTCGGCCAGCCGAACCGCGACGTGATCGCGATCGTCGAGGCTGACGAGCCGGACCGGCGCTTCGTGCCCTGCGGCTGGGTGAAGATGCGCACGTCCGCCCCCCGCGTGGTCGAGAATTTCCTCGACATGGCCCATTTCCCCTTCGTGCACACGGACATCCTCGGGGCCGAGCCGCACACGCAGGTGCCGGCCTACGCCTCCGAGATCCGCCGGGACGTGGACGAGGTCTGGGCCACGAACTGCACCTTCTTCCAGCCCCGCATCGCCGCCACCGAATCCGCCGGCGATTTCGTGCGTCTGACCTACCGGGTGCCGTCGCCCTTCGTGGTCATGCTGTACCGGGTCTGCCCGAGCGCCCCGGCCCGCCTCGACGCCATCACGCTGTTCATCCAACCCATGGAGGAGGAATTGTGCCGGGCACAGCCCGTCATGTACCTCGTGGATGCGACCTCGACCCACACGGCGCTCCTGAACTTCGAGCAGGTCATCTTCCTGCAGGACCGCATCATCGTGGAGAACCAGCGTCCCCTCCGGTTGCCGCTGGAGCCGCGGCACGAAATCCCGACGCGGGCGGACAAGTCGTCTGTGGTCTACCGGCGCTGGCTCAAGGAAAAGGGCCTGCGCTTCGGCACCCTGTCCCATGCCTGAGGCCGTCCCGAGCCGCTGGGCTCCCATGAGGATCGGACTCCCATGAGAATCTTGCGGCCGCGTGACCCGGCCGACGCCATCGCGTCGCTCTGCGAGCATGGGCCGGCCGCGCGCCTCGCGGCGGGTGCGACCGCGCTCCAGCTCGACTGGGCGAACGGCACCGCCCCCCCGGAGGTGATCGTCGACCTCTCGGGCCTGACCGAACTTCTTGGAATCACGCAGGAGGGCGATTGCCTGCGCATCGGTGCCGCCGTGCCCCTGGCCGAAATCGCCTGCGACACGCGCGTCGTCCGCGACCTGCCGCTTCTGGCGGAGGCGATTGCGGGGGTCGGGGCGCCGGGCGTGCGCGTGCTCGCCACCCTCGGGGGCAACGTCGCGGGGCGCACGGGCTGCTGCCTACCCGCGCTCCTCGCCCTCGACGCCGAACTCGAACTCTGCCCGGACGCGGGCCAGGCGGTTCCGTTGGCCGCATGGCTCGGCAGGGTACTGGATCCCGCGAGCCTCGTCGTCGCAGTGCGGGTGCCGATCCAGCGGCTAAGCGACCGCGCGACCCTGCGCAAAATAGGCCTGCGCGCCGCCTTCAGCCCGAGCGTGATCGGGGTGGCGGGCCGCCTGCGCCTGGAGGGCGGGAGGATCGCTGCCGCGCGCCTGGCCGTGGGTGGCGGTCCGGTGGCGTCGCGCCGGCTCCCCGAAGCGGAGGCCCGGCTCGCAGGGTGCTGCGAGACGCATCTCGACTGGAGCGCCCTGCATGCAGCGCTGCTCGGCGAGATCGAGGCCCCCGACGATGCCGCCCGCAGCGGCGCCTATCGCCGCCTCGCGGCGGCCAACGCTCTGGTGGCGGGCCTCGGCGGCGTGGCGGCCCTACCGCGGCGTGCGCCGAGCCGCGCGTCCCGTCCCCCGGCCGGCCCACCCCCCGTGGGCGAGCGGATCCTGTCGCGCGCCGCCAACCCGGCGGCGTGGCATGTACGCCCGGATATCGCCGACAAGGTGCATGGGCGCCTCGCCTACCTCACGGATGCGAGGGTGCCCGGCATGCTGGTCGGCCGCATCCTGCGGGCCGGAATGCCGCATGCCCGCATCGTGAGCCTCGAGACTGCGGCGGCCGAGGCGCTGCCCGGAGTCTCAGCCGTGGTGACCCACCGCGACGTGCCGGGACTCAACGCCTTCGGGATCATGGTCCAGGACCAGCCGGCGCTCTGCGACACCCTGGTCCGCTACGTGGGCGACGCGGTCGCGGCGGTCGCGGCCGTGGACGACACCACGGCGCGGGCGGCGCTGGCGCTGATCCGGGTCGGCTACGCGCCCCTGCCGGTGGTGGATTCGCCCGAGGCTGCCTTGGCCGAAGGTGCGCCGCGGCTGCATCCGGAGGGCAACCTGCGCCGCGAGGTCGTGGTCACGCGCGGGGATGCCGCCGCGGCCCTCGCGGATTGTGCCCATATCGTATCGGAGACCTACGTCACCCCGCGCCAGATGCACGGATTCCTGGAGACCGAAGGCGGCTGGGCTGCCCTCGAGCCCGATGGCAGCCTGACGATCCGCGCCGGTGGCCAGCACGGGGCCCGCGACCGGCTCCAGCTGGCGCGCATCCTCGGCTGGCCGGAGGCGCGCATCCGGGTGGTGACGAGCCCGACCGGCGGCGCCTTCGGCGGCAAGGACGAGCTGACGGTGCAGCCGGCCCTGGCGCTGCTCGCCCTCAAGGCCGGACGCCCTGTACGCCTGCACCTCGACCGGGCGGAGTCGGTGGCAGCCGGGGTGAAGCGCAACCCGATGCGGATTCGCATGCGCAGCGGCTGCGACGCACAGGGTCGGCTGTGCGCGGTGGTGGTGGATGTGCTCGCCGACGGTGGGGCCTACGCGTCCCTGAGCCCCGCCGTGATCGAGACGGCCCTGGAGCATGCCTGCGGACCCTACCGCGTCCCCAATTTCGACGGCCGCGCCCGGCTGGTGGCCACCAACAACGGCACCTGCGGCGCTTTCCGGGGCTTCGGCGCCAACGAGATGACCTTCGCCATCGAATCCCAGATCGGGCGGCTTGCCGAGTTGGCCGGCCTCGATCCGGTGGCGATGCGCCGCCGCAACCTGCGGGCTCCGGGCAGTCCGGGCGCTCTGGGCCAGCGGGTGGGCCCGAGCGAGCGGCTCGCCGAGATGCTGGATGCCGCCGCCGCGAGCCCGCTCTGGTCCCCCGATGCGGAGGCGGATCGGGCTATGGAAAGCATAGGGACCGGCATGGCTCTGAACTATCAGGGCAACGGCCTCGGCTCGCTGCCCGAGGATCGGGCCGCCGTGACCTTGGCTCTGGCCGCCGACGGCGCCATCGAGGCACGCTACGGGCTCGACGAGATCGGCCAGGGGCTGCAGACGGCGATCCGCAGCGCTGTCGCGGCCCGCCTCGGGGTGGCGCGGGAGGATGTCAGGGCCGTCACCGGCGACACCGCCGCCGCACCAGATTCCGGTTCCACCACCGCCTCGCGCGGCAGCTTCGTCGTCTGGATGGGCGCGCAGCGCGCCGGCGTACCTTTCGCCGGTGCGCTGCTGACCGCGGGCGCCCGGGTCCTGGGCCGCCCGGCGGAGGAGCTCGCCCTCGGCCCCGGTGGGTTGTGCGAAGCCCAGTCGAACAGTCGCCGCTGCCTCCTCACCTTTGCGGAACTCGCCGCCCGCCTGCCCGAGATGAACCGCCCGCGCGCCGACGCGGTCTTCGCCTATCCGAAGACCGACTACGTGGCGGGCAATGCACGCTACTTGTTCGCCTTCGGCGCGACCCTGGCCCGCGTTGCCGTCGACCGGGCGACGGGACAGGTGCGGGTGCTCGACCTGCACCAGCACACCGCAGCGGGTCCCGTCCTCGATGCCGCGGCCTATCTCGGCCAAATCGAGGGCGGCGGCGTGCAGGGCCTCGGCTTCACCCTGTCGGAGGATGCCCTCATGGCCGGAGGCCGCTACCTCACCGGCAACCTCGACCGCTACATGCTGCCGGGCATCGCCGATGCACCCTTGCGCAGCCGGGTGCTCGCGCTGCCAGACCTCGACGCGAGCGACCCCTACGGCCCGCGCGGCATCGGCGAACTCGGCATCGGCGCCGTCACGCCCGCCATCGCTGCCGCCGTGGCGGACGCGACCGGATTTTGGCCGAGCGTGACGCCGATTTCGCCCGAGGCGCTGCTGCAAGCGGTAGGCGGCGGGGCAGGTGCATCGTGAACGAGCGCCGCTACCGCCTCAACGGGCAGACCTGCGCCGATGCTGGGCCGCCGGAGCGGCGGCTCCTCGACATCCTGCGGGAGGACCATGCTCTCACGGCCGCCAAGCCCGGCTGCGGCATCGGCCGCTGCGGCGCCTGTACGGTCCTCGTTGACGGGCTGCCGGTCAATGCCTGCCTCGTCATGGCCTATCGGCTCGACGGCCGCGAGATCGTCACAGCGGAGGTCGCATCAGGCTGGCCGGAGATGGCGATCGTGCGCGCGGCGCTGATCGCCGAGAATGCTTTCCAGTGCGGCTACTGCGCCCCCGGCATCACCTTCGCGCTGGCAGCCCTGCTGCGCCGAGCACCGGAGTCCGATGACGGTGCGATCCGGGCCGCCCTCGTGGGCCATCTCTGTCGCTGTACCGGTTACACCGCGATCCTGCGGGCTGCCGCGCGCGTGTTCGCCGGTCCCTGAGGCCGCACGCTCCGACGCCTCCTCCTGAGCCGGAGGCCGACGGTCCCAGCCCTATCTTCCTCGGCCCCTCCCTCTGCCTTCGCCGCCACCTTCCGCGAGGCGCCCTGGGTGACTCGACCCGAGCGGCCCCGCAGCCTGCGCGGAGGTCGATCGGTGAGACCGCCGTCGAGGCGCGGGACAACTCCCTAGAACACGTGGAAGGCGACGCCGGCCAGGACGCTCTTTTCCTCAGTGCCCTTGAAGTTGGTCCGCTCGCTGTTGCCGAACTTGTTGAGCCAGTACTGGAAGCCGATCAACACATCGACCCGGTTGGGCTGGTTGTAGACCAGCTTGTCCACATCCAGGACCAGGTTGGTGCGCGAGAGAAATTCCAGGCCCGTCTTCGGGTTGAAGGCGAAGGCGGCCGGGTTGGCCCCGCCACTTGGGCAGCACGATGTTGTTGAAGCCCGCGATGCTCAGGGGCAGGCCCGTGAAGGCCAGCGGAAAGTTGTAGACGATCTCGAACTCCGGCACGACGTCGAAGCTGGTGTAGCGGTCCGCCCCAGGTTGAAGCCGTTGCGGTTCCATTTCTTGTAGGCGTGCACCGAGGCGTTGAGGAAGCCCGCCGGCACGTCGAAGGCGAAGTTCAGGCCCCCCACCACGTCGCGTTTCTTGGAGCCGAAGGCGTCGTTCTGCGCATTGGCGTCGAAGCCGAAGGCCAGCGACACGTCCTTGACGAGGCCCGGCACCACGAAGGCTTGGTGCCGGTGAGCGCGTTCAGGCTCAGTGTGCCGCGGTAGAGCCCGTAGGCTTCGGTGTTCCCGTAGTCGTACTGGGCAAAGCCGCCCGGCGCATTGGCGGTGCCGGCGGGGAACTGGGCGCCCGACTTCAGGATGTCGAGGGAGAAGAAGTTCGCCCGTATTCCCAGGCATCGGCGTGGGAGATATTGAGGATGTGCCTGGACGCGTCCTAATTGCGGAAGCTGCCGTCGGCCCGCTGCACCTGGCTGCCCGGGTTGGCCGCCGGGAACTGGTAGCGGTAGCTCATCTGCGTATCCGAGAACAGGAAGAACGAGGATGGAACCTCCGCGGGCGCGACCGGTGCCTTCTCCGACTTCAGGTCGGCGGCCGCAGCAGCCCCTGTCAGGGTCAGCGACACGGCGGCTGCAGCCAAACGTCCCGAAAACATGGTTGGTCCCTTGGGTTGTGGCGGCACGTACGGGCGGCAGCAACCGGTATGCCAGTGGAGGCACGCATCCGCCGCGCATCCGAATTCGTTGCAGGTCTGCCACGCGTTCGGGGGCGCCGACCGATAAGCGCGATCTCCTCGGCGGGCCTGCGCTACGGGCTTATACGTCGAGCACGAGGCTCTCGCCCCTGCTGGCGCGGGAGCAGCATACCGTCAGCCGATTGTGCCTGGCCTTTTCGGCCTCCGAGAGAAACAGGTCGCGATGGTCGACCGTCCCTTCGAGGACGCGGGTGACGCAAGTGCCGCAGACGCCCTGCTCGCAGGAGACCGGGATCTCGATCCCGTGCTTGGCCAAGATCTGGGCGATGCTGCGCTCGGGCGGGATCTCGACGATGATGCCGCTGCGAGCGGCCGTAACAGTGAAGGGATCGCCCTTGCGGTCGACGTCCGCCGTGAACCGCTCGCGGTGCAAGCGCTCCGGCGCCCAGGCGAGATCGCTGCACGCCGAGGCGACCGCATCCTGCAGCCGGGACGGCCCGCAGACATAGACGTGCGTCCCTTCCGACTCGGTCGCCAGCACCGCGTGCGGGTCGAAGCGCGGCGTGTCGCGGTCGGCTCCGAGATGGACTCTGAGGCGGTGAGCGAAGGGGCCGCCTTCGAGCTCGTCCAGGAAGGGGGCCGTGGCGCGATTGTGGGCGCAGTAATGCAGCGTGAAGTCGGCGCCCTGCGCGTAGAGGGTCCGCGCCATCGCCATCAGCGGCGTCACGCCGATGCCGCCGGCGACGAGGACGTGCCGCGTTGCCTTGCCGAGGCCGAACTGGTTGCGCGGCCGGGTAATCCGGACGCGCCGGCCGACATGGAAGGCATCGTGGATGGTCTGCGAGCCGCCACGGGAGGCCGCCTCCAGCAGGACGGCGATACGGTAGCGGCCGGGATCGGCGGGGTCGCTGCAGAGGGAGTACTGGCGCACGATGCCGGTGGCCACGTGCACGTCGATATGGGCGCCGGCCTCGAAGGCGGGCAGTTCGCCAATCTCGGAGACGAGCTCGAGGGCGACGACGCGCTCGGCCTCGCGGGTGACCTTGGCGATCGCCACCGGGATGGTGCCGGTGGCGCCCGGGCCCTTCAGCATCAGGCCGGGCTTGCCCCGTGCCGGCGGGGGCGGGGCTGCCCTGCGCACCTCGTCCTCGCCGTTCTGGTGCAGCAGGTCGAGGAGGCGCTTGCGCATGATGATGCCGGGGCGGTCGGAGGCCATGTGGCTCTCGATCCGGGTCGTCAGGTCGAGGATCGCATCCGGATCGGTGCTCTCCAGCACCGCCTTGTCCTCGTTGGTAATCTTGAGATCCCAGGCGATCAGCTTTTCGGCCGAGCAATCCGCCTCCGTGTCGTTGCGGTAGAGGAGTTGCATCAGCTGGATGCGCTCGTCGTCGATCGGTGTCGCCGAGTTGATGATGATGTGCCGGATGCCGCTCGGGTACTCCATGTCCATCCGCCGGCAGAACGGCAGGTACCAGTGGTTCTCCATCTTGCGCTGGGTCATCGGGTTGGTGTCGCCGGTGATCGCGTGCGCCTCGGGCGGGTTCAGGATGTCCACCGTGGAGCCGGCGTAGAAGCCGTAATCCGTCTCGATGATGTCGTAGATCTTGGGCTTCGGCTGGCTGGCATCGCCGAAGGTACCCTGGTGCACGAAGGCGAAGTGCGCGTTATCGAAGGAGTTCTCCATCATCCGCATCGGCGCGGTCTTCCAGGTCTCGTAGAACTGGAAGATGCGTCGGAAGGCCGGGTCGCGGTCTTCGGGGATGTCGAACAGATCCTCGATCGGCTCCTCGATCGAGACCCAGACGTAGCCGTAGCGGGCCATGCAAAAATAGGCGTCGACCTTGACGTTCGGCAGCGGCTGGTCGGCGGCGTATTGCGGGATGCGGACGAGGTTGCCTGTCCCGTCATAGCTCCAGCCATGATAGCCGCAGACGATGTTGCCCCTTTCGCACCAGCCCTTGGAGAGGCGGGCGGTGCGGTGGCAGCAGCGGTCGTGAAGGGCCCGGGGCTCGCCGTCCGGCCCGAGGAACAGCACCATGTCGATGCCCATGAGGGTGAAGGGCTTCGGGCCGGCCTCGAGCTCGTGCACCGGGATGCAGGCGTGCCAGAACTTGCGAAAGAGGTTCTGCTGGGTGGTGAGCATCGTCGTCATCTCCAACGACTGGTTCGCGCCCGGCCAGGGTGACTGCGCGAAGGGAAAAACGATCGGGAAGGTGGCTCAGGCGGACAGGCGACGGATCACGGCGGCGGCCCGGGCCGACAGGGCGGCTAGGTCGAGCCCCGGGATCGCACCGTCGACGACGACGGGTCGGCCCGCCACGAAGACGTGGCGCGGGTTCGCGGCACCCGCGCAGGCCACCGGCGCCACGAGGGGATCATGCAGCCCGGCGTAGCGGGGATGCGTCAGGTCGAAGACCGCGAGGTCGGCGGCTTGACCGATCGCCAGGGTGCCGATGGCGGGAAGCCCGAGGATGTCGGCGCCGCCCGCCGTCGCCCAGCGCACGACGTCGTCGCTGCGAAGCGAAGCGGCGCCCTTCACCGACCGGTGTACGAGCCAAGCGCAGTGCATCTCGCTGACCATGTCGGCGGCCTCGTTCGAGGCCGCGCCGTCGACCCCGAGGGAGACCCGGCCTCCGGCCCGGTCGAGTTCGACCGCGGGCGCGATGCCGGATCCGAGCCGGCAATTGCTCTGGGGGCAATGCGCCATCCCGGTGCCGGTCTCGGCCAGCAGGGCGACCTCCGCGGGATCGACATGGACGAGATGGGCGAAGAACACGTCCCGTCCCATCCAGCCGTGCTCGGCGACGAAGTGTACCGGCCGCATCCCGTAGGTCGCCAGGGTGTAGTCGACGTAGTGGCCCGTCTCGGACAGGTGGCTATGCAGGCCGATGCCCATCTGGCGGGCCGCCACCGCCATGGCGCGCAGTTCGTCCGGGGTGCAGGCCCAGGTCGGCGTGCTGGGGGCCAGCACCACCCGGCGCAGGGCGTCGGGGGCCGGGTCGTGGTAGCGGTCGCTCAGGTCGCGCACCCGCTCCAGTATCCGGTCCAGGGGCTCGGTCGGCGTCGGCACGATCTCGGGCGTGTCGTAGCTGCGGCTGAGGGTGCCGCCGCCCCGGGCCAGGGTGAAGCGGACGCCGAAGCGGGAGGCGGTCTCGAACAGCAGGGCGGCCGGATCGAAGCGGTAGTGGTCCGAGAAGAGATAATGGTGGTCGCAGACCGTCGTGCAGCCGGAGAGCAGCAGTTCCGCCAGGCCGATCTCGGCGGCCACCGCCATCGCCTCCTGGTCGAGGCGGTTCCAGTAGCTGTAGGGCACGAGGCGAAGCCAGGTCTCGAGACCAACATCGAGGCCGGCGGGCACCGCCTTGAGAACGCTCTGGAATAGGTGATGATGCGTGCTGACGAAGCCCGGCAGGACGACGCAGCCGCGGGCATCCACCACCTGATCGCCGTCCTCCGCGGGTACGCTCCCGATCGCCGCGATGCGGCCGTCGCGGATCCGGACATCTCCGGAGGCCCGGCCCGCCGCGCCGCGCAGGCCCGTCAGCAGACCGACGGCGCCGCGGATCACCACGTCCCGGCTCCTTCCCGCGCTCATCGCCCCTCCTCCATAACGCTCTCATGCCAGGACAGGAGCGACCTGCTCACGAGCGCCATGCAGGCGGAGAGCAGAACTCCCGTCACGGTGATCAGTAGCAGCGCGGCGAACATGCGCGGGATGTCGAGCTGGAAGCTCGATTGCAGAATCTCGTAGGCGAGGCCGGCACTGCGCCCGCCCGTGCCGGCAACGAACTCCGCCACGACGGCGCCGATGAGCGCCAGTCCACTGGAGATGCGAAGGCCCGCGAGGAAGAAGGGCAAGGCGCTCGGAACGCGCAGCCGCGTCAGCACCTGCCAGCGGCTCGCCTTGTTCATCCGGAAGTAGCTGAGCAGGCCCGGATCGACGCTGCGCAGGCCGATCGTGGTGTTCGAAATGACGGGGAAGATCGCGATCACCGTGGCACAGACGGTGAGCGACCAGAAGGTGTCCTTCACCAGTATGATGATCAGGGGCGCAACGGCGACGATCGGCGTCACCTGCATCATGATCGCGTAGGGAAAGAAGCAGACCTCGATCAGGCGGCTCTGCACGAACAGGAAAGCGATCAGAGTGCCGGCGATCGTCGCCGCCAGGAAGGCCATGAGCGTCACCTTCAGGGTGCGGACGAGCGCCCGGAGGAGGGTGCCGAGATTCGCATCCAGGCTCTCGGCGATGTCGGTAGGAGCGGGGAACAGGTAGCTCGGCACGTGCCAGGCTGCGCAGGCCGCCTGCCAGGCGACGAGGATCACCAGGCCGACCGCGACGGGAGCGAGGGCATTGCGGACCGCCGGACGCTGCAGGAGAGGCGTCATGGGGTGTCTCCGCGGCTGGCCAGGGACGCGTCGTGCAGCAGCGCCGAGAGGGCGCGACAATGCACGGCGAAGCCATCGCTCAGCCGGAACGCCTCGTCCCGCGGCTGCGGCTCATCCACACGGTACTCGGCGAAGATCCGGCCCGGCCGTGCGGCCATCACGACGACCCGGGTCGAGAGGAATGCCGCCTCGTAGATCGAGTGCGTGACGAAGATCGTCGTGAGTCGCCGCAGACAGGACAGGGCGAGGAGGTCCTCGTCGAGGCGGTTGCGGGTGAATTCGTCCAGCGCCCCAAAGGGTTCGTCCATCAGGAGGAGGTCCGGCTCGATCACGAGGGCGCGCGCGATCGAAACGCGCATCCGCATCCCGCCTGAGAGCTGGCGCGGCATGGCATCGGCGCACGTCCCCAGATCGACCTGCGCCAGGGCCGCCCGGACCCGGGCATCGGCCTCCATCCGGGGCACGCCGGCGAGGTCGAGGGGCAGCCGCACGTTGGCTGCGACCCGCGCCCACGGCATCAGCGTGGGCTCTTGGAAAACGAAGGCGAGACGCCGACCGGGCTCGCCGACTTGGTCGAACCCATTGCGCCACTATAGGATCCGACCGTCACTCGGCTCGTAGAGGCGCGCTATCAGCTTGAGCAGAGTGCTCTTGCCGCAGCCGGAGGGGCCGAGCAAACTGACGAACGCGCCGGGTTCGATGCTGAGCGTGATCGGATCGAGGCCGCGCACGCCGCTGTCGAACACCTTCTCGGCTGAGAGGAGTTCGACCGCCGGAACGGCCGTCTGGCGCTTAAGCCGAGCCAGATCGAGATGGGCGTTCATCGCGATCAGGCTGGCAGGATGCCGAGGCCGTTGACGAATTGCGTCGTAAACGCCTTCTGCCAATCGGTCCCGTGATGGAGCGTACCTCCGTCCACCATGAAGTCGTAGGTCCGCTTCCAGCGATCGGCCGACATCGTGCCGATGCCCTTCGTTGCCGCTTCGCCCCTGCCGAGGACGTCGTGGGACTTCATCCAGTCGATCGCGTACGCGATCCGCGCATCGTTCATCTTCGGGTTCGCCTGCTGGATGAGAGCATTGGCGGGACCTGGATTGACCATGTAGTCGCGCCAGCCGAGGAGCGAGGCGCGCACGAAGCCACGGACGGCATCAGGGTTGCTCTCCGCCAGCCCGCGCGAGGTGACCATGGTGGTGCCGTAGGGAGGGTAGCCCTCGTCGGCGAAGAGGAAGAACCTGACGTCCTGCCCCTGCGCCTTCGCTTCGAAGGGCTCGGAGGAGGGATAGGCCTGTACCGCTGATTGCGGATCTACGAGGAAGGGCTGCAGATTGAAGGTATAGGGCGCAGCCTGTTCGTCCACGTACCCGAAGCGCTGCTTGAGCCAGGGCCAGAACGTGACGTGCGATGACGAAGCGATGAGAATCTTGTGGCCCTTCAGGTCCGGGAGCCCGCCGACCGACCTATGCGTCATCAGGCCCTGCATGTCGGACTGAAACGAAGCCGCCACGGTGACGACGGGCAGCTTGCGCTCGACTGCCTTCATCACCTGGATATCGTAGCCCATGACGATATCGGCGTTGCCGGCGGTGAGCAGTTGCAGGCCGTTCACCTGCGGACCGCCCATCTCAACCGTTACGTCGAGGCCCTCTCGGGCGTAGAGGCCTGTGGCGAGCGCCTGGTAGAACCCGCCGTGTTCGGCCTGCGCGAACCAGCTCGTCAGGAACCGGATCTTCGTCGGCGCGGCGCGGGCGCGACGGGGTGCCGCCAGCAGGGCGGCAGAGACGCCTCCGATGAGGGCGCCGCGGCGGGTCAGTGCGAAGGCCATCTGAGCTGCGTCTCCATGGAATTCCGCCGTGATCTGGCCGTCTTGCCCGCTCTTTGAGAAGCATTAAAAAGAGCCTCTGGTGATGCCTAGAACGCAACGGAACCCGGATGCTCCACGCGCGCATGCTCGGCTATCTCGACGAGGTGGCCCGCACGGGCTCGATCCGCCGGGCGGCGGATCGGCTCGGCATCGCCGCCTCGTCCATCAACCGGCAGATCCTGGCTCTGGAGGCCGAGTTCGGCGTTCAGCTTTTCGAGCGCTTGCCGCGGCGCATGCGGCCGACCGTTGCGGGCGAGTTGCTGATCGCCCATGTGCGCCAAACCCTGCGGGACCACGCGGAGCTGCGCTCGCGCTTCATCGACCTGCAGGGGCAGCGGCGCGGCCTCGTGCGCATCGCCACCATGAGCGGCCTCTCCAATACGCTGATGCCGCCGCTGCTGCACTGGATGTGGGCCAACCAGCCCTACGTGAAGCTCGTGGTGCGGGCGATGCCGCGCGACGACGTGGTGAGCGCGGTGATCAACGCGGAGGCCGATCTCGGCCTCGGCTACCAGATGCCGTCCGATCCGAAGCTGCGCGTCCTCGCCCGCACCACGTCCCGCATCGGCGTCGTCACAGCTCCCGGTCACGCCCTGGCGCTGCGCTGCGCCGGCGGATCCGTCTCGCTGTCCGACTGCATTGGCTACCCGATGGTGATCCCCGACCGCTCCGTCACCATCGGCGCCTTCCTTGCTGAGGCGTTCGAGCGCTCGATGATCGGGGTTGAGTCCATCGCCGAGACGAACTCGATCGAACTGCTGAAACGCTCGGTGGGCCTGGGCGAAACCGTGGCGTTCCTTAGCGAGATCGAAACCAATGTTGAGGTGGCGCGCGGCGAGATGGTGTTCTCGCATCTGCGCGACAGCGGTCTACAGAGCCAGGAACTGCGTCTCATCGCACGCCGCACGGCGCCGATCGATCCGGTGCAGAGTCGGGTTGCGGAGGAGTTGCGCCAGATGCTGGCGGCCGTTGAGGCGCAGCGCCCGGGCGAAGACGAGAACCGCGGCATCAGGAAGCGATCGGTTAACTGAGGATGCGCCTTCAGGGGCTCGACGGTTGTGATCCCTTCTTTCCGCTCTATACGGTACAGTGCTGTTTTCTTCGCTCAGATCGGCCTGCGCGTCTCGCGTCCCAGGCCTTGTGTTCCTGGCGATCCGTGGTGTCGGCGCCCGAGATCGCACGTCCTCAATCCCATGCACCGTCGTGCACCCGAGCGGCTTCCTCTTCGAGCATGGGTCCGATGACTTTGACCACACGCTGTCCGGCCGCGAACACGGTCCGGCATGGCAGGTCGAGGGTCGGGTTCTCCAGGTGGTTCCCAGTGATCGCCTTCAGGTCAGCCTGGGACATCCCGTAGACAACCTGCTTCAGGCCGGTCCAGTAGCTCGCGCCCGCGCACATCGCACAGGGCTCGGCCGACGTGTAGATTGTGCAGTTGGCCAGGAGTTCCCGCGGCAGGGTCGTCGAGGCCCGAGTCATCAGCACGCGCTCGGCGTGTCCCGTCATGTCGTGATCCGGCTCGTAGGCGTTATGCTGGGTCATCAGCACCTCGCCCTCCGCTCCAACCAGGATCGACGCAAAGGGATGAACGCCGCTCTCGCGAGCTTTGCGTGACTCCGCGATAGCGATGCGAAGCAGTTTCTCGTGGTCGAGCGCGGTGGTCATCGGACACTCCCTCTTCGTCTGAATATCGTTCCCGGATCGACCGAACGCGTGTTCCACTCAAGCAGCGAATTGCGCACGATCCGTGCGTCTCACACGGACGCACGGGGGCCAACCATGTCGCTGATCTCGCACGCGGCCTTTACGATGGGACCGAACGACGGCGCCCGCATCCTCATCACGTTCCTGATCGCTTTCTTCCCGATTGTGGTAGTGACGATCACCGGCCTCCTCGCGACACCGGAGGAACTCGTCGAGTTGTCGCGCTCCCTAAGAGCTGGCCGGTATCGGGAGGTGACGCAGATCCGCCTGCCCTTCGCGATGCCCTATATCTTCTCGGCTCTAAGGGCCTCGATGACGCTGGCGATCGTCGGCGCCGTCGTGGCAGAACTGGTGGCGGCCGACCGGGGCCTCGGCTTCTTCATTGCTTACTCGACGTCCATGTTCCGCATTCCGGCGGCCTTCGCCGGTCTCGGGCTCCTCATTGTCATCAGCCTCAGCCTATTCCAGCTTGTTCCGGAAGTTCAGCCTCTCGCGGCACCTTGGTCACTGCCCAAAAGCTAAACTCCCTTCTTGAACAATCCAACAGGTCGGTTTCGTCACCCATCCTCACCGTTCCCACCGCCGGCGGCGGCTCGCTGCGCCAGCGCCGGATCGACGACAGGTGGGCGCGGTCGGGGTTCGGCCTCACACCACTCTCGCCGCGGGAACCCTGGGCGAGGTGGGCTCCGCAGCACTGACGCGCTCGACGGAGATCGGGTAGCCCTCAGATCCGCGAGCTGGAGCGCCAAGGAGGAATCAGGGGCGCTGAGCGCGACCCCGCTCGACCCCGTTGTCGTCGACAGTCTCGGTCGCAAGCAACCGGTCGCTTTCCGAGGGGGCAAGGAGGCGATGCTCCGAGCTTGCCTGGATGCGTCCGGAGGGGTCCTTAGAGAACCTGGGACAGAAATCGTCGGGTGCGCGGGTCAACCGCGGAGGAGAACAGGGTCTCGGGGGGACCGTGCTCGACGATGACGCCGCGATCGGTGAAGTAGACGTGGTCGGCGACCTCGCGGGCGAAGTTCATCTCGTGGGTGACGAGGAGGCAGGTCATGCCCTCCTCGGACAGTTCGCGGATGGTGACCAGCACCTCCTTGACCGTCTCGGGATCGAGCGCGGCGGTGACCTCGTCGAACAGCATCACGTCTGGCCGCATCGCCAGCGAGCGGGCGATGGCGACCCGCTGCTGCTGCCCGCCCGACATCTCGCCCGGATAGGCCGCCTCCTTGCCGGCGAGCCGCACCTTGGCGAGGAGCGCCTGTGCCCGGGCCTCGACCTCCCGCTTGTCCTGGCCGAGCACGTGGATGGGCGCCATCATGACGTTCTGCAGCGCCGTCTTGTGCGGAAACAGGTTGTACTGCTGGAACACCATGCCGACCTTGCGGCGCAGGGCCAGCTTGTCGAGCTTCGTATCGACCACCTCGATCCCGTCGACCCGGATGGTGCCGGAGGTGACCGGCACGAGAGCGTTGATGCAGCGGATCAGCGTCGACTTGCCCGAGCCCGACGGCCCGATGATGCAGACGACCTCGCCCCGGCGCACGTCGAAGCTGATGCCCTTGAGAACCTCGGCCTCGCCGAAGGCCTTGTGCACGTCGAGCAACTGCACGATCGGGCGATCGGCGGGCGGGACACGCGACATCGGGGACGCACCATCGGACAGGGGAGGCCTCACGCCGTCTCGAACCGCCGCTCCAGGCGAGCGGTCAGCCGGTCGATCGGGTAGCAGTAGAGGAAGAAGCACAGCAGGGCGAAGCCGTAGAGCGGCGCGAACAGCTCGGGCCGGCCCCCTTCCGCCGCGTGCACCTGCGCCGTCAGCGTCAGCATCTCGGTGACGCCCACGATCGAGGCCTGGACGGTGGCCATCGCGATCAGGGCGTAGACGTTCATCCAGGGGGGCAGCATCCGCTTCAGGCACTGGGGCAGGATGATGCGGAACAGCGTCTGGCGCCGGGTGAAGGCCAGGGATTCGGCCGCCTCCCACTGGGTGGCCGGCACGGAGCGCACGGCGCCGCGCACGATCTCGGCGACGTTGGCCATCACCGGCAGCGCGAACCCGACCGTCGCCTTGATCCAGTCGGGCAGCGGCACGCGCAGGCCGAACACTGTGACCTGGAACGGCACCAGGAACATCACGAAGAACAGCAGCACCAGCCAGGGCACGTTGCGGAAGACCTGCGTCAGGCCCCAGGCGACGCGGCGCAGGATCGGCCCCTCGCTGACCAGGGCGAGGCCCAGCCCGATTCCCGCCCCCGTCCCGAGGAGCATCGCCACGAGCGAGATCGCGACGTTGAAGGCAAAGCCCGTGAGCAGCAGCGGTGCCCAGCGCAGGATCACCTGAAGCGGCGACAGCACCGCGTCGGGCCCCTGCGCAAAGGCCGGCATCACGAGGACGAGGCCGGCGAGCCACGCGCCGAGGAGCCAAGCCTGCACCGGGCGGAGGGTGAACCGGGCCTGGGTGCGCAAGACCCGGAATGGCAGCAGCACCGGCAGGTCGCCTGGGGTCCGCGCCAGCGCCTTCACCGGCTGTAGCCCGGAATCCGCAGGGCCCGCTCCCAGCGGTGCATGAGCCAGACCAGGACGCCGACGAGGACGGCGTAGGTCGCCAGCAGGACGACCATCATCTCCAGCACGTTCTGCGATTCCGACCAGATCTGCTTCACCGCGTAGAGCGTCTCCGGCACCGCGATGGCGTAGGCCAGGGTGGTGGTCTTCAGGAGGTTGATCAGGTTGTTGTTCAGGGCCGGCAGGCATACCCGGAGGGCGAGCGGCAGCACGACGTAGAGGTAGGCCTTGAGCCGGGTGTAGCCGAGGGACTCGGCCGCCTCGACGGTGGTGCGCGGTACCGCCTCGATGCCCGAGCGGAAGATCTCGACGTTGAAGGCCCCAGCGAACAGGGCCAGCGAGACGATGGCCCACTGCACGTTGTCGAGGAGCGGCACGCGCAGGCCGTCGGCGGTCTGGGTGGCCGGCAGCAGGGTGCCGAGCCCGAAGTAGAAGAAGAAGATCTGGACCAGCGGCGGCGTATTGCGGAACACGACGACGAAGCCGTTGACGAGGCCGCGCAGGAGCCGGGATGGGCCGCCCTGCAGAAGCGCTCCCACGGCGCCGATGACGAGGCTCGCCAGGATCGTCGTCACCGCGAGCAGCAGGGTGGTCTTCAGGCCGTTGACGTAGCGGTCCCAATCATAGGGGTCGTAGAAGACCGTGAAGTTGTAGCCCGTGGTCTCGTAGAGGCCCCGGAACCAGTTCGGAACGGCGTCCATCGTGCTCCTCGAAACGGCCAGTCGTTCGGCCCGGCGCGGTTCAGTTGGTCGCGTTCTTGTACTTCTCGTGCATCGCCTTCGAGTACTCCGTCGGCTCGATGCCCCACTTCTTCTCCTCCTCGACGATGAAGCCGGACTTCATCCAGTCCTTGGTCGTCGTCTCCAGGAGAGCCTGCAGCGCGCCGTTGCCGAGCGCCACCGCCATCATCCAGGGGGCATCGAGGATGCCCTTTAGCGGCAGCCCGTAATCCGCCTTCCAGTCGGCGTCGAGGAGCTTACCCTGCAGCATGCTCTGGTCGTAGACGTAGCCGAGACAATTGCCCTGCTTGAGCGCGAAGAGCGGCTTCTCGGAGCCGTCGAAGGCGACGATCTCCGCACCGTAGGTCCGGGCCACGTCCTTGTTGTACCAGGCGCCCGAGGTGGCGCAGAGGGGCTTGCCCTTCAGCTGCGCCCAGTCGGTGATGCCGGCTTTCTTGGGCAGCATCACGTTGACGAAGTCGGAATAGTATTGCGGGTCGATGGCCTGCACCACGCGGCGGCGCTCCGGCTTGTCCGAGAGCGTGGCGATGAGGAGGTCGACCTTGCCCTGCTGCAGGAACTCGATCCGGTTGGAGGAGACCACCGGCACGAGCTCGAGCTTCACGCCGAGGCGCTTGGCGACGTCGGCAGCCAGGTCCGGTTCGAGCCCGATGATCGCCCCGCTCGGATCGCGGAAGCCGAAGGGCCGGTAATCCGCCTTCACGCCGACGATGAGGGTCCCGCGCTGCTTGATCGCCTCGATCCCATCCGCCGCCGTCGCCAGGGAAGCGGACAGCACGATGGCCGCCGCGAGCAGACCAGAGCCGAGAAACGTCGAAGTCGGCTTGCGCATGGAAGGATACCTTCTGCTGAGCACATCCGGCTCGACCGGAGACGAGACCGGGGCTCGACGCGCGCTCTTCGGGGAGACTGCCCTCTCGGGTCCGATCGGGTCAAGCAATCGACAGGCCATCGCTGTGGGGATCAGCCAAACCGCGCGAGCGAATAAGGTGCGAGATCGATGCGCCCGCCGCCCTGTAGCATCTCCTCGGCCACGGCCTCGCCGATGCCGGCCGAGTGCTTGAAGCCGTGCCCGGAGCAGGCCGACACGACGAGGACCCGGTCCATCCGCGGGTGGCGGTCGATGATGAAGCCCCGGTCGGGCGTCACGGTGTAGAGGCAGGCGGCGGCCCGGGTGACCCGCGCCGACGCGCCGGCGAGCCGGCCCGCCACGTGGTGTCGGTGCATCGCGGCGGATTCCGCGGGGCTCACGAAGCGGTCGAGGGCCTCGGCCTGCGTCGATGTCTCGTACTGCTCGGTGGCGACCTTCACCGCGATCTCTCCTGGCAGGGGCGGGAAGCCGTAGAGGTAGTCCGTGTCGCCGGAACCGTGCATCCAGATGAAGACCGGCGCATCGGACCCGTAGGCCGAGGCGTCGTCGAGGGCGTACCAGTGCAGCAGCTGGCGGTTGACGGTGAGCAGGTCCGTGAAGGGCGCGCCGAGCAGGGGCGCGGTCCAGGCCCCGGCGGAGACCACCACCTGATCGGCCTGGACGACGCCGCGATCGGTCTCGATCCGGACCCCGCCCGGCTCCTGGAGGATCGATCGCACCGTCGTTCCGGTGCGGATCTCGGCACCGAGCGCGCCGGCCCGGTGGAGCTGCGCGGCGATGCAGCGTTCGGGCCGGACGTAGCCGCCGCCCGGCTCGTAATAGGCCCTCTCCTCGCCGCTGAGGTTGCGGAACTGCGGGAAGCGGCGCGCCACCTCGCGCCCGTCGAGAACCTCGTGCGGAATCGCGAAAGCCCGCGCGGCATCGATGGAGCGCCCGACGAAATCCGGCTTCCCGTGATGCGAGGAAACACCGGTGCCTGGCCCCATCACGAGAGCGCCGCAGGCCGTCAGCAGCGTTTCGCCGGTCTCCGCTTCCAGGCTCCGCCAGATCCGGTGCGAGGCCAGGACGAAGGGGACGTAGTCGCGGCCCTCGCCGACGGCCTGCCGGGTGATGCGGCTCTCGCCGTGGCTCGACCCCGAGCTATGCGGCGGGGCGAAGCGATCGAGGCCGACCGCCTTCGCCCCGCGCAAGCCCAACTGGTAGAGGGCCGCGCTGCCCATGGCGCCGAGGCCGACGACGGCAATCTCAAAACGGTCTTCCATCGGTGGATGCGCTCCGGTTCGCCCTCGAGGAGAATGCCGTTCGCTTGCGGAAAATCGATGGCGAGGCAATGCGCCTGGCGGGATGCCATGCCCGGCCTGCCGATGGGACGGCGCCGACGGCGGCTCGCTCCGTCGCCGGACCCCGCTGCGATCGCGGAGCCGGCGGTCGCCGGCAACCGAAATCGACGCGCAAGATGTCGGTCTCTTCCAATATTGGCCAGATTAAAAACGCGAATGCTCGCATGATACGCGCATCTTAGACCCAGCTGGATTGGTTTTCTCGTGATTGATCTTCCATGGGGCGAGCGGATAGGACGGTGAACGGCCTGCGCAGGCGGCTTGGCGCGTGCCTTGCATGAGTTGGAGCGCAGCGCAGAGCCATCGGCTCTCATGGGTTGGCGTGCCCATCCGACGATGCCCGTCCTGGACGGTGCTGCCCGGTCCGACTGCATCACGCCCTCCTCGATGCAGCCCTGCGTCTGGCAGACCGAACGGTCGCGGTGTCATCGCCCTCTGCGGGATCGGAGAGCATCATGTGCGAACGTGACGGTCTGTTCTTTCAACGCTTCTCCCGGCGTGGCCTTCTGCGCGCAGCGGGATCGGCCGGCGCTGCCATCGCGCTGCCGGCCCATCTCGCGGCCCTGGTCGCACCGGCCGCCGCGGCGGGCGCGATGACCACCGTCAAGGCGACCCACGGGTCCGGCTTCTGCAACCTCGGCATGTTCCTCGCCCATGAGCGCAAACTGACGGAGGGCGACGGGGTCAGCCTGGATTTCGTGGTGACGCCCTCGAACGCCGAGATCACGACCATGTTCGGTGCCGGGCTCGTCGACATGTCGATGATCCCCTACTCGAACTTCATGACCCTGTACGACGCCGGTGCCCCGGTGAAGATCGTCGCCGGCGGGGGTGTCCAGGGCTGCATGATCGTGGCCCGGGAAGGCATCCGGTCCGCGGCCGACCTGAAGGGCAAGACCCTCGGCACCTTCCAGGCGGACACCCTCGAGGTCTTGCCGTTCGACTATCTCAAGAAGGCCGGACTGACCTTCCAAGACCTCGACGTACGCTACCTCGATACCTCACCGGAGCTGGCCCAGGCCTTCATCGCCGGCGCGGTCGATGCGATCTGCCATATCGAGCCCTACGCCACGCAGTGCCTGCAGTCGCGCAAGGGCGCCACGCTCCTCTCGGACGGAACCGACGTCTACGGCGCCGGCTATTCCGATTGCGTCCTGGCGGCCCGGACACCGCTGATCGAGAAGAGCCCCGCCACCGTACGGGCGGTGATCAAGGCTCTGTTCACCGCGCAGTCTCAGATCGAATCCGATCGCACTGCGGCGCTGAAGGACACCGTCGGCAACTACTACAAGACCACCATGGAAGCCGCGGTCGATGCCTCTGCCAAGCAACCCGTCTGCACGGATCAGCGCAACCAGACCGACTTCATCATCGCCCGCGGGCAGTCGATGAAGGAGATGGGCTACGTCAAGAAGGCGCCCGGACCCGATGCCTTCGACTGGAGCCTGATGGAGCAGGTCATCGCCGAGAATCGGCCGCTCTATGACGGGCTGAAGCTGAAATCGGCCTGACGGACCCCGCGTCTCCCGGACCCGATTCCCGATCTTCCGAAAGGCAGCCTCATGGCCGCGACGGACGTTCCACTCGGCGCAGTGGCGCCGGTTTCTGCACAATCCGCGCAGGCGGTTCCGGGACAGGGGCGGCCCTTCGCTCCCCGGCGATACCCGCGCCTGCGCGCGGGTCTGGCGACCCTCGGCTGGAGCCTCGCCTCGCTCGGCCTGTTCGCCGGCCTGTGGGAGGCCCTCTGGGCCCTCGGCTTCCTGAACCCGCTGCTCCTGCCGCCCCCGCACCTGTTCCTCGCCGACCTGCCCGCGACCCTGAAGTATTTCGACCGGTCCAACCGGATCGGCAGCCGCAGCGAGGGCGGGGGCGTGATGCCGCTCCTCGCCACCATCGGGTGGACGACCATGCGGGTCACGGTCGGGCTCGTCCTCGGCTTCGTCGGCGGCGTCCTGGTGGGCGCGCTGCTCCACTATGTCCGGCTGTTCCGCAACCTCGTCCTGCCCACGGTGCTCCTGCTGGCGCCGATCTCGCCGGTGGCCTGGCTGCCGGTGGCGATCTTCGTCTTCGGAATCGGCGACGTGCCGGCGATCTTCCTCGTCTTCATCACCCTGTTCTTCACCATCGCGCTGACGACGAGCACCCAGATCGCAGCGGTGCCGGTCACCTACCTCAACGTCGCCCGCATCATGGGGGCGGATACCCGCCAGACCTTCTTCCGCGTGGTGCTGCCGGCGATCCTGCCGGGGCTGTTCATGACCCTGCGCCTCAACCTGTTCGCCGCCTGGATGGTGGTGCTGATCGCGGAGGCGGTGGGCGTCGGCAGCGGCCTCGGGCAGATCGTCTCGCTCGCCCGCTCGACCTTCAACGCCCGCCTCAGTTTCTTCACCATGGCGATCATCGGCCTGCTCGGCTTCGGCTTCGACTGGGCTTTGCGCCAAGTCCAGGCCCGGATGCTGTGGTGGATCGCCCCCCAGGGAGGCGGTCGATGAACGCTCCGGTCCCAAGCCCTTCGCTCCGCCGCCCCGCCGTGCACCTGTCGGGTGTCGGCAAGACCTGGTCGCCCGCCGGCCGCAGCCCCGTCCAGGCCCTGCGCGACATCGACCTCGACATCGCCCCCGGCGAGTTCGTGGTCTTCCTCGGCCCCTCCGGCTGCGGGAAGTCGACGCTGCTCTACATGATCGCCGGGCTTGAGCCGGCGAGCGCCGGCATGATGGAGGCGGACGGCCTGCCGATCGCGGGGCCGTCGGCCGAGCGCGGCCTCATCTTCCAGGACGCCTCGCTGTTCCCCTGGCTGACGATCCTCGACAACGTCGCCTTCGGCCTCTCCATCGGCGCGGTCCAGAAGCTGAAGCGCCGGGAGATTGCCGCCGAGATGCTGCGGCGGGTTGGCCTCGCCGACATGATGGACAAGAAGCCGGACGAGCTCTCCGGGGGCATGCGCCAGCGCGCCGCCTGCGCCCGGGCGCTCGCCATGCGCCCGAAGGTCCTCATGATGGACGAGCCCTTCGCGGCCCTCGACGTCCAGACCCGCGCCAAGATGCAGGATTTCCTGCTCCAGATCTGGCGCGACAGCGGCGCCTCCATCGTCCTCGTCACGCATTCGATCGACGAGGCGGTGGCGCTGGCCGATCGGGTCGTCGTGTTCACCGCCCGTCCCGGCCGGGTGAAGACCATCGTGCCGGTGGATCTACCCCGCCCGCGCAATCCCCGCGACCCACGGTTCCACGACCTGCGCGACCGCTTCGGCGAACTCCTCGCCGACGAGGTCGACCGGGCCTTCGCGGAGCAGGAGGCGCGCTGAGCGCCGCCCTCGTCCGCCGTCATCGTTCTCAACCGTCTCAAGGATCAGCATGACCGAGATCATCGTCGAGGCCCGCACCATCATCACGGGCGTGCAGGACCGGCATACCCCGATCATCCACGACAACGCCGCCGTGCTGGTGCGGGACGGCATCATCGTCGAGGTGGGCGATCCGGCGGCCTTGCGCGCCAAGGCACCGGACGCGACCGTGCAACGCTACCCGCGCCACGTGATGCTGCCGGGCTTCGTCAACAGCCATCACCATGTCGGGCTCACCCCCCTGCAACTCGGCTCGCCCGACCACGCCCTGGAACTCTGGTTCGCCACGCGCATCGCCGCCAAGCGCGTCGACCACGAACTCGACACCCTCTATTCCGCCTTCGAGATGCTCGCCTCCGGCGTCACCACCGTGCAGCACATCCACGGCTGGATTGCGGGCGGCTACGAGCAGGTCCACGGCGCGGCCTCGCAGGTGCTCGGCGCCTATCGCAAGATCGGGATGCGTGCCTCCTACTGCTACGCCGTGCGCGAGCAGAACCGCCTCGTCTACGAGGCCGACGAAGCCTTCTGCGAGCGCCTGCCCCAGCCCATCGCCGGGCAGTTGATGGCGCATCTCAAGGCGCAGTCGATGCCGTTCGCGGATTTCATGACTCTGTTCGAGACCCTGAAGGCGGAGAACGCGGGCGAGCGGCTCACCCGGATCCAGCTGGCCCCGGCCAACCTGCACTGGTGCAGCGACGAGGCGCTGCAGACCCTCGATGCCACCGCACGCAAGCACGGCGTGCCCATGCACATGCACCTTCTCGAGACCGCCTATCAGAGGGAATATGCCCGGCGCCGGACCGGCAAGACCGCCGTGCGGCACCTGAACGACCTCGGCGTGCTCGGGCCGCACCTGACCCTCGGGCACGGCGTCTGGCTGACGGCGGAGGATGCCGACATCGCCGCCGAGACCGGCACCTGCATCTGCCACAACTGCTCGTCGAACTTCCGCCTGCGCTCCGGCGTGGCGCCCCTCAACCTCTACGAGGCCAAGGGCATGACCGTCGGGATGGGCCTCGACGAGGCGGGCCTCAACGAGGACCGGGATATGCTCCAGGAGCTGCGCCTCGTCCTGCGCGCGCACCGCACCCCCGGCATGGACGACGACGTGCCCACCTGCCCGCAGGTCCTGCGGATGGCGACCGAGCACGGAGCTAAGACCACCGCCTTCGGCCAGAGCATCGGCCGGCTCGATCCGGGCCGATTCTTCGACGCGGTGCTGATCGACTACGACAAGGCGACCTATCCCTACCAGGACACCGACATCCCGATCCTCGACGCGCTGATGCAGCGCGCCAAGACGGGGGCCGTCGATGCGGTCTTCGTCGACGGGCAAATCGTCTACGCCGATGGCCGCTTCACCCAGGTCGACCGGGATGCCGTGCTCGCTGAGATCGCCGAAACCCTCGGCCGGCCGCGGACCCCCGAGGAGGTCGCCCGGCGGGAGCTCGGGCTCGCCGTCACGCCCTACGTCAAGGCCTTCTACGACGGCTATCTGCCTGACACCCCGCGCCAGCCCTTCTACGCGCCGTCCTCGCGCACCTGACGATCAGCCCACGATCCTCCACGGAAACACGAGGTCCGACACGATGACGAGTCGAAAGCGGGCGGCGCTCATCGCCGTGGGGATCGGGGCTTGCACATCGGTCGCGCAGGCCGAGAGCTCATTGCGTATCGCCATGACGGCAACCGACATTCCCACCACCACCGGGATGCCGAACAACGGGTTCGAAGGCCTGCATTTTCTCGGCTATCCGGTCTTCGAGCCGCTGGTGCAGTGGGACCTCACGCGCAGCGACCGGCCCGCGACCCTCAAGCCCGGATTGGCCGAGCGCTGGGAGCAAATGCCCGAGGACAAGCGGACGTGGCTCTTCCATCTGCGCGACGGCGTCGCGTTCCACGACGGCACGCCTTTCAACGCCGATGCGGTGCTGTGGGATCTCGAACGCTACTTCAAGGCCGACAGCCCGCAATACGAGGTGGCCGCCGCCGGCATCACGAGGACGCGGGTGCCGATCATCGCCGGCTATCGCAAGGTCGATGATCGCACGGTTGCGGTCACGACGACCGCCGCGGCCTCGTACTTCCCCCACATGATGGTCGACCTGCTGTTCACCGCGCCGTCCTCGTTCGAGAAGGGCGGGCGCAACTGAGCCGGGACGAGACCGTTCCGGATCACGCGGGTCAGTCCGCGCGAGGCCGTCGATGTGGCGCGATTCGACGGCTACTGGGACGCCGCTCGCAAGGCGAAGGTCGACCGGATCCGGCTGATGCCGATCCCGGAGGCGAATACCCGGTTCGCCGCCCTGCGCTCGGGCCAGGTCGACTGGATTGAGGTTCCGGCCGCCGACGGGATTCCCTCGCTGAAGGCAGCGGGCTTCACCGTCACGACGGGCTCCTACCCGCATGTCTGGCCGTAGTTCTACAACATCGGCGCCAAGGACACCGCCTTCGTCTTGAGCTACCGCCTCCCCCGCGAGGGCTGGCGCGACGGCCCCCGGCACCGCTTCAGGATGCGCAGCGCGCCCTGCGCCTGATCCGGAAGCGGGCGGTCGCGTACGGCATCGATCCGAGCCGGATCGGCGTCCTCGGATTCTCGGCCGGCGGCCATCTTCTCGGCCTGGCCGCGACGCGCTGGGCGTTCGCCTCCTATCGCCCGGTCGACGCGACCGACGATCTGCCGGCCCATCCGGTCGCGGCGGCGCTGATCTACCCGATCATCACCCTCGAGCTGCCCCACGACCAGACCTCCACGCGCCTTCAGATGGTCGGCCGATAGCCGGACCGGGAGATGAGCGCGGTCTGGTCGGTCGAGACCCAAATGCGATCCCACGGCCCGCCGGTCTTCCTGGCGCAGGCGCAGGACGACCCGATCTCGGACATCGCCAACACCCGCATCTTGGCCGAGGCGTGCGCACTGGCCGGCATCCGAGCGGAGCCCCATACGCTCGCGCGCGGCGGCCACGGCTTCGGCATGGGGAGGCCGGGGACCCCGAGCGCGCACTGGCCCGTCCGGTACGCGGCTTGGCTCTCCACGGTCGGCGTCCCGGCCTGACGAACGGGCATGGGCCGCCCCGGTCGGAGAAGGACGATGCGTCGCTCGCTTCCACGAACGATGACCGCATGCGCTTCGGTTCTGGTCGCCGGCCAGGCCCGCGCCGACGCACTTCCGCTGCGCCACGGGGCCTCGGGAGTTCCAAAGCCGGGGAGTGCCGGGCCCGCATCGTCCCGCACGAGGGCACCGTTTTCCCGATCGCGCAGAGCTGCCGGCAGTCCGGCGGACCGGACCCGGCGCGCGCGACCATCCGCATCGACGGCCCTGCAGCCGACACCAACTGACCGGTGGACGCGTCGCGAGCGACCGCCCCTGTCCGGGCCTCACGCCCTGATCGCGCCGCGCCCTGCATCACTCGAACCTCGAGGCACTCCACAGGGCAGGGCACCGGCGACGGACGCCTCGTTGCCCGTGTCCTCGGCCTCGGCCTCGGGGAGGCCGGCGATCCGGAGGTCAGCGGATCGGGGCCGGGCCTGCGCGACTGCGAGCTCCGCCGGCCCGTCGACCGTTCGTCGGCCTGAACGACGATTGTTGTCCGATGAGACTCAAATATCGATCGACATCGAGAAATTGATCAGCTCGGCAAGACTATGGGTTCCCGATTTTCGTCGAATCGTCGAGATGACGTTTACAACGGTCTTGTACTTCATCGACAACTTTTCAGCGATGGCTTGATAGGAGTTTCCGTCCTTGATCAGCGAGAGGACCTGTCGTTCCCGCTCCGAAAAATTCACGGTCGACGACCGTTCGCTGGTTGCGTTGAGCATGGCCACACGCAGGGCGATGTCGTGATCGAGGTAGCTTTTTCCGTGGCGGACCTGGTCGAAAGCCGCGAGGAACGCCGTGGCCGGCGCATCCTTGAGCACATAGCCGGTCGCTCCGTTCGCCAGAGCACGCGCGATGATCGTCGGATCGTCGTGCATGCTGAAGGCGAGAATCCGGGTCTTGCGCTCCAGGGTCCGGATGCGCTGGATCAAGGAGAGCCCGCTCAAGCCCTGATCGCCGAACGTGAGATCGGCAACGACCATGCCCGGGCGTTGCCGGTAGAAGGCCCGATAGGCCTCCACGATGGTCGTCGCCTCGTGGATCGCCGTCATCCCCGCATCCTCCATGAGGGTCCGGAACCCCCTCAGGATCACCGGGTGGTCGTCCGCGATGAGGATGCTCGTCGCGCCGGATGTCATGGGGCGACATCCGGCGCGGCAGGCTGCGCGGCATAGCGTTCGGTGAGGCGGGCAAGGGCCTGCGCGCGGTCCAACCCCTGCTGCCGGCTGTTGTAGTAATGCTGGCACAGCTCACCGTAGAGCTGCTTGCGATGGGTCGGGGAGGCCGCGCCTTCGAGGCCCTCGAGGAGATCGGTGTAGCTCTCGGGCTCGCCGGCCTCGGCCAGCATCTGTCCGAGCTGTACCGTTCGATTGGCGATCATGCGCGGATCTTCGATGAAGATCTCTTTCGCCCGAGAGAGGCTCTGGCGCAGGTGATCGCTGCGCGCGGCGGCGCGCGCCACGGGCTGGCCGGGTTCGCGCCGCGCAAGCCAAACCGCCGGCTCCATCCCGTCCGTCGGCGAGAGCCATGTCGGGACCTCGGCATCGGACTTCGTGACCACGACGGCCGTGTCCTGAGCGGGCTCGCCGCCATCGCAGGCCCCCAGAACCAGAAGGAGAGCGAGCGTCGGCGCGGTGCGGAACCTCATCGGTCTCCCTCGGGAACGACCGCGAGGCTGCGGGGGCCGTCGGGCACGGCGATACGAGCCGTCTCGCGAAGGCTTCGGAGGTCGACGACGGAGACGGTATCCGAGAACCAGTTGGCGACGTAGGCCTGTTGCCCGGTGATCGCGACGCCTTCCGGATAGCGGCCGACCGGCACGGTCGCGCGCAGCGCGCCGTCCTCCGCATCGAGAACGACGAGATTGCCGCCGCGCTGGTCGGTGACGCAGATCCGGCCGCCATCCGGACTCACGGCGACCCCGTAGGGCATGCCACCCACCGTGAAGGTTGCGACGACCCGGCGCGCGACCGTGTCGATGACGCTCACGTCGCCGCTGCGCACGTTGGCAACGTAGAGACGGTCCCGGGCCGGGTTCAGCGCCAGGGCGAAGGGCCCCGTCCCCACCGCGATCGTGGCTTTCCGGGTCATGGTCCGGGTGTCGACGACGCTGACCTGTCGGCTCTCCCGGTCGGCCACGTAGAGCGTTCCGTCCCGGTCGAGGACGAGGCCGGCCGGTTCGCGGCCGACGGCCACCGCCCCCTCGAGGGCGCCGGTCCTGGCGGACAGGCGCATCACCCGGTGGCCCGCCCAGTCTCCGACATAGAGGTGCGCACCGTCGGGAGAGGTCGCGATCCCGAACGGCTGACCGGGTACCGAATAGGTCTGCCGGATCGATCCGTCGGCGCCACCGACGACCGTGATGGTCCCCGTATCGGGATGGGTGAGATAGAGCCGCCCTTCGGGACCAGCCACGACCTGGGCGGGGCTGCGTCCGACCGGGAGGGGCGCGCCGGCCGCCGTCGCATCGGGCGCTAGGGCGACCAGGGTCCCGGCCCCCTGGCTCGCCACGTACACGGTCCGCGCGGCGGCGGCACCGGGGCCGGGTCCGAGGGCTGGTCCGAGTCCGACGAGCAGCGCGGCCAGGACGAAGCGTCCGGTCACCGGGCCGCCCGTCATGGCGCGGCTTTCCCCTCGACCTTCGCCTTCAGGCCTTTGAGACCCTCCGCGAAGTAGCGGTTCATGGCGGTGCGGCCGGCCTCGTCGCTGAGGTCGTCCGGCGGCTCGTTGCCGGTATCCCCCCGATAGAAGCGACCGAGCCACTCGACCCTCGCGCCATCGCCCTCGGGGGAGACCGTGAGGGTCGCCGAGTAGGACGAGACCGGAAGCGCCTTCAGGTCGGGGTCGGACAGGCGGTACGAATAGCTCCGCCCGGCGGCGTTCATCTCGTCGAGTCCCTCGTTCAGGGTACCGCCCGCCTTGAGCGTGACCTTCCGCTGGCCCCCGGACGCGTTGCCGCCGCTGCCCTCGCTTCTGGCGACATCCGGGTGCCAGGTCCCGATACCGGCGAACTCGCCGACCACCTTCCAGACGGCATCGGGCTTGGCCGCGATGACGATGCTCTGGTCGACCTTCTGCGGCGTCGGGCCGTGGGCGAGGGCCGCCCCGGAGAGGAGGATAAGGACGAGGGCGGGAACACCGAGACGCATCGATCAGGCCTTTTTCCAAGTCGGGATTCCGCGGGCGCGGAGCAGGGGTGCAAGGAAGGTCGCGAGCAGGAGCAGCAGCGCAGACGCGCCGAGTATGGGGCGCGGGTCGAAGCGGCCCGGGACCGGGCGTGGCGTCGCGGCGCCCTTTAGCGCCGCGCCGAGCCTGGCCGATCCTTCGAGAGGGGCGTAGGTGAGGCCGGTCTCGCCGGCGAGGGTGCGTAGGTAGGCTTCGCGCACCGAGGACAGGTGCTCGGTGCCACGGGCGGCGGCCGCGCCGAAGGGCGCGTTGCGCGGGTTATAGCCCTCGCGGTGCTCGGCATCGGCCGGGGGCGGTCCGAAGCGGTTCTCCTGCTGGACGTCGCCCGCGGCGTAGAAGCCGGTCTCGCGTCCCCGGTCGTCGTAGCGCGGGATCGGCGACAGGCCGGGTGCCCCGGCCCCCACGATGAGGCCCCGCACGGCACCGGGCCTGCCCTCGAAAGACGGTCCGCCACGGCTCGGCAGGGGCGGGGCCTCCTGCCCGTCGGTGATGAACACGAGGTCAGTGCCCAGTTCCTCCGCCATGGCGAGGCTGCGGAACAGCCCGGCGGAGATCCGGCTGTCGCCTTCCCAGGCCATGCGCCAGTCGAGGGCCGCCAGCGCCCCGTCGATGGGCGCGAAGCCCGCGCAGGTCTCGATGGGGGTGAACAGGAGGAAGGGCCGTCGCTCCGTGAAGAGGCCCAAAGCGACCCGCGATCCGCAGGGCAGGCCGGCGACGAGGTCGCGCAAAGCCGCCTTCGCGGTGTCGAGACGGCTCGCCGGCATCCCGTCGGCGCCGACGTAGTCGCGGACGTTCATGCTGCCGGTGATGTCGAAGATCGCCAGGATGGCGACGCCGTGGCGGGTGAGCGGGAACGGGCGCATCACGAGGGCCAGCGCCACCAGCCCGAGGGCCCCGGCGAGGAGGCGCAGGCGTCCGTCCGTCAGGTTCCGCAGGATCAGGCCGCGGGGCGTCACGGCTCGCCCCGCGGCTGGCCGGGAATGTCGGTCCAGATCGTCTTCGGCTCCGCCGCGAGGGCATCGCCGGATTTGCGATCGAAGTCGGGAAAGTCGCGCAACAGGCGCGAGGCTACGTCGAGGTTGAACTTGGCATCCCAGTAGTCCGGACGGCCCTGGAGCGCGCGCCGGTACTCCTGGCGCGCCAGGGTGATGCGGGGTCCGGCCGGGTCGAGGTCGCCGCGCTCCAGGTGGTCGAAGGCCTGGCGCAGATGGGCGTTGGCCAGGGCGAAGCGGGCGCGGGCGGCCCGGTCGCGCGCGCCCTGCGCTTCGAGTGCCGCGATCAGCGGCTCGATCGCCTCCACGGCGCCGCGCCGGGCGAGGTGCTGGACGCGGGCGAGCAGGAGGGACGGAGCGGCATCGACCGGAACCGCGACGTCCCGGCCCGCGGCGAGAGCCTGGATCGTGGCAGTGTCGCGGGCGATCCGCCAGGCGCCGGAGGCACAGCCCAGGGCGGCGCCGAAGAGCAGGATCGGCAACAGGATGAGGAGGCGCGGCCGGGCCCGCCGCCATCCCACGCGCAGGCCCGTGCCACGCGACCGGGCTCGGTCGGTGGCCGAACGGGGCGCCGTACGCCCGGGCCGGATCACGGTCGTCGTCATGCGGCGCGCCTCGCGGGGTCGGACGCGGTGGCCCGGGACCGGGCGGCCGAGAGGCCGCTCCGGGACAGATCCGCCTCTCCGAGCTTGGCCGCGACGAGGATCACGAGCCCGACAAGGCTGGCGGCATAGGCGAGCCCGGCGAGGTCCCGGCGCGGGCGCTGCTCGGTGTAGGGGATCGGATCGCGCTCCAGCCGCTCGATCTGGGCGATCGCCTCGGCCACCGCCTCCGCTCCCTCGGCCTCGAAGGCGCGGTAGGGTGTCCGCAAGCTCCGGAAGAACAGGTCGAGGTGGCGCTCGGGCGCCGCCTGCGGGGTGTCCTCGCCCGCCGGCCGGTCGGCGATGGAGGGAGAGCCCTTCGTGCGCAGGAAGAGCCAGTACAGGTTCGGCCGCAGGCGGGTGAACGCGGCGCGCAGGGTGTCCTGCACGCGCGGATCGATCACGGCCGCTCCGTCCGAGACGAGGAGGAGCGCTCGGGACGTGGTGGGGCTCGCGGGCCCGAACTGGGCCAGACCCATGGCGAGGCCCCGCGCGATGTTGGTGTAGTCGAGGCCGGGCCGGTCGATCGCCGCGATGGCGGCCCGGACCGCCGCATGCCGGTCGGTCATGGGGACCACCAGCATGGGGGCCGTCGAGAAGGCCGTGACGGCGAACTGATCGTGCGCCCGACTCCCCACGAAGGCGGCGAGCAGCCGCCGGGAGGCGGCGGCCTTCGATTCCTCGAGGCCGGAGGGCTGCCGCCCGGCGAAGGTCTCGTTCATGCTGCCGGAGCGGTCGATCAGGATCGAGACCTGGGCGCCGATCCCGGTGCGCGTCAGGGTCTCGCCCCGACGGTAGGGGCCGGCCAGGGCCAGGATCAGGCCCGCGATGGCGACGATCCCGGCGGTGCGCAGGAGGGCGCCGATCGCCCGCGACGGGCCGTCGGCCGGGGCCGCCGCGATGGCGGCCACGGGAACCCTGCGCTGGGCCGAGGCCAGGAGCGGCAGCAGGGCGAGGGGCAGGAGCAAGAGCAGGGCCGGATGGTCGGCGGAGAGGCGGGCGAGCGCATCGATCATGCGGCGCGCTCCGCGTGGGCGAGGCGCCGCGCGAGGGCGGCGAGGGCGGGAAGGTCGAGCACGGCGAGGCCGTCCTCCGGGCCGGGCCCGAAGAAGGTCCGGCGGGACGCCTCGAAGAACCGGGCGAGGTCCGGCCCCTCGGCCGCGTAGGCCGGGTGGGTCTTCAGGAAATCACCGCGATCGTCGGCGAACAGCCGGCGGCCGGCCACCGTGTCGAGGGCGTCGTGGAGCGCCAGCAGCGCGTCGCGGTGGTGGAGCATCGGGTCCGGTCGGCGCGCGAGGACGCGGATCCGACGGGCCGCGCGGCCGAAGGGACGGCCGCGCCGGGCCCGGAACGGCCACCAGCTCCGGTCCCGGGCGAGGCCCGCCAGCGCCAGGAGGGCGAGGCTGGCCGAGCCGGCGGCACCGAGGAGCAGGGGCCGCGGATCGCCGGGGCCGACCTGCCCGTCGGGGCGCATGTAGTCGCGGGGGTCGTCCCGGGCGGGCGGCTGGACTTCGCGCAGCGGCGAGACGTTGAACGACCAGGCCGGCACCTCGGCCTTCACGGTGGTGGCGCCGTGATCGCTCTCGCTCACGAAGGTGACGGTGAAGCCCGGAATCTCCAGGGCCCGGGCATCGAGGGCGGCGTAGAAGGTCTGGTAGGTGAGGGCGAGGCGCACGCGCCGGGCGTCGCCGTATACCGACGCGGTCGCGTCGAGGTCGCGCAGGTCGAGCCAGTAGGTGAGCGCCCCCGGCTGCGGCAGCGACGTGGCCTGGAGCCGGAAGCCCGGCTCGACCACGAGGTCGACCTCGGCCCGGACGAGGTCCCCGAGGAAGTACCCGAAGGGGCGCGGCGTGCGGATCTCGACGGAGCGGACCTGGGCCCCGGCCGGGCCCGACAGAAGGAGGCCGGCGAGGAGGGGGGCGAGGAAGCGGATGCGCATGAGCCGCCTCAGGCGCCGAGGAGGTGGCGGCTGACCGCGTCGGGATCGAAGCGGCCGGCGAGGCGGAAGGGCGGGCGGCCATGAGCCGTCGCGAGGCGCCGGAGGGTCTCGATCCGGGCGGCCTCGCGGGCGATCCAGCGCCGGCGCAGGGCGGGGCGCATGAAGACCAGCCGGCGCCCGGCGCCTTCGAGATCGTCGAGTTCGAGCAGCCCCCAGTCCGGCAGGCCCTCCGCCTCGGCGGCGTCGCCGAGGAGCACCGGGACGAGGTCGTGCCGGCTCAGGGCCGCGAAGACCTCGACGATCTGCGCCTCCGGCCAGCGGAAGTCGGAGAGCAGGAACACGATCTTCGGGCGGCCGGCGAGGCGGCGGGCCGCCGCCGCCATGCCTCCGGCGCCCCGGCCGGAACAGGCGGCGGCCGCGAGGCGCCGCGCCACCTCGGCGGCCCGGGTGGGCGCGCGGCTGGGCGCCAGGAACACGTCGTCCCGCAGGTCCTCGTCGCAGCCGATGAGGCCGAAGGGATCGCCGATCCGGGTGGCCGAGGCGGCGAGGCCGGTGCAGAAGGCGCAGGCCAGGGCCATGCGGTCGGCCGCGCCGGCAAAGCGCATGGAGGCCGAGAGGTCGAGGAGCGCCCAGACCTCGATCGGGGTCCGCGCCTCGAAGCGGCGCACGACGGTGCCCTCGAAGGGGTCGCGCAGGGTGGCGCGGACGTCGATGCGCCGGGCATCGGGCATCCGCAGGAACGGCACCTGATCGCGGAACGTGCCGAGGCCGCCGGCCTCGCGGCCGCGATGGGCGCCGGGGCGGGTCCCGGGCAGGCGCCCGCGCGGGCGGTAGACGATGTCGGGTTGCGCCGTCTCCGTCATGGCGCCGGCACGGTCTCGAACACGGCCCGGCAGAGGTCGGGCATGATGGCGGCCCGGCGCAGTTCGTAGATCGGCTCCAGGAAGACCCGGTGGGCCATGACTTCGGGGAAGACCGCCCGGACGTCCTCCGGCACCATCCAGTCGCGGCCCTCCAGCCAGGCGCGGACGCGGGCGGCGCGGACCAGGAAGGCGACGCCGCGGGGGGAGGCCCCGCCCTGGACCAGGGCCTCCATGTCGAGGCCGGGCAGGCGGATGCCGGCCTCCCCCGGCCGCACCAGCGCGGCCCAGAGCCCGATCACGTAGGCCTCGATGGCCGGGCTCGCCTGGATGCCGTGCTGGATCGCGGCGGCGATGCCCGGGAGGGCGGCGTGGTCGAGGACGCCGCCGTCGAGGCCGGCGATCAGCGCGTCGGTGTCGTGGAAGCGGGGATCGAAGACCAGGGCGCGCCGGCTCGCGGCGTCCTGGGGCGCCTCCAGCCCGATCTCCATGAGGAAGCGGTCGCGGGCGGCGGCGGGCAGTTCGAAGGTCTCCTCCCGCTCGACCCGGTTGCGGTCGGCGAAGACCTGGAGGTTGGGAAACCGGTACTCGCGGTCGAAGGCCGTGAGCGTGCGCTCGGCCATCAGGCGCAGGAGCAGGGCGTGGACCTGGGGCCGGGCCCGGTTGATCTCGTTGAAGAAGAAGATCGACAGGTCCTCGGATTGCCGCAGCACCGGCCCCGGCTCGACCCGGGGGCGGCCGTCCTCGGCGAGGTAGGTGTGGTAGACGAGGTCGGTGGGCATCATGTCGACGGTGCCCTCGACGCGCGCGTAGGCGCCGCCGACCGCCCGCGCCACGGCGCGCAGCAGGGTCGTCTTGCCGACGCCGACATCGCCCTCCAGCAGCACGTGGCCGCGGGCGAAGAGCGCGATGGTGAGGAGCCGGATCGCCCGGGCCTGTCCGAGCACGGCCGCGCCCACCGTCGCCTCGAAGCGGGTGGCCGCCGCGCGCCAGTCGGTGAGCATCGCATCGCCGGAGCGGACCTGGTTCATCATGCTCAGCCTTGAGGAAACGGAGACCCGTGGGACCGGAAGGCCCGGCGCCACCGACGGCCGCGACCCGGGACGGAGCGTCCGGAGGTCGCCCCGCCGGGTCGCGGCGCCATCGGGGCGCGCCCGCCGCGCGGCGGGCGACCCCGATCCGCCAGGATCAGGACGACGGGATCAGTTCGACGACAGCTTGGTGACGTCGTACTCGAACTTGCCGGTCTTCTTGGCGGCCTCGATGCGCTTCTTGTTGCGCTCTTCCATCGCTCTGATCGACTCGGACTGCTTGTTGAGTTCCTTGGGGTCGTGCTTCGGGTCGTACTTCGTGCCGGCGATCTTCTCGGGGAAGCCGGGCTTCGGCTCCCAGCAATTGCCGGCCGCCTTGCACTTGGTGCCGTCATAGGCCATCGCCGGAACCGCGAGCAGCGCGCCCGCACCGATCGCCAGGGCTGTGATGAAAGTCCGCATGGTCGTCTCCTCTGTTGATCGTTCTTGTCTGTGGATCGGCGTCGCGGCTCGCGCGCGGTGGTGCCTCACGGATGGCGCCGTGACTTCCTCGGGCGTCAGTCTTCCAGCGGCGGGCACTGGCCCTTGACGTCCTTGGGGAAGGTCTCGCCCTGCTTGTAGGGCGTGTAATTCTTCTTCTGCGCGTCGTTGAGCCAGACGGCGTCCTGGACCGGACCGGTATAGAGGTGCCGGATCCAGGCGATGACCTGGAGCATCTCGTCGGGGGTCAGGTTCTCGTTGTGCGGGCCCATCATGCCGTTGGCGCCGCCGAAGATCGTGGCGAACAGGCCGGTGTCCTCGGTGTTCGAGGGATAGGTCCAGTAGTTGTCGTTGAGGCCCGGCCCGAGCTTGCCCTCGGCCAGGTGGCCGTGACAGCCGGAACACGAGGTCGCGAAGAGGGACTCGCCGTTGCGCAGGCAGGACTTGTCGTCGATGTAGCTGTTCTTGCCCGTCTGGAAGAACTGCTTCACCGCCGGGGTGTCGCGGCCGCCCGCTTTGCCTTCGGCGACGTCGAGCTGCTCGCCCGTGACCGTGTTGCGGAAGACGAAGCCGGTCTGGGGGCCGGCGGCGGGCTGCGCCAGGGCGGCGACGCCACCGAGGACGGCGGCGAGGCTGAAACAGATGGCCAGGATGCCATGGGAATCACGCATGAATTCGACCTGATGACGCCGGACGGCTGACCGGCCGGGCGGGGCTGGACCGGGCGCCCATCGGGGCGCCGGCGAGGGGTTTGGGGCGGAGCCCGGCGCGCCCGCGTCGGGCTCCGCCTCGGAAGCGGGGATGTCGGACCGGGGCCGCGCGGGGCGGAACCGGATCAGTTGGTGACGGGGACCAGGGGCACGCCGTCCTGCTTCAGGATCGCCTCGATCTTCGGCTTCGCCTTGACGATGGCCGCATCGAGGGCGGCCTTCAGGGCGGTGTCGTCCCGGCGCACGCCCATGGACTGGTCGAAGCTCTGCGGCATCTTGCGGCCGTCGCTGCGGGTGGTGTCGTCGGGCACCAGGGTCATGCGCAGGGGCTGGGCCGAGTCCTTCACGTAGCGGGCGACGTCCGGGCCGAAGGCGACCGCCACGTCGGCCTTGCCGGTGGCGACCTCGCTGATCATCCGGGCCGGATCGATCTGCGTGTAGGTGTTGCGGGCGGCGCGGAAGTTCACCAGCGAGTAGAGGTAGGCCATGTCCTCCTCGTAGCGGCCGATATCCTTCAGCATGACCTCGCCGGGCGTGCCGAAGCCGACCACCATGTGGTCGACGGTCTTGAGCCGCGGGTCGGCCCAGGACTTCACGTCGAGGTCGCGGTCGGCGCGGGTCACGAACACGTAGCCGCTTCGGTAATAGGGCTTCGTGGTCAGCACGCGCTGGTCGTCGCTGTCGAGGCCCACGACCACGTCGCAGAGCTTCTTGTCGAGGCTGTCGCGCACCAGGTAGATCGCCGCCTTGTCCGACCAGACGAACTCGGCCTTGCGCCCCATGGCGTCGGCGATCGCCGCGGCGATGCGGTTCTCGAGGCCGCTGCCGTCCTTCAGCGAGAGCGGGGGCTGGTTCGCGGCGCAGACCCGCAGGGTCCTGTCGTCGGGGGCGGATTTCGTGTCGCCTTGCGCGAGCGCGGCCCCGCCGAGGGCGAGAAGAACCGCAGCGGACAGGCATCCTGCGGCGAAGGAGCATCCTGTGGCGAAGGACATGGGAGCGTTTCCGTTGTTCTCGTTGGTCGGAGTCTTGTGGGACCGGGACGCGGCTCCCCGGCCCGTTGCGGCAGGGCGATCACAGATGAGGCACACCGTCATTCCGGGTCGCCGACGGCGAGCCCGGAATCCAGAGCCGCCGACAGGCAGATCGCGGATGCGATCACCCAACTCGCGCGGGGAGGCGTTGGCGGTGGGGGTGGCCGGAGGCCCCGCGACGGACGAAGGCCAGCGGAGCCACCCCCAACCCCTGACCCCTCCCCACAGGGGGGGGAGGGGGACACGCGCACGCTGCGGGCGCGGCCTCGTCGTGCCGCCTACTTCGCGGCCGCCGTCTGGTACTCGCCGACGTTCGGGTCGTCGTAGGGGCCCTTGCCGCCCAGCGAGAACACCATCACGCCGCCGCCCATCTGGGTGTAGTTGGCGAGCTTCTTGAAGGCGCCCACCGCGCCGAGGCCGGCGGTCGGGTCCTGCAGGTCGAAGACCAGGCCGACGCCCGGCCAGCCGCCGACGCCGTAGTAGATCGCCACGTACTGCTCACCCTTGTGGGTGTAGGTGATCGGGTAGCCGATGGCGCCGGAGGGCATCTTGAACTTCCAGAGGAGGTCTCCGGTGTCCGAGTTGCGCGCCTTGATGTAGCCGTCGAGGGTTCCGTAGAACACCAGCCCGCCGGCGGTGGCCGTCGTGCCGCCCCAGACCGCGAAGCGCTCCATCTTCTCCCACTGGAACGCGCCCGTGATGGCGTTGTAGCTCTTGATCTGGCCGAGGCCCTCGTAGTTCTGCCGGTCGCCCTTCGGACCCGGATACATGTTCAGCGTCGCGCCGACGAAGAACTGACCCGCGCGGTAGGGCAGCATGAAGGGCTCCCAATCCATGCAGATGTGGTTGATGCCCATGAAGAACGCCTTGCGCTCCGGATCGTAGGAATCGTGGCCCTGGTTGTGGTAGCCCATCGCCGAGGGACAGATGTCCTTGCCGAGATGGTCCATCCGGGTGCCGTATTCCGGGTCGCGCACCGGCTGGCCGGTCTTCAGGTCCACCGACTTGAAGACGTTGACGGTGTCGTCGATCTTGTTGGCCGAGACCAGCGAACCGTCCGTGCGGTCCAGGGTGTAGACGATGCCGTTCCGGTCCGGATGGGTCAGGAGCTTGCGGTCCTTGCCGTCCTTGTCCTTCTGGTTGGAGAGCATCATCACGTTGACGCCCGCGTAGTCCCACTCGTCGTGCGGGGTCTTCTGGTAGCCGAACTTGGCCTCGCCCGTGTCGACGTCGCGGCCGAAGATCGTCATCGTCCACTTGTTGTCGCCCGGACGCATGGTCTCGTTCCACGGCGCCGGGTTGCCGGTGCCGAAGTAGATCAGGTTGGTGCCGGGATCGTAGGCGTACCAGCCCCAGTTCGTGCCGCCGCCGATCTTCCAGGCATCGCCCTCCCAGGTGGAGGTGCCGAGCCCCTTCTGGCCGTAATGGGCGTTGCGGATGTTGAAGTCGTCGGCCAGCAGCAGGTCCTTGTCCGGGCCGGTGGCGTAGGCGCGCCAGACCTGGGCGCCGGTCTTCACGTCGTAGGCGGTGAGGTAGCCGCGCACGCCGAGCTCGGCGCCGGAGGAGCCGATGATGACCTTGTCCTTGACCACGTAGGGCGCGATCGTCAGCGTCGAGCCGACCTTGATGTCGGAGTTCTCGACCTTCCAGACCGTCTCGCCGGTCTCGGCGTTGAGGGCCATGACGTTGCCGTCGAGGAGCGTCTTGAGGATGAGCGCCGGGGTCTTGCCGTCGCCGGGCCAGTAGGCGAGGCCGCGGTTCACGAGATCGCAGCAGGCCACCGCGCGGGCGGCCGGGTTCTGCTTGGGCTTGTCCTGCCAGAGGATCCTGCCCGGATCGTCGAGGCCGAGCGCGAAGGTGTTGTTGGGGAAGGAGGTGTGGACGTACATCTTTCCGTCCACCACCACCGGGGCGCCCTCGTGGCCGTTGAGCAGGCCGGTGGAGAACGTCCAGGACACCTTCAGGTCCTTCACGTTGCTGGTGTTGATCTGCTTGAGCGGGCTGTAATTGTCCGAGTCGTAGTTCTTGCCGGGCATCACCCAGTTGGCGTCGTCCTTCGCCATCTCGACGAGCTTGTCGTTCGCGGCGGCCATGCTCGGCAGACCCATCGGCGCCAGGGCGCCCAGCGCCATCACCGAGACCGAAGCCAGAAACCTGTTCATCCCAACGTCTCCTACCCTGATGGCCGCATCCGTCCACCGTCCGGTCCGGCACAGCCTTTGATTTCGCCGGATCAGGACAAGCTCCTGTATTGATCCCAGGATCCCGTCGCATTCATAAGACTATCTTGAGATATAGAGCTTCTTATGAAAGTTTTATTACTGATCGGCTGGCTATTCATAAAAGCATTTGTCTTTCCCGCTGTCTGCGGCCAGTTGGCACTTTTTTATCGGGATCAATCGGCAATCATTCGGTTGAAATTCGGTATTGAGAAAGCTTTGATCCGGCAATCCGATGAATTTCGGCAAGACAATTGACACGGCCTCCCCAGTGGAATGATGGTGCCGCCCAGCGGTAGGCTTGGGCGCCCGGAGAGAGACTTGCGATGATGATCCGCCGTCTTAGTATATTATTATGTTGTGCTGTCGGCACGGCATCGACCGCCGAGGCCGCGCGCCTGACGCTCGACGATCCGGTGGCGATCTGGTCGCGCACCCCGACCGCCGACCGGGTCGATTTCGCGACACGGATGGGCAAGGCGTTCTCGAGCCTCTCGCCCCAGCTCGACCGGGACTACTTCGTCCGCTGCCTCGAAGAGACGGCCAACATCGGCAATCCGCGCGAGACCAAGCTGGAGCAGGCGGTGAAGATCTGCGTCTCCGTCCACCAGACCGCCGACGAGTAGGCGCTTGGGCCAGGTACCCTTAGGTCAGGGGAGCGGCGGACCGGTGCGGTCGGGTCGGGCCCGACTCACGCGGACCCGGGTCCCAGGGGGCAGGGCGCGTTGGCGCCTCGCGCTCGCCGGTGCCGGGCTCGTAGGCGCCGGGCTCCTGCACCTCGGCGGGAGCGGTGCGGGTCGGGCGGAGGGTCCGCAGCGATGGGCGGCGCTCTATCCGCAGGACGACCGGCGCGAACTGGCGGGGGCGGACTACGCCCGCTATCCCGGCGCCGGCGTGCTCTACTGCCGGTCGGACGGCATTCCGCGGAAGGCGGCCGCCGCCTGGCTGATCGGCAGCCCGCGCCTCGTGGTCCTGAACGCCCACAACTTCCGCAGCCGGCACCTGGAGCCCACGCGCGACGTCGCCGACTGCTTCTTCCAGATCGGGGGCCGGAACTACGCCTTCGCCCCGGGGACCCTGCGCCTCGGCACCGTGCCGGGGGCGATGTCGCTCCACATCACGGACGACTGGGCCCTGGTCGAGCTGGCGGAGCCGGCCGAGGGCGTGCGCCCGCAGCCGGTACCGGCCTTCCCCGACCTGCCGACCGGGTCCGTGCCGGTCCCGGTCGTCATGGTCTCCCCCGGCGGCCACGCGAACTATCCCGGCCAGAGCAGCCTCGAGCCCTGCACGATCCACCGGATCGACCCGCCGAGCGAGGACGCGATCCGGCGCGTCCGGCACGATTGCAACAACGGCTATGGCGGCTCCGGTTCGGGCCTGTTCGACGCCGAGGGCCGCCTCCTCGCCCTGCACAGCGCCTCCCTGTCCATGAACTCGCGCCGGGCCTTCGACATCGAGTACCATTACGGCTCGGCCCTGCTGTTCGAGGGCGGGCTCACGGA
>NZ_LMML01000004.1:229864-245528 GCF_001422215.1 Methylobacterium sp. Leaf89 | reverse complement strand
CCGCCGATCCGACGGTCCGCTGACCGGCGGGCGGAGCGGAGGGCGCGGCGGCCGCTGAGGTCGCGTTCCGCGCCGGCACCGGTTTCTTCCCGCACCGTCATGCCCCCGGGGTTCCATGCCGCCGGGGTTCCATGCCCCCGGGGTTCCGTGCCGCGCTTCGCTCGACCGCCACCCGGTTCCCGGCCGCGTATCCCACCGCACCGGCCATTGAGGCACGCGACGCAAGGCCCGATACGGAACCGAGAGGCGCTCCGACCCAGACGACGCCCATCGCCGAACGACCGCGTTCGAGACGCCCCGGTTTGGCCACCCACGGCGGGGTCGGGACCCGCCGGTCCGCTCGATGACCGGATGGCTGGACGTGCCCTGGTCCGCTGCCAGACGGCGACGCATATAGGCGGAGGTCGCGGCCGTTTTCCGCGCCCGGAAGGATCCATGACCCATCGTATCCTGGTCACCGGCGCCAGCGTTGCCGGTTCAGCCCTCGCCTGGTGGCTCGCGCGCCTGGGAAACGAGGTCACGGTGGTGGAGCGCGCGCCCGCGTTCCGGGACGGGGGTCAGAACATCGACGTGCGTGGCGTCGGCCGCGCGGTGTTGCGCCGGATGGGACTGGACGAGACCGCCCTCGAACAGGGCACGGGAGAAACGGGGACGGCTTGGGTCGACGGCGACGGCCGGATCGTCGCGACGTTCATGACCGACGACCTCGGCGGCGACGGGCCGACGGCCGAGATGGAGATCCTCCGCGGGGACCTGGCGCGTCTCCTGTTCGACGCGGCGCGGGACACCGTAAGCGTCCGTTTCGGCGACAGCATCACGGGCCTCCACGAGGACGGCGACGCCGCGACCGTGACGTTCGCCAGCGGCCTCACGGAGCGGTACGACGCCGTCGTGGTCGCGGAGGGCGTGGGCTCGGCGACGCGCGAACTCGCCTTCCCCGGGGAGAACGACCCGCGCTGGATGGATCTGACCATCGCCTACTTCACCGTTCCGCGGGTCGCCGACGATGATCGGCTGTGGCGCTGGTACAATGCGCCCGGGGGCCGGAGCGTGTCGCTGCGCCCCGACCGGAAAGGCACCACGCGGGCGATGCTGTCCCTCCAGCAGCAGCCCGCGGGCGAGCAGGCCTGGGATGTCGGCCGACAAAAGGCCTTCCTGCATGAGCGGTTCGCCGATGCCGGCTGGCAGGCCCGGCGCGTCCTGGCGGGCCTGGACACCACCGAGGACTTCTACTTCGATGTCCTGCGGCAAGTGCGAATGCCGCGTTGGTCGAAGGGCCGCATCGCCCTGACGGGGGACGCCGCTTGGTGCGCCACGCCGCTCGCCGGCATCGGCACCACCCTGGCCATCACCGGCGCCTTCGTCCTCGCCCAGGAGCTGTCGCGGACCTCCGATGTCCGGGCCGGCTTGGCCGCCTACGAGCGGGCCATGCGTCCGATGGTCGAGGCGGGCCAGGGCGTTCCGAAGATCGCGCCCCGGCTGGCGAACCCGCAGAGCCGGCTCGGGATCCGGCTGCTCCATGGCGCCCTGCGCGTGGCCAGCACGCGCTGGGTTCGTCGGGCTTCGGGAACGCTGTTCGCGCGTCCTCCGAAGGCGCCCGATCTCTCGGCGTACGACCGTCCGGTGCGTTGAGGCCCCAACCGGACGGTCCCATTCCAGCCCGCGCCTCCGGTGTCTGGCGGCCGAGGCAGGGCCGCCTTCGGGACGCGCGCTTCGACGTCAGAGCGCGCGCTTCGGCTTCAGAGCGCGCTTCGGCATCAGCATGTGCACGCCCTTGTTGCCGTCCACCGTCTGGGTGATGCGCAGGTTCCCGGCCAGCGAGCAGAGCATGTAGGCCTGGTTGCGGGTCAGGTCCGTGCGGTCGCAGACGTGGCGCACCATCTCCCGCACGGCCTGGCGCATCGCCTCGTCCAGGCTCTCGTGCAGGCCGATCGACATCAGGTCCGTGGGCGTCTCGGCGAAGGGCCACGCGTAGCCGAGATCCTTGCGCACGGTGAGGCGGACCGTGCCGGTGAGGCCGGTCTCCAGGGCCGTGATGCAGACCTCGCCGTCGCCCTGCACGCCGTGTCCGTCGCCCGCGTAGAAGCCGGCGCCCGGGTTATAGACCGGCAGGTACAGGGTGGTGCCGACCCGGAGCTCCTTGTTATCCATGTTCCCGCCGAACCCGCGCGGGACCGGGGTTCCGACCCGCCCCCAGGCGGCGGGGGGCGCCGTGCCCATGATGCCGAAGAACGGATCGAGGGGGAGTTCCGTGCCCCAGGGCAGCACGGCGACGCCGCGGGCGAGGTCGATGTCGGGGTGGATGGTCTCGTAGTCGGTGAACTCGTCCGGCAGGGTGCCGAGGAGCGGCAGGATCGCCACGAAGCCCCAGTCCATGCGGACCTTCAGGTCCAGGATGTCGACCTGGAGCACGTCGCCGGGCTCGGCACCGCGCACGTGGACGGGTCCGGTGACGAAGTGGGGGCCGGGCCCCTGCGCCAGGGTGTCGAGGGCGAGCCGGTAATCCGCGGGCACGCGGGCGGGATCGGGATGAAGCGATTCCCGTCCGCCGGCCGGGAACGAGTGCAGCGTCACGGTATCGCCGGAGGCCACCTCCAGCACGGGGGGCAGGGTGGCGTCGAAGTAGCCCAGCACCATGCTCTCGGGGGTCGCGGGAATCTCGTGATGCATCGACATGCGGGCTCCTGGGTCGGGGGGGGTCAGACGGCGATGTGCCGGGAAACGGCGTCGTGGTTCAGGTCCTGGCGCAGGCCCTGCTCCACCACGGCGCCGCGGGAGAGAACCACGAAGGTGTCGGCGAGGCGGATCGCGAAGGCGAGGTACTGCTCCACCAGGACGACGGTGATGCGGCCCTGGAGCCCCGCGATCACGGCCTCGATGGCGGCGACGATCGAGGGCTGGATGCCCTCGGTCGGTTCGTCGAGGAGCAGGATGCGGGGCCGCGTCGCCAGGGCCCGGGCCATGGCGAGCTGCTGCTGCTGGCCGCCGGAGAGGTTGCCGCCCGGGCGGTGCCAGAGCTCGCGCAGGGCCGGGAACAGCGCGACGGCCTCGTCGACGGCGCCGCTCCGATCCAGGCCGTGCGCCCGGGCGGCGACCCGGAGGTTCTCCGCGACGCTGAGGTCGGCGAAGATCTCCCGGCCCTGCGGCACGAGGGCGAGGCCGGAGCGCGCCCGCCGGTCGGGGGACCACCGCGTGAGGTCCACGCCATCGAGGGCGACCGTCCCCCGCGTCGCCGGGATCAGGCCGGCGAGGCAGCGCAGCAGGGTGGTCTTGCCGGCCCCGTTGCGGCCGAGCACGGCAAGGCAGGTGCCGGGCGCGACATGGAATCCGACGGTCCGGAGCACCTGGGCGCTGCCGTAATGCTGGTCGAGCCCCGACACCGTCAGGCCGGCCGGAGGAGCGGGGGATGGGCTGAGGGCTGGCGTCATCGGCCGAGGAACACCTCGATTACGCGGGCATCGGCGCGGGCCCCCGCCATGGCGCCCTCGAACAGGGTCCGGCCCTCGTGCAGCACCGTGACCCGGTCGGCCACCGCCTCGACGAAGGCCATGTCGTGCTCGATCACCAGGATGGCCCGGTCGGGCCGGCGCAGGGCGCCGATGAGGTCGGCGGTGCGCGCGGTCTCGTCGTCGGACAGCCCCGCCACCGGCTCGTCGAGGAGGAGGACCCGGGGTTCGGAGGCCAGCACCATGCCGATCTCGAGCCATTGCTTCTCGCCGTGGGCGAGGGCGCCGGCCGGCACGGCGGCGCGCGCTTCGAGGCCGGTCTCCGCCAGGGCCCGGGCGAGGCGGGCCGGCCGCTCCCGCGCCGGACAATCGGGGCCACAGCCGAGGGCGAGGTTCTCGCGCACCGTCAGGGCCGGGAAGACGCTGGGCTTCTGGAACTTGCGGCGCACCCCCGCCCGGGCGATCTCGGCCTCCGACGCTCGGGTCAGGTCGCACCCGTCGCCGAGGCGGATGCGCCCGGAACGCGGGCGGGTGATCCCCGTGATCGCATCGAGCAGCGTGGTCTTGCCGGCCCCGTTGGGGCCGATCACCGCGCGGACCTCGCCCGGATCGACCGCGAGGGAGAGGCCGTCCAGGGCCCGGAAGGCGCCGAACACGACCGTGAGGCTGTCGATGACGAGGGCGCTCACGGCCGCGATCCCGCGCGCCGGAGCCAGGTCGGCGTCAGCCGGAGCGCGGCGAGGTCGAGGAGGCCGTTGGGCAACCCGAGGACCACCACGAGGACGAGGCCGGAGAGGATGAAGGGCCAAGCCTCCGGCATCGCCGCGCTGAGCCAGAACTTGAGGGCGTTGACCGCCACCGCGCCGATCACGGCGCCCCCGAGCCGGCCAAGCCCGCCGATGGCGACCCAGACCGCGATCTCGATGGAGAGGTCGGGGCTGAGCACCCGTGGATTGATGATGCCGACCTGGGGCACGTAGAGGAGGCCGGCCAGCGCCGCGATGACGGCCGAGAGGCACCAGATCCCGAGCTTGAGGCGCGTGGTGCCGTAGCCGAGGGTGCGCAGCCGCGCCTCGTCGTCCCGGCAGGCCAGCATGCGGCGCCCCAGCGGGCTCGCCACCAGGACCCGCGCCCCGACGAGCACGGCCGCGAGGCACAGGAGCGTCGCGACGGCGAGACCGGTGACGACCCCGGGCGCGCCCATGGGCCAGCCGAACAGCCGCGAGAACCCCGTCATGCCGTTGTTGCCGCCCAGACCGGTATCGTTGCGAAACATCAGCAGCATGGCGACGTAGACCAGGGCCTGGCTGATGATCGAGAAGTAGACGCCGTTCACCCGCGAGCGGAACGAGGCGAGACCGAACACGAAGGCGACGGCCGCCGCCAGTCCCAGCGCCAGGGCGAGGGCGTAGGGCGCGCTGGTCAGCCCGGTCCAGTAGACCGGCAGGCTCTTCCAGCCCATGAACTGCATCAGGTCCGGTGGGGTGCCCGTGACCGCGTAGGCATGGGCCAGGAGGTGCATCGCGCAGACGTAGCCGCCGATGGCGAAAAACAGTCCGTGCCCGAGGCTGAGGATGCCGAGATAGCCCCAGACGAGGTCGAGGGAGACGGCGAGGATCGCGAAGGCTGCCAGTTGCCCGACCAGGTTGACGAGGTAGGGGGCGGGCTGGAGCAGCACGAGGGCGAGGGCCGTCGCCAGGACGAGGCCGACGAGGCCCGCGAGCAGCGGGTCGCCCCCGAGGCTCGGGCCGAGCCGTCGGGCCGCCGGCACGCCGGGCGACAGGTCGAGGGCGCCGCTCATCGCCGACGCCGCACGGCGAACAGGCCCTCGGGGCGGCGCTGCAGGAACAGGATGATGCCGGCGAGCACGATGACCTTGGCGGCCACGGCCCCGTAGAGCGGCTCGATGAGGACGTTGGCGCCCCCGATGCCCAGCGCCGCGACCAGGGTGCCCACCACGGTGCCGACGCCGCCGAGCACCACCACCATGAAGCTGTCGACGATGAAGGTGGCGCCCATCCCGGGATTCACGCTGTAGATCGGGCAGAGGGCCACGCCGGCGAGGCCGGCGAGCCCCGAGCCGAAGCCGAAGGCGAGCCGGTCGACCCGCCGGGTGCGGATGCCGAGGCAGGCGGCCATGTCGCGGTTCTGCGTCACCGCGCGGATGTCCAGCCCGAGCGGCGTCCGCTTCAGGATGACGAGGGTCAGCACCAGGGTGACGGCCGCGAAGGCGATGGCGAACAGGCGGTTCCAGGTGACCACGAAGTCGGCATAGAGGGGCACGCCGCCGCTGACGTAGGGCGGCATCGCGAATTGCAGATTCTGCGATCCCACCGCGACCCGGATCCCGTTGATGAGGAGCAGACTCACCGCCCAGGTGGCGAGCAGGCTCATCAGCGGGCGCCGGTAGAGGTGGCGCAGGATCAGGGCCTCGATGGCGATGCCGACCCCCGCCGCGGCCAGGAACGCGACGGGAATCGCGGCGAGGAGGTAGGCGTCGAGCCAGGCGGGCGGCGCGAGCCGCCGGAAGGCTTCCTGCACGCCGTAGGTCGCGTAGGCGCCGATCATGATGAACTCGCCCTGGGCGAGGTTGATGACGCCCATCAGCCCGAAGATGATCGCCAGGCCCGCCGCCGCCATGAACAGGATGCTGGCGAAGCTCAGGCCGTTGTAGAGCACCGCCAGACCGTCCCCGATCGACACCGCCCGCGCGACGCGGGCCAGGGCGGCATCGAGGGCGCCGCGAAAGGCGGGATCGCTGCCGTAGGCGGGATCGGCCTTGAGGGCGGACAGGCGGGAGAGGGCGGCGCCCGAGGGCGATTCCGAGACGGCCCGGATCGCCCCGAGGCGGCGCGCCGGATCGGCGGAGGACAGGGCGGCGGATTGCGCGAGCGCCGCGAGGCTTACCTTGAGGCCGGGATCCGTCTCGGCGGAGGCCGCGCGCAGGAGGAGGGCTTCCGGCACGCTGGTGATCCGGCGCTCCAGGGTGGCGAGGCCGGCCCGGCGTGCCGCGACGCCCGACCCGGTCAGCAGCGACGCCGCTCCGGAGGCGGTCTCCGCGAGGGCGCGCTGGCGCAGGCCGAGCACCGGCGCGCGGCCGCCCGCGACCGGGCGCACCGTCCCGGTGGCCGCGTCGCGGCCGTCGGCGGCACCGGCCCGGTCGAGGAGCAGGGCGGACCCGCCCAGGCAGGTCAGACGCCGGTCGAGGAGGGCGCGCAGGACCGTTCCGGCCCAGGCGACGTCGCCGGACTCCGCCTCCGCCGAGGCGTGCAGGATCCCCTCCACCGCCGTGCCCTGTGCCGCGCCGTCGCCGCAGAGGGCGGTGGTGAAGGCGCCCCGATCGAGGGGCGCTCCGGCCGCGAGGGCCGGCGACGCCACCAGGCTCGCGGCCCACAGCAGGAGGGCGACCAGGCCGAACCGTCCCGGACCCTCAACCATACGGGCTGAACGGCACGGGCTTGGGGGCATCGGGCGATTGCCAGAGGATGTCGAAGCCCTGCTTCTCGTTGACCGAGCCGATGAAGACGCCCCGGGCGACGTAGTTGTTCTCGCCGCCCATGGTCAGGGTGTAGCCGGACGGGTCGGCGAAGCGGAGGCCGGGGAAGGCCTTGCGCACCTCCGGGACGTCGAAGCTGCCGGCCTTGGCGGCGGCGAGCGCCCAGAGCTGGACGCTGTCATAGGCCGAGACCATGGGGTCGATGACCGTGTCGGCGCTGAAGGGCACGCCCTTGGCCTTCACGTAGGCCGCCCACTCGGACAGGAACGTCGTGTTCGCCTCGGCCTTGGCGGCCTGGAGATAGGCCCAGCAGTTGAGGTGGCCGACGAGGGGCGCGGTGTCGAGGCCCTCGAGGTCCGCCTCCACCATGTCGAGGCCGAGGATCGGCACGTCGGTGGCGCGGATGCCCTGATTGGCGAATTCGCGCAGGAAGTCGGGAATCGAGGAGCCGACCACGGTGAGGACCACGATGGGCTGGCCGCCGGGCTGGGCGGCGAAGCTGCGGATCTGGTTCACCAGGGTCTGGAAGTTGGAGAAGCCCAGGGGCACGTATTCCTCGCGCCACGCGGTCTCGGGCACGCCCTTGGAGGTCCAGTAGGCCTTGAGCTGCTTGTTGATGGTCCGCGGCCAGACGTAGTCCGAGCCGACCATGAAGAACCGCTTGGCCCCGACGCCCTCCGCACCCATGAGGTAATCGACCGCCGGCAGCACCGAGCTCGCCGGGGGCGAGTTCACGTAGACGACGTTCTTCGAGTTCTCATCGCCCTCGAAGTGGAGCGGATAGAACAGAAGCCCGTCATTCTGCTCGACCACCGGCAGCACGGACTTGCGGGAGACCGAGGTCCAGCAGCCGAACAGGGCGGCGACCTTCTCCTGCTGCAGCATCTGTCGGCCGATCTGCGCGTAGAGCGGCCAGTCGGAGGCGGGGTCCGAGGTCACCACCTCGATGCGACGCCCGTTGACGCCGCCCTTCGCGTTGAGGCCGTCGGCGGCCATCCGCACCACGTGGTTCAGGCGGCCCTCGATGTTCGCCATGGTGCCCGAGGACGAGAACAGGCAGCCGAGCTTGACCGTGTCGGCGGCCCAGGCCGGGCGGATGAGGGCCGGGGCGGACAGGGTCGCCGCCGTTCCCAGGAAGCCGCGTCTCGTGAATCCGACCATCGCTCTCGCCTCGTTCCGTGACCGGCGGATTGTCCGAGTTGAGCGTCCGGGGAGGAAGGCCAAATAGGCTGCAGAGCGGCTGCGGCTTGCGTAAAACCACGGCGTTCCGCCCACGACGCGTGCGCCGCTGCAGATCAAACGTCAAAATTCGCACGCCGCACCGCGCGGCACGTCTGTCCGCGCCCCTCGGCCAACGGTGCGTTTCTTGCTGGACCGCCTCCTCGGATACCGACTCGATTGGCTGATGCGCATGCGTCGATCCCGACATACCGATCAAGAGATCGCGTTCCTCCTGCGGGAGGCCGCGAATGGCACCGCCATCGCGGCCATCTGCACGGCCGCGCACGTCTCCGTCGGCACGTTCTACCGCTGGCGCCGACGCTTCGGCGGCCTGTCGCCGGCCGGCGTCACCCGCCTCGGGGACGTCGAGCGCGAGAACGCGCGCCTGCGGAGCGAGATCACCGCGTTGCGGCAGGCGCTCCGCGCATCGGCGTCGGCCGGGCGGGACCATGGCCCCCCGCCACGCGGGACCCCGATGCCCGGATCGGCCGTTCCGTCGACCGGCTTCCGGGGCGGCCACGCCTCGGTCGGACGCTATGCCGGCCTCAGGACCGCGACCTGACACCCGAACGACGGGAAACGGGGCCGGCTCTACCGGGCCGCGCCGATGCGGACGGCGATCGTGGCGCCCTCGAGGCGGACGGGATCGGTGGGCAGATCCCGCACGGGCCATCCCGGCGAGACGGCACCGCCCGGCCGGGGTGAACCAGGCCCGGTGGCGGGGGCAGAACAGGCGGCGGGCGGCGAAGACCCGGTCGGAGAAGGGGCTGCCATGCCCGACATCGACCCGCAGGCCGCCCTCCATCGCCGCCCGGATGATCGTGTTGGCGCCCTCGCCCATGGAAGAGGCCGCGCGCCAGGCCCACGACGCGCCCCTCGAACCGCTCGCGGGCCACGAGGGGGAGACCCTGATCCGGCTGATGACGACGATCACGGCAGCCCATCAGCCGCGGCCCGGCGGCGATGGCGTGGCGATCTGAGGCGGCGCACGACCGGCCCGTGTCGACCCGTCACCGTCCCGGACCGGCCTGTCCGGCGCCCCGGGGCCGCCACCCCGCGATCGCCGCGCGCTGGGCTCGGTCCCGGAAGGCCGGCCGGGTCGGAATCGGCGAGCCCTCTCAGCGGCGCTCCTCGCGCAGGTGGGCGACGCCGAGGGCCCGCGGCTCCAGGCTGCGGCCGTCCTGGCGCAGGCAGATCCAGATCATCACCGCGAGGGTGGCGAGGTAGGGCGTCATCAGGACGAGATATTGCGGCAGGGCGACGCCGATGGCGGCGATGCGGGGGATCAGCGCCTCGATGCCCCCGAACAGGAGGGCGCCCCCGAGCGCCCGCCAGGGCTGCCAGCGGGCGAAGATGACGAGGGCGACGGCGATCCAGCCGCGCCCGCCGCTCATGCCCTCGACCCAGATCTTGGCGACGCCCACCGAGAGATAGCCGCCCGCGAGGCCGACCAGCGCCGAGCCGAGGGCGATGGCCCCGTACCGGGTCAGGGCGACGCGGATGCCGGCGGCATCGGCCGCGTCGGGGCCGTCGCCGACGGCCCGCAGCCGCAGCCCGAACATCGTGCGGTCGAGGACGTAGGCGACGAGGGCGACGAGGGGCACCGTGGCGAAGACCAGGGGATCGTGCTGGAACAGGATCGGCCCCAGCACCGGGATGTCGGCGAGCGATCCCAGGGGAACGGTGTGCAGGCCGTCCACGGGCCGGCTGGTCCAGCCCGCGCGCGTCGCGATCACCCCCGTCATGCCCTGCGCCAGGAAGACCAGGGCGAGGCCGCCGATGACCTGGTTGACCCGCAGCGTCACCACGAGGAGCGCGTAGACCAGCGAGAGCGCCGCCGCCGCGAGCGCGGCCACGGTGAGCGCGAGGAGGGGGTAGTCCCCGACCCCGAGCAGAACGCCGATGCCGCTCATGGCGCCGATGAGCAGGAAGCCCTCCGCACCCAGGGAGAGCACGCCCGCTTTCTCGGTGATGATGAGCCCGAGCGCGGCCAGCGCATAGGGCAACGCGAAGGCCGGCACGTTGGCCAGCCAGTTGACGAGGAAATCAAACATCGGGGCGCCTTCCCGGCACCCACCGCACGCGGTGCCGCAAAAAGAAGTCGGAGGCGGCGACGCCGATCACGATCACCGCCTGGATGAGCTGCACCATCGCGCTGGGGATGCCGTAGAACACCTGCAGGCTCTGCCCGGCCACGTAGAGCACGCCGACCAGCACCGCGGTCACGAAGGTGGCGAGGGGATTGTTGCGGGCTAGGAACGCGATGAGGATGCCGGAGAAGCCGTAGCCGTTGAAGAACGACTGGGTCAGCCGGTACTCGACGCCCGCGCAGATGCTGAAGCCGGCCAAGCCCGCCAGCGCCCCCGAGAGCAGGGCGGCGGCCAGCATCACCCGCGTCATCGGCAGGCCCTGGCCTTCGCCGAGGCGCGGATTGGCTTCGGCCACCCGGGAGAGGAACCCGAAGCGGCTGACGTTCAGGAGCCACCAGCACAGGAGGGTGAGGAGGCCCGCCAGCGGCAGGGCCCAGGTCAGGTCCCCCCAGCCGAGACTGCCCAGCCGCTCGGCGAGGTCGTACTGCTTGGAATTGGGGAAGCTGCTCACCGGGTCCTGCCAGGGTCCGTAGAGCAGCTGCAGCAGCCCGTTGAACGCGACGTAGTTCAGCAGCAGCGTCGAGATGACCTCGTTCAGTCCGATGCGGATCTTCAGCACGGCCGGGATCAGGACCCAGGCCATCCCGGCCAGGGCCGCCGCCAGCATCATGAGGCCGAGCCGCACGGGGGCCGGCCCGACGTCGTGGATCGCGATCGCGGTGGCCGCGATGGCGCCCAGGATCATCTGCCCCTCGATGCCGATGTTCCAGAACCGGACGCGAAAGGCGACGGCCGCCGCGAGCCCGACGATGGCGAGGGGGCCCGCCTGGACCAGCACCGCCGCCAGGCTGCCCCGGCTGGTCACCATCGCGATCACGAATTCCTGGAGGAGATCCGAGAGGCCGACGCCGGAGGCGACCAGGATGGCGGTCGCGAGCCCCATCCCGACGACGAGGCCGCAGGCCAGGACCACGCCCTGATACCAGCGAGGGACGTGCTGCCGGATCTCGACCGTGATGCGGCCGCGCCCGGGCAGCCTGGGGCCCGGCCGCTGGGGGGCGGTGGACAGGAGGGGCATGGAACGAGCCTCAGGCATGGTGCACCATGGCGGCGCCGATGGCCTGCCGGTCGGCGGGCGCGTCGAACTCGCGAACGATCCGGCCCCGGCTCATCACGCCGATCCGGTCCGACATCAGCATCACCTCGTCGAGATCCTCGCTGATCAGGAGCACGCCCGCGCCCGCGTCGCGGGCCTCGCGCAGGCGCCGGTGGATGTCGGCCGTCGCCCGCACGTCGAGGCCGCGCGCCGGAGAGTGGGCGAGGACGACGCGGGGCCGGCCGGCGAATTCGCGGGCGATGACGAGCTTCTGCGCATTGCCGCCCGAAAGCAGGCCGGCCTTCTGGCGGGGGCTGCGGGCGCCCCGGATGTCGAAGGCCGCGATGGCGGCCTCGGTCGCGGCCCGGATCGCGGCGCGATCGACCCGCAGCCAGCCGCCGAAGCGCCCGGAGGCCAGGCCGCCCACCGCATAGTTCTCGGCGACCGAGAGGTCGCCGGCCAGGCCGTAGACCTGCCGGTCCGCCGGGATCGCGGCCAGTCCCCGCGCCCGGCGCAGCTTGGGACCGGCGCCGGTGACGTCGTCGCCCGCGAGCGCGATGCGCCCGGTCCCGGCGCGCCGGACCCCCATGAGGATCTCGGCGAGCTCGGTCTGACCGTTCCCGCCGACGCCGGCGAGGCCGTAGATCTCCCCCGCGCGGATCGTGAGGTTCAGGCCGTACAGGGTCTGCAGCCCGTCGGACCGGGTGCCCGCGAGACCCTCGACCGCGAGCACCGGGCCTTCGATCCGGGTGGCGGGGCAGTGCACCGGGTTCGCCGTGGCGCCGACCACCAGGGTGGTGAGCTCGGCCGCCGAGAGGCTCGCCGGATCGGCACTCGCCACGATGCGGCCGCCGCGCATCACGGTGACGCGGTCGGCATGGCGCTGCACCTCGCCGAGCTTGTGGGTGACGAGGACGACGGCCGCGCCCTGGCGCGCCAGGGCCCGCATGGTCGTGAGCAGCGCCTCCGCCTCGCGGTCGGTGAGCACGGCGGTGGGCTCGTCGAGGATGAGGATGCCGGCGCCGGCCACCAGCACCTTCAGGATCTCCACGCGCTGCTGCTCGGCCACCGACAGGCTGCCGACCGGCCGCCGGAGATCGACGGCGAAGCCCACCGCCTCGCTCTGCGCGCGGATCGCCGCCTCGACCTCGGCGAGACCGGCGCCGTAGCGGGCGGCCCCCTGCGCCAGCAGGATGTTCTCCACGGCGGTGAAGGCTTTGACGAGCTTGTAGTGCTGGTGGACCATGCCGATCCCGAGCCGCCGGGCCTCGACGGGGCCGGTCAACGCGACCTCGCGGCCCCGCACGCGGATGCGGCCCTGGTCGGGCCGGTAGAGCCCCGCCGCCACGTTCATCAGGGTGGATTTGCCGGCGCCGTTCTCGCCCAGCAGGGCGTGAACCTCGCCGGATTCCACCGCGAAATCGGCCTTGGCGAGCGCCTGGAAACCGTCGAAGGTCTTCGAGACGCCGAGGAGTTCGAGGGCCATGCCCATCGCTGCACCGTCCATGGGGTTGATCGGTCCGCCGGTCGCGGACGGGCGGCCGGGTGCGAGACCCGGCCGAAGCGCGGTCATTTCTGGGTGGTCACGCCCTTCACGAACCAGTCCATCTTCCAGAGGTCGGCATCGCTGAGGACCTGTCCGGCCGGCACCCGCAGCTTGCCGTCGCGATCGTCGAGGGGGCCGGCATAGATCTGCTTGCCCTCGATGATCGCCTTGCGCTCGGCCAGGATCTCCTTGACCGCCGCCGGAGGCACGGCCGCGCCGCAGCAGGCGATGTCGGTGCCCCCCTTGGCCATGCTCATGAAGGCCCCGTTGGGCGCCGGCACCCAGGTGCCGGCCATGATTTTCCGAATCTCGGGCACCAGGGCCTTGTCCCAGGTCCAGACCGAGGAGCAGATCGTCGCCTTGGGGGCGAATTCCCGCATGTCGCGGTGGTGGCCGGTGCCGTAGATCCCGCGCTCCTGCGCGACGATCTGGGTCGCGGGCGTGTCCACGTGCTGGCCGAGCACGTCGGCGCCCTGATCGACCAGGGCCTCGGCCGCGGCGCGCTCCTTCACCGGATCGTTCCAGATGCCGGTATAGACCACGTTGAGCGTGGCGTTGGGGTTCATCTTCCGGGCGCCGAGCTCGTAGGCGTTGATCGTCCAGTTCACGACGCCGAAGGGATTGGCCGCCACGAACCCGAGCTTGCCGGTCTTGGACACGGCGCCCGCGGCCATGCCGCAGAGATACTGGCTCTCGTAGGTGCGCCCGTAGACCGATTCGAGGTTCGGCCCGTTGGTGGTGCCCGACAGGTTGAGGAAGGCGACGTCGGGATACTTCTCGGACAGTTCCTTGAAGGTGTCGGAATAGCCGAAGGCGGTGCCGATGATGATGTTGTAGCCGCGCTTGATGAAGAGCTCGACCACGGGCCGGATCGCCGTGGCGTTCTCCTTCACCCCGTCCACCGCCGGGATCTTCATGTCCAGCGCCGCTTCCATCTTCACGCGGGCCTCATCGGCGGCCTGCGACCAGCCGCCGTCGTTCTTCTGCCCGAAGATCACCATGGCGACCTTGGGTTCGTCCTTCAGCTTGAAGGGCGCGGCCACGGCCGGCAGGGTGGGGAGGGCCGCGAGGCCTACGGCCAGCAGCGATTTCAGGAACGGTCGGATCATGGCGTCGAGTTCTCCGGGATGAGCGTCCGCAATCGGCGGGCACAGGGAAGGTCGTGCGCGCGCCGCCGTCTGCGTGGCGCGCGCGGGTGTGGTCACGGCACGGTGTCGATCCGCCGCGAGAAGGGAGGGGTGCGCGCGATCAGCGCTTCCGGAATGCCGTGCCCGGGCACGACGAGACGCTGCGGGTGCGGCAAGCCTGGTCGACCTGGGCGGCGACGGCGGCTTTGCCCTCCGGCGTACCCGAGCGGTAGGGGCTGAGATCGATGACGGGAACCTGAAGCAGAGGCATGGCGGCATCCAAAGTTTGACCACCTGGTCCGACATGCCATGGCAACGACCGTGCCAAGCCGGGCCCCGGCGCCACCGGCCGCGTCCTCACGCCGCCCGGACGCGCCAGGCCGCCAGGATCTCGGCGGCCTCCGTGACGAGGCCGAGATGCGTCGCGACGATGCGCAAGGCCGCGTCCTCCAGCGCCGCACTGGTGCCGGCCACGAGGTCGGCGGCCACCACGACGTGGTAGCCGAGGTTCGACGCATCGAAGGCGGAGTTGAGAACGCAGCAGTCGGTCAGGCAGCCGTCGAAGACAACCGTGCGGATGCCGAGGTTCCGCAGAAGAAAGTCGAGGTCTGTCGGGTAGAAGGCCGAGAGCCTCTTCTTGGTTTCGACGATCAGGTCGTCGTCCGTCACCTGGGTGACGAACGCGTTCCAGCGCGTCCCCTCGATCGCATGCTCGTCGGCGTTCGGGATTTCGCCCACATGCAGGGGGAAGACGAGGCGCCAGGCCGCCTTGAGGCCGTTGACGTCGTCGACTCCGCCCCGACGCAGCTTGCTCCGGACGTGGATGATCCGGATGCCGGCCGCCCGCGCGGAGTCGTGAAACGCATCGACCGCCGGCACGATGGCGCGGGCGCGCGGTGCCGGACAGGGGCAGGCGGGATCGTCGTCGAGATGGCCGCGGTGCAGGTCGATCGACACGATCGCCGTGGATTTCGGATCGAAATACGGAGCGAAGGCCGCTCCGAGATCCCGCATTTCGCCGTCGACGTAGCTTCGCATGGGTACCGCTCCCCGCTCCGGCACCGAAGGACCGGCGCCGTGTTCCGACACAGACTTTTCAAGCGATCCACACGGCCTTGAACGCGGGACCGTATGTCCGGGCATTGAGAGGAAGGGGCATGCACAGAGCCCCCCCGCCAAGCTCAGAAGCCCAGCAACACCGGAGACGAAGGGGTGAGCCTTTGGCTGCCCTCTCGCCGGATGCATCGATTTTTCTATCTGGACCCTTCTCGGCGTTTCGCGGCGCAAGGCCGGACGACGAGACGATGAACAAATCAGCTGAGTTATTTCTTGGACCCGAATATCGACATCCTATTGTCAGTTTAAGCAATATAAAAATTTGAATTGCTAGGGCAATAGGCAAACTGATGGACTAATAGGCAAGTCGTGCCGCAACGTCTTGCTGCAGCGGTCCGGTGACCGGACGCCAGGGGGCTCCCGGCCCGACGCCGTCGCGGCGCGCTCGGCAGGACTTCCCATCCCCTGGGAAACGGGACCGTCGAACCGCCACGGCCCGTGGTCCGCGTCCCGGCGTCTTGACGCGCTCCGGCGAAGTTCGTCACACCTGCCCGGCACGGAGCCCTCTGGATGACTGCCTCGCCCG
>NZ_LMML01000004.1:27770-229827 GCF_001422215.1 Methylobacterium sp. Leaf89 | reverse complement strand
GATGAGCGACATCGTCACCTCCGTCCTGCCCTTCTGGGAGCACACCCAGGCCTGGATGCTGGCCCGCCCCCTCTCGGGCTTCTCCGAGACCTTCGCCCAGTCCCGCCTCCACAAGGACGTCGACCGGCATCCATCCCTCGCACCCCTCCGGGGAAACCCATGAGCGACCGTCGCATCGTCGCCGCGCCGCTGACGGCGGAGGCCTTCGCCCCGTTCGGCACGGTCATCGACAAGGACGCCGTCGCGCCGCGTCCGATGAATGCCGGCAAGGCCCGCCGTTTCCACGACCTCGCACAGGTGCATGTGGCGGGCGCGGACGGGCACGTGGTGATCGGCTACGTCGAGGCCGACCCCTACGGCCTGCCCCTCGCCGTCAGCCTCGTGGAGCGCCATCCGCTGGGCGCACAGGCCTTCATGCCCCTGAATGGGGCGCCGTTCCTCGTGGTGGTCTGCCCCGACGAGGGCGGTCGCCCCGGCCGGCCGCGGGCCTTCGTCACGGCGCCGGGGCAGGGCGTCTGCTACGCCATCGGGACGTGGCACGGGGTGCTCACCCCCGTCGGCGCCCCCCAGGACTTTCTCGTGGTCGACCGCGGCGGGCTGGGCACGAACCTCGAGGAATACGTGTTCGATCAGCCCTGGACGATCCAGGCGCCCCCGGCGCCCTGAGCGGTCTCGAGCCCCCGGACCGGACAGGCGGGACCGCGCCCGCCCGTCAGCGCGGCTCCGCGGCCGGGGAGGTGCCGGCGGCGAGGCGGGGCGACAGGACGACCATGAGCGGTACGACGGCCAGCGCCGTCGCGGCGGCGGCGAGCATCGCGACGCGGGGCCCGGCCGCATCGCCCAGCGGCCCGTAGAGCAGGGGGGCCGCCAGGGCGCTGCCGCCCAGGGTCCAGGTGTAGAAGACCGCGAAGGCCCTCTCCACCTGCCCCCCCGGCGCCAGCTCCGGCACCGTGCCGTAGAGCACGGAAGAGGTCCCGTTCAGCATGATGCCGAGGACCGGCAGGAGTGCCAGGACCGGCCAGAGCGGGAGCACGGTCACGGCCAGGATCGCCAGCGCCGTGCCCGTCTCGGTCAGGATGACGGTCCGGGTCACGCCGAATCGCTCGCCGAACCGCCCGCAGACGGCCTTGCCGAGGGCGCCTCCGATGAACACCGCCGAGAGGGCGAAGCCCACCAGGGTCAGGCCGGCGCCCTTCTCCTGAAGCAGGAAGGGCAGGTAGAGGAGGAAGGCCGGGCGCGCGGCGTTGTCGAGGGTGCCGATGGCCACGAGCAGCCGGAAGCCGGCGCCTCCGGTCCCGCCGGGCGCAGCGGCCCGCGGCGATCCGGCCGCCCCCCCGTCCCGTGACGCGGGATCACGCGGCAGCAGGCGCAGGAGGCCAAGCGCCACCGCGAGGCCCAGGGCGGCGATGAGCCAGAGCGCCGAGCGCCAGTCCATCAGCGACAGCAGCAGGCCGAGCAGGGGCGGCACGCTGGCCTTTCCGAGGTCGCCCGTGAAGTTGTAGGTGCCGAGCGGACCGCGGGCCGAGCGGCCGTAGGCGCGGGCGATCACCGCGGAGGCCAGGGGATGCTGGGTGCTGCTGCCGATGCCCCCGAGGGTCAGGGCCAGACAGAGGCCGGCCAGGCTCCCCGAGAGGCCGGCCAGGGCATAGCCGCCGGCGCTCAGCAGGGTCCCGAGCACCAGCACCCGCCGCGCGCCGAACCGGGCCGCAAGCTGGGCCGACGGCATCTGCAGGGCGGCGAGGGCACCGTTGTACAGGCTGCGCAGCAGGGCGAGGGCGGCGTAGCCGAGGGCGAACTCCGCCTGCCAGACCGGCAGGAGCACGTAGATCAGGTCCGTGTAGCCGTCGTGCAGCGCGTGGTTGAGGCCGACGGCCGCCAGCGTCCGCCGCGCCCCCGGGCGGGGCGGGGCGCCGACGACGGACGTTCGAAACGGAGCGCTCAGGTCCTGTGCGGACGACATGCGGGACTGATCCTGGTTTGACGACGCAGGATCACCCGCTCGTCCGCGGCTGACAAACGCCTTATGCTGACGCTCGCGTGAGGAAACCTGACCCGTGCTGCGTCGCCTGCCGCCCCTGAACGCGCTGAAGGCCTTCGAGGCCGCCGGGCGCCATGCCAGCTTCACCCGGGCCGCCGAGGAGTTGCGCGTCACCCACGGGGCGGTGAGCCGGCACGTCCAGGCGCTCGAAGCCTGGCTCGGCCAGCCCCTCTTCGAGCGGCACAACCGCCGCGTGGTCCTGACGGAGGCGGGCGCGAGCTACCTCGCCGAGATCGGCGCCGCCCTGGACCGCATCGCCCTCGCGACGACGCGACAGGTGGAGCGCGGACGGCCACGCCTGCTCCGCGTGAACGCGCTGGCGACCTTCACCCTGCGCTGGCTGATCCCGCGGCTCTCCGGGTTCCAGCGCGCCAATCCCGCCGTGGAGGTGCGCCTGACCACCTCGAACGTGCCCCTGGCCAACCTGGCCGAGCCCTTCGACGTCGCCATCCGGGGTGGCCCCGACCGGCGGACGGGCCATATCGGGCGCCCCTTCCTCACCGAGCGCCGCATCCCCGTCTGCAGTCCCACCCTGCTGCGGCGCCTGCCGCTCACGGAGGCGGGACAGCTCCGGGGTCACACGCTGCTGCACGCGGCGACGCTGCCCCAGGTCTGGCCGCAATGGCTTGAGGCCGCCGGGGTGCCGGGCCTAGAGCCGCGGGCCTCGGTGACGCTGGAGCATTTCTACCTCACGCTCCAGGCGGCCCTCGACGGCCTCGGCGTGGCGATGGGGCCCGAGCGGCTGATCGCCGACGACGTCGCGGCCGGCCGGCTGACCTGCCCCTTCGCCGGCCCCTCCCTGCCGGCCCGAAGCTACTTCACCTACGTGCCGGAGGCCCGCGCGGACGACCCCTCGGTCCGCGCGTTCTGTGCCTGGCTGGTCGCCGCGGCCGACCCTTGAGGCCCGGGGCCGTCGCCGGTCCCCCGGCGAGCCCCGTCCGCCGGTCTCACCCGGGGGCCGGAGACGGGGCCTGCTTGGCGGCGGCCAGGGCGGCCGCCTTGCCGGCGGCGGCGTAGAGATCGAGACGCGCATACACGCCGAAGGCCGATCCGTCGTCCAGGAACCCGCCGCCCGGTCCCTGGGTCTCCGTCAGGATCGCGTTGGCCTCCGTGAGGCTGAGCACCGGGAAGGCGGCCGTGAGCAGATGTCCGGCCTCCGGCGCGAGCCGGCCGACATCGTCCGTCGTGCCGACCCGCTGCGGATACACGACGGGCAGGCCGTAGGTCTGGGTCGCGTCGTAGAGGGCCGCGTTGGCGGCGGCATCGCGGAAGCGTCCGGTATCGGCGCTCGCGCAGGCTGCGACGGTGCCGCCGCAGGCGTCTTTCAGGAAGGCGGTCAGGTCCGTGCGGGCGGCTTCGACGGCCGCCCGATAATCGGGGATCGTCACGGCCGCGTGGGTCTCGCGGCCCATCTCGGCGACCGCCGGGTTGCGACGCATCTGGCCCACATAGGCAGGATCGTTGGCCAGGAGATGGGCGACCGCGTGCAGGGCGACCGCCCGTCCGCCCAGCACATCCATGGCGTAATGCGCCCCGACGACGATGCGGTTGGTGCCGTACTCGGCGGCGCGGGTGATCATCTGCTGGTAGCGCTCCGGCACCAGGATCGCGAGCACGACGGATTCGGTGTAGCCGTAGGTGGTGTGCCCGCTCGGATACGAAGGGCTGTCGAGCAGGTTCATGCGCGGGCCGCGCAGCCAGTCCAGGCTGTGGGACGGCCGGCCGAAGTAGTCGGTGCCGCGATAGGCGAACAGGCTCGGCAGGGTCTGGAACGGACGGGCATCGCCGTGGGCATCGCTCCCCGGCGTCCCGGCGGGTCGGCCATAGGCCTTGCCGAACACGTCCGTCGTGCCGCCGCGCTCCGTCAGGAGGACGGCGGCGGCCTCCGAGACCGGCGCCTTGCCGTTGGTGGTGGCGTTCGCGAAGAAGTACTTGCCCGCATTCGAGTCGGACTTGGCGACGTGGTTGGTGTAGCCGAGGAGGTCGGCGACGGACGGCGCCACGTTGGTGAAGGTCTCGTCGGCGGCGTAGCGGGCCTTGGCCTGGTAGACGCCGCCGAGCCTGCTGCCGAGCCCGTCGGCGAGTTCCGTCGCGTTTCCGTCGGTGATGAAGGAATCGCGCAGGGCGAGCTGACGCTGATCGCGGAGCGGCAACAGGAAGGGCACCGCGCCGGTCCCGGCCTGAATCGCGCCCGTGACCGTCAGGTTGGCATCGAGGGCGGCCCGTCCCGTCTCGCTCGCGCCCAGGGCGCTGACGGGCGCGAGCCCCTTCAGGGCGGCGAGGGTCTGCGCCGACTGCGCCGCGGCCGGGAGGGGCGACAGGAGGCACAGGGCCGTCGTCCAGGATCTCAGCGTCTTCGCCATGGTGTCGTCTCCGGTGCCCGGTGCCGCTCCCGGTCCAGAGGCTCCGGGCCCCGGGAATCCCGGGCCCGGACCGGACGGGATCGGGAAGCTCGGATCGGGTCATAGAAGTTGTATGTGACGGCCGGACGTCGGGACCGTGCCCGATGCGTTCGACGGGTCAGGCGGATCGACCGGGGCCGATGGAGGCGTCCCGGTCCGCGTCGAGCTGGACCATCAGCTCGGCGAGCCGCGGGTCGAGGGGCTCGTCGATGACGGGCTCGTAGAGGGCTTGCAGCTGACGGCCGAGACGGAGCCGGGTGGCCTCGTTCAGGGTCGGCAGGGAAATCTCATCGGGACGGCGATGCCGTTCGTGCTCAAGATCGCTGGCCATACGCCTCATGTGGCGGACGAACGGTTGCCGGCAATGGGCGCGGCCGGCCCGGACCACAGCCTTTCGCGCCGTCGCCGATCCGTCCCGTCTCCGTTCCCCGCCGGAACACGCCGATCCCGCATCCGGTTGGACGCTCACGGCAATCGGAGGAATCATCCATGAACAAGGCGTCATCCGTGAAGACCAGTCTCGCCTGGACGGCCGGCCTCGCCCTGGGTCTCATCGCCCTCGCGGGCCAGGCGGAGGCCAAGGGCTGCATCAAGGGGGCGGTCGTCGGCGGCGTCGCCGGACACATGGCCGGGCATGGAAAGATGGGCGCCGCCGCCGGCTGCGCCGTCGGGCACAGCAAGGCGAACAAGAAAGACAAGCAGCCGAGCGGGGCTCAGCAGCCGCCGCAACAGAACTGAAGCCCTGAACCTCCAGCCGCGGCGGCGGCCCTGAACGCGGGTGGGCCCGGAGGAGCCGGCCGGGCTTCTCCGGGCCGGGCGTCATCGAGAAGGCCTGCGCGGATCGACAGGAGGTCGGGCAAGACTTGATTCCCCTCGGCCTGCCCGACCGGGCGCTCGCCGCGCTCCAGGAGGCCGGCGTGACGGCGCTCCGCCTTAACGTCCTCGTCGGCGGCGGCGGCGGTCTCGCCGACGTCGAGGCCTACGAGCAGCTCGCCCGCGAGATGGGCCGGCACCTGCAGGTCCTCCTCGACGCGCGCGACCTGCCGGTGCCGGTGGTCATCGATCACATGGGCGATCCTATGGGCGATCCTATGGGCGATCCTATGGGCGATCCTATGGGCGATCCCATGGGCCATGTCCCCACCTCCGCGGGCCTCGCGGATCCGGGCTTCCGCACCCCCGTCGACCTCGTGCGCGACGGCGCCTGGCTGAAGTTCCAGGGCGCGTCCCGCACCTCCACGGCGGGGCCGCCCTACGCCGACACGGTCCCGTTCGCGCGGGCCCTGAACGAGGCCACGCCGGATCGCTCCCTTCTGGGGCTCGGACCGGCCGCACGTGGCGACCTGGGGCCCGATGCCGGCCATCGGCGACCTGCTCGACCTGATGGCGGACTGGGTTCCGGACCCGGAGCGGCGGCGGAAGTACTTCGTCGACGATCCGCACCGGCTCTACGGCTTCCCGCCAGGGCTTCGTTAAGGCTCCGTGCAGGGGAGGCGGACTAGGGTCCGGTCATGCGCTACCTCCCGGCCGCCGGCCTGCTCCTCTGCGTCTCGCTCCACGCCGCGGCCGTGGCGGCCGGACCGCTCGATCGCCTGATGGGTGCGCCCGACACCCCCGGCGTGGTGACCGGCGGATCGTTCGGCCCGAGCGGAAACGACTATTACGGCGACATGCGCCTGCAGCCCGCGGGCTCACGGTCCCTCGCGACCCGTTACGCCAGGGTCAAGCCGCGCCACCCCAAGGTCGACAAACCGGTTCCGAAATCCTGACGCCCGCACAAGAAACCCGCCGCGGCCGGAGCCGGGCGGGTGGAGGTGTTCGCCTCTGGGAGGAAAGCGTCCGTCCTTCCTAACGGGTCGTCCGGCCGGCACCACTTCGCCGGGCGCGGGTCTGGTATGCCAGAACGGCGCAAGCCCCGGGACGGGCCGTTTCCCTGGGGGCCGACCCCGTGACGGTCACTCCACGGTAACGGACTTGGCGAGGTTGCGGGGCTGGTCGACGTCCTTCCCCATGGTCACGGCCGCGTGGTAGGCCAGGAGCTGGATCGGGACGGCGTAGAGGATCGGAGCCACCACCGGTTCGACCTCCGGCATCATCACCGTCGCCAGGGTATCCAGGCCGTGCGCGGCCGCCCCGGTGGCATCGCCGATGAGGACGATCCGTCCCCCGCGCGCGGCGACCTCCTGCATGTTCGACACCGTCTTCTCGAACACCGCGTCGTGGGGCGCGATCACGATGACCGGCATCGCCTCGTCGATCAGGGCGATCGGGCCGTGCTTGAGCTCGCCCGCCGCGTAGCCCTCGGCGTGGATGTAGGAGATCTCCTTCAGTTTCAGGGCCCCTTCGAGGGCGAGCGGATAGGCGGTGCCGCGGCCGAGATAGAGCACGTCGCGGGCCTTCGCGATCTCCTGGGCCAGGCCCTGGATCTCGGATTCCTGGCGCAGGGCCTGCGCCAGGAGGCCGGGCATGGCGATCAGCGCGTCGACGAGCCGGCGCTCCGCGCCGGCGTCGAGATGCCCGCGGGCCCGGCCCGCCGCGATGGCGAGGCACAGGAGCGTCGTCAGCTGGCAGGTGAAGGCCTTGGTGGAGGCGACCCCGATCTCGGGTCCGGCGAAGGTCGGCAGCACCACATCGGATTCCCGCGCCATGGTGGAGGTCGGCACGTTGAGGACCGCCAGGATGTGCTGACCCTGGGCGCGGGCGTAGCGCAGGGAGGCGAGGGTGTCGGCGGTCTCGCCCGATTGCGAGATCACCAGGGCGGCCTCGCCCCGGCTCAGCGGGGCCTCGCGGTAGCGGAACTCGGAGGCGACGTCGATCTCGACCGGCAGGCGCGCCAGGCTCTCGAACCAGTACTTGGCCACGAGGCCGGCATAGTAGGCCGTGCCGCAGGCGGTGATGGACAGGCGCGTCAGGTCGGCGAAGTCGAAGGGCAGCGTCACGGGAAGCCGGACGCGGCTCGCCGCGAGGTCTATGTAATGGGCCAGGGTCCGGCCCACCACTTCGGGCTGCTCGTGGATCTCCTTGGCCATGAAGTGGCGGTGGTTGCCGCGGTCGACCAGGTAGTTCTGCGTCACGATGGTCTGGCGCGCCCGGGTGGCCGGCGCCCCCGCGGCATCCCGGATCTCGGCCCCCTGGCGCGTCAGCACGGCCCAGTCGCCGTCCTCCAGGTAGGTGATCGAATCGGTCAGCGGGGCCAGCGCCAGGGCGTCCGACCCGAGATAGGTCTCGCCCGCGCCGAACCCTACCGCCAGGGGAGCGCCGTGGCGGGCCCCGATCAGCAGGTCGGTCTCGCCGGCGAAGAGGAAGGCGAGGGCGAAGGCGCCGCGCAGCTGGGGCAGGGTGGTGGCCACCGCCTCCACCGGGTCCAGGCCGCGCTCCATGTGCCAGCTCACCAGCTGGGCCACGACCTCGGTGTCGGTTTCGGTCTCGAAGGCGACGCCGTCGGCCTCCAGCCGCCGCTTGAGCGTGCGGAAGTTCTCGATGATGCCGTTATGGACCACCGCCAGGCGCGCCGTGGCATGCGGATGGGCGTTGGTCTCGTTGGGCCGCCCGTGGGTCGCCCACCGGGTGTGGCCGATCCCGATGGGGCCGGTGAGCGGCGACTGGATCAGCTTGAGCTGGAGGTTAACGAGCTTACCCTCGGCCCGGCGCCGCTCCAGCCGACCCGCCTCCAGGGTGGCCATTCCGGCGGAATCATAACCCCGGTACTCCAGGCGCCGCAGCGCCTCGACCACGGGCCCCGCAACCGCCTCGCGGCCGACGATTCCGACGATTCCGCACATGGGTGGACTCCTGAAGGCTGGAAGGACGGCAGGCTCAGGCGGCGCGCAGGGGCGCCGTCAGCATCGTACCGGCGGCTTGGCGCAGGTCGCGCCGCGGCGGCTTCGCGCCGAGGGCGGCCAGGGCGTCGGGCGAGCCGACGATGACCCGGCGCTCGCCGCGGCGCAGCCGGGCCGGGTCATGGGCGATCGTGATCGGCTTGCCGGAGGCCAGGATCATGCCCTCCAGGAGGTCGCCGATGCGGGTGGGGACGCCGGTGCACAGGTTGACCACCCCGGAGGCCGCCGGATTGGCGGCGAGCTCGGCGAGGGCCCAGGCGACATCCTCGACGAGGAGCATGTCACGGCAGACCTCGATGTCGCCGGTGACGAGGGTTCCGCCGCCGGCACCGAACGCGTCGATCTGGCGGGCGAAGTCGCCCAGCGCGAGATGGCCGGGCAATCCCCGCCCGATCGGGTTGAAGATCCGCGCCACGAGCACGCGGATTCCGGTCTCGGCCGCGAAGGTGAGGGCGGCCCGGGTCTGGGCGAGCTTGCTCCGGCCGTAGGCCGTGAGCGGTGCGCAGGGCGCGTCTTCCCGCACCGGAACCCCGTCGACCACGGCCTCGCCGTATTCGGCGGCGCTTCCCGCCAGGATGACGGTCGGGCGCAGCCCGGTACGGCGCAGGGCGGCGAAGAGCGCCTGGGCCAGGCCGAGATTGACCGCCTGCAACCCCTCGGGCGTCCCCTGCGTCGCGCCGGCGAGGTGGAACACCGTGCCGGGCCGGAAGTGGTCGAGGGCCTTCCCCCAGGTCGCGACGCTCCAGTGCCCGGGCGCCACGGTCCAGTGCTCGGCCCGGACATCCCGCCGGGTGCCGACCGTCGCGACGGGCAGTCCGCGCCCGTCGAGATGCGTGGCGAGGGCCCGGCCGATGAAGCCCCCCGCGCCGCTGATCAGGATGCCGCCACCCGGCTGGTGCGACGACATCGGGTCACGAGGCCAGGAACAGGCTGCGATCCGAGACGAACATCTGCTGGGCGAGGGCGAAGTCGTCGGGACGCCCGATGTCGAGCCAGACGCAATCCTCGTGGAAGCAGGCCACGTCGCCGCCGGCCGCCTTCACCTGGGCGATGAGGTTGGGCATGTCGAGGAAGGTGTTGGGCACGAGGTGCTGGCGCACCGCCTCCCGCGACAGGGCGTAGACGCCCATGCTGACGAAGTGCGTGCTCTTCGGCTTCTCGCGATAGGCCGTCATGCGGCTGCGCTCGTCGATCTCGATCAGGCCGAAATCGATCTTCACCTCGCGCTCGAACACGCCGATCGAGATGTCGGCCCCGGCCTCCCGATGGGCCGCCATCATGTTCTTGAGGTTGAGGGTCGTGAGAAGGTCGCCGTTGGTGACGAAGAAGGCCTCGTCGAGGTCGTCCAGCATGGCGCCGAGGGCGCCGGCGGTGCCGAGGGGCTGGTCCTCCAGCCGGTAGCGGATGTTGAGGCCCAGACGCTCGCCGTCCCGGAAGAACGCCTCCAGCAGGTGACTGAGGTGGTTCACCGCCAGGATCACGTCGGTGATGCCCGCGCATTTCATCTGGCGCAGCAGCAGCTCCAGGACCGGCATGTCGTTGAGCGGCATCAGGGGCTTGGGGAACAGCGCCGAATAGGGATGGAGCCGCGTCCCCTTGCCGCCGGCCATCACCACCGCCTGCTTGATCGCCGGCGTCGAGGTGATCTGCGGCGCCAGGCGCTCGGATGCCGCGTCGTAGAGATGCAACGCATGCGCGGATTCCGAAGATCTCAGATGATGATCTGCCCGGTCTGGAACGACTTCAAGCATTGCGCCCTCCTAAATTTTCCGATTGAAATTGAACTTGTGGCTCTCGAATATTGTCCCCGCAGAAAGTATTAACGGATTTTTAAGACTTCATAGCAACCGCCATGGTGGGCTTAGCGGCCGCATCCAAGGGACGCGCGCACTAACCCGATTTCGCTACGGTGTAGGGCAGTTGGGGGGAGCCCTCCGAAGCGTGAAGCCCAGACATCGCTCCGGGCTCCCACGTGCCGCCGGGACGCCCTTCCCGCAACGTCGCATGGACCGACTTTCGTCGACGAGGTTGATGCGTGGCCTCCCCGGTCACGGCTCCGCTCCAGGCCGGCTCGCGCGCAGGTCGCCGATCGCATCCAACGAAGCCGAACGCCTGGCGGCGCCGATCATCGCCATGACGGCCAACGTCCTGCCCGAGCAGATCCGGATGTTCTGGGGGGCCGGGATGGACGACCCTATCGGCAAGCCGTTCAACCGGGCCGCCCTCGACCGGATGGTCGACAAATGGCCGTGCTCGGGGTCGGGGGCGATGCCGCCCGCCGACCAGGCGGTCGTGGAATCCGGCCTCGTCGATCGCCGCATCGAAAACGAGATCGTCGCCCTGATCGGCGCGCCGCGCACCACCGGCCTCCTCCTGGCCTTCGCAGAGGAACTGGACACGCGCTTCCTGCACGAGGCCGAGACCGAGGAGGCACGCAACGGCCTGCGCTTCGAGGCCCACAGCCGCGTCTCATCGGCGGGGACGCTCGCCTTCACGGCGCTCTCGGACGCCTGCCGCGCCCTCGACGGCCGCGACGAGCGGCGCATCGCGCAGGCCGGGCCCGAGACCTTCCGCCGGCGGCGCGGCGCGGCGCGGATGCCGGCCCGCCGGTCCGCCGCATGCGCGGCGGCGCTCGCGCTCTACGGCCGGCCGCGGGCGACCAGCCCGGCGACCCATCCGCGATCCGCCGCCGGCCAGGGCCGACCGTCCGGCGTTCGATCCGACGGCTAGGGTGCCGCGTCGGCCCGGGATGGGGCCGCCTCGGCGGTGGCGTTCCGGGGATGCTCGTCCCCGCGCGGATCGATCACGACCTTGAGCACGTCGCCGGGCTCGAGGGTGTCGGTCTCCGTGACGGAGAGGACCTGTGCGCCGCCGGCCCCGCTGCGCACGATGCGATAGGCGAGGACTGGATCGCGTGCCCAGCCCGCACTCATCGTCGCGCCCACGACGGAGGCCGTCGACAGGGCGCGTTCGGCGGAGACGATCTCGGCATCGATCAGGGCGATCTCGCGCTCGGCGGCGAGGCGGTGCCGGGCATTGCCCTGGTCCAGGGCCTCGCGGGCCATCCTCTGGCGCTGCTCCGCCTGCAGGATCCCGACTTCGTAGTCGCGCCGGCGTCCCTCCATGTCGATGAAGTCGCGGCGGACGTCGGCGACGCGCTCGCTCTCGACCACCTGCCGGGAGAACAGCGCCTCCATGGTGCGCAACCGGTCGCCGCGGGCCGCGATCTGGGCCCCATAGGTCTCCAGGCGCTTGCGCAGGAGGTCGACCTCGGTGCCGGAGGCGTCCGCCGCGGCCTTGCGCGATCCCTCGTCGCTGGTCTGGAGGCTCGCCTCCAGACGCAGCACCTTCGCTTCGGCGCCCAGGAGAGCCGCCGCCTCCTCGGGGCCCGCCAGGGTCCGAAGCCGCTCCTGCGCCTCCGTGCCCATCCGTCCCGTGGTCAGCGCGGCCTTGCGCGCCAGCGCGCGCTTCAGCCGGGTGCGGGCACCGTCCTCCCGCTCCCGCTCCCGCAGGGTCTCCACCACCCCCGAGAGGGTGGCGGGATCCTTGTCGCGCCCCCCCGCGAGGGCCACCGCCTGCAGCACGATCATGCCGCCCGCGTACGGATAGGCACCCGGCGCGCGGACGGACCCCACGACGAAGACGGGCGCACGCTGCACGAGGCCGACCGTGACCCCGCCGTGCCGGCCGAAGGCGGTCTCGAAGACGCCCAACAGGTCGGTCTTGAGCGTCTCCAGGGGCTTTCCGGCCGCCGGGACGAAGCCGAAGAACGGCAGCGAGAGGGCGCCACCCTGTTCGACGGCGTATTCGCCCGAGAGGTCCACCCGCTGGTAGAACGTCTGGATCACCGCGGCGGCGCCCGCGGACTGGCCCTTGTCGCCGGGCGCGGGATTGGGGATCTCCATGGTCTCGTAGAAGGTGATCTTGAGCCGGTCCCCGGCGCGGAGGACCGGCCCACCCTCGGCCAGGGCCGCCCGACCGGCCAGAAGGGTGAGCACCGCGAAGGCGACGGCTCGGCATCTCGACATGACCTCGGCTCCTTGAGTTCGTGGGATTCGGCGTGTTCGTGGGATTCGACCCGGTGATCGGGGTGTCGTCGGGGCGCCGTTCACTGCACCCTCCGGGCGTCGAGCCCGGCCTTCGCCGTGGATTGAACCTGCGCCTGCTGGGCCTGCGCCTGCCGCGCGATGGTCGCCGGGGCGAGGGCGCTCCGACGCAGGGCCTCGAGGCCGAGGCGCTGCTCCCCGCCATGGCCGAGGCGCTCGGCCAGACGCAGCTGGACCGGGAGCAGGTCGGTCGGGAGCCGGTCCCGGCGCAGGAGATCGCCCAGGGCCGCCAGGGCCGCCGCGTCGCCGGAGATCAGGCTGACGAGCGCCACCCACTCGGTCCGGGCCGGAGCGGTCAGGGTCTCCGGATCGACGGATTCGAGGACGCGGCGGGCCAGGAACGGGTTGCCCTCGTGCAGCGCCAGCCGCGCGGCGAACAGGGGCTGGCGCTGCAGGGCGGCCCAGGACAGGCGGGGCCGCAGCGGCGCGATCGCATCGAGGCCGTAGCGCAGGGCCAGGGCTTCCACGATCGCGATCTGCGCCTCGTACCAGCCGGGCTCGGCGAGGATCCGCAAGGCCTTGCGCCAGAGCGCCGCGACGTCTCCCACCGCATAGGCGGCTGCCACGTAGCCGGCCACCGCGTCGGAGGAAGGCTGTGGACCGCCCTGCGCCCAGTCTTCGAGGAGCAGGGTGGCGATGCGCCGGTTCCCGTCCTCGGCCACCACCCGCGCCAGGTAGAAGCGCGTCTCCGGGCTGAGGGCGATCACCTGCGCGCCGAGGGCGACGGCGGAAGCCGGGTCCCCCCGTGCCGCCATCCGGCGCACCACGTGCACGCCGAGCCAGGGCTTGTCGCGCCAATCGGCGATCCAATGGCCGGCGCGCTCGGCGGCCTCCTCCCGCAGGCCTTCGGCGAGAAGGAGGTCGAACAGGACGATCCGACCGATCTCCTGCGTGCCCGGCATCAGCGCGTCGGCCCGGCGCAGGGCGTCCAACGCCGCCGCCCGCTCCCCGGCCCAGGACAGGAGAATGCCCAGGCGCTCGACGTCCACGGGCCGCAGCAGCGTCTCGTCGACGATGCTCTTCAGGAATTCGCGCTCCTCGTCGAGGCGCTCCTGGGCCCGGTAGAGGTCGAGGAGCGCCCACAGGCGCGGCCGGGTCGGGGCCAGGGCCACCAGGGTCACCAGGGTGCGGGTGGCGGCCGGACGGTCGTCGGACGCCCGGTAGAGATTGGCGAGCCATTCCAGGGCCTGCACGTCCCCGGGCCGCTCCACCAGGTACCGCTCGAGGAGATCCTCCGCGAGCCCTCGGTTGCCGGTGGACTCGAGGGCGCGTGCGGCCGCCGCGAGGAAGGCCGGATCCCGGCGTCCCAAGGCGAGAAGCCGCGCCAACTCGCTCGCAGCCTCGCTGGTTCGCCCGTCCCGCGCCAGCATCGCGAGCTGCTCCTCGGAGCCGGGCGAGAGGGCGTAGGCGGTCGCGGCGGCGGCAAAGGCCCAGAGACCGAGGAAGCGCCAGCCGATCCTCATGGCCGCCCCGCCGCGCCCGCGCGTCCGGGTTCACGAAGACGACCGATCGACGATGTGCCGTAACTGGCCAACATGACGCGTTGTCCGCACCCAAGCCCCGATGCGAGCCATGAGAGCGAGTAAAAAACAAAACACAAGAATTCAAAACTAAGGTTTTCAAGCTGAATGATACCGCGAATGCGCTCAAAACCAGTGAAGCTAATTCCTTTTCGCTAGAAAATGGACTCTTCTGCGATCGGGATATGCTCACCGGAAGCAGACCAATCTCGGTCAACCGACGTAGGAGACCGTGAGCGCCGCCACTCGGGAACGATACCGTCCGCTGCCCATGCGGCCCGCAGAGGACAGTCCCTCAGCCGCGAGTGGGGATACCATCGCGCGCCGACGCCTGCGTTCTACAAGTTTTCAGCAGAGCATTCTGAGCCGGCTTTCCGCGATCGATTCCAAAGGAGATCGGTAATTCGCTATTCAGAAAGTCGAAAAACTACCGATATCTTATCAAAGATTAACACCAAAACGATCGTTAAGTAATCGCTTGTAATCCACACAATCCCATTGTAGCTAATCAAATCGTCGCGGCAAACATCTCGGACCTCACGAGTGACGCTGGAGTCGGCGCATACCGAAGATCGCATGGGAGGGCTGACTATGTCACTCGTCGCAATCGAATCGGGCATTTCCGTTGCGAGGTCTGAACAATCCACGGTCGTCATCATCGACCCCCGGGTCCTGTTCCGGGAGAGCTTGATCTCCCAGATCCAGAAAAGTACCGACGCCCCCCAGGTCCTGGGCTTCTGCAGCGTCGGACTCTGGCAGAAGGCCGCGACGGAACGGCCCCCGGCCTCCGTCATCGTGATCGCGGCGACCCATCGCAGCATCGCCCAGATGGAGAGCGAACTGGATACCCTCGTCAGCGTCAGTCCCGGCGTTCCGATCGTCCTCCTGTCGGAACTCGAGGATTACCATCAGGTCACCGAGGCGATGCGACGGGGGCTCAGCGGATTCATCCCGATGACGAGTTCCGTGAAGGTGGCCCAGAGCGCCATCGCCCTGGTGCTGGCCGGCGGCTGCTTCGTCCCGTCCGGGATCGTCTGCACGCCCCCCGCGCCTCCGGCCGCGGAGGCGCGCGGACGCGGGTCGGTCCGGCTGACGGAGCGCGAGGCGGCCGTGCTCGGCGTCCTGCAGATCGGCAAGCCGAACAAGGTGATCGCCTATGAACTCAACATGTGCACCAACACGGTGAAGGTGCATGTGCGCAACATCATGAAGAAGCTCCAGGCCAAGAACCGGACCGAGCTCGCCTATCTGGTGAACACCAAGGGCGTGGTGTCCTGGGCTCCCCATCTCGGCGGCGCCTGGTTCCACGCGCGGCCCTCCGCGGATCAGGCGAAGGCCGCGCAGACCCTGACGGTGACGCACAACGCCTGATGCGGGCTCCGCTCGATCTCGAAGCGGTGCCCGTATCGGCAAGCCGGCGCGGCGCTCGAGCGAAGCCCGCATCCGGCATCCCCAAGGGATCGGACGGATGTGGTCCGACACGGGGCTTCGCCCACCGCCCGGGGCCGAGCCGCGTCCGGCCGACCGGGCGCGCCCCCTCGGCCGGGCGGAAGACGGGCGGCCGGACGGGTAACACGGACGGATGACAGCATTGGTCCTGCGCTAATCCAAGATCGCTAGGTCCGGCGATATTTCTTCGCAGCTGAATTCCTGCTCTTTTCAAGATGTTTCAGGATCTTGCGGTGCGCCGGCGATCGACTTCGATGGCCTGCCGCGGATGCCTGTGGGAGGCCATGCGGTGACGACTGCGGCGGCGGGTGAGCGGGGCGCATCGGATCAGGATCGATCCAGCCCGTTGCTGGGATGGCGGCGCTACGTCCCGGAGGTCATCGGCCTCGTCCTGTTCCTGGTCCTGATCGACCACCTGGTCTTCGACGGCAGCCGCTATGCCTGGATGACACCCCGGCCGTTCTGGATCCCGGTCATCCTGATCTCGGCGCAGTACGGCCTCGCGGGCGGCGTCTTCGCCACCCTGGTGGCGACCCTGGCGCTGTACAGCTCGGCACTGCCCTCGCAGCTCGCGACCCAGGATTACTACGCCTACTCACGCCAGGTCGTCGCCGAGCCGACGGCGTGGCTGGCCTGCGCCCTGGTCCTCGGCGGGTTGCGCAGCCTCCACATCTTCCACGCGGCCGAGTTGCGCCAGCAGCGGGACGACGCCCTCGACGAGGCCGACAGCCTCGGCCGGGGCCTCTCCGCCGCCATGGGGGAGATCGGTCGCCTCGAACTCCGATTCGCCGCCGAGACCCGCACCCTCGGCAGCGTGAGCAAGGCCTTCGCCTGCCTGGACGCCGAGGACGGCCTCCGCCTGGCGACGAGCCTGGCGGAGCTGGGCCGCCGGCTCGTGGGAGCCTCCCGACTCACGGTCTACGCGGCCACGCCCCGGGGCCTCGCCCCCCTGGCCACGGTCGCGGAGGGCGGAGCGCGCGACCGGGCCACCGCACCGGCCATCGATGGCACGCTGGCCGAAGCCGTCGCGCAGGCGCCGGACCGGCTCTGGCGCCGGGATCGCGCCGCGGATGCCCGGAGACTGCCGGACGGCGCGGTCCTCGCCGTCGCCCTTCCGGCCCACGGCGCCCCGGGCCCGCGCGGCCTGCTCCTGATCGAGGGCCTGCTGCCCAACCAGACCCTCGCCGAAGCCGCGCCGCGCGCGCTGGACCTGGCGCTGGCCATGGGGAGCCTGGTGGCCGGGGCGGAGCGATGCTGATCGACGTCCCGGATCCGCTCGCCGCCGCGCGGCCCCGGACCGCCTGGGACGCGCACCTTCGCGTCCCCCGTTCCCCGACCGTGGTCGCCCTCGCCACGGCGCTCGGGGAGCTCGCCCTCGCCGCGGCGCTGCTCCATGCCCTCGTGGGTCCCGTCGTCGTCCTCGCGGGGCATGTCGGCCTGTGCCTGATCCTCGGCCTGCGCACCCTGCAGGACGCTCAGGCACCGGGCGAGGCGGCGCGGCTGGCGCACCTCACCCTCTGGACCTTCATCGGCGGTCCCTTCGGCACCCTCCTGGCGATCGGCCTCGCCCTCCTCGATCGCGGCGCGGCGCCTCCGCGACCGGCCGAGGCTTTCGGAACCTGGCTCGAGACGGAGGGTCATCTCGACCCGCGAACGGATTGCGGCCGGCTCAGCAGCGACCTGCGCGATGGGCGTCTCCGGGTCGGCAAGGCCAGCAGTGTGGTGCCCCTGGCGGACATCCTCGATGGCGGCGCGAAGGAAGCCAAGTTCGAGGCGCTGGCGATCGTGGGGCGGCGCTTCGATCCGTGCCTGACCCATGTGATCCGCGCCGCGCTCCAGGATACCGACGCCTCCGTGCGCGTGCTGGCCTCGACGGTCCTCGCCAAGCTCCAGACCCGCTTCACCCGGGACCTCATCGCCCTGGAGGTGGCCGTGGCCCAGGCCCCGGGCGCGGCCGGCCCCTGGCTCGCCCTCGCGGCGGCGCGCCGCGCCTACGCCGAGTCGGGCCTGACGGAGGCCCTGCAGGCCCGCACGGAGATGGCGGCCGCCCGCGTCGCCGCGAGCCAGGCCCTCGCGGCCGAACCGGAGAACACGGCCGCCCGGGCGCTGCTGGCCGCCATCGAGGCCGAGAGCGGCGCTCCGACCCCGCCCCTCCCGCGGGAGGCCCTGCCGTGAGCACGCAGACCGCCTCCGGCCCATCGGACGTGTGCCTGCTCGTGGAGGGCGGGTACCCCTACCTCCTCGGCGGCGTCTCCTCCTGGACCGACAGCTTCATCCGCAGCTTTCCGGACAAGCGCTTCAGCCTCGTGGCCTTCACGACCTCGGACCAGGAACGGACCCGGAAGTTCGACCTTCCGGCGAACGTCGAGCGCATCGTCGACGTGCCCATCGACGCCTGCCCGCCGGGACGCCTGCCGCTCCTGCGGGGGCGGGAAACGATCGCGCCGCTGATCCGGGACCTGCAGGCCGTCCTCACCGATGGGGGCGCGCAGGCCTGGGTCCGGTGCGTCCGGGAGCTCGACCGGTGCGATCTCCGGCAGCGGGCCCTGCTCGATTCGCGCCCCGCCTGGACCGCGCTCGAACGGATCTACGAGGAGATGCTCCCCGGGGCGCCCCTCGTCGATTTCTTCTGGACCTGGCGCTTCCTGGCCCGCAGCCTCATCGCGATCGCCACCGCGCCGATCCCGCCGGCCCGCATCTACCATGCCATCTCGACAGGCTATCCGGGACTGTTCGGGGCCCGGGCCAAGGCCCTGACGGGGCGGCCCTTCGTGGTGACCGAGCACGGCATCTATACCAACGAGCGCCGGATCGAGCTCTCCGTCGCCGACTGGATCTACGAGTCCGGCGCGGGCGGGTTCGACGTCACCGGCACGGCTCCCGAGCTGCGACGGGTCTGGCTGAACGCCTTCAACGCCATGGCGCGGATCACCTATGACGCCGCCGACCTCATCACGACGCAGTTCCGGACCAACCAGCTCTACCAGATCGAGGACGGGGCAGCCGAGGCGAAGCTGCGCATGATCCCGAACGGCATCCGCCTCGACCAGTTCGCCGACATCCCGCCCGGTCCGCAGCCGCGCCGCCCCACCGTCCTCCTGGTCGGCCGCCTCGTCCCGATCAAGGACATCCGCACCTTCATCGAGGCTGCCGGCCTGCTGCGCCGTCAGGTCCCCGACGTCGACGCGATCATCATCGGGCCCGAGGACGAGGATCCCGCCTACGCGGCCGAGTGCCGGGCCCTGGTGCGCCAGCTCGGCCTGCAGAACACAGTCCGGTTCCTCGGCCGGGTTCGGGACGTGAAGACCTATTTCGGACAGACCGACGTCATCGCCCTCACCAGCATCAGCGAGGCCCAGCCCCTGTCGATCCTGGAGGCGGGAGCCGCCGGCGTGCCCGCGGTGACGACCGATGTCGGCTCGTGCCGCGAGATCCTCGAAGGACCGGACGGGCCCGACTCCGACACGGCGGGCGGATTCGTCGTGCGCGCCTGCGACCCGCAGGCGACGGCCGATGCCCTCGCGCGCCTCCTGCGCGACGGCGACCTGCGGGCGCGCATGGGCCGGAGCCTGCGCGCGCGCATCCGTACGGTGTTCGATCAGGACCGGGTCGTCGGGCTCTACGAGGCGCTTTATGCCTCGCTCGACCCGGCCTCGCTCGATCCACCAGCCCCCCGAAGCTCCGAATCCCTGCGGGATGACGGTCCGGCGGCGGAGATCGGGAGGATTCCATGGCCGGCCTAGGCTTCGCCCTCGAGCGCATGACGCAGGGGCGCTCCCTGACCAGCACCGCCGGAGCCTACGTCTACGCGGCCCTGCTGGTGGCGGGTCCGTGGATCTTCACGGTCCTGGCGATCGGCGGCATCGATCTCGCCGCCTGTCCCACCGACGACTGTCCCGGACTGCCGCTCTTCCGCTCGGTCATCATCTACAACGCCCTGATCTCGGCGATTCTCACCGGCCCGATCGCCTTCGTCTGCACGCGCTTCGTCTCGGACCAGGTCTGGCTGAAGCGCGACACGAGCGTCACCTACGCGTTCGTCGCCGCGCAGGCCCTCTTCGCCGCCGCGGCCCTCGTCGTCGCCGGCCCGCTCTACCTGTTCGCGGCGGACCTGCCCGGCCCGGATACGGTGGCCGGTCTGCAGAACCTGCTGCTGATGGGCGCGGCCTGGCTCCTGATCCCCTTCATGGGCGCGATCCGGAGCCACGTCATCGTCGCCGTGGCCTTCGGCGCCGGTGCGGCCGTCATGGTCGCGCTCATCGCGATCGCCCCGAGCAGCGAGCCGCTCCGGCTCCTCACGGCCTTCAACATCGGGCTGACGGTCGTCGACCTCGTCCTCGCCCGCCGCCTGCTGCAGGAATATGGGGTGGCGCTCGTGCCCGATGCCGCGCTGGCGCGGTCCCTGCACACGCACTGGGACCTGCCGCTGATCGGGCTCACCTGCGCCCTCGGCCTCTGGGTCGACAAGCTCATCATGTGGGTCGCCGCGCCCATCGGCGTGACCACGGTGGGCGGCGCCTTCCGGACCATGCCGAACTACGACACGCCGATGTTCTGGGCGCAGCTCGCGTCGATCCCCATCCTGGCGGTGTTCTTCGTCCACGTGGAGACCAACTTCTTCCGCCTGAGCCGCGCCTTCTACGGCAGCCTCGCCCACGGGGTCAGCCGTCGCGACCTCGCGCGAAAGCAGGCACGCCTGTCGCGCTTCGTCATGGCCAAGCTGTCCGGGTTGTTCATCGCCCTCGCGGCCGTCGCCCTCATCGCCATCCTGGTCTCCTACGTGGCGATCGAACCCCTCGGACTGCGGGCGAGCCAGATGGGCATCCTGCGGGCGGCCCTGGTCGGAATGGTGTTCCAGACCAGCGCCTCCTTCTGCTTCATCTTCCTGCTCTACTTCGACCTGCGCCGCCACGCCCTCGCGGTCTCGGCGACGTATTGCATCCTGAACGGAACGCTCACCGCCGCCCTCCTGCCCCTCGGATTCCCGTTCTTCGGATACGGCAACCTGTTCGCCTCGGCCCTCACGTTCCTCCTCGCGGTGACGCTCCTCGCCCACGAGCTGCCCTGGCTGCATTTCCATGCCTTCGTCACCAACAACACGTCCCTGCGGCCGGCCGAGGCACGGGCCCGGCCGGTTCGCCGCTACTTTCGATTCAGAAGGTCGAGCGATGCGTGATCCCGCCGATGGACGCCGCAGCGTCGGGCGTCCAAGCATCCTGCGTCCAAGCATCCTGCGTCCAAGCATCCTGCATCCCAGCATCCTGCATCCCAGCATCCTGCGCCCCAATATCTTGCGCCGAAGCGTGCTGCGGCTGCTCGCCGGCCTCGGGGCCGCGGGCCTGCTCCTCGACCGGCCGGCCCGCGCGCGCGACCGGCTCCGCCACCCCCATCTGGCCTGGACGCTGTTCTACGGCGAAGACCTGGAGCCGGCCGCATTCGAGGGCTTCGACCTCGTCGTGCTCGATCCGGGCTTCAAGAGCCCCCTGACGCCGATGCGGGACCTCGGAACCGAGGTGCTCGGCTATCTCAGCCTCGGCGAGATCAAGCGCACGAGTCCCTTGTTCGCGCAGCTCGACGACCCGGATCTCCTCCTCGGCGAGAACCCGAACTGGCCCGACACCGTACTGTGCGACGTGCGCCGGCCCGCCTGGCGTGCCCTGATCCTGGACGTCGCGATTCCGGCTCTGCTGGAGCGCGGGTTCTCCGGGCTGTTCTTCGACACCCTCGACACCCCGCCCCATCTCGAGCAGACCGACCCCGAGCGCTATGCCGGCATGCGCTCGGCCGCCATCGACCTCGTCCGAACCATCCGCCGGCGCCATCCCGACCGGATGCTGCTGATGAATCGCGGCTACGCCCTGCTGCCCGAGCTCATCGGGCAGGTCGACGGGGTCGTCGCCGAGAGCCTGCTGACGACCTACGACGCCCCAGCGAACGGCTACCGCTGGACGGAGCCCCGCGAACTCGACCCGCACCGGCAGGCCCTGCGCCCCCTCGCCGAGGCGGAGCCGCCGGTGCCGATCCTCAGCCTGGATTACTGGGACGCCGAGGACAGCGCGACCATTCGCGAGATCTACACCCGTGAACGCGCCCTCGGGCACCGCCCCTACGTCGGGCAGATCCTGCTCGACCGGGTCCTGCGCGAGCCGCTCGCCCGTGCCGAGCGCTGAGCATCCTTCGGCCCACGCCCGAAATGCCGCTGAAAGCTTCCTAATCCGTTTGTGTCGATTGCGCAGATCCTGACCGTGCGCTGAACTACTTGAAACTGTGTTTCGGGAAAGCCGTTGGGGAGCATGAGATGGACGGAACAGCATGGCAGGGCAAGCGGGTCGCGGTGACCGGCGCCGGCGGATTCATCGGCAGCCACCTCGTGGACGCCCTGGTGCGGGCCGGCGCCGAGGTCACGGCGATCGTGCGCTACAATTCCGGCGCCCGGGTCGGCAACCTCGACTTCCTCGACCCCGAGGTCCGGGCCGCGATGACGGTGGCCTTCGGCAACATCGAGGACAGCGACTTCATCTACCAGACCCTCGAGGGCCTGGACGTCGTGCTGCACCTCGGCGCCCTGATCGCGATTCCCTATTCCTACGAGGCACCGCGCAGCTACGTCCGCGCCAACATCGAGGGCACCCTGAACGTGCTCCAGGCCGGGCGCCGCAGCGCCGTCGGGCGGATCGTCCATACGAGCACCTCGGAGGTCTACGGGACGGCCCTGCGCACGCCGATCGACGAGACCCACCCGCTCCAGGGGCAGTCTCCCTATTCCGCCTCCAAGATCGCCGCCGACAAGCTCGCCGAGAGCTATGCCCGCTCGTTCGAGCTGCCGGTGGTGACCCTGCGGCCCTTCAACACCTACGGGCCGCGCCAGAGTGCCCGCGCCTTCATCCCGACCATCATCTCGCAGGCCTTCGCCCGGGACGAGATCCGCCTCGGCTCCCTGACGCCGGAGCGCGACATGACCTACGTCTCCGACACGGTGGCGGGCTTCCTCGCGGCCGGCTCGCAGCCGGGCATCGAGGGGATGACGATCAATCTCGGCACGGGCGAGACCTACTCGGTCGGCTGGTTCGCCCACCGCATCCTCGAACTGATGGGTGTCGACAAGCCGATCGTGACCGAGGCGCAGCGGATGCGGCCGGAGCAGAGCGAAGTGCTCAAGCTGATCTCCGACAACGGTCTGGCGCACCGCGCCATGGGCTGGGCGCCGCGGATGTCGATCGATGACGGCCTCTGCCGGATGATCGACTTCGTCCGCTCGAACCCCGGCTTCTACGCCACCGACCGTTACGTCACCTGACCCGGGCGCCCTGTCCCCGGCGCGGCGTTTCGCCAACCCGGCCCGGACCGGCGCCGGACGCAGCCGGGGCCTCCCCGGCGTGACGGGGGGCCCTGACCGGCGCTCAGCGAAGCAACCAGGTTCCGATGCAACACAGGGCGGCCGAGTACACCGGATGGTCCTCGTCGTCCGTCACCAGCACCGTGAAGGCTTGGCAATGTCCGTCCGCCCAACCTTCGTGGATCGCGATCTCGGGCAGGATGCGCTTGGCATGGAGGACGGCTTCCCGCGGACCGGCGAATTCCGTGCCGACATCGTCGCGCTCGGTGTGTCCGTCGTAGATGTCGAAGAAGTACCGAGGCATGGATCTCTCCGCACAGGCCCCGAAGAGCCGCGACGGCGCGTACGTGCGGGAAGGCCTCGAAGGAGCGCGATCACCGGACGCGAATCCTGTTCAGCACGCCGGCGGGCGGCATTGATCCATCGCAATGCAGGCGAAAGACCGCGGATCATGGTCGGCAAGCTGTCCAGGATGACAGCCGCTACCGCTGGTGTCTGGGCCTCTCCAAACAGGCGCCGGCGGTGGCGTCATGCCTCCGAACGGCCGCGGCATCGCGGGCCGACGGCCTACGCCACACGCGGTGCGCTCGCCTCGGGCGCGAGGTGCAGGTAGGCCGGGTCGAACATCGCGAAGTCCTTGAGCGCTTCGACATCGGGGATGGCCACCTGCTTGCCGTCGAGGGCGATCAGCCTCCGACGCTTCAGGCTCCCGAGCGTCCTGTTCACATGAACGGGCGACAATCCGAGCGCATCGCTCAGGTCGACCTGCGTGAGGGGAAGCTCGTACCCGTTCCCGGTCGCCAGCCCGACGGATTGGAAGCGCACCAGAAGTTCGCAGAAGACATGCGCGAGCCGCCTGTCGGCCGGGCGATGCCCCACGACGAGCAACCACTCGCGCAGGATCGCCTCATCGACCAGCGCGGCGCAGCGAAGGACGTGATCCAGCGACGGATAGCTGGCCGTGAGCCGGCCCAGAACGTCGTGCGGGACGCGCGCCACCTCGCACAGGGTGAGCGTCGCGATGGAATGGTCGAGCGCACCGATGATCGGCACGTTGAGATCGCAGACATCCCCCGGAATGAGGAAGGCGAGGATGACCCGGGTCCCGTCCGGCAGGAATTTGCAGCGGCAGGCCAGTCCGCTGCGAATGATGTGGAGGTGATCCGGAACGTCGCCCTCCGAGACGATGTCCGTCCGGGGACCGACGAAGCGGCCGTGAGCGTTGGCCTGCTCGAGAGCGTCCCGGTCCGCATCCGAAAGACTGAAACGAGGTTCGAACTTGCGGACAAAAGATCCGAACACGTGCCCCTCTGAAGTCGACACCGAAGATCAACATTTGATATTAGATCATAGCGATCCTAGAAAATATATAGTCAAAAAGTACGATTGTCTCCGATCAGCATCAGGATCGGATAAGTCGCTTTTGACGGATCATGCTGGGCCTGACGCCGGATATCGCGATCATCCAGGGCAGGATGCTTGCGAAGGGGTAGAGAATCCGAAGCATTACCCGAAGCCCGGACCTTCGGAAGAGCGTCGCGGCCGAGACCCATCGCAGGGCGCGCGATGGCGCGCTCATTCCCACCCGGGCGGCGCCTTCACCTCTCCGGGGCCTCTGTCCGCCCCCTCGGGCGTTCGGAGGGTGGCGCCGGGAACGTCGGCGGCGCGGGAACCTCCGGCACTGCGGGCGGCGCGATGGGCCGCGTCGTGGCGGCCGAGATCCGTCGGGGTCCGGCAGCGCCCGTCGTTCAGGGGCAGCGACGTGTCGAGGTCGTGGGGCAGAGTGGGAAGCCGAAGCGGGAGACCCCGAAAGGGCAGGGCGAGCGTCGGCCGCCGCCACGCGGTCGCGATCGGCCCGAACCGCTGCGCCGACGTGGTCATCCCCCGGACCTCGTCCGCACCGCCGGCCATGGCGTGCGGGACGATTCCGTCGCCTCGGCGGTCGTCCGGTCCGAAGGGGCCCGCCCGAGCACGCGGACCGACCGGGTCGCGGCGCTCGCCCGCTGCGACACCCTCCCGGACGACCTGCCGTCCGCGTCTTCCCGCCTGCAGCCCTGTCCCTCGACACCGCCGTCCTGCGGCTCTCCCGGCCCGTGCCCGGACGCGAACCGCTCCGGCTCGGCCGGCCCACCGTGCCCCAGGCGCCGACCCTCACCGGGGCGGGGCTGTCGCGCCAGGGGCGTCGGCTCCCTCAGGACGACCCGCCTCGACCCGGTGCTGCGCACCACGACGGGCCTCCCCATCGCGGTCGCCCGCGGCGGGGCTGAGGTCTGCATGGGGGATTCCGGCGGCCCCGTGGTCGCCGACGGCCCGGGCGGCCCGGGCGTCCGGGGCGTCGCCGGCGCCGTCCGCTGGCCCGAGGCCGACCCATCGGCCCCGGAGGCCGGTTCTCCGGGCCTTCGGAGACGGACGCGCCGATCTGCCGCCGCCGGGCTGGTCCGTCGGGCCGTCCGGCGCTGTAGTCTCGCCGGAGCCCCGGGGTGCAGTCCGCGCCGGTCGGGGCCGGTGAGAGGGATGGACATGCTGGCCCCGACGCTCCTGCGGCGCCTCGATCCGACGACGCTGCGCCTGTTCGTGGCGATGTGCGAGGACGGCACCCTGACCCAGGCGGCCCGGCGGGCGGCGATCGCCCCCTCCGCCGTCAGCAAGCGCCTGGTCGAGCTGGAGCAGAGTCTCGGCGTCCAGCTGATGACGCGCCAGGCGCGGGGCATGGTGATGACCCCGGCCGGGGAGACCCTGCTCCATCACGCCCGGCGCATGCTGCACGACGTCGAGCAGATCGTGGTGGAGCTCGCCGAGCACGCCAAGGGCGTCCGGGGCATCGTGCGGATGTTCGCCAACCTGTCGGCTATCGTGCAGTTCCTGCCCGAGGACCTGCGCGCCTTCCTGGCGCGCCAGGAGGCCATCAAGATCAGCCTGGAGGAGCGCCCGAGCGGCGGCGTGGTGGCCGGCGTCGAGGCGGGCCTGGCCGAGCTCGGCATCTGCTCCGGCAGCATCCCGGCCCGGGACCTGACCAGCGTGCTCTACCGCCGCGACAGCCTCGTCGTGGTCATGCGCCACGACCATCCCCTGGCGGACCGGCCCGCACTCGCCTTCCGGGACACCCTCGACCACGACTTCGTCGGGCTGCACGCCGAGAGCTCGATCTATGCCAGCGTGCGCGGCGAGGCGCAGAGCATCGGCCGCCCCTTGCGCCTGCGCGTCCACGTGCCGGGCTTCGACGCGGTCCTGCGCATGGCCCAGGCCGATATGGGGCTCGGCGTGGTGCCCCTCGGGGTCTTCGCCCTCCTGGGAAGCGCCATGGACCTCGCCGCGATCCCCCTCACCGACCCCTGGGCCCAGCGCGAATTGCGGATCGTCTCCCGCCCCGGCGAACGCTCCCCGGCGGCGAGCCTCCTCGTCGCGAGCCTCACCGCCGACGCGGCCTGAGCCGCGAAGCGTTCTCCGGACGCGAACGGTCGTCGCCGAAAGACGGTTGGCCTTCGCCGGCCCTGCGCGGCTATCGATGGGCAGGAAGACGATCCGAGAAGACCGTCGCCGACAGACCACCGGAGGAACCGTTCATGGCCGGACCGCTCGCCGGAATCCGCGTTCTCGAACTCGGACAGCTCATCGCCGCCCCCTTCGCCGCCCGCCTGATGGCGGAGTTCGGTGCCGAGGTGATCAAGGTCGAGGCACCGGGGGAGGGCGATCCCCTGCGCAAGTGGCGCAAGCTGCACGAGGGCACCTCCCTCTGGTGGTACCTCCAGTCCCGCAACAAGAAGTCCATCGCCGTCGACCTGAAGGCGCCGGAGGGCGCCGCGGTGGTGCGGGCGCTCGCCACCAGCGCCGACGTGGTCATCGAGAATTTCCGCCCCGGGGGCCTGGAGAAGCTCGGGCTGGGCTGGGCGGACCTCTCCGCCCTCAACCCCAACCTCGTCATGGTCCGGATCTCCGGCTACGGCCAGACCGGTCCCTACCGCGACCGGCCGGGCTTCGGCGCCATCGGCGAGGCGATGGGCGGCCTGCGCTTCACCACCGGCCATCCGGACAGCCCGCCCGCCCGCGTCGGCGTCAGCATCGGCGACACCCTGGCCTCCCTGCACGGGGTCATCGGCGCGCTGATGTCGCTCCTCCACGTCAAGACCGCCGGCGGCAAGGGCCAGGTCATCGACGTCTCGCTGGTGGAGAGCGTCTTCAACGTGATGGAGAGCCTCGTCCCGGAATACGACCTCCTCGGCGAGGTCCGCACCCGGACGGGCGGCGCCCTGCCGGGCATCACGCCCTCGAACACCTACCCGACCCAGGATGGCGGCTACGTCGTCATCGCGGGCAACAGCGACCCGATCTTCCGGCGCCTGATGCGGGCGATCGGCCGGCCCGACCTCGCCGACGACCCAGCCCTGCGCAGCAACGACGGCCGCTCGGCCCAGGCCGCGCGGCTCGACGCGGCCATCGCGGACTGGTCGGGCGCGCGCAGCATCGCCGATGCGCTGGAGGCCCTGGAGGCGGCGCAGGTCCCCGCCGGCCGGATCTACTCGGTGGCCGACATCGTCGCCGACCCGCACTACCAGGCCCGCGACATGATCCTGCCGACCGCGCTGCCCGGCGGCACGGCGGTGAAGATGCCCGGCATCGTGCCCAAGCTCTCCGAGACCCCCGGAGAGGTGCGCTGGTCCGGTCCGGCCCTCGGCGCCCACACCGACGCGGTGCTGGCGGATCTCGGCTACGACGCCGCGGCGATCGCGGCCCTGCGGACCACGGGAGCGGTGGCGTGAGCGGCGGCCTGAGGCGCAGCGGGACCGGAAGCCCGGGCGACGAGACGCCCCTGATCGTCCAGGAGGTCGCGCCCCGCGACGGCCTGCAGATCGAGCCCGCCTTCGTCGAGACCGCCGACAAGGTCGCGCTGATCGACGCCCTCTCGGCGGCGGGCTTCAGCCGGATCGAGGCGACCTCGTTCGTCTCGCCCAAGGCGGTTCCCGCCTTGCGCGACGCCGCCGAGGTGCTGGCCCGGATCACCCGGCGCCCGGGCACGCTCTACGTCGCCCTGGTGCCGAACCTGAAGGGCGCCGAACGGGCGCTCGCGGCTTGCGCCGACGAGCTCAACCTCGTCATGTCGGCGAGCGAGACCCACAACCGCGCCAATATGGGCCTGACCCGCGAGGCCTCCCTCGACGCCTTCGCGCGGATCGTCGCGGCGGCGCGCGGCACCGGCGTGCGCCTCAACGCGACGGTGGCCACCGCCTTCGGCTGCCCCTTCGAGGGCGGCCAGCCGGCGGAGCGGGTCCTCGACATCGTCGCGCGCTACCGCGCCCTCGGGATCGACGGCATCACGCTGGCCGACACCACCGGCATGGCCAACCCGCGCCAAGTCGGCGACCGCGTGGCCCGCGCCCTCCGGCTCGTCCCGGCCGAGGCGCTGACGCTCCACTTCCACAACACCCGCGGCCTCGGCCTCGCCAACGTGCTGGCGGCGCGGGCGGCCGGCGCCCGGCGCTTCGACGCGGCCCTCGGCGGCCTCGGCGGCTGCCCCTTCGCCCCGGGGGCCACCGGCAACATCTGCACCGAAGACCTCGTGAGCATGGCCCACGAGATGGGCATCCCCACCGGCCTCGACCTCGACGGGCTGATCGCCCTGTCGCGCGGGCTGCCGGCCCTCGTCGGCCATCCCGTCCCGGGGCAGGTGGCCCAGGCCGGGCGCCCCGGCGACCTCCACCCGCCGCCGCCCGGGATCGCGGCCTGAGGCGGGGGTTCGACGCAAGACAAGCCCAACACGCAAGATCGGCAGAACCCGCAAGACCGCCCGGATAAGGGCGGCGCGCCATCGAGACGCCTCCAGGGAGAGACACCATGACCCTCGCCGCTCCGGCCGCCCTCGGCGCGCCCGCAGAGACCCGCGAAGCCGCCACCTACCGGAAGATCGCCTGGCGGCTGATGCCGCTGATCATGGTCTGCTACCTGTTCGCCTTCTTCGACCGCATCAACATCAGCTTCGCCAAGTTCCAGCTCCAGAGCGACCTCGGCTTCAGCAACACCGCCTACGGCCTCGGCGCGAGCCTGTTCGTGGTCGGCTACGTCATCTTCGAGGTGCCCTCGAACCTGATCCTGTACCGGGTCGGCGCCCGGCGCTGGATCGCCCGGATCATGATCTCCTGGGGGCTCGCCACCGCCGCCATGGTGTTCATCACCCAGGAATGGCACTTCTACGCCCTGCGCTTCCTCATCGGCGCCATGGAGGCGGGCTTCGCCCCCGGCATCCTCTACTACCTGACCCTGTGGTTTCCGGCCTCGCGCCGCGGGCGCATCACCTCGATGCTGTTCGTGGCCTCGGCCTTCTCGGGCATCGTCGGCGCCCCGGTCTCGGGGCTGATCCTGAGTTCGCTCAACGGCGTCGCGGGACTGGCCGGATGGCAGTGGCTGTTCCTTGCCGGCGGCCTGCCCTGCCTGCTCCTTGGCGCCCTGGTGATGCGCCGCTTCGACGACCGCGTCGGCGATGCCCGCTGGCTCACCGACTCCGAGAAGAGCCTGGTGGCGAGCCAGATCGCCGAGGCCAACCGCGGGATCGGCGACCACTCGCTCCTGGGCGCCATCCGCAGCCCCGGCTTCCTCAAGGTCGGGCTGATCTACTTCCTGCTCCAGATCGGCTCCTACGGCCTGAACTTCTGGGGGCCGGACCTGATCCGGACGGCGAGCGGGGCCAGCACCGGCCTGGTCGGGCTCCTGGCGGCGCTGCCCTACATCTGCGGGGCGATCAGCATGGTGGTGATCGGGCGGCTGTCCGACGCCTCCGGGAACCGACCGAAATTCGTGGCCGGCCTCGCCATCGCGGCGGCCCTGGGCTTCTTCGCCGCCGGCCTGTTCGACCGGCAGATCGTGCCGCTGATGCTGGCCCTCTGCCTCGTCGGCACCGGGATCGTCGCCTCGATCCCGACCTTCTGGACCCTGCCGCCGAAGCTCGTCACCGGGGTCGGCGCCGCCGGCGGCATCGCCCTGATCAACACCCTCGGGCAGTTCGGCGGCATCGTCAGCCCGGTCATGGTGGGCTGGGTCAAGGACCTGACCGGATCGACCACCCCGGCCATCTGGGTGATCGCCGGGCTCTGCCTCGCGGCCGCCGCCATCAGCCTGTTCGCCCTGCCGGCCCAGCTGCGCCGCAGCGACCGGATCGACTGATCCGTCGCGGGCGCCCCTAGCCCGGGGGCGCCCCGCGTGACCTCAGGCGTGGGGGACGGGGAGGGGCGCCTCGTCCGTCGCGCCGACGAAGCGGCCGAGGAGCCGGCCGAGGACGGCGCCGAGGCTGTCCATGAGCAGGAACACCGCCGGCACGAAGACCAGCGAGAGCAGGGTCGAGACGATCAGGCCCGAGATCACCGCCACCGCCATCGGCGCGCGGAACTCGCCGCCGATGCCCATCGCCATGGCGGAGGGCACCATGCCGGCCGCCATGGCGATGGTGGTCATCACGATGGGCCGGGCGCGCTTGCGGCCCGCATCCACGATGGCGGTGACCCGGTCGACGCCGCGGGCCATCTCCTCCACGGCGAAGTCCACCAGCATGATGGCGTTCTTCGTCACCAGCCCCATCAGCATCAGGATGCCGATCACCACCGGCATCGAGATCGGCATGTTCAGGATCAGCAGGCCGAGGATCGCGCCGCCGATGGAGAGGGGCAGCGAGAACAGGATGGTCAGCGGCTGCAGGAACGAGCCGAACAGCAGCACGAGCACCGCGTAGACCATCATGATCCCGGCCCCCATCGCCATGAGGAAGCCCGAGAACACCTCGCCCATGATCTCGGCGTCGCCGGTCTGCCGGATGGTGACGCCCGGCGGCAGGGTCTTGGCCGTGGGGGTCTCCAGCGCCTGGGCGATGAGGGAGCCGAGGGCGTCGGAGCCCTCCATGTTGGCCTCCACGGCCACGCGCACCACGCGGTCGTAGCGCTCGATGGCGCCGGGCCCCTGGTCGAGCTCGATGTCGGCGACGGCCGCCAGCGGCACGGCGGCGCCGTTCTTGGCCGGCACCTTGAGGTTCTCGAGACGCGAGACCGCGCCGCGGGCGCTCTCCGGCAGTTGCACCCGGATCGGCACCTGCCGGTCGGGCGCGTTGAACTTCGCCAGGTTCAGCCCGATGTCGCCGATGGTGCCCACCCGGACGGTCTCGGCGATGGCGTCGGTGGAGACGCCGAGATCGGCCGCCGCCCCCGCCTTCGGCCGGATGCGGACCTCCGTGCGGTTGAGGGGGGCCGTCGACATCACCGAGACCAGGTGGGGGATCGCCGCCATGTCGCGCTGGAGCCGGGCGGCGACCTCGGTGACCACGTCGACATCGGGTCCGCCGACCACGAGAGCGAGGTCGCGCTGGCCGCCGTCGCGCAGGGTCCAGGAGCGGATGTCGGGTTCCTGGGCGAGCAGGCCGGCGATCTCGGTCTCGATGGCGGCCTGCTTGGCGGAGCGCTGATTCTTCGGCGTCAGGTTGACGATCAGGGTGGCGAGCCGGGTCTCCTTCTTGCCGCCGGCCTGGCGGCCGCCGTCGACGAAGACCGAGACCACCTCGGGCAGGGCCCGGATGCGGGCCACCACCCGGTCCGAGACCGCGACGGTGTCGGGCAGGCGGGCGCCGGGCGCGAGCTCGACCATGAACAGCGTGCGGGCATTGTCCTGCTTCGGCACGAACCCCGAGGGCAGGAGGCCGGTGGAGGCCAGCGAGCCGGCGAACAGCGCGAGGCCGACGATCAGCGTGACGACGCGGTGGCGCACCGACCAGCCGACGACGCGGCCATAGGCGCGCATCACCGGGCCCTCCTTCGCCTCCTCGTGGTCGTGGTCGCGCAGGAAGTAGGCGGCCAGCATCGGGGTGATCAGGCGCGCGACCAGCAGCGACATGAACACCGAGACCGCGATGGTGAGGCCGAACTGCATGAAGTAGCGGCCCGCGATGCCGCCCATGAAGGAGACCGGTGCGAACACCGCGATCAGGGTCGCCGTGATGGCGATGACCGCGAGCCCGATCTCGTCGGCGCCCTCGATGGCGGCGCGGTAGGGCGATTTGCCGAGCCGCATGTGCCGGACGATGTTCTCGATCTCCACGATGGCGTCGTCGACGAGGATGCCGGTGACCAGCGTGATGGCGAGCAGGCTGATGCCGTTCAGGGTGAAGCCCATCGCGTCCATCGCCCAGAAGGTCGGGAAGACCGAGAGCGGCAGGGCGATCGCGGCGATCAGCGTCGCGCGCCAGTCGCGCAGGAACAGGAACACCACCAGCACGGCGAGCGCCGCCCCCTCGATCAGGGTGTGCATCGCCGAATCGTAGGAGCCGATGGTGGCCGCCACCGAGGAGTCGATGGTCTCGAACCGGATGTCGGGATAGGCGGTCTTGAACGCGGCGATGCGCGTCTCGACACCGGCCGCGACCTCGGCGTCGCTGGCGCCCGAGCCGCGCGAGACCGCGAAGGCGACCACCGGCTCGCCGTTGAAGCGCGCGAAGGTGCGCGGCTCCTCGATGGCATCCTCCAGCGTCGCCAGTTCGTCGAGGCGGACCTTGCGGCCCCCGGAAAGCACGATGGAGGTGGCCTTGAGGTCGCGCAGAGAGCGCGAGGCGGCCAGCGTCCGGATCGACTGCTCGCGCCCGCCGACCTCGCCGCGGCCGCCCGCCATGTCGGCGGAGGTCAGGCGCAGCTGACGGTTCACGTCGGCCGCCGTGATGCCCAGCGCCAGCAGGCGGTCGGGGAGCAGGGTGACGCGCATCTCGCGGGCGACGCCGCCGACGCGCTCGACGCCGCCGACGCCCTTCACGCCCTGGAGCGAGCGGGCGACCTTGTCCTCCACGAACCAGGACAGCTCGGCCGGCGTCATGCCGGGCGACGTCACGCCGTAGATTAGGATCGGCAGGCCGGTGATCTCGACGCGCTGGATCACCGGCTCGTCGATGGTGCGGGGCAGGTTGATGCGGATCTTGGAGACCGCGTCCTTGACGTCGTTGACGGCCCGGTCGGTGTTCACCTCCAGGCGGAACTCCACCGTGGTGACGGAGGAGCCCTCGGTGATGGCCGAGGTGATGTGCTTGACCCCGCGCACCCCGGCGATGGAATCCTCGACCCACTTCGTGACCTGCGTCTGCAGCTCGGCGGGGGCCGACCCGCTCTGCGTGATCGTCACCGAGACGATCGGCACGTCGACGTTGGGCATCCGCGTCACCGCGAGGCTGCGGAAGCTGACGAGACCGAGCACGATCAGCACCAGGAACAGCACGAGCGGCGCGATCGGGTGGCGGATCGCCCAGGCGGAGATGTTCAGGCGCATGCGTCGGCTCGATGGGGGTTTCGGATCGGGAGACGAGGCGGCGCCCGGTCAGGGCGTCCCGGCCTCGGCGGTCTCGCGCGGGGAGGGGGCGGCGGCCACGGCCGGCTCCGGCACGGCCAGCGCCACCGGGCGGACCCGGTCGCCGTCGCGCAGGAAGCTGCCGGCGCGGGCCACCACGCGCTCGCCGTCGGCGAGTCCGGCGCGGATCTCGATGTCGTCGTCGTCGGACAGGCCGGTGCGGACCTCGCGGGCCTCGACCACGTCGTCGGCGACCACGAGGACGGAGCTGCGCTTGCCCCCGCCGTAGAGCACGGAGGCCTGCGGCACGGTCACGCCGCGGGTCCGGGCGAGCTCGACGGCGCCCCGCGCGAAGGTGCCGATGCGCAGGCGCGGATCCGGCTCCAGGCGAACGCGGACCTTGCCGAGGCGGGTCGCCCGGTCGACCTCCGGGTAGATGGTCCGCACGCTGCCCGACAGGCGGACACCGTCGCCGAGGTCGATCCAGGCCGGGGCGTTCTCGCGCAGCTGCGGCAGCTTGGTCTCGATGACCTCGCCCTCGAGTTCGATCTCGCCCCGGGCGATCAGGCGGAACAGGGGCTCGGCCGAGGCGGAGGCGGCCAGGCCCACCCGGGCGGTGCGGCGACTGACGATGCCGGCCTCCGGCGCGCGGATCTCCGTGCGGGCCAGGCGCAGGTTCAGTTCCTCCAGCACGGCCCGGGCCTGGGCGAGGTCGGCCCGGGCGATGCGCAGGCCGTTGCGGGCGAAGGCGAGCTTGCCCTCGGCCTGGCGCAGGCTGGCGGTGCGGCCCTCCATCACGGCCGCGGTGGCGTTGCCGGTCTTCAGGAGCTGCTGCACCCGCTCGAAGGCGAGGCGCGCCTCGGTCTCGGCGGCCTCCGCCTGCTCGATGCTGCTCTGGGCCTGGGGCACGGCGGCCTCGGCCTTCTCCACCAGGGCCGCCTGCTGGGCGAGCTGACGGTCGATGAGGTCGCGCGAGAGACGGGCGAGCACCTGCCCCCGGGCCACCCGGGCACCTTCCTCCACCAGCACCTCGGTGACCCGGTAGCCCTCGATCTCGGGCGTCACCAGGATTTCGTCGCGCGGGACCAGGGTGCCGGTGACGACCACCGACTCGACGATCTCGCGCCGCCTGGCTTCGACCACGCTGATCGTCGGCACGAGGCCGGCCTTGACCGGCTGGGCCGCGCCGGCCGGCGGCTGGGTGGAGCCTGCCGGCGGCTGGGTGGAGCCTGCCGGCGGCTTGGCCGGGCCGGCGAGAGCTGCGGAGGCCGGCAGCGCCAGGGCGAGCAGGGCGAGGCCGAGGCGGGCGGCGGTCATGGGCGGGGTTCCACGGCGGGGAGGGGGGCGCGGCCGGCGAGTCCGGCCTCAATCAGGGCCTGGAGCTGCGCCACGGCGAGACCCGTGTCGAAATCGGGAAGGATGGCCCGGCTCAGGACGATCCCCTTCAACTGGGGCGCCAGCAGGGCGTAGAGGGCGACGGGATCGCAATCCGGAGCGGTGGCGAGGTCGGCGAAGGTCTCCTCGAACCAGGCCCGGGCCTCCGCCTCGGTCTCCGCCGTGAGCGCCGCGATGGCCGGGTTGCGGGTGCCCTCGGACCAGATCTCCAGGCGCAGCACCGCCGCCTCCCGGGTCAGGGCGCCGAAATACTGGCCGAGCACGCCGAACAACGCGCCGCGCCGGTCGCCCTCCTGCTGGAGGCGCGTCACCAGCTGGGCGCCGCTGATCCGTTCCCGCTCCACGAGGCCCAGGACCAGCGCCTCCTTGGAGCGGAAGTAGTGGTAGAAGTTGCCCGCCGTCATGCCGGCCTCGCGGGCGAGGTCCTGCATCGTGGTGCGGTGGAACCCGTTGCGCACGAAACAGGCGCAGGCGGCGTCGAGGATCTGTTCCCGGCGCGGGGCCTGGCTGGCGCGGGCGTCGATGAGGGTGCCGACCGGCGAGGCCATGGTCAGGAGACCCGTCCGTCCGCCGACGGCGCGACCACCCGGCAGGCGGCGACCGAGGCGTCAGCATCGGCGCAGAGGCGGCCCTGCCAGCCGACCGGGCCGTTGCCGGTCCAGGCGATGAGCGCGGCCCAGCCGAGCACCAGCACGGCCCCGAGCAGCAGGTGCTCGGGCGCGAGGAGCGCCCGCGCCTTCCGCACCAGCGCCTCGAACGGGAAATCCTCGTGCGTCCGCTGCATCGCATCCTCCAACCGACACCGTCGTCGTATTGAATGTTCATTCACTGGTCAATGAGCGTTCATTCTGGCCGTGCGGAAGGGCACGGCGATGGGGCCTCACGGCCACGAGCGCCCTGCCCCGCGGGCCGCCGTGTCAACATGAAGCAAGCCGGGACCGGAACGGCCGCCCGCCGCGCGGGTTCGAGGAGACCCCCGCGGAGGATCCCGGTCGGCTCGGTTCGGACACGCGCGACGTGCGCGGACGGCCCGTGGCGCCACGCCCGGCCCCGGCCGGTATCGTCCGCTCACCACCCGAGGTCGCCCGCACCGTGCTGAAGCCTTTCCCCCGCAAGGGCGGTGCCGTCGGCCGCACCGACGGATTTCTCCCGATCGAGGGCTACGCGGCGATCGGCGAGGGCCGCTCGGTGGCACTCTCGGGGGCCGACGGCTCCATCGACTGGTGGTGCTGTCCCAATCTCGACTCGCCGCCGCTGTTCGACCGCATGCTCAGCCCGGAGGAGGGTGGCTACTTCGCGATCACGCCGGAGGAGCCCTTCACCGCCGAGATCGGCTACCGCGACGGCAGCAACGTCCACGAGACCGTCTTCACCACGAAGACCGGACGCGCGCGCCTCACCGAGAGCCTGAACAGCGGCCCCGCCGGGCGCCTGCCTTGGGCGGAACTCGCGCGCCGGATCGAGGGTCTGGAGGGGCACGTGCGCTTCCGGGTGGCCCTGGTCTTCGGCACGCGGGGCGACACGGCCGCCCCCTATCTCTCGGGCAACAGCAACGGCACCGCCTTCCACGTGGCCGGCATGATGGGCCTGTTCCGCACCAGCGACGGCATCCGGATCGAGACGGAGAACGACCACGTCATCTCGGGCTCCGTCGAGGTGCGGGCGGGTCAGCGCGAGGTCGTCGCCATCGTGGCCGCCGAGAACCAGCCCCTGGTGGTGGCGCCGATCGACGAGATCGACGGGCGCATCGACGTCTCGTGCCAGGAATGGCGGGACTGGACCGAGCGTCTCGCCTATCGGGGCCGCTATGCCGAGCAGGTCGAGCGCAGCGCCCTCGCGCTGAAGCTGCTGCTCTACTCGCCCACCGGCGCCATCGCGGCGGCGGCCACGAGTTCCCTGCCCGAGGGCATCGGCGGCTCCAAGAACTACGATTACCGCTACGCCTGGATCCGCGATGCCGGCTACGTCATCAAGGCCTTCCTGCGCCTGGGTGCCCAGGCCGAGGCCAACGCGGCCCTGTCCTGGCTGATGCGGCACATCGGCGAGCACGGGGCGCAGGTGCTCTACACCCTCGACGGCGGCTGCGTGCCCGGCGAGCGGGACATCGACCTGCCGGGCTATCGCGGCTCGCGCCCCGTGCGCACCGGCAACGCCGCCACGGGCCAGCACCAGCACGGCATCTACGGCGACATCTTCGAGACCGCCGAGCGCTTCGTGGCCGACGGCAACATGCTCGACCTGCGCACCGGGACGCTGCTCGCCCAGCTCGCCGACCAATGCGCCGAATCCTGGAAGCTCAAGGATGCGGGCATCTGGGAGTTGCCGGAGGCCGAGCACTACACCGGCTCCAAGATCAGCTGCTGGCAGGCGCTGGCCCGGGCGGTGGAACTCGCCGATGGCGGCCACCTACCGGGCACCTGCCGCGAGCGCTGGGCCCGGGCCCGCGACCGCGTCGCGGACTGGATCGACCGGAACTGCTGGTCGGAGGCCAAGCAATCCTACGTCATGTATCCCGGCACGGAGAAGCTCGATGCCTCCCTGACGCTGGCCGTTCGCTTCCGCTTCGGCAACCCCGAGCGCCTCGCGGCCACCTGCCGGGCCATCGACCGGGAGCTCGGACGCGGCCCCTATCACTACCGCTACACCGGCGCCGAGGCGGAGGAGGGCTGCTTCCTCGCCTGCACCTTCTGGCTCGTGGAGGCCAGGGCCCTGCTCGGGGAGACGGCGGAAGCGCAAGCCGCGTTCGAGGCGCTGGTGAAGGCCCTCGACCGGAATTCCGGCACCTACTCGGAGATGGCCGACCCGGCCAGCGGCACCTATCTCGGCAACCTGCCGCAGGGGCTGACCCATCTGGCCCTGATCCAGGCCGCCGCCACCCTGTCGGGCCTGAGCCTGTAGAAGGCTGCGGCGCCCGGCGGGAGCTTTGGTCGCAGATCCGACCCGGGCCCTGCCGCGTTGCCGGGGAGCCCATCAGGAGACGGCAGCATGGCCAAGACCACGAACAAGACCACGGACACGACCAATCCGGACGTGACGACCTACATCCTGAAGCAGGCCATGGCCGCACGCGTCGACGATCACGTGGAGATCGCGGTCGAGGCCGAGGACGGAACCACCTTCAAGATCCGCGCGACGCCCGACCAGCTCGATGCCCTCACGGGCGACCTCGAGACCATTCTCGAGGCCGACGACGCGGACGCCTGATCGTCCCGGGGCCCGCCGCCCGGTGGGCCCCCTTTTGTTGAAGACAGCCCCGGAAGGCCTCAGACGCCGATGACCATCGATCCCCGCGACGCCGGCCCGCGGCCGCCCTTTCCCGGCGACCAGCAACAGGAACGGCCGGGCCTGACCTCGCGGATGCGTCCGGCCCCCGACCACGGCGAGACGAGCTACGTCGGCAAGGGACTCCTCATCGACCGCGTCGCCCTGGTGACCGGCGGCGATTCCGGGATCGGCCGGGCCGTGGCCATCGCGTATGCCCGCGAGGGCGCCGACGTGGCGATCGCGTACCTGCCGGTCGAGCAGTCCGATGCCGAGGACACCGCCGAATGGGTGCGCAAGGCGGGCCGGCGCGTCCTGCTCCTTCCCGGCGACCTGCGCGACCCGACCTATTGCCGCGACCTCGTCGCCCGCACCGTGTCCGAACTCGGCGGGCTCGACATCCTCGTGAACAACGCCGCCGCGCAGGTGGTCAACGAGGACCTCGACGACGTGACGCCGGAGGATCTCGAGGGGTCGTTCCGCGCCAACGTCTTCGCGATGCTCTACCTCGCCCAGGCGGCCGTGCCGCACATGAAGCCGGGCTCGGCCATCGTGAACTCCACGAGCCAGCAGGCCAAGATCGCCGACAAGACCATGCTGGTCTACGCCGCCACCAAGGGCGCCATCGCGAGCCTGACCATCGGCCTGTCCAACCTGCTGGCGCCGAAGGGCATCCGGGTGAACTGCGTCGCCCCGGGCCCGGTCTGGACCCCGATCCAACCCATCGTGAAGAGCCCCGAGCAGATCGCCTCCCTCGGCGCCGACACGCCCCTCGGCCGCGCCGGCCAGCCGGCCGAACTCGCCCCCGCCTACGTGCTCCTCGCCTCGCGGGAGGGCAGCTACATGACCGGTGCGCTGGTGCCGGTCACGGGCGGGACGCCGATGTATTGAGGGACCATGCCCGGGTGGCCGAGGCGGTGGCTTCGAGCCACCGCGGCCGAGGCCGGATCGGACGGGCTTAGCGTCCGGCCTTGAGGAAGGCCTCGGCGCTGCGTAGGCTCAGCGCCATGATCGTCAGCGCCGGGTTGGCGGCGAGCGAACTCGGGAAAGTCGAGCCGTCGCAGATCCAGAGGTTCGGGACCTCGAAGCTGCGGCCGACGGGGTCGACCACCGCCGTGTCGCCGTCGCGGCCCATGCGGCAGGTGCCGATGGTGTGGGCGACGCGCTCCAGGGTCCAGAGATCCGTGGCCCCGGCCGCCTCCCAGACCTGATTCAGGAAGCGGGTCGCGTGAGCGTTGAGGCGCTCCTCGTTCCGGCTGTAGCCGAAGCTGATCGCGGCCTTGCGCATGCCCAGAGCGTCGACCTCGTCGGACAGCGTCAGGACGTTGGCGTCGCAGGGCAGGGTCTCGCCGTTGATGCCGATCCCGGCCATGTGGTTGTAGCGGGCCAGTTGGTCGGCCAGCGCCCGCCCCCAGAGCTTGCGGCCCCGCGCCAGGGAATTGGCGAAGGTGAGGGGCACCACGCCGAGGCTCTGGACGAGGTAGCCGCCGGCGAAGTCCGCATCGGCCGGGCGGATCATGTCCTCGGTGATGAGCGAGGACGGGTAGCCCTTGTTCATGCGCATCTCGGGCTCGAAGGTGCCCCAGACCTGGGTGGCGACGTGGCCCATGTAGTTGCGCCCGACCTGGCCGCTGCCGTTGGCGAGGTCGAGATGCAGCAGGAGACGCGCGGATTCCACCGAGCCGGCGCAGAGGAAGACGGTGCGGCAGGGCTGACGATGGTCGATGCCGCCCTGGCGATAGATCACCGCCGTCACCCGGCCGTCCTTCGCGCGCTCGATGCCGTGGACCCGGGCCTCGGCCCGGATCTCGGCGCCGTGATGGACGGCGAGCGGCAGATAGGTGACGTCCATGCTGGTCTTGGCGCCGGTGCGGCAGCCCTGATGGCAGTAGCCGCAATTGATGCAGCCGGGCCGGGTCGGGCCGTGCTCCTGCGCGAAGGCGCGCGAGACCACGGCCGCCGGCGCATCGGCGTAGCGCACGCCGAGCGCCGCACAGGCGCTGGCCATGGCCTGGGCCGGGGCGTTGCGGGCGACGGGGCCGAGCGGGTAGGTGCGCGCGTCGTCCCAGGGATACGAGGCCGGGCCGGACACGCCGATGAAGGCCTCGACGCGCGCGTAGAAGGGCAGCAGCTCGGCGTAGTCGAGGGGCCAGTCGACGCCCTCGCCGGTCTCGGTGTGGAGGCGCAGGTCGCGGGCATCGGCCCGGGGCGTGAAGGCGCCCCAGTGCAAGGTGGAACCGCCGACACCGGTGCCGCTGTTGTTGCCGCCGAAGGCCTCGGGCGTCGAGCCGCCGCTGATCCGCTCCTCGGTCCAGTAGATCTCGTCGGCCAGGGTCTCGTCGAAGGCGAATCCCTTCGGATCGAAGTTGGGTCCGGCTTCCAGGGCGACGCAGGACAGGCCTGCCTGAGCGAGGCGCGCCAGCAGGGGCGCGCCGCCGGCGCCGGTGCCGATCACCACCGCGTCGACGGTCTCGGAGGTAGCAAAGCGACGCATCGCATCGAGGTTCATCGGGCAGTCTCCAGGGGGGCGTTCGGTTCCCAGGCCTCGCGCTGGCCGATGCCGCCCGCGTGGAAGCCGGGCAGGGGGGCGGTATCGCCGCCGGCGCCGATGCCGCCGAAGTTCATGCGGGCGAGGGCGACAGGGTGGGCAAGATAGGTGCGGGCCACGTCCGCGCGCAGGTCCTCGAACCAGAAGCCCATCTGCTCCGCATCGAGATCACCGGAGACCGCACCGGATTCCAGGCTTCCGAGCATCGCGTCCTGCGCCTCGGCCCCGAGGGCGACGAAGGGCGCGTCGTGGGCGGCGCGGGCGGCAGCGTCTAGGGTGCGAAGGGCACGCCGGTAGGCTTCCGGGTCGGGGGGAAGCCGGGCGAAGCGCCAGCCATCCCCCGCCCCGCTCGCCAGCCGCGCGTCGATGCGGGCGGCAAAATCGATGGTCCCGGCGCCGTCCAGCGGAAGCACCCGGGCGCAGGCGGCCCGCAGGATGGCGAGGACGACCGGATCGAGGGCCCGGGGCTGATAGGCCGGATCGTCGGGCTCGGCGCGCTGCAGCAGGGCCGCGCGCAAGCGGGAATTCACCCGGTCGGACCGGATCAGGGCCGCGTAGGAATCCGGGATCGCGGGCGCCTCGGCTTCGTTCGAGACCGCTCCGGCCGCGAGGCTCCGCACCGCTTCGGCCACCGCCTCAGGGCGCTCCAGGGGGATGAGGTGCCCGGTCCCTGCGAGAGACACGAGACGATGATGGGCGAGGTGCGGCGCCATCAGCGCGGCCTGGGCGGCGGGGCCGAGAGCGGCATCCTCCGCCCCCGCCAGGAGGATCGCCGGGCTGCGCAGCACGCCGATGCGCGCGCACCAGTCCTCGCGGCTGCCCGCGGTGAGCCAGAGCGTCCAGGCATCGGGGCTGGCACGCAGCACATCCGCCACCGTCCGCGCCATCCGGTCAGGGTCGAAGGGCCGGGCGATGTTCGCGGCGACGAAGGCCTCGGCCTCCCGCTGCCGGGTCTCGGAATCGGCACCGATCCAGGCGATCATGGCGGCGCGCTTGTCCTCGCCCATGGGCTCGGGGGAGGGTGGCGAACCCGCCATGAGCACGAGGCCGGTCAGGCCTTCGAGGCCGGGCGCGCCGTCCTCCGCCTGCCGGGCGACCGCGAGGGCGACCTTGGCGCCCATGCTGTTGCCGGCCAGCATCCACCGTTCTGGCGCGTCGGCGCGAATCCGGGCAGCCACGCCCTCCGCCATCGCGGCGACGTCCCGGCCGGCGTCGGCACCGTCCTCGCCGAAGCCCGGCAGGTCGAGGGCGACGCAGGTCACGGCATCCGCGAGGTGTTGCGCGACCGTCTCGAAAGTCCCGGCACTGCCGCCGAGGTAATGAAGGCAATATAAGACCGGGCGGTCGGATGATGTGATCGACATAGGCCCGAAAGAGCGCGCGGCGTCGCGCGTTCAAGTCATCGGGGACGCGGCGTTCGGCAGCAGCCCGGGCGCGGAACGAACGCCTACGCCGGTTGCGCGGCCTTCAGCGGGGCGCGCAGGCCTGCAGAGCCGCGAAGACGCGCAGGCTCGCCTCGAGATCGGCGGTGCCGACCTCGGCGAAGACCGTGGCGCGCAGGCGGGCGAGGTCGGCCTCCATGCGGGCGACCACGGCCATGCCGGCGGGCGTCAGGCTGAGCACCTTGGCCCGACGGTCGGTGGGGTCCTCGCGGCGGAGCGCGAGGCCGGCCTCGCAGAGCTGGTCGAGGAGACGGACCAGCGACGGGCCCTCGATGCCGACGGCCTCCGCGAGGGCGTTCTGACGCGGAGCGCCGTCGAGACGGGCGATCATGATCAGCGGCACGGCGGTGGCGTCCGAGAGGCCGTGCGCCTCCATCACGGCGTTGGCGGCGCGGCGCCAGTGCCGCCCCGTCAGGAGCAGGGTGTGCGTGTAGGCGAGGCGGAGCTGGTCCAGGCGGCGGTCGGGCGGCACATCGACCGGCGCCGGATCCGCGGACGGTTTTCGGGGCGGCACGCGTGAAGCTCCTGTGACACCGACCGGTGGACGATCCGGTTCTCTTTTCGTTTGCGCATTATTAGGATGCAATCCGTTTGATCGCAAGCGGACATCGTCGTATCAGGGCACCAGCCCACGTCTCGTCGTCCGGATGCGCCCGGCGGCCCGCGCCGCACCGGCCCTTGATTGATCCGACGAGACGTAAGTAAGGACTGACGATGAGCGCCCCCGACGACCTCTCCTTCACCACGCAGCCGCACGCCTCGCCCGTCTCGCCGGAGCGCCGGGCCGAGCTCCTCGTCGATCCCGGCTTCGGGCGGGTGTTCACCGACCACATGGTGACGATCCGCTACGTCGAGGGGCGGGGCTGGCACGATGCCCGCGTCGAGGCGCGCGCGCCGATCGCCCTCGATCCGGCGGCGGCGGTGCTGCACTACGCCCAGGAGATCTTCGAGGGGCTGAAGGCCTACCGCACCGCCGACGGCGGCGCCGCCCTGTTCCGGCCAGAGGCCAACGCCCTGCGCTTCCGCCGTTCGGCCGAGCGCCTGGCGATGCCGCCGCTGCCCGACGCCGTCTTCGTCGAGTCCGTCAAGCAACTGGTCAGCGCCGACCGCGACTGGATCCCGTCGAGCGAGGGCGGCAGCCTGTACCTGCGCCCCTTCATGATCGCCAGCGAGGTGTTCCTCGGGGTCAAGCCGTCCTCGGAATACCTCTACCTCGTCATCGCCTCGGCGGTGGGCGCCTACTTCAAGGGCGGCTCCGAGACCGTGACGGTCTGGGTCTCACGGGACCAGACCCGCGCCGCCCCCGGCGGCACCGGTGCGGCCAAGTGCGGCGGCAATTACGCGGCCAGCCTGCGCGCCCAGGCGGCAGCGGTGGAGCATGGCTGCGCCCAGGTGGTGTTCCTCGACGCGGTCGAGCGCCGCTGGGTCGAGGAACTCGGCGGCATGAACATCTTCTTCGTCTTCGACGACGGCTCGATGGTCACCCCGCCCCTGAGCGACACCATCCTGTCGGGCATCACCCGCGACTCGATCCTGACCCTGGCGAAGGCCGACGGCATCACGGTCGCCGAACGGCCCTATTCCATCGACGACTGGAAGGCGGACGCCGCCAGCGGACGGCTGCGCGAGGTCTTCGCCTGCGGCACCGCCGCGGTCATCACCCCGGTCGGGACCGTGCGCAGCGCGGACGGGGAATTCTCGGTCTCGGACAACGTCGCCGGCCCGGTGACGAAGCGCCTGCGCTCGGCCCTCGTGGACATCCAGCGCGGCAACGCCCCCGATCCCCACGGGTGGGTCACGCGGGTGTACTGAGCCGCCGGCAGCCCCGAGCCCGGCTCAGGCGAGCCAGGGCTGGGCCGCGAGGTGCCGGGCCTGGAACGCCCGGATCGCCTCCGCGTGGTCGAGGGTGGCCCCGATCGCGTCGAGGCCCCGGACGAGGTGATCCTTGCGCCGGGCCGGGATGGCGAAGCCCTGCACCGCGCCGTCCGCGGTGGTGATGGTCTGGGCGGGCAGGTCGATCGTCATATGGTTCCGGGCGGGGTCTGCGGCCCGGGCCGACAGTTCCGCGACGGGTCCGGGCGCCAGCTCGATCAGCAGCAGGCCGTTATTGGCGGCGTTGTCGGCAAAGATGCCGGCGAAGCTGGTGCCGATGACCGCGCGGATGCCGCCCTGGAGCAGGCCCCAGACCGCGTGCTCGCGCGACGAGCCGCAGCCGAAATTCGGGCCGACCACCAGGATGCAGGCCCCCTGCCATGCGGGCCGGTTGAGGACGAAGTCCGGGCGCGGCTGGCCGGGGCCGGCATAGCGCAGGTCGTGGAAGGTGGCCGCCCCCAAGCCCGCGCGGTCGATCCCCTTGAGGAACTGCTTGGGCATGATGACGTCGGTGTCGATGTTGGCCCCGGGCAGGCCGGCGGCCGGGCCCGCGACGATCGTGAACGGCTGCATGGTCAGGTCTCCGGCGCGAGGCGGTTTTCCGGCGCGAAGCGGCGGCTGTCGGTGAGGTGGCCGGCAATGGCCGCGGCCGCCACCATGGCGGGGCTCATCAGGTGGGTGCGCGCGCCCACACCCTGACGGCCCTCGAAGTTGCGGTTGGTGCTGGAGGCGCAGCGCTCGCCCGGCGCCAGCACGTCGTCGTTCATGGCCAGGCACATCGAGCAGCCGGATTGGCGCCACTCGAAGCCGGCATCGCGGAAGACCCGGTCGAGCCCCTCCGCCTCGGCCGCCCGGCGCACGCTGGAGGAGCCGGGCACCACCATGGCCTGGACGCCGTGCGCGACCCGCCGGCCGCGCACGAGGGCGGCGGCCTCGCGCAGGTCGGAGAGCCGGGCGTTGGTGCAGGAGCCGATGAAGGCGCGCTGGATCGGGATGGCCTCGAGGGGCGTGCCCGGGACGAGGTCCATGTAGGACAGTGCCCGGACCATGTCCCGGCGACGGGCCGGATCGGGCTCGGCCGCCGGATCGGGCACGCGGCCGTTGACCGGGCCCGCCTGGTCCGGGCTGGTCCCCCAGGTCACCATCGGCTCGATCGCGGCGGCGTCGAGGGCGACCTCGCGGTCGAACACGGCCCCGTCGTCGCTGCGCAAGCTCGGCCAATGGGCCGCGGCGGCCTCCCAGAGGGCGCCCTTCGGCGCGCGGGGCTTGTCCGACAGGTAGTCCAGCACGGTCCGGTCGGGGGCCATGACGACGCCGCGGGCGCCGCACTCGACGGCCATGTTGCAGATCGTCATGCGGCCCTCGACGGACAGGGCCTCCACGGTGGGGCCGGCGAACTCGACGGCGTAGCCCGTCGCCCCGTCGGCGCCGATGCGGCGGATCAGGGCCATGACCACGTCCTTGGCGGTGACGCCCGGCGCCAGGGTGCCCGAGACCGTGACCCGCAGGGTCTTCATCCGGCGGTACACCAGGGTCTGGGTGGCGAGGTAGTGCTCGATGTCCGAGGTGCCGATGCCGAAGCCGAGGGCGCCCAACGCCCCGTAGGTGGTGGTGTGGCTGTCGCCCGCCGCTACGATCATGCCCGGCAGGACGAAGCCCTGCTCGGGGGCGACCACGTGCTCGATGCCCTGGAGCGGGTGCAGCACGTCGAGGAGCTCGATCCCGAAATCCCGGCAGTTCTCGTCGAAATACGCGACCTGCCGCGCCCCGCCGGGATCGGGCATGGCGGCGACGCGCTCCGCCGCCGTGGGATTGACGTGATCGACCACCGCCAGGGCGGCGTCCGGCCGCCAGACCCGGCGCCCGGCGGCCCGCAGGCCGCTGAAGGCCTGCGGGCTGGTGTACTCGTTGAGCACCGTGCGGTCGACGTAGAGCAGGACGCTGGCCCCGGGGCCTTCGGCGTCGTCCAGACGGCGCACGGTGTGGGCGTCCACCAGCTTGTCGTAGAGGGTGCGGGCCTGCATCGATCGGCTCTCGGGCTCCGGCGGGACTGGGTTCAAACGGGAAACGCGGTGCGGGACTGAACCCGATCCAGGGCCCCGAAGCCAATGCCGATGCGGCATCGGGTGATGCCGGGCGCCGCACCCGGAGCCCGCCGGCCGAACGCCTTCGGGCGACGGTGGCGGCCGGGTCCGGCGGAACCAGGGGCGGATACGGGCTTTGCTCGATCAGAGCGGAGGCCGGATCGGCAAGCCCGCGCGACGCTCGAGCGAAGCCGGAATCCGCCACCCCGAGGGATCGAACGCATCGGGTTCGAGGGGTCAGGGCAGGGCGGCGCGCTTGCGCAGGATCAGGTCACCGCGGAACAGGAACTTCAGGGCGCGCTTGCCGGTGTCGACCTCGGTGGTAAAGACGTTGCCGTGGCTGTCCACCGCAAGGTTGTGGACCCAGTGGAAGTCGCCCGCCATCCGGCCGTTGCGGCCGAAGGCGCCGAGCACCTCGCCGGTCTCGCGGCTGAGCGTCCGGACCTCGTTGTTGGCCCCGTCCGCGTTCAGGAGGTAGCTCTGCTCGGCGTCGGGCCAGAGCGCCAGCTCCCAGACGGAGCCGTTGGCGCGGGTGTTCGCCTCGACGAAGAACTCCTTCACGAAGGTGCCGTCGCGGCGGAAGACCTGGACCCGGTCGTTGGTGCGGTCGCAGACGTAGACCAGGCCGTCGCGGGCGATCTGCACGCAGTGGACGGGATTGCGGAACTGCTGGGCCGGAGCCGCGACCGGGTCGTAGGCCGGCAGGGTCTCGTCCGTGGGCGGCTTGCCGTAGGCGCCCCACATCCGCTTGAACGCGCCGGTCTCGGCATCGAATACGATGATCCGATGGTTGAAGTAGCCGTCGGCGACGTAGAGCTCGTTGGTCTCGGGATCGACCTGCATCGCGGCCGGCTTGCCGAGCCGCGAGGTGTCGAGGCTGTTGGTCTGCGGGCCCTGCTTGCCGATCTGCAGGACGAACCGGCCCTCGGTGGTGAATTTCAGGATCTGCCCGTCCGTGTCGCCGTTCCCGGCAAGCCAGACGAAGCCCTTGTGGTCGATGTGGATGCCGTGCTCGTTCTGCGGCCAGTCGTAGCCCTCGCCGGGGCCGCCCCAGCTGCGGATCAGGGTGCCGGCCTGGTCGAACACCAGTACGGGGGGCGCGGGGCGGCAGCACTTGGTGCGGGGCGGCGAGAGGCTTGCGGCCTTCTCGTCATCGGTGAGGGTGCGCGGGCGCTGCACCACCCAGATGTTGTCCTGCGCGTCCACGGCGACGCCCGAAGCCTGACCCATGATCCACTGATGGGGCAGCGGTTTCGGCCAGGCCGGATCGACCTGGAAGGTCAGCGGATCCGCACACGCCACACCCGACCACGCGACCGCGAGCGCGGCCAGACCAAGCCGAAGCCTCATGCTTTCCTCCCGATGTCGCCCGGCCTTGGCGACCGTCTCTTGATGATCGGCTGTTGCCGATCAGATCTTTCTGATCCGATCTTGCACACAGTATTCGCGCCCGGCGGGGAGGCGTCCAGTCGCGCCTGGGCGGAGGCGTGTCGCCGACCCGGATCTGTCACCCGGCCGGCGCGCGTCGGACCCCCTCCTGGGACGCCCCCCGGAGGACCGCCTCCCACAGGATCGCCGCCCGCTCCCAGGTCAGGGCCCGGCGCTGGAGGAGCGCGCCGGCGCTGAGCTCCGACCAGAGGTCGTCCTGGGTGGCGAGGCTCACGACGGCCTCGGCGAAGGCCGCATCCGTCCCGGCGATCCAGCCGTTCACGCCGTGCTGCACCCGCTCGGCGAGGGCGCCGATGCCGGCGGTCACCACCGGCAGCCCCATGGCCTGGGCCTCCGCCGCCGCGAGGCAGAAGGTCTCGTCGGGGGAACCGGGGCAGACCATGGCGCGCGCGGTGCCGTAGAACGCCGCCAGGGCGGCGGCCCCACGGCGGGGGTGGAACACCACCGGTCCGCGATCGTCGGGCGAGTCGGGCTGTTCGGATCCGAAGACGTGGAGCTTCGCGCCCGAGGCGATCAGGGGCGCGGCGCTGCGCCAGAGCCGCAGCATCCGGTCGAGGCCGCGCTGGGGCTGGGAGGCGTAGACGAAGTCCCGGCTCCGGCCCCGCGTCGGCTCGGGCGTCAGGAAGACGGGCGAGACGCCGTGCGGGACGACGTGGCGGCGCCGGAAGGGATAGAGCGGCGACATGTTCCGCGCCGCGAGGGTGCCGACGAAGACGGCCTCCGGCCGCAGGGACAGGAAGGGCAGGAGGTAGCCCTTCCGCACGGACTTCTCGACGTTCAGCGGATTGTGGACCCAGACGATGCCGCGCCGGCCCGGATGGGCGCGGAGCGGGCGGGGGTCGTTGCTGGTGACCACCGCGTCGGCCTCGCAGGCCGCCGCCTCGCCGAGGGGGATGTTGCGGACGCCGTCCCGCTCCACCGTCCCGCTCCGGCGGGTGGCCAGGGTCACCGCCCAGCCCCGTCGGGCCAGGGCGCGGGAGAGGGCGATGTTCGTGCTCTCGATCCCGCCGAGGCCGATCGCGGGCGGCGTGTCGAGGCCGAAGGCCACCGGCGTCGCGCAGATGAACAGGACCCGACGCATCGACATCTCCAGGGATCGCGTGTCCGACCGGTCAGAGGCCGAGGCTCCGGGCCTGCTGGCCGAGCCAGGAGGTGGGCGGCGGGGGAGCGTCCCGGCCGATCGACCAGAGCTTGCCGCGCCAGGCATGCACCGAAACCGTCTCGGGCCCGATGAGCGTGCGCGCCGCCCGGTCGTCCGCCTCGGTCAGGAGGTGGGCGTCGTCGTCGCCGAGGGGATAGAACACCGCCCGCGCCCGGGCATGGCCCTCCAGGCGGAGCTTGCGCACGAAGTAGGTGAGGGCGCGCGGGCCGATCGCCAGGCGCTCCGGGTGGAACGGGATGCTCTTGCCGACCAGCAGTTCGAGGCGGCGCTTGACCCGGATGTGTGCGGTCGCCCAGGGCGCCCGGATCGGCACCGTCGAGATCGCGTCCCAGTAGCGGGTGACGAGCTCGGACTCCGGGGGTGCCGACAGGATCGCGTTGTTGAGGCGGCTCGCGTTGAGCCAGCCGAACAGGTACTCGGCTGCGCCGGCGGGCGTCTCGAGGGGGCGCTGGAAGACGCAGTCGAGGTCCGACCAGATGCCCTTGCCGTCGCGGATCAGGCTGAGGCGCAGGTAGTCGGCGTAGAAGGCGAGGACTCCGCGGCTGCGGTAGAGATCCGCCATGACGTTGGGGCCGATCCCCTCGCGGGCATCGATCACCGAGCCGGGCAGCCCCTGCGCGCGCAGGGCGGCGACATCGTGCGCGTAGATGTGGAGCGGGTGTCCGGCCGCGACGATCGAGGCGGCGCTGAGCCGTTCGAGCCAGGTCACCGGCCCTTCCCAGTAGGTGACGATGGTCCTCGGTGGCGTTCGCTCGGGCGCAACGGGCATGGCCGCGGATCGACTCATTCCCTCTCATGCCCTTCCGTCTCGCCGCCGCGCGGCCTCGGTTCCCGGGGCTGCTCTATCGCGGCCCCTCCGGCAGGACCACCGCTAAATCCGGTCCGGATCACGGGGAGGCCAGGATCCGCTCCCGCAACGGGGCATCCGCGTAACCGTCGGGGGGCAGGCCGTTGGCGGCCTGGTAGGCACGGATCGCCGCCCGCGTCCGGGGGCCGATCTTGCCGTCGGCGCCGCCGGCCGGAAACCCGCGCTCGGCGAGGCGCAGCTGCAGCGCCCGGACGTCGCCGGTACTGGGCATCACCGCGTCGCGCGGCCAGTCCCGGATGAAGCCCGGCTCGCCGCGCAGGCGGTCGGACAGGTGCGCCACGCTGAGCGCGTAGGCGAGGGCGGTGTTGTAGCGCAGGATGACCCGGAAGTTGGGCTGGAGCAGGAAGGCCGGCCCGCGCGCGCCCGCCGGCAGAACCAGCGTCGCCGGGCCGCCCGCCTCCGTCAGCGGCTGGACCGGGATCACGCCGAGGTCGCGCCAATCCGCGAGGCTGCGCTCCGTGGTCTCGTCGGCCAGGGCGAGGTCGAACCCCTCCGGCAGCCGGGCCTCGCTGCCCCAGCGCGCGCCGGAGCGCCAGCCCATCGCCACGAGGTAGTTGGCCGTGGAGGCGAGGGCGTCCGGCACCGAGGTCCAGATGTCGCGCCGGCCGTCCCCGTCGAAATCCACCGCATAGGCCTGGTAGACGGTCGGCATGAACTGGGTGTGGCCCATGGCCCCGGCCCAGGATCCCGTGAGCGGCCCGGGGGGCGCCTTGTCCTGGGCCTGGATTTCCAGGGCGGCGATCAGCTCCGCGCGCCAATAGGGCGCCCGCGCCGTCTCGGTGCAGGCCAGCGTCGCCAGAGCGCGCAGGACGGGACGGACGATCCCGGGATCCTCGAGCACGCTGCCGTAGGTCGATTCGACCCCCCAGAAGGCCGCCAGGACGAAGCGGTCGACGCCGTATCGGGCCTCGATGGCATCGAAGGTCGCGGACCATTCCGCCAGCTTGCGCCGGCCTTCGGCGATCCGCGCCTCGGTGAGGTTGGCATCGAGGTAGGACCAGATCGGCGTCACGAATTCCGCCTGGGCCTGCGGCGCGGCGGCCACCTCGGAATCGGGGGAGAGGGCGCGCAAGCCGTCCGCCACCCGCGCAGGAACGCCACGCGCCTCCGCTTCGGCGGCGATCGCCCCGGTGCACAGCCCGAAGGCGCGGGGTTGCGCCTCGCCCCCGGATGCGGCACCCGCGGCGGGGGCCGCGGTCTCGGCCGACGCGGTACGGCCCGCCTCCGGAAGCAGGAACAGGGCGGCCATGAGAGAGATCGCGGCGGCAGGCCCGCGCAAAACCCCGGAGCGTCGCTGGCGGCACCACATGCGGGTCGTCTCCTCTCCTCGTTCCGTCGGGAGCCTAGCGTCGCCGATCGGAGGGCGGAAGCGGTCCCTGGCGACGCCTCGCTCCCCGCGGACCGCCGCGTGATCGGGACGCGCCGGCCTGGCCGCGGCATCCACCGGCCGTTGCGAAGCCGGCGCTGCGCGTCCACGATCGGGCGAGGGAGGATCGTTATGCGTTGCCGGAACCGGCGTGATCGCCCGCGAGGCGGCCGATGCTGATCGCGCTGCTACTGGTCGTGGGCGGGATCGCGATCGGCTTCTGCAGCCGGGTCATGACGGCCGTCGGATTGTCCGGTCTCGTGGTCGTCCTGTCGGTCGTGGTCTGGATCGCCCGGGGCGACGCCTCCGGCATCGGCGGCCTCGTGCTGCTCGCCCATCTCAGTGCCCTGCAAAGCGGCTACCTGCTCGGCGCCTATCTGCGCGTCCGCGCCGACGACCCCTGACGGCGCGGCGGCCTCACCAGAACCAGACCGCCGTCTCGCTGAGCGCCAAGATCGGCCACCACAGAAGTAGGGCCGTCGCGCAGGAAACGAGCACCAGCGCCAGGGGCGGGCGCCGGTTCGGGCCAGGACGGCGTGTCTTGATGCGGAACATGATCGATGCGGCCCGGGACAGTTCGACGTTCGTCTAGGGCTGAACTGCAGGGTCCGGACCGTCCCGGCGGCGAGGTCGACGCGACGGCGCGGCGCTGCATTCGGACATCTCTGCGTAACCAAACGCGGGGAAGTGATGTCCGTGGCCTGGTTCGCAAGCAAAATTGCCGCAATGTGGCTCGACTCACGGTCGCGTTTGCCGCCTTGCTCCGCGCAAGGGGTCACCATCGATCCGTGCGGCCCCGGGGCGGCGCCGCACGGCCAGGGAGTTTTGACATGATCGGACGTGGGTATCGGACGCCGTGGCTCGCGGCGGCCTTCGCGGCGCTCGTCTGTGCGACGGGCGGGGCGAACGCGGCGCAATGCGGCAACAGCGCGGCCGGCTTCGAAGCCTGGAAGCGGGAATTCGCCGAGGAGGCGCGCGGCCGGGCCAGCGCCGCGAGCCTCGCCGCCCTGATGGGCACGTCCTACTCGACGGCGACGATCTCGGCCGATCGCGGCCAGAAGAGCTTCAAGCTCTCGCTGGACCAGTTCCTGGCCAAGCGCGGCGGCAACACCATCGTGTCCCGCGGCCGCGCCCTCAAGGCCCAGAACGCCGCCCTGTTCGACTCGATCGAGCAGCGCTACGGCGTGCCGCCGGGTCCGCTTCTGGCGATCTGGGGCATGGAGACGGGCTTCGGCGCGGTGAAGGGCAACGTGAACACGCTCTCGGCGGTCGCGACGCTGGCCTACGATTGCCGCCGCTCGGCCTACTTCACCGACCAGCTCTACGCCGCCCTCACCCTGGTGGATCGCGGCGTCCTGACCGCGAGCACCCGGGGCGCGGCCCACGGCGAGGTCGGCCACACCCAGTTCCTGCCCAAGAACGTCCTGAACTACGGCGTCGGCGGCAGCCTCGACAGCTCGGCCAACGCCCTCAACTCCACCGCGAACTTCCTGAAGGGCCATGGCTGGCGCGCGGGCGCCGGCTACCAGCCGGGCGAGCCGAACTTCGCCGCCATCCAGGGCTGGAACGCCGCCTCCGTCTACCAGCGCGCCATCGCGCTGCTCGGCGAGCGCATCGACGGCCGCTAGCGGCCCGGTCCGCGCTCCGCGCCCCGGCGCGGAGCGCGTCCGGCCTCAGGGCCGCAGCCCGGCGACGTCGTCGCTGCAGAGCATCAGGTCGGTCGCGCCCGCCACGAGACCGGCGACGGCGCGCAGGTCCTGCGGCTCGCGCGGGCTCGCCGCCACGCGGCCGGCATCGCGCTTGAGGGCGCGGTTGCAGCCGCAGGAGGGCAGGCCTCCGTCGGGCGTGCAGGCATCGTGCCTGCGGCACGCGGCATCCAGCGCGTCGATCGGAGCCACATCCATGCCGTCGTTGCCGGGGCCGCAATAATGCCCGTGCATGAGCAGGGTCGGGCGCGGCGTCTGACCGGGACTCGTCAGGTCCTGGGCGGCGAGGGGCGTGGCGAGGCTGAAGGCTCCGAGAAGCAGGGCGAGCGTCAGGGTCCGCATGGCGGGTCTCCGGTCAGGGGATGGGGTCAGGAAATCGCGGGGTTCGAGCCCGCCGGACGCGTGGCGGCACCGACCGTGGAATCGGGCGGACGCGGGCGCGGGGCTGCGCCCGAAGGCGGCAGGGTGCGACGCGCTCAGGCCCGGGGAGCGCCTCGGATGAGCGCCCGGACGCGGTCCGGCCCGGCGGTTCCGATGGTCGGCGATGCGAAGGTCATGGTGTCACGGTCCCGCGTCTTGGCAGGACGGATCGGACGCGGGCCGCACGCGCTGGCCGCATCTGCCGTCCGGTAGACCCCTCGGGCGTTACAACCGGATCGGAACCGCTGCGTTCCATAGTTTTCGCAGAGCCTCCGGTCCGGACCGGCGAACGTTGGCCAGGCTCACGCCTGCAGGCGGGCATGCGCGACGGGACCCTGACAGGTCAGCCGACGTCCAAGCCAGGCACCGTGCCGGTCTGAGCGCCCTTCCGCCGCGATCAGGAAACGCAACCGTTCCTTTTCGCGGCCATCCTCAGCAGGCTGCGACGTTCACCGCGAGGCCGCCCAGCGAGGTCTCCTTGTACTTCGCCTGCATGTCGTGGCCGGTCTGGCGCATGGTCTCGATGACCTCGTCGAGGCTGACGCGGTGAATCCCATCGCCGCGCAGGGCCAGGGACGCGGCCACCACCGCCTTGTTGGCCCCGAAGGCGTTGCGCTCGATGCAGGGGATCTGCACCAGCCCGCCGATGGGATCGCAGGTCATGCCGAGATGGTGCTCCATCGCGATCTCGGCGGCGTTCTCCACCTGGGCCGGGCTGCCGCCGAGGAAGGCCGCGAGGCCCGCCGCCGCCATCGCGGCCGCCGAACCGACCTCCCCCTGGCAGCCGACCTCGGCGCCCGAGATCGACGCGCGGGTCTTGATCAGGCCGCCCACCGCCGCGGCCGTGAGCAGGAATTCCCGGGCGCGGGCCTCCGACCAGTCGGGGCAGAAGTCCCGGGCGTAGCGCAGGACGGCCGGCACGATCCCCGCCGCGCCGTTGGTGGGTGCCGTCACCACCCGTCCGCCCGCCGCGTTCTCCTCGTTCACCGCCAACGCGTAGAGGCTGATCCAGTCCACGATCTCGTGGGCGGCGCGCGCATTGCGCAGGCGCCCGGCGGTGAGGTCCTCGTGCAGCCGCTTGGCCCGCCGGCGCACCTTGAGGCCGCCGGGCAACTCGCCGTCCTGGCGCAGACCCCGGTCAATGCAGGCGAACATCGCGTCGCGGATGACGTCGAGGCCGGCCTCCACGGCATCGGGCGTGCGGGTGCCGCACTCGTTGGCGAACTGCACCTCGGCGATGGTCCGGCCCTCGGCGACACAGAGGGCGAGGAGGCCGGCGGCACTGGCATAGGGCAGGGGGCAATCCGCCTCCGCGCCCGCCCCCCCTTGCGCCTCCGCCTCCGTCACCACGAAGCCGCCGCCGATGGAATAGTAGATCTCGCTGTCGCGGATCGCCCCGGCGGCATCGAGGGCACGAAAGCGCAGGCCGTTGGTGTGCAGGGGCAGCACGTCGGTAAAGTTGAACGCGAGGTCCGCGGCCGGGTCGAAGGCCGGGCCCGCGGGGGCCAGCCGCTTCTCCGCACCGAGGGCCGCGACGAGGCCGGCCACCCCGTCCGGGTCGACGGATCGGGGGTCGTGGCCGAGGAGCCCGAGGAAGATCGCCGTGTCGGTGCCGTGCCCGCGTCCCGTCCAGGCCAGGGAGCCGAAGATCTCCGCCTGGATGCGGGCGAGCCCGGGCAACCCCGCGGTCCGGGCGCGGAAGCGGAGCGCGGCCAGCATCGGGCCGACGGTGTGCGAGCTCGACGGGCCGATCCCGATCTTGAAGAGGTCGAAGGCGCTGATCATCGGCTCTCGCGTTCCGGATGGGACCGACGCCCGGGCAGGAGCGCCGCCACCGCTCTTCCACGCTGCGGGCGGGCGCCGGCCGGGAGGCGGCGCCCCGCCTGATACACCGCCGGGCCCGGGCCGCGCATCCTGAATGCGCGCCGCCGCCGACCCAGGGCCGCGCGGTGGAATCCCGGCGGATCAGGCCGCGGCGCGGTCGAAATCGGTCCGGTCGGCGGCCGAGGCCAGGAGCTCGGCGACCAGGGCGACGAGTTGATGCCCGTGATAGGGCGTGCGCAGGCGCAGGGCCCCCGGCTCCAGGGCCTCGCCGTCGAGCTGGCGGAGGGAGCGGGCGGTGTAGACGACGCCCACCGCCGGATCGAGACAGCGGGCCACGCCGGCGAGCGAAAGGCCGTCCACCGTGTCGCGCACGTCGGCATCGGTCACCAGCACGTCGACGCGGCGCTCGCCGGTCTGGGCGAGGAGCAGGCTCTCGACCTCGCCGGCCGTGCGCGCGCCGAGCACCGCGTAGCCCGACATCTCCAGGCAGCTCGTGGTGATGGAGCGGGTCAACTCGTCTCCGGCAAGGAGAACCACGAGCGGTTGGCGGAACGCGGGCATCATGCGTGAACTTTCTGGGTAAACCGATCTCGCGCGCTTCGGCCTTCAAGTGGACGGTGGTTAGACGGTAGGATCGATCAATTAACGCGTCCTTAAACGACCGGTTTCACGAGGCAATATCGATTTGCTCGACAAGCACACAAGTTCGGCAATTTGGAGGAAATGCCCGCCTTATCAGCATCGACCTGCCTGAAAAGATAGCGCCCCAAGCAGGTCGGCCGCGTCGACTGGATTTTATACCCGATGGCCGCCTGGAATCAGGGCATCGCCGGGGTGAAAACCGGACGGCTCCGCTCTCCGCAGGCCTCCGCTTGCCCCAGATCCGGGCCGGGCGGGCAATCCCGCCTCGCGCTCGGGCCCACGACGCAAACCTTCGGCCAGCACCCGCGATCGGGGAAGGAGCTTTTCCGTCCGGGCCGAAAAAAGCCGTTTGCTTCCTTTGACGCGCGAACAATACCAAGCAATTCTAAGAACAGAACGACGAACACAAACACAGTTCTGGGTAAGACCAGCATTCACGAGCATGTGAACGCTCTGGTTTTCGTATTCAGTTCGTCAACCGATCGACATCGGGCGCACTCCGTGCGCCCTGCCGGAACGCGCGGCCCGATCAACGCAGGGGTGGGAACATGGCCTTTCAAACGGGAACTCGCGACGGCAGCGAGCCGATCCGCTTCGCCTACTGGGTGCCCAACGTCTCGGGGGGCCTCGTCATCAGCAAGATCGCCCAGCGCACGAGCTGGGACGCGCCCTATAACCGACGCCTCGCGCAGATCGCGGAGGAGGCCGGGTTCGACTACGCCCTCACGCAGATCCGCTTCACGGCCGGCTACGGCGCCGAGTACCAGCACGAATCCGTCGCCTTCAGCCACGCCCTGCTGGCGGCCACCTCCAGGCTGAAGGTGATCGCCGCCCTCCTGCCCGGGCCCTGGAACCCGACGCTCGCCGCCAAACAGATCGCCACCATCAGCCAGATCACGGAGGGGCGCATCGCCATCAACGTGGTCTCGGGGTGGTTCTCGGGCGAGTTCCGCGCCATCGGCGAGCCATGGCTCGACCATGACGAGCGCTACCGCCGCTCGGAGGAGTTCATCCGTGCCCTGCGGGGAATTTGGACCCAGGACAACTTCACCTTCCGGGGCGATTTCTACCGCTACAGCGACTACACCCTGAAGCCGAAACCCGCCGATCCGCAGCCCGAGATCTTCCAGGGCGGCTCGTCCCGGGCGGCGCGCGACATGGCGGCCCGCGTCTCGGACTGGTACTTCACCAACGGCAACACGCCCGAGGGCATCCGGGCCCAGGTCGACGACGTCCAGGCCAAGGCGCGCGCCAACGGCCACGCGGTGAAGGTGGGCGTCAACGCCTTCGTCATCGCCCGCGACACCGAGGAAGAAGCCCGCGCCGTCCTCCAGGAGATCATCGACCAGGCCGACCCGGACGCCGTGAAGGCCTTCGGGCACGAGGCGAAGAACGCCGGCCAGGCCTCGCCGGAGGGCGAGGGCAACTGGGCCAAATCGAGCTTTGCGGACCTCGTCCAGTACAACGACGGCTTCAAGACCAATCTGATCGGCACGCCGGATCAGATCGCCGAGCGCATCGTGGCGCTGAAGGCGGTCGGCGTCGACCTCGCCCTGCTGGCCTTCCTGCACTTCCAGGAGGAGGTCGCGTATTTCGGCGAACACGTCATTCCGCGCGTCCGCGCCCTGGAGGCGGCGCGCCGCGAACAGGCGCAGGCGGCCTGAGCCGAGCCGGTCCCCGACTGCGCCCCCTGATCCGGAGACACCCCATGAACATCGCCGTCAGTCCGCCCCCGCGGGACACCGATCGCTGGCCCGCCGGGGCACCCGGCCCCGAGCGCCCGGCCGCGCCGGCCCACGTCATCCGCGACGCGGCCGAGGCCCTGCGCGTCGCCCACGCCCTGGCGGCGACGTTCCGGGTCGGCGCCTCCGAGCGCGACCGCACGGGGCGCCGACCCCTGGCCGAGCTCGACGCGTTCTCGCAGAGCGGCCTGTGGTCCATCAACGTGCCGCGGGCCCATGGCGGGCCGGGGCTGTCCTACGGGACCTTGGCGCAGGTCATCGCCGTCGTCTCGGCCGCCGACCCGTCGATCGGGCAGATCGCCCAGAACCACCTCGGCATCGTGGCGGCGATCGACACGGTCTCGGACGAGGCCCAGAAGGCCCTGCTGTTCGGCCTCGTCCTGGCCGGCACCCGGTTCGGCAACGCCTTCTCGGAGATCGGCACGCCGCGCGCCGCCGACTTCGAGACCCACTTCGTGGACGACGGCGACCACGTGGTGGTGCACGGCACCAAGTTCTACGCCACCGGCGCGCTGCTGGCCCACCTCGTGCCGATCGTGGCCCTCGATGGCGAGGGCCGGGCCTGGTATGCCATTGCCGAGCGCAACGCGCCGGGACTCACGGTGATCGACGACTGGTCGAGCTTCGGCCAGCGCACCACCGCGAGCGGCACCGTGCGGATCGACGGCGTGCGCGTGCCGAAAACCCACCTGGTGCCGGCCTGGAAGGGCTACGCGCAGCCGAGCGCCGACGGGGCGATCTTCCAGATCATCCAGGCGGCCGTGGATGCGGGCATCGCCCGGGCGGCGCTCGCCGAGACCATCGACTTCGTGCGCACCAAGTCGCGTCCCTGGGTCGACAGCGGCCTGGCGCGCGCCTCCGACGACCCCCACACCATCCGCATCGTCGGCGACCTCACGATCCGCCTGCACGCCGCCGAGGCGCTGCTCGACCGGGCCGGCCTCGCCCTCGACGCCGCCGTGGCGGCGCCGGATGTCGAGACGGTGGCGGCCGCGCAGCTCGCGGTGGCGGAAGCCAAGGTGCTCACCACCGAGGTGGCGCTTGGCGCCAGCAACACCCTGTTCGAGCTCGCCGGCACCCGCGCGACGCTGGCCGAGCACAATCTCGACCGGCACTGGCGCAACGCCCGCACCCACACGCTCCACGACCCCGTGCGCTGGAAATACGCGATCGTCGGCAACCACGCGCTCAATGGGGTGAACCCGCCCTTCCACGCGTGGAGCTGAGGCGGGACGCCGACACGCACCCTCCTCGACGACGCCCCCCGACGCCCGATTCGGTGCGCCGGAGCGCGGACCGAGACGCGGGTTCCACCGGGTGTCCGGCCCCGCACGCATGGGACCCGCCGGCACCCCATCGCGGACATCGTCCGCTCCGGGGGCGGGGTCCCTCAGGCGGAGCGCCGCGCCGCGGCCCCTTCCTCCGGATCGGGCGTCTGCCCAAGGCGGGCCTCGAGGGCCTCCAGGGTCCGGTCCAGGAGCGGCGACAGGCCGGCGATCTCCGCGTCCGTCGGGAGGACGGCGCTGGAGCGAGCCCTGCTCTCGATCTCTCCCAGCACCAGGCCCAGGGCCCGGCCACCGATGTTCAGGCTCATCGACTTCAGGCTGTGCGCCGCGCGCGCGATCGCCTCGGCATCGCCGCGGCTTGCCGCCGCCCGGAGGTCCGCGAGGGCCTTGGGCGCGTGGTCCCGATAGAGGCCGAGCACGCGGGCGCTGAAATCGCCGCCGGCCCGGGCCGCCATGTCGATCAACCCCGCGAGCACGTCCTCGTCCAAGAGGCCGTCCGCCTCCGGCTGGGGCGCGGCGTCGGGCGAGGGACGTCGCGGCGCGACCGCGGTCTCAGTCTCGGCCTCGGGCACGAGGAAGGCCGCCAGCGTGTCGGCGAGGGCCGCCAGGGTGAAGGGCTTGGCGAGCTTGGCATCCATGCCGGCCTCGCGCCACGCCTCGGCGCCGGCCCCCACCACGTGCGCCGTGAGGGCCACGATGGGCGTGCGGACGCGGCCCTGCGCGATGGCCTCGGCCCGAATGGCCTCGGCCGCCGCGTAGCCGTCGAGGACCGGCATGCTGCCGTCCATCAGGATGAGGTCGAACGCCCGGTCGCGACAGGCTTCGAGGGCCGCACGGCCGTCCTCGACCAGGGTGAGGGCGGTGACGCCGCAGCGAGCCAGGGCCTCGCGGGCGACCTCGCGGTTCACCGGGCTGTCGTCGGCCAGGAGGATGCGCGCGGCGGGGAATTGCGGCAGGCGCGTGCGGGCGGACAGGCGGGGGCCGGAGACGAACGGCGTCCCGCCGGCCAGCGCGTCCAGGGCGCCGCGCCACTCTTCCTGGACGACCGGCCAGCCGAGGAGGTGGTCGGCCCAGCCCGCCTCCAGGACCGGCGCCGCGGCGGCATCGCCGAGGCGCGCCAGGGCCAGGACCCGGCCCGGCCCGCTCGGGCGACGGCCCAGGGCCAGGATCGTGGCCGCATCCGCGATCCAGTGCGCCGCCCCGGCCTCGGCGGCCTCCGCCGGAAGGCAGGTGAACCCGGCCTCGGCGAGGCGGAGCCCGAAGCACTCCCGCGTGGCGTCGCCCGACAGCGCGAGCACGATCCCGGCTCCGACCGCGTCGGTGCGCCGGACGAGGGTCGGCGCATCGGCGTCGCCCGCCTCCAGGGGCAGCTCGGCCCAGAAGGTCGAGCCGGCGCCGAGCTCGCTCTCGACGCCCATGCGGCCGCCCATGGCGAGGGCGAGGCGATGAGCGATCGAGAGACCGAGGCCGGTACCGCCGAAGCGCCGGGTGGTCGACTGATCGGCCTGCGCGAAGGCCGAGAACAGGGTGCCGACCTTGTCGGCCGGGATGCCGACGCCGGTATCCCGGACGCTGAGGCGCAGCATGCCGGCCGCGCCGCGCTCCAGCCGCACCAGGACCGAGCCGGACGGGGTGAACTTCAGGGCATTGTTGACGAAGTTGCTAAGGATCTGGCCGAGGCGCACCGGATCGCCGATCACGTGGCGCGGCACGTCCGGCGCCACGTAGGCGGCGAGGTCGAGGCCGTTCTCGACGGCCTTCTCGGCGAAGAGCGAGACCACGGTGTCGACGACCTCGGACGGATCAACGGCGATCCGCTCCAGATCGAGCTTGCCCGCCTCCACCTTCGCGAAGTCGAGGATGTCGTTGATGATCGCCAGCAGGCTCTGCCCGGAGCGGGCGACCACCTCGGCGTAGCGCTGCTGCCGCTGCGGCAGCGCGGAAGCCGCCAGGAGTTCGGCCATCACCAGCATGCCATTGAGCGGCGTGCGGATCTCGTGGCTCATGGTGGCCAGGAAGGTCGACTTGGCGGCGTTGGCGGCCTCGGCCGCCTGCTTGGCCTCGTGCAGGTCGGCGGTCCGTTCCGCCACGTCGGCCTCCAGGCGCTGCATGTGCTGCGCCAGGCGGGCATCGCGCTCCCGCACGGTGTCGAGGAGCGCGTTGAACGAGCGCGCCAGCACGCCGACCTCGTCGTCGCGCGCGATCACCGCGCCTTGCGTGTAGTCCTGCTCGATGCGGACGCGGTCCATGGTGCCGGCGAGCGCCGCGATCGGCTGGGTGATCCCCCGCTGGATCGCGTAGGAGATCGCGAAGCCCAGGACCATGACGAGGCTCGAGATCAAGGCCGAGGTCCGGAGCAGCGCCAGCAGACGGTCGTTGAGGTCGGCCAGGTCGGAGACGAGGATGAGATTGCCCACCGTCCGGCCCGCCTCCTCGACGGTCACCGCCACCAGGGCGGTCCGGCTGGCGAGGAGGGCCAGGGGCGACTGCCCCTTGCGCAGGTCGAAATCATCGGTGAGGCGGGCCGTGAGGCCCCGGTCCGCCAGGATCGAGCCGTCGGGCCGCTCGATGGCCGCATAGACCAGCTCGCTCCGCTCGGCCGCTCCGGGACTGCCGTCCGGGGTCTCGCCGTCGTTCGTCTCGCCGTTGAGGATCCTGGCGTCGCGGGTCTTGCCGATGGCGTTCAGGACGCGGGCCGCCGCCGCCTCGTCCCCGGCCGCCGTGGCCCCCGCGCTCGCCGCCGCGAGCACGTTGGCGATGGCGACGAGGGCATCCCGCTTGTCGTCGGCGTAGCGGTTCACCTCCTGCCAGAGCGAGAGCAGCGTTCCGGCCAGGAAGGCGATCGCCACGGAAGCGCACATCGCCAGGGCCAGGCGTCCGGCCAGGGTGCGCTGCCGACCCGGACGCCGGGCGGACGGACGGGTTTCGCGGGACGGGTCGGGCGCGTGCCGGGGATCGGTCATGGTCGCGCCAGCGTACCGGCTGTTGGTTGGAAGGGTCTTAATCGTCCACCGAGCGCACAGTCGCGTCACGGCCGGAACGGGCCCAGAGGCACGAATTCGGCCAACCCCATCCGCAACCAGTGCGAGCACCGAAAGTCCAGCAGCGCTCAGGCGCTGAACCTCTGCTTCCGGATTCGGTCATCGGGAGAGACGATCCCTCACAAACTCCCGGTGGTGCGGCGGCGAATGCGTCGATGCATTCAGGGCGGGAAACCTTTTAGGCTGGCTTGCCGGAATCTTAAGGGCTCGGCGCTAGACCAGGGCAGGGCTGCCGACGCCCCCTCGAACGCGTTCCGATCGGCCGCCCGATCCGTATGCCGCCCCTCCCCATGTGCGATCCCGCGAAACCCGAACCTGCAAATTCCGAACTCGCAAATGTCGAACTCGCAGGTCCTGATCGCGCGAGTCCTGAGCCCGCGAGTCCTGAGCTCGCAAATCCCGAGCTCGCAAATCCCGAGCTCCCAAGTCCCGATCGCGTCGTCGCGGGTCCCGGCCGCTCACTTGGCGACGGAGGCGGGAGGCGCCTGCGCATCGTCCCGGCACGATCCGGTCCGCAGCGGTTCGGGCAGGATCAGTCGGGCGCCATGGCGGTCGAATTCGCCCTGGTCCTGTTTCCGCTCTGCATCCTGATTTTCTTCGTCCTCGAGAACGCGCTGGTGTTCTGGGTCACGTCCGCGCTGGACAACGGCCTCGATGCCTCGATGCGGCAGTTCTACGTCCAGTCCGGCGCCTCAGCGACCTCGCTCCTCGACGCCGTGCGCAGCGAGGTCTGCCGCCAGGTCAATCCGTTCGTCCGCTGCGAGAACCTGAAGATCGACATCGGAGTCTACGACAGCTTCACCCGGATCGACCGGACCAGCCCCATCGACCCCGCCTCGGGGACCTGGCGGGCGAATTTCGGCACCCAGCACGGCTGTCTCACGAAGGGCAGCGTGGTGGTAGTCCAGGCCGCCTTCGCGCAGCACACGTTCCAGAAGTTCGGCGTCGTGAAGACCCAGTTTCAGGACGGAAGCTGGCTCATCAACGCCACGTCCGTGCTGCAGCTGGAGGGTAATTCCACCGGCGGCAGCGGCTGTTGAGCCATGCTGGCCACGCGCCTCCGCTCCGCGATCGCGATCCGTCGGATGGGTGTGCGAGCCGCCGCGGGCTTCGCGCGGGCCGAGGACGGCGTCGCGATCGTCGAATTCGCCCTGATCGTCCCGGTGCTGCTGCTCATCTACTTCGGGACCGTGGAGATCACGAGCGTGATGCGCAACGTGCGCAAGGTCGACATCCTGTCCCGCACCATCGGCGACACGCTCTCTCAGCGCACGATGCCGACGGCGGATGAGGTGAACGACGTGTTCCAGGTGGGACCCATCGTGCTCGCTCCCTTCGATGGCACCGGGCTGCAGATGACGGTGAGCGCGGTCGGGGTGGTGGGCGACACCGAGACGGGCCCGCTGCAGATCTGTTCCAGCGTGGCCGCGGCGGGATCGCCGGTCCGCACCGCCGGGGCGCCGGCCCCCGTCGCCGTCGCCGACAGCCTGCAGCCGAAGGGGACGCGCCTGCTGCTCGTGGAGATCAGCGTCCCCTACAAGCCGGTGACCGGCTCCTCCCTGTTCAGCGATGGCGGCCCGGGCTTCGTCATCACCCGCAGGACCCTATGGCCGGTCCGGTACGGACGGCGCTACGCGAGCATGAGCCCCGAGGTCGTCCTGGGCAACGGCGCCTCCTGCCCGCCGCGCTGAGCGGCCGGCCCGGTCGAGCGCAGGGGCCGGGGGCCGGGGGTCGGGAGCCGATGGCGCTCGACCTACTGCGTGAGCTGCGTGTCGGCCGAGCTCGGTCCGACGCCGGCCGGCACGGGCACGTCGGTGCTGCCGTAGCGGGCGTTCAGCATCAGGTTCGGGCCGTCATAGAGATTGATCGTGCGGGCAATGATCACCGTGTAGGCCGACTGGTCGGCCACCGGCTTCTTGGAATCGATGATCAGGCGTCCGAGGGGCAGGTAGATGGTCCCCAGGAGCGTGCGGGCGTTGTCGCTGATGATGCGGTACTCGCGCAGGGCGACGAACCCGCCGGGCGCGGGCTTGGGCTTGCCCTTGCCGCTGAGGGGCGGGGGCAGGGTGGCCGGAATGGTCGCGTTGCGGTCCTCGAAGAACAGCAGCCCCGCCAGGAGGCCGTCCTTCGGCGCGGTGAGGCTGACGACGCTCTTCTCATCGAAGAGCAGGCCGCCGCGCACGCCGGTGAAGTAGAAGCCCGTGTTGACGCCGCTCAGGCTGGCGCCCTTGTCGACGACGAGGGGGCCGTCCTTGAGGATGTAGATCCCGGGCTGCAGCGTCACGGTCGCGCCCTTGGTGAGGTGCAGGCCGCCGCAATAGGTGCCGGGCTGCAGGGTGACGATCCCGCTCACGACGTTGACGCCGTAGGTCGGGTCGTCGATGCCGTCGACGAACTTCTTCGGATCGACGAAGAACCCGAGGCTGACGCAGGAGCCCGGCGTCGGGCCCTGCCGGTCGATCAGGGGATCGCGCAGGGCGGGGCACCCGGTGGCCGGCGGCGGCGTGAAGTTGGCGCCCGACCCGGAATAGCCCCCGGCCGAGCAGGTGGAGAGGGCGGTGGCCACCGCCGCGTTCTCGCCCTGGATGCCCTCCGGGTTGGCGGAGTTCGAGTAGAGCGAGCAGTCGGTGGCGGTGATGCGGGCCGCGCTCTCCAGGTGGAAGGCGCCCATCGCCTGACGATCGAGGGCGAGCAGGCACAGCCGCGTGGTGCCGGCGAGCTTCGCCGTCGAGGTGACGCTCACCTCCAGGCTCGGGGTGTTGAGGAGCTTGCCGAAGGACAGGGCGACCTGCTCGGTGAGCGTGAGGCGGACACCGGAATGGTTGTTGAGCACCTCCGCCGTCACGGCCGGGGGCGCCGCGCTGCCGCTGCGGGCCTGGGCCAGGGCCATGGCCTTGGCGGTGCGGAGCGCCGCCGCGTCGTCGGCATTGGCGAGCTTGAACTGGTTGACGCCCGCGATGCTGCCGCTGTCGGCGGCACGCTGGAGCTCGGCCCGCCGCTTGACCAAGGAGGCGTAATCGATCGCCACGGCGCTCAGGCCGGTCAGGATCGGAAACAGGAGGGCGACCAGAACGAGGACGCCGCCACGTTGGTCCGTGCGGAAACCGGCAGCAAGCTGGGCGGCGTGGAGGGGAGTCATGCCGCTACGCTTACAAGGGACGGGTTACCGACCTCCTGAAACCGTCCCGGAAAAATCACCGTGTTCAGCCGAAGACGGGATCAAGGTTAAGGTCACGGAGTAGAATCCCGGAGTCTTCCTGAAGGTCAGCGCCGCGCCACGATCTGTCCGGTTCAGCGCGTACGAGATTTCAGGAAGGCTTCCACGCAGGCCGGATCGAAATGACGCCCGGCCTCAGCCTGGAGATGGGCCAACGCCTCCGCGTGCGACCACGCCGTCTTGTACGGCCGATCGGAGGTCAGGGCATCGTAGACGTCCGCCACGGCCACGATCCGTCCCGACAGGGGAATGGCCTCCCCGCGGAGGCCGGCCGGATAGCCGCCGCCGTCCCAGCGCTCGTGATGGGTGGCCGCAATCTCCGCCGCGAGGCGGACCAGGCGCGAGTCGCTGCCTTCGAGGATGCGACGACCGCGCTCGGCATGCGCCTCCATCGTCCGGCGCTCGTCCGCGGACAGGCGCCCGGGTTTCAGCAGGATGGAATCCGGAACGCTGAGCTTGCCGATATCGTGCATGGTGGAGGCCAGGCTGAGCTGTTCCACGTCCTCCGCGGCAAGGCCCAATCCCTCGGCGATCCGGGCCACATATTCGGCGACCCGCGCCACGTGGTTGCCGGTCTCCGAGTCGCGATGTTCGACGGCCTTCATCAGCAGGCTGATGATCTCACGCTCGCGGGCGACGATGAGGGCGGTGGCGGCCTTCACCTCGCGATCGAGCCAGGCCGCACGGTCGATCTGCGCCAGGCGCGCCTGGTTGAGGGCCAGCAGATTCGAGACACGGGCGCGCACTTCGACCGGATCGAAGGGCTTGGCGAGGAAATCGGTGGCGCCGGCGGCCAGAGCGTCCCGGCGCAAGGCGCGCTGGTCCAGGCTCGTCACCATGATCACCGGCACGTGCTCGAAGCCCGGGATGTCACGCGCGGCGCGGATGAACTCGATGCCGTTCATGCCCGGCATCTCGAAGTCGGAGATGGCAACGCCGATCGCGGCCGGATTCTCGCGGACGAACGCCAGGGCATCGGCGGGCTGGAGGAAATCACGGGCCGTGCCGCCGGGCAGGTCGCGAAGGGCCTCCACCATCAGCATGTTGTTGAGGGGCGCATCATCCAGGATGAGGACGAACATCAGAGCAGCCTTGATTCAACACGCCTCGCGGAGGCCTTCCTTTACCGGAGGGTGTGCCGCCGGACCTTTAACGAAACAGCCCGGGCCGCTCGACCCGTGTCCGGGGGAAGCTTGCTCTGCGGCGCTCGCCCAAGCAATATCCTCTCTCCCCAGCACGATCGCACGCCCCGCGATTCCGGTCGGCGTAACCCGCCGGCCTCGACGGCGAGTCCGCCCCCCCGTGTGCGGCCGCACCAGCCGGACACGGAGCGATGCAGGGCGGCGTTTCGCCGGGCGGGCCTGCGCGGCTCCGGGCCCGAGGCGCGTCTTCGAGACCATCCTCATGGTTTTCGTCGCGAAATGCGACGAAGCGCGACGGTCTTCGAAAACCCGGACCGTGGATGTCGAGACCGCCCAGATGCCGGTAGGAGCGGCCCCGCTGGTGGCCATCGGCGCCTTCACCCTGGTCACGGTGGGCTGGACCCTGCGGGCCCTGCTGACCGACCTGCGGGCCGGCCGCGGCGAGCGGGCACGGATGTCCGCGGTGGATCGATCCGGGGACGCCAGCGCCCTTCGACGCGGGAAAAATCGGCCGTCTGTGTGCAAACACCGACTGGAGATCGCGCAGGCGTGATCCATGTGCTGGAGATGAACTTCATTCCACCGCATCGGCATCTTCAGGATTGTTCGGAGACCCACGCCGCCCGCATCCAGGCCGCGGCCCGCGCGGTCGCGGACCGCGCGGGCGAACGCGCCGATGCCCTCGACCGGGACGGCGGCTTTCCGGCCGAGGACATCGCCCATGCGCATCGGGCCGGGCTGCTCGCCGCGCCGCTGCCCGTGGCCCTGGGCGGTGCCGGCCTCGATGCCCCCGCGATGGCGCCGGTTCTCGCCGATGTCCTCGCGCAGATCGGGCGGGGCAGCCTCGCCCTGGGTCGCCTCTACGAAGGGCACGTCAACGCCCTCTCCCTGGTCCTGCGCTATGCGGCGCCGGCGGTGATCGAGCGACTGGCCGGGGATGTCCGTGCCGGACACCTGTTCGGCGTGTGGAATACCCAGCCCCAGGCCGGCGGCCTCAGCCTCGAGAAAGTCGGCGGCCTCAGCCTCGAGAACACAGGCGGCCTCAGCCTGGAGAACGCCGGCGGCCTCAGCCTGGAGAACGCCGGGGATGCCTGGATGCTGAGGGGGGTCAAATCCTTCGCCTCCGGAGCCGGCTCGGTCACCCGCCCCCTGGTCACGGCGCGCCGACCCGACGGCCGCCAGCAGATGCTGGTCGCCGATCTCGAGGCCGGGACCCGGGCCGACCTGTCCGGCTGGCAGGCGCAGGGCATGCGGGCCTCGACCTCCGGTCTCCTCGACTTCACCGGCCTGCCCGCCGGCGCCGGTTGCTTCATCGGTGACCCGGACGACTACTTCGCGGAGCCGCACTTCTCCGGCGGCGCCTGGCGCTTCGCCGCGGTGCAACTCGGCGGCATCGAGGCGGTGTTCGACGTCCTGCGTGGGCATCTGCGGTCCACCGGACGCGGCGGCGACCCGCATCAGGCGGCCCGCCTCGGCGAGGCCGCGATCGCGGTGGAGGGCGCCCGCCTCTTCGTGGCCCAGGCCGCCCGCCTCGCCGCCGACCCCGAGGCGGAGCCGGACCGGGTGATCGCCTACGTCAACCTCACCCGCCTCGCGGTGGAGCGGGCCGGCCTCGACGTGCTGGAGCGGGCCCATCGCTCCGTGGGACTGGCGGGCTTCCTCCGTCCGCATCCCCTGGAGCGCCTGGCGCGGGACCTGGCGACCTACCTGCGCCAGCCCGGGCCCGACCGGGCCCTCACCAGCGCGGCGGCTCACGTCCTCGGCGATGTGCGACCGGCGGACCGGCTCTGGCGCGACCTCGCCGGGGCGCCGAGCCCCGACGAGGTTCCGGCCGATCTTTAAGGCGGTGACGGTGATGAGACGCTCCCCGCAGACGCTGCCGCCGGATTACTTCACGGATCTCTACGCCGCAAACCCCGATCCGTGGGACTTCGCCACCAGTCCCTACGAGCACGCCAAGTACGACGCCACCCTGGCGGCGCTGGGCCGCGAGACCTACCCGGAGGCCCTGGAGGTCGGGTGCTCGATCGGCGTGCTGACCCGCCGGCTGGCCGACCGCTGCGCGGGGCTGCTCGCCCTCGACGTGGCCGAGACGGCCCTCGATGCCGCCCGCGCCCGTTGTGCGGCGTGCCCCCACGTCGCGTTCCGGCGCGCCGCGGTGCCGGCGGAGTGGCCCCCCGGCCGGTTCGACCTCGTGGTGCTCTCGGAGGTGCTGTACTTCTTCACGCCGGACGATCTGGCCCGCATCGCCGAGCGCCTGGTGGCGGCCCTGAAACCGGGGGGCGAGGTCATCCTGGTCCACTGGCTCGGTGAGACGAACTTCCCCTTGAGCGCCGATGCGGCGGTGGAGACGCTGATCGATCTCACCCGCGGCGCCCTCGAACCCGACCGCAGGGGCCGCACCGAGCGCTATCGCCTCGACGTGCTGCGGGCGCCCGCGTGAGCCGGCCCCCGATGGCGGAGGAGCCGGGCCCGTCCCTGGTTCACCGGCACGCGGCCTGGGTGCGCCTGACCCACTGGCTCAACGCCGTCGCGTTCCTCGCCCTCCTGGCCAGCGGCATCGCGATCCTGCTGGCCCTGCCGCGGCTGTTCTGGGGCGAGACCGGGGCCAACGGGGCGCCGGCCGCCCTCGAGCTGCCGCTGCCGGTGAACCTCGAGCAGACGGGCTGGGGCCGCAACCTGCACTTCCTCGCCGCCTGGGTGCTCGTCCTCAACGGGATCGTCTACCTCATCGTGGCCTTCGTCGGCGGTCACTTCGCCCGCGACCTCGTGCCGGATCGCGATCAGCTGGCCCCGGGCCACCTCGCCCGCGAGATCGCCGACCACGCCCGCCTCAAGCCGGCGCGCGGGCGCGAGGCCCTGCGCTACAACGCCCTGCAGAAATTCGCCTATCTGGTCGTCCTGTTCGTGCTGTTTCCGCTGATGGTGCTGACCGGGTTGACCATGTCGCCGGGGGTCACGGCGGCCTACCCGGAACTCTTCGCCCTGTTCGGCGGCCGGCAATCGGCGCGCACCCTGCACTTCGCCGTCGCCTGCCTCCTCGTGCTCTTCCTCGTCGTCCACGTGGCCCAGGTCTTCGTCGGCGGGGCCGGCAACCTGATGCGGTCGATGATCACCGGACGCTTCCGGGTTCCCCCGGAGAGGGTCCGGGCGACCTTTGCGGAGCCCCCCGATGCGTGACCTCTCGCGCCGCCGCCTCCTCACCGGCTCGGGCAGCCTGATCGGCGCCGGCCTCCTCGGCGGCTGCGACGCCCCGGCGCTGTCGCGGCTCGCCACCCCCTACGACTGGAGCAACGGCCTGACCTTCGCGGTCCAGCGCTGGCTCCAGCGCCACCAGCCCCTGGTGCGCGAGTTCGGGCCGGAGGCGATCTCGGCGGTGTTCCCGACCATCAACACCACCGACCCGGACAACCCCGATTACCGGCGCTCGAAGGCGCTGGGTTTTTCCGACTGGACGCTTCCGGTCACCGGCCTCGTGGCGCGCCCGGGCGCCTTCTCCCTGGCCGACCTGAAGGCGATGCCGGCCCGCACCCAGATCACGCTTCATGCCTGCGAGCAGGGCTGGTCGGCCATCGGCGGCTGGACCGGCGTGCCCCTGGCCCACCTGCTGGCGCAGGTCGGGTTGCGGCCAGAGGCGCGCTTCATCGTGGTGCGCAGCGTCGACGGCTGGTGGGACAGCTACGACCTGTTCGACGCCCTCCACCCGCAGACCATCCTCGCCTATGGCATGAACGGCGACGCCCTGCCGGTGGCGCACGGGGCGCCGGTGCGCCTGCGGGTCGAGCGCCAGCTCGGCTACAAGAGCCTGAAGTACATCAGCGCCATCGAGGCCGTGGACCGGGTCGACGTGCTCGGCAAGGGGCGCGGCAGCATGGTCGCCGAGCTCGGCTTCCCCTGGTACGCGGGCATTTGATCTCACGCGGCGCGTGTATCCGGGCGCCACTGGACCGTATAGCGAGTTTCATCGCGCGTTGAACGGACAACCCTGTACGTCATCGCCAAGGCAGCATCGGACATCGGAAACATAACAAAACAGTTATCGTTACTCTCTGCGCCAATCCGATAACGTCGTATTAAGCACGCAGTTGTTTCCTCCGGTCGGAATGCAAATCCGGACGGTCCCTCAACGATGCGCGTATCCCTGAAATCCATCCTGATCGGTTCGGCAACTCTGCTCGGCGTCGCCGCGGCGGGTCAAGGCGTGGTCAGCGTCGTGAAGCTCAGGGCGATCGAGCGCGAGGTGAACGAGGTCGCGACGAACTGGCTTCCCTCCGTCAACGTCGTGAACACGATCAGCACGGCGACGCGCGACGTGCGGGTGAAGCTGTACCGCTTCGTCGTGGCCTCCGAGACGCCGCAGGCGCTGGCCGAGAACGAGGCGGGCCTGAACACCGCCCTGAAGACCCTCGACGGCCTGCGCCGGACCTACGAGCCGCTGATCAGCTCCGCCGAGGAGAAGGCGCTCTACGACACCTTCGCGCCCCTGTGGTCGCGCTACACCGAGGGCCAGCAGAAAGTCATCGACCTCATGAAGGCCGGCCGCCAGGCCGACGCCCTGGCGCTCACCACCAGCGCCGCGATGGCCGACCTGAACAACGGCGCCATCCGGGCCCTGCAGCGGGCGGTCGACTTCAACCGGGAGGGCGCCCAGCGCAGCACCGCGCTGAGCATGGCCAGCGCCGGCTCGGCCATGCTCACGGCCTGGATCGCGATGGCGATCTCGGTGGTGGCGGCCCTCGGCGCGATGCTGTTCAGCCTGTTCGGCGTCGCGCGTCCGATCGAGCGCATGACGCGCACCATGGGCAGGCTGGCCGGAGGTGACACCGGCGTGGAGATTCCGTCCCGGACCCGCCGCGACGAGATCGGCGACATGGCCGCCGCCGTGAGCGTGTTCCGGGACAACCTGCTCCAGACCCGCAAGCTCGAGGCGGAGACGGTCCTGGCGCGGGCCGGGGCGGAGGCGCAGCGCCAGGCGGCGATGCGGGCGATGGCCGACAGCTTCGAAGGGGCGGTGGGCGGCATCCTCGGCATGGTGACGAGTTCGGCCACCGAGCTGCAGGCCACCGCCCAGAGCATGGCCGGCACCGCCACCCAGACCGCCAACCAGTCCAGCAGCGTGGCCGCGGCCGCCGACGAGGCCGCCGCCAACGTCAACACCGTGGCGGCCGCGGCCGAGGAACTCGGCTCCTCGGTGCAGGAGATCGGCCGCCAGGTCGGCAGCTCGGCCGCCATGGCCCAGACCGCCGTGGCCGAGGCCGCTCAGACCGCCACCTTCGTGCAGACCCTGAACACGGCCGTGGCGCGCATCGGCGACGTGGTCACGATGATCACCTCGATCGCCGGCCAGACCAACCTGCTGGCGCTCAACGCCACCATCGAGGCGGCGCGGGCCGGGGAGGCGGGCCGGGGCTTCGCGGTCGTGGCCGCCGAGGTCAAGGAGCTGGCCAACCAGACGGCGCGGGCCACGCAGGAGATCGGCGAGCACATCAGCCAGATCCAGGGCTCGACGGGCCAGGCGGTGGCGGCCATCGACGGGATCGCGGCGCGCATCCGCGAGATCAGCGGTGTCGCCACCTCGATCTCGGCGGCGGTGGAGGAGCAGGGGGCGGCCACCCAGGAGATCGTGCGCAACGTGGCGCAGGCGGCGATGGGGACGGGGGCGGTGACGACCAACATCGCGGGCGTGGCGGGCGCGGCCGAAGAGACCGGCGCGGCCGCCGCCGAGGTGCTGGGCGCCGCCTCCGAGCTCTCGCGCCAGTCCGAGCACCTCAGCGCCGAGGTCCAGCGCTTCCTGGCCACCGTGCGCGCCGCCTGAGCGGCGACGCGAACGATCGGATGAAAAAAGGCCCGGAGCGATCCGGGCCCTTCTCGGTGTCAGGCTCAGCAGCTAGCTCAGGCCGCCCGCCTCCACCACGAAGCGCGCGATGGCGTCCGCCCCGTGGCCGTCGCGGAGCGACGAGAACACGTAGGGCCGGGCGCCGCGCATGCGCTTGGTGTCGGATTCCATGATGCCGAGATCGGCGCCCACCAGGGGCGCGAGGTCGGTCTTGTTGACGATGAGGAGGTCCGAGCGGGTGATGCCGGGGCCGCCCTTGCGGGGGATCTTCTCGCCGCCCGCCACGTCGATGACGTAGAGGGTCAGGTCGGCGAGCTCCGGCGAGAAGGTGGCCGCAAGGTTGTCGCCGCCGGACTCGATCAGGATGAGGTCGAGCTTCGGGAAGCGCCGGCGCATCTCCGCCACCGCCGCGAGGTTGATCGAGGCGTCCTCGCGGATCGCCGTGTGCGGGCACCCCCCCGTCTCGACGCCCATGATCCGCTCCTCCGGCAGGGCGCCGGCCACGGTGAGGAGGCGGGCATCCTCCTTCGTATAGATGTCGTTGGTGATCGCGCAGATCTCGTAGGTATCGCGAAAACGCTTGCAGAGCTGCTCCATCAGGGCGGTCTTGCCGGAGCCGACGGGGCCACCGATGCCGACGCGGAGCGGGCCGTTAAGAGCGGAGCCGTTGGCGGAGTTCATGACACGATCCTCAAGAGGGGGCCTCAGGAGCGGAAGATCCGGGAATACTGGGTCTCGTGCCGGAACGAGCCGAGGTCGAGGTTCAGGGTGGCGCTGCCGAGATCGTCGAGCGAGAGGGCCGGAATCGTGGCGGCGAGCGCCGTCACCCGCGGTGTCAGGGCGGCGATGATCCGGGTGCCCGCGCTCTGGCCGATGGGCGCGCAGCGCAGGGCCGCCGAGACGAGGTTCTGCAGGAAGGCGAGACCGAAGCCGGCGAGCACCGGGACCAACGCCATGCGGTGGGCCCCGGCCGCGAGCCCGACGGCCACCGGGTAGGCGACCGCACCGGTCAGGCCCGCGGCGAGCCGGTCGAGGCCGGGCGTACCCCAGGCCGCCACGGTGGCGTCGAGGAAACTGCGGCCCTGCTGGCTCGTCTCCAGGTGCAGCTCTCGCGATGGGGCGAGGGCCAGGGCGAGGTCGTTGACCTCGCTGAGCCCGGCGGCGTCGTCCGCGCGCGCCGCCGCATGGGCGTGCGCCGCCAGGATCAGGTCGTTGCGGCCCGAGCCGTGTTCGAGCACGTCGGCGAGCCAGGCCGTCAGCGAGGCCTCGTCGCCGACCTCACCGCTCTCCACCGCGCCCTCGAGCCCGTGCGAGTAGGCATAGGCCCCCACCGGGTAGCCCGGCGACAGCCACGCCATCAGGCGCAGGGCCTCAATCATGGTCGTGCGGATGGTCGTGGTGATGGCCGTCGTGGTGATGGGAGTGGCCGTGATGGGGGTGGACTGCGCCCGCGCCCGCATAGGCGCCGCCCTCCGGCCGGAACGGGCGTTCCACCGGCTCGGCGCTGCCGCCTAAGCCCCGCACCATCTCGGCGAGCACGTGGTCGAAACCGATATAGACGGCGTCGGCGCCGATCTCGGCGGGGATGTGCCGGTTGCCGATGTGCCAAATCAGGCGCTTGAGGGCGTGGTCGTCGGGGGCCCGGATCTCCAGCAGCGGCTCCGGCGCGGCCTCGACCCAGACCAGCCGCCCGTCCTGCAGCACCAGGGCGTCGCCGTCGTCGAGGACGGTGGGCTCCGGCAGGTCGAGCAGGAAGCGCAGCCCGCCCGCGCTGCGCATCGCCACGCGCCGGCGGTGCCGGTCGCCGTGGTCGAGAACGATGCGGTCGACGATCTCGCCGGCGAGCGCGTCGCGACGCAGGACTTTCGTGGCGCGGATCATGGGGCGTGGGACGATGCGGTGCGGGGGGATCACGGGAGCGGCGGGTTTCATCAGGTGAAGCGGGGCTCGATGGGGCCGGGATAGAAGTCATCGTCCCGGATCTGCGCCAGGGTGTAGGGGCACGGCGACGGAAAGGTCTGTTCCGCCAGCCCGGCCTCGCTCGCCGCGCGGACGCGCCCGAGCTGATAGGCCTTGCTCAGGACCGTCTCCGGCCAAGCCCGGAGACTCGGGCTGACCTCGAGGAGCCCCTCGATCTGAAGGCGCTGTTCGACGATCGAAGCACGCCAGCCGTATTTCCGCTGTTCCGGTTGAAGCTCCCACTTCAGCAGGTGCTGCAACAGCACGGCGAGCCGAGCCCGGATCTCGGATTTCTGCGATCCGCCCAAGCTCTCGATCTCCTCGGCGATGTGGTGCCAGTCGATGTCCTGCCGTCGCCCCGCCCGCAGCAGGGCGGCCTGATCCTGCGTCCACGAATAGAGGTCAGTCTCGTAGAGTTCGTGCCCCTGGGATGGGCTGAGGGCAGCCTTGGACATGGAAAGCTCCGCGGGCGTCGGCCGCATCCTACCGCAAAACGGAACGCATCGCCTCAAAACAGGAAGTACCGCTGCGCCATCGGCAGGACGTCGGCGGGCTCGCAGACCAGCAATTCGCCGTCGGCGCGGACGTCGTAGGTCTCGGGGTCGACCTCGATGTCGGGGGTGGCGTCGTTGAGGATCATGCTCTTCTTCGAGATGCCGCCGCGCACGTTCTCGACGGCGACGAGGCGCTTCTGCACGCCGAGCCGGTCGCCGAGCCCGTCCTCGATCGCCGCCTTCGACACGAACGTCAGGGCGGTGGCGAAGGGCACCCGGCCGTAAGCCCCGAACATCGGTCGGTAATGCACCGGCTGCGGCGTCGGGATCGAGGCGTTGGGGTCGCCCATCGGGGCGGTGGCGATGGCGCCGCCCTTGATGACGAGATCGGGCTTCACCCCGAAGAAGGCCGGATTCCACAGGACGAGGTCGGCGAGCTTGCCCGGCTCCACCGAGCCGATATGGGCCGAGACGCCGTGCGCGATGGCGGGGTTGATGGTGTACTTGGCCACGTAGCGGCGGGCGCGCAGGTTGTCGTTGCCGGAGGTGTCCCCGGGCAGGGCGCCGCGCTGGCGCTTCATCTTGTCGGCCGTCTGCCAGGTGCGGATGACGACCTCGCCGACCCGGCCCATGGCCTGGCTGTCCGACGACATCATCGAGAGGGCGCCGATGTCGTGCAGGATGTCCTCGGCCGCGATGGTCTCGCGGCGGATGCGGCTCTCCGCGAAGGCCAGATCCTCGGGGATCGCCGGGTCGAGGTGATGGCACACCATCAGCATGTCGAGATGCTCGTCGATGGTGTTCTTCGTATACGGGCGCGTCGGATTGGTGGAGGAAGGCAGCACGTTGACGAGCCCCGCCACCTTGATGATGTCCGGTGCGTGGCCGCCGCCCGCCCCCTCGGTGTGGAAGGCGTGGATGGTCCGCCCCGCGAAGGCCCGGATCGTGTCCTCGACGAAGCCGGATTCGTTGAGGGTGTCGGAGTGGATCATCACCTGCACGTCGTGGAGGTCGGCGACCGTGAGGCAGGTGTCGATGGCCGCGGGGGTGGTGCCCCAGTCCTCGTGGAGCTTGAGGGCGCAGGCGCCGGCGCGGATCATCTCCACCAGGCTCTCGGGCCGGGCGGCGTTGCCCTTGCCCGCGAAGGCGAGATTCATCGGGAAGGCATCCGCCGCCTCGATCATCCGGGCGAGGTGCCAGGGGCCGGGGGTGCAGGTGGTGGCGCAGGTGCCGTGCGCCGGCCCGGTGCCGCCGCCGAGCATCGTGGTGATGCCCGAGCACAGGGCCTCGTCGATCTGCTGCGGGCAGATGTAGTGGATGTGGCTGTCGAACCCGCCGGCCGTGAGGATCTTGCCTTCTCCGGCGATCACTTCGGTGCCGGGGCCGACCACGATGTCCACGCCGGGCTGGATGTCCGGGTTGCCGGCCTTGCCGAGCCTGGCAATCCGGCCCTTCACGAGGCCGACGTCGCACTTCACCACGCCCCAATGGTCGAGGACCACCGCGTTGGTGATGACGGTGTCGACGGCGCCGTCCTGGTTGGTGACCTGGGATTGCCCCATGCCGTCGCGGATGACCTTCCCGCCGCCGAACTTCACCTCCTCGCCGTAGGTGGTGTGGTCCCGCTCCACCTCGATCACCAGCGACGTGTCGGCGAGGCGGATGCGGTCGCCGGTGGTGGGGCCGAACATGTCGGCATAGGCGGCCCGGGGCAGGGCGGCGCGGGGGGGCATGTTGGCCATGGCGTCAGAGCGCTCCCATCACGTCGCCGCGGAAGCCGTACACGGTGCGGCCTCCACCGAGCGGCACCAGCACCACCTCCCGGGTCACGCCGGGCTCGAAGCGCACCGCCGTGCCGGGGGCGATGTCGAGGCGCTGGCCGCGCGCCGCCGCGCGGTCGAAGGTCAGGCCGGGATTGACCTCGTAGAAGTGGTAATGCGAGCCGACTTGGATCGGCCGGTCGCCGACGTTGGACACCGTCACGACCGTGCGGGGCAGATCGGCGTTGAAGACGATCTCGCCGGGCTGCGTGGTCACGGTGCCGGGCACCTCCGCCGAGGCCGCGCCCCGGATCGGGTGGTGCACGGTGACGAGCTTGGTCCCGTCCGGGAAGGTCGCCTCGACCTGGATGTCGTGGATCATCTCGGGGATGCCGTCCATGCACTGCTCGGCGGTGAGCACGTGCCCGCCGGCCTGCATCAGCTCCGAGACCGAGCGCCCGTCCCGGGCGCCCTCGACCACGAAGTCGCTGATCAGCGCCACCGCCTCCGGGTAGTTCAGCTTCACGCCGCGGCCGAGCCGGTTGCGGGCCACCTGCGCGGCCATGGCGAGGAGGAGCTTGTCCTTTTCGCGTGGGGTCAGGAGCACGGGGACCTCGGAGGTTGGGCGCGGACGTCTCGGGCCCGGGAAGGCAAGGACCGTGCGCGGCGGAACCGCGCGCCGGGAACGCGGCGCGCATGGATGCATCCCTGGACAGCGAGCGCAAGCGGGCCGCGGCCCGCCCTCCGGTTGACAGGATGCGGGTCCCCGGCCGAACAGCGGGGGCGATCCTTCTCTCCGTCCCGAGGGCCGGCCGTTGACCTATCCCCGCGACCTCGTCGGCTACGGCCGCACCCCGCCGCACCCGCATTGGCCCGACGGCGCGCGCATCGCGGTGCAGATCGTGCTGAATTACGAGGAGGGGGGCGAGAACTGCATCCTGCACGGGGATGCGGCCTCCGAGGCCTTCCTGTCGGAGATCGTCGGGGCGCAGCCCTGGCCGGGCCAGCGCCACCTGAGCCTGGAATCCCTGTTCGAGTACGGCTCGCGGGCCGGGTTCTGGCGCCTCTGGCGGCTGTTCCAATCGCGAAAAATTCCCGTCACCGCCTTCGCGGTCGCCACCGCGCTCGCCCGCCACCCGGACGTCGCCGCGGCGATGCGGGAGGCCGACTGGGAGATCGCCTGCCACGGCCTCAAGTGGATCGACTACCGCGACTTCACCCGCGCCGAGGAGAAGGCGCACATGGAGGAGGCGATCCGCATCCACACCGAGATCACGGGCGCCCGCCCGCGCGGCTGGTACACCGGGCGCTCCTCGCCCCACACCCTCGACCTCGGGATCGAGGCCGGGATGACCTATCTGGCCGATTCCTACGCCGACGACCTGCCGTACTGGATCAACGAGCCCAGCGGCCGGGGCCTGGTGGTGCCCTACACGCTGGACGCCAACGACATGAAATGCGCGGCGATCCAGGGCTTCAACACGGGCGACCACCTCTTCACCTACCTGCGCGACACCTTCGACGCGCTCTACGCCGAGGGTGCGGAGGCACCCAAGATGATGTCGGTGGGCCTGCATTGCCGGCTCGTCGGCCGGCCCGGGCGGATCGGCGCCCTGGTCCGCTTCCTCGACCACATCGCCGCCCACGACCGGGTCTGGATCGCCCGGCGCATCGACATCGCCGAGCATTGGATGCGGACGCACCCGCCCGCCTGAGGGCGGCGCGCCGCAATAGCGCGGGACATGCCGGCTCGCCCCCCTTGCCAGGCGCCGCCGCCGCGGGCTTCGATGCGGGCCATGACAGAGACCAGCCCGGACGCCGCCGTCGCCCCCCCGCCCGCGCGCCGGCGCCGTAAGGACGGCGAGGCGCGCCGCGTGATGATCCTCGATGCGGGGCTCGCCCTGTTTTCGAGCGTCGGGCTGCACGGCGCCAGCGTCGAGGGCATCGCCGAGCGGGCCGGCCTCTCGAAGACCAACCTGCTCTACTACTTCCCCTCCAAGGAGGCGCTCTACGTCGCGGTCCTGCGCCGGGTGCTCGCGGTCTGGCTCGATCCGCTCCAGGCCTTCGACGCCGACAGCGAGCCGGCCGAGGCCTTCCGGCACTACATCCGCGCCAAGCTGACCCTGTCGCGCGACGCGCCCCAGGCCTCGCGCCTGTTCTGCCTGGAGATCGTGCAGGGGGCGCCGCTGCTGCGGCCGGAGCTGGAAGGCCCCTTGCGCGACCTCGTCGAGGCCAAGGCCACCGTCATCCGGAGCTGGAGCGCGCAGGGACGGATCGGCCCGCACGACCCCCATCACCTGATCTTCTCGATCTGGGCGATCACCCAGCACTATGCCGACTTCGCCGTGCAGGTGGATGCCGTCACCGGGCGAAGCCTCGACGATCCGGCCTTCTTCGAAGCGGTCGTCGGCAGCACGCAGGAGCTGATTCTGGCGGGCCTCGGCCTGAATCCGAGACCGTAGGGGGCGGAATCCGCCGCCGATCTGGGCAGGGATCGCTCAACCGCTGGGCAAACCGAAGAGACTTTATGCAACCGCCGGAAAAACGCCGAATGGAGTTTGACCATTTGGTCTGAATAGAGTTGGATCGTCGGTGCCGGGGGTGATTCCAGTCTCCCGTCCGGTCCCGACAGGCCCTCGTCTTGCTTTGTCCAGTCCGTGCCTGTTGCGAAGTCTTGTCCTTCAGCCGGGTCCTGCCCGTGCGAGCGAGGTTGCCATGAACGTCGGCGTCTTCATACCGATCGGAAACAACGGCTGGCTCCTGTCGGAGAACGCGCCGCAGTACAAGCCGAGCTTCGAGCTGAACAAGCAGATCGTGCTCAAGGCCGAGGGCTACGGCCTCGACTTCGCGCTGTCGATGATCAAGCTGCGGGGCTTCGGCGGCAAGACCGAGTTCTGGGACCACAACCTCGAATCCTTCACCCTGATGGCGGGCCTGGCGGCCGTCACCAGCCGGATCAAGCTGTTCGCCACGGCCGCCACCCTGTGCATGCCCCCCGCCATCACGGCCCGCATGGCCGCGACCATCGACTCGATCTCGAACGGGCGCTTCGGCCTCAACCTCGTCACCGGCTGGCAGCGGCCGGAATACGCGCAGATGGGCCTGTGGCCCGGGGACGAATACTTCTCCCGCCGGTACGAGTACCTCTCGGAATACGCACAGGTGCTGCGCGACCTGTGGGAGACGGGGGTCTGCGACCGCAAGGGCGAATTCTTCCAGATGGACGATTGCCGCCTGAGCCCGCGCCCGCAGGCCGCGATGAAGATCATCTGCGCCGGCCAGTCCAGCGCCGGCATGGCGTTCACGGCGAAGTACGCCGACTACAATTTCTGCTTCGGCAAGGGCGTGAACACGCCCACGGCCTTCGCCCCCACGGTGGCGCGGCTGGAGGAGGCCAAAGCCACGATGGGGATGGCCGCCACCGGCCGCGACGTCTCCTCCTACGTGCTGTTCATGGTCATCGCCGACGAGACCGACGAGGCCGCCCGCGCCACCTGGGAGCACTACAAGGCCGGCGCCGACCAGGAGGCCATCGCCTGGCTCGGGGTCCAGGGGGCCGCCGACACCAAGTCCGGCACCGACACCAACGTGCGCCAGATGGCGGACCCGACCTCCGCGGTGAACATCAACATGGGCACGCTGGTCGGCTCCTACGCCGAGGTGGCGCGGATGCTCGACGAGGTCGCCACCGTGCCGGGCACCGAGGGCGTGCTCCTGGTGTTCGACGACTTCCTCAAGGGGCTCGACGCCTACGGCACCCGCATCCAGCCCCTGATGAAGAGCCGCGCCCACATCGCGGACGACGCCCCCGCCGCAGGGGACGCCGAGACCATGGTCAAGGTGGCGTGATGGACCAGAGCGCAAGACCGGCCGGCTACACCGACGCAGAGGGGCGCCAGGGCGGCATCACCCTGGCGGCCCGGCCCGAACCCATCGCCTTCGACGGATCCGCCACCGCGCTCATCGTCGTCGACATGCAGAACGCCTACACCAGCCCGGGCGGCTACCTCGATCTCGCCGGCTTCGACGTCTCGGGCACCGGACCGGTGGTGGCGCAGATCGCCCGCGCGGTGACGGCGGCGCGGTCCGCCGGGATCCGGATCGTCTGGTTCCAGAACGGCTGGGACCCGGACTACGTCGAGGCCGGCGGACCGGGTTCGCCGAACTGGCACAAGTCCAACGCCCTCAAGACCATGCGGGCCCAGCCGGGCATGAACGAACGCCTGCTGGCCAAGGGAACCTGGGACTACGCCCTGGTCGACGCCCTCCGGCCCGAGCCCGGCGACATCGTACTGGGCAAGCCGCGCTACAGCGGCTTCTACAACACCCAGCTCGACAGCCTGCTGCGCGCGGCCGGCATCCGCACCCTGGTCTTCACCGGCATCGCCACCAACGTCTGCGTGGAATCGACCCTGCGCGACGGCTTCTTCCTCGAATATTTCGGCATCGTGCTGGCCGACGCCACCCACCAGGCCGGCCCGCCGGCCCTGCAGGCGGGGGCGCTCGCCAACATCGAGACCTTCTTCGGCTGGGTCTCGGACGTCGCCGCCTTCGAGGCGGCCGTCGCACCGGACCTCGATCGCACGGAGGCCGCCGCATAGGGCCGCCGGCGCGAAGCCGGACCCCGTGCCGGACCGCGTTCCCCCTCCCCATGCGGGCAGGAAGACACGTCGGCGCCTCCTGCGCGGAGTCGCCCCGATTCAGATATCCCCGAGGAGCCCCCGAAGATGCCCAAGACCGCGATCATCCCGCCCGGCACCGGCAAGCCGCTGGCCCCCTACGTTCCCGGCACCCTGGCGGACGGCGTCCTCTACGTCTCGGGCACGCTGCCCCTCGATGCCGAGGCCAACGTCGTGCACGTGGGCGACGCCGCCGCCCAGACCCGGCACGTGCTGGAGACGATCAAGGGCGTGGTCGCCGCCGCCGGGGGCAGCATGGACGACGTCACCTTCAACCACGTCTTCCTCAAGGACTGGGCCGACTACGCTGCCATCAACGGGGTCTATGCCGAGTACTTCCCCGGCGAGAAGCCGGCGCGCTACTGCATCCAGTGCGGCCTGGTGAAGCCCGACGCCCTGGTGGAGATCGCCTCGGTGGCGCATGTGGGCGGGGCCTGAGGCGGCATGGCCGGATCGCTCCACCATGCCGTCCACGGCATCGGCGACCGCACGGTCCTGCTCTCGGCGGGCCTCGGCGGCTCGGCCGCCTACTTCGCGCCGCAGATGGCGGCGCTGACCCAGCGGTTCCGCGTCATCACCTACGACCATCGCGGCACCGGCCGCTCGGGCGGGAGCCTGGAGCCCGGCCACGACATCGCCGCCATGGCCCGGGACGCCCTCGCGGTGATGGAAGCCTGCGGGGTCGAACGCTGCGACGTCGTCGGCCACGCCCTCGGCGGCCTGATCGGCCTCGAACTCGCCCGGACCGCCCCGGAGCGCGTCGGTCGCCTCGCCGTGGTCAACGGCTGGGCCCGGGCGGATTCCGCCACGAAGCGCTGCTTTGCCGCCCGGAAGGTGCTGTTGGCCGAGAGCCCCGAGGCCTATGTCCGCGCCCAGGCGATCTTCCTCTACCCGGCGGAATGGCTGTCTCGGAACACGGCCCGGGTGGCCGAGGACGAGGCGCACGCCCTGGCGCAGTTCCCCGGGCGCGAGACCGTCCTGGCCCGGATCGCCGCCCTCGAGGCCTTCGACCTGACGGCGGATCTCCCGCACATCCCGCACGAGACGCTGGTGATGGCGGCGGACGACGACGTCCTGGTGCCCTATCTGTGTTCGGAAGACCTTGCGCGCGGCCTGCCGAACGCGCAGCTCGACCGGGTCCCCAGCGGCGGCCACGCGCACAGCGTCACCCGCGCCGACGCCTTCAACCGGACGCTCGTGGCGTTCCTCGACCGACAGGAGTGATCACCGTGAGCCAGACGAGGCCGAGCGACGCGGCGCACCCATCATCCGTCGAGGCCGACACCCTTCCCGTCGAGGCCGACGCCTTCCGCGGCGCCATGGCGCGCGTGGCCGGCGCGGTCCATCTCGTCACCACCGACGGGACGGGCGGCCGGGCCGGTTTCACCGCCTCGGCGGTGTGCAGCGTGAGCGACGGGCCGCCGACGCTGCTGGTCTGCATCAACCGGTCGTCCTCGGCCTACGCGGCCGTGAGCGCCAACGACGTGCTCTGCGTCAACACCCTGGCGGCGGAGCAATCCGAGATCGCGGCGGCCTTCGGCGGGCGCACCCCGATGGAGACGCGCTTCGCCGCGGCCACCTGGACCACCCTGGTGACCGGAGCGCCGGCCCTCCCCGGGGCGCTCTCCGCCTTCGATTGCCGCATCGTCGGGCGTCACGCGGTCGGCACCCACGACGTGCTCTATTGCGAGGTGGTGGGCCTGGCCGAACCCGGCGACGGGCACGGCCTCGTCTACGCCGATCGACGCTATCACACCGTGCCGCTCGGCGTCGTGGCCCCGCGCGAAGCGGCGGCCTGAACGCCATCCGCCCCGGACCCCTCCGGAAACGGAGGCTCCCGGAACGACGACGGCCGGCGCCCCCGCCTGGGAACACCGGCCGTCGTCGGGGATCGGACCGCGCAGGCTTGCCCGCGAGATCGCGTGCCGCTCGGCATCCCGAAGGCGGCGGGCGGATCGGATCCGGGACTTACCAGCGGTCGGTGCGGGGGGCGCGCACCGAACCGGTGGTGAGGTCATCGGTGAGGTGCCGCTGCGCGACGGGCTGGCCATGGCTCCGGCGCAACGCGTTCAGGTTGTTGGCGGCGGCCCGCCCTTCGAGACCAGCGGGCGCCACGGCCGCCGGGATGCCGGCAGGCGCGGTGTAGCTCTGGGCGAGGGCTCCGGACGCGGACAGGCCCAGGGCGATGGCGAGGGCGGCGGTGAGGTGACGATGGCGCATGGCAGGGATCCTTGATCGGAACACGTCTCGCAAAGACGCGAGGGGGCGCGTTCGAGTTCCTGCAATCTGTGCGCGTATGCCATCGAAAACAACACGGACTGCTCGATGCGCGTGCATCAAGGATGAGCAAAGCAGCATGCGGTCCGGCGCCCATCCCCCGATGGAAGCACCGGAAAGCTTCGGAATCCTCAGTGATTTCTATGCCTTGGGCGGAGACCGCCCGTCTTTTCGGCAACGTGGCTGCCTTGGCACGATTCCGGACGCCGTGTGCGGATCGGCACGCGGACGGCCGGATTTTCGGGATGCGGGTTGTGGCGCGCCGGCCCGCCCGGAGGCGGAATCGCCGTGATCCGATCCGTCCGGGACCGCGTCGCGGCGTCAGGCGCCGCGCGTGAGGGTGGCCTCAATCTGGCCGTGCGGCTCGTCGGTGGGCAGGAAGACCTGGCCCCCGTGGGTGATGCCGAAGGGCGCGAGGTTCATCGGGAGGTAGTGCTTGTTGGGCATCGCGAAGTGGATCTCGGCGATGTCCGGCCGGGCCGCCAGCACCGCCTCGCCCATGCGGTACATGCTGTCCTGCACGCCGGCGCTGTAGGTGGTGGCGAAGACCGTGATCAGCGTGTCGAGCACCGTCGCGTTGGTCGCCACCGGGTCGGTGGGCGGCGCGGTCCAGGTCCAGGTCGCGTCCATGCTGGTGGCGCAGATGCGGTCGTGGGTGTCGGGCAGGGTCCGGAAGGCGTCGTCGACGAAATCGGCCCAGCCGGATTCGGTGGTCTTCATCAGGGTGTAGCCGCGCAGGCCCGATTGCAGCACCGCGCCGGTCCGGTCGGCGACGAGGCGGACGAAGGGCGCGCCGTTGCCGTCGAGGGTGAAGGTGTGGGCGTGCGGCACCCCGTCGACGGTCCGGCGCAGCCAGCGGGTCTCCAGGGCCTCGATGGTGACGGCGGCGACCTGCGCGTAGCGTTCCAGGAACAGGGCGGCGACGTGGCCGACGAAGGCCTCGGTCTCGGCCTCGACGTATTGGGCGGCCGTGACGTTGACGATGTTCTTGATGCTGTCGGTGGCGATCACCTGCCGGTTGTCGCCCGCCGTCCAGGCCGCGCCGAAATCGCCCTCCAGCAGCACCGTCAGGGTGAGTTCGCGCACCGCGTGGCGGGCGCTCTCCCGGGCGAGCCGGAGCACCCGCACCCGACCCTTGCCGTAGCGTGCCTTCGTCAGGGCCATGATGGGTCTCCTCCGGTGATGGGACGCGCGGGTCTCACGCCTCGGCGGCGTGGGCGAGGCGGGCCGCCGCGGCCCGGGCGTCCGCCCGACTGCCGAGCCCGTTGAAGAACAGGTTCAGGCTCACGGCCGACAGGGCGGCGAGGAGGATGCCGGATTCCAGCAGCGGATGCAGCACGTCCGGCATCTGCTTGAAGAAGGCGGGCGCCACCAGGGGGATCAGGCCGAAGCCCACCGACACCGCGACGACGAACAGGTTGTTGCGGTTGGCGGCGAAATCCACCGCCCCGAGGATGCGGGTGCCGGTGGCCGCCACCATGCCGAACATGACGAGCCCGGCCCCGCCGAGGATGCAGGGCGGCACGGCCTCCACCAGGGCGGCGAGCTTCGGGATCAGGCCGAGGACCAGCATCACCACGCCGCCGATCACCGCGACCCAGCGCGAGCGCACGCCGGTGACGCCGACGAGGCCGATGTTCTGCGAGAACGCGGTGTACGGGAAGGTGTTGAAGACCCCGCCCAGCACGGTGCCGAGGCCATCGGCGCGCAGGCCCCGGATCAGGCGCGCCGCGTCCACGGTCTCGCCGGTGATCTCGGCGAGCGCCAGGAACATGCCGGTGGATTCGATCATCACCACCACCATGACGAGGCACAGGGTGAGGCTGGCGACGAGGTCGAAGGTCGGCGCCCCGAAGGCGAAGGGCCGCACCACGTCGAACCACGGCGCCGTGGCCACCCGCGACAGGTCGACGAGGCCGAAGGCTCCCGCCGCCGCCATGCCGACCACGATGCCGATCAGCACGGAGGCCGAGGCGACGAAGCCGCGGGCGTACCGGGTCAGGCCCAGGATGACGAGGAGGACGAACAGCGCGAGGCCGAGATAGAGCAGGGCCCCGTAGCGCGGGTTGCCGAGGCCGCCGGCGGCCCAGTTCACGCCCACCCGCATCAGCGAGATGCCGATAACGAGGATCACCGTGCCGGTCACCACCGGCGGGAACAGGGGCAGGAGACGCCCCACCAGGGGCGCGGCGAGGAGCGCGAACAGGCCCGCGACGATGACGGCGCCGTAGATGCCCGCGAGCCCGAGGGCCGGGTTGGTGCCCAGGGCGATCATCGGCGTCACCGCCGCGAAGGTCACGCCCATCATCACCGGCATGCGGATGCCGATGCCGGGCAGGCCCCAGCTCTGGATCAGGGTGGCGAGGCCGCAGGCGAACAGGTCGGCGCTCACCAGCATCGCCACCTGCTCGGGCGGTAGCCCGAGGGCGCGCCCGACGATGAGCGGCACCGCCACGGCCCCGGCATACATCACCAGGACGTGCTGGAGGGCGAGCAGGCCGAGCGCCACCGGAGGAACCCGGGTGGCCGGGACGATCCGGGCCGGGCTGATCTGAGCAGAACCGTGATCCACGCGTCGGTCCCCCGTCCCGCGAGCCCCGCCGGGCTGCCGGTCCCGAGGTCCGCAAACCACGTGCCATCCGGCCGATCCTCACCCGGCGGCGCGCACGCCCTCGACCGTGGGGCGGTCCGGTGTAAGATTGGACCAACAGCGCAGCTTGACGCTGGTCGGGCGAGGAACAGGCACATGGTCAGGACCACCGCTCTCGTGGGCGCGCTCCTCTGCGCGGGCCTCGCCCAGCCGGCCCTGGCCCGGGTCACCGCCGTCGAGATCCGGATTGTCGAGCCCTTCGCCGACGGCCAGAGCTTCGGCGAGGCGGGCGCCTACGAACGGGTGATCGGCATCGTGCGCGGGGAGCTCGACCCGGCCGACCCGCGCAACGCCGGCATTGTCGACCTCATACGGGCGCCCCGAAACACGCGCGGGCTCGTGGAATACAGCACCGACCTGTTCATGCTCCGGCCGAAGGATCCCGCCCGCGCCAGCGGCACGCTGCTCTACGAGGCGCTGAACCGCGGCCGGAAGTTCCTGTTCAACTGGGTCCTCGACGCGCCCCCGCAGGCGGCCCAGGCGGTGAACGATCCGCGCACCGCCCAGGATGCGGGCACCGCCCTGGTCCTGCGCCGGGGTGACACCGTGGTCTGGTCGGGCTGGGAGGCGGAGGCCCTGCGTCAGCTGGGCGGCATGGCGATCGACGTACCGGTGGCCACGCAAGGCGGGGCGCCCATCGTCGAGACCGTGCGGGACGAACTCGTGAGCGCCACCCGGGGGCCGCCCGAGGCGCCGTTCTTCCTCACCTTCAAGGCGGCGAACCCCGACAAGGCCGGCGCCCGCCTCACCGTGCGCCGCCGGGAGGCGGACACGCCGCGCCCCGTCCCGGACGGTGCCTGGACCTTCGCCGGGCCCGGCGAGCTCCGCCTCCTGCCCGCCACCGTCAAGCCGGAGCCGGGCACGCTCTACACCCTGACCTATCCGGCCGCGAACCCGAAGGTGCTCGGCATCGGCTTCGCCGCCACCCGGGACGTCGTCGCCCATCTCCGCGGACCGGCCTCGTCCGAGAACCCGGCGGGCGGCGCGATCCGCCACGCGGTCGCCCTCGGCATATCCCAGAGCGGGCGCTTCCTGCGGGACTACATCCACCAGGGCTTCAATCAGGACGAGGACGGCCGGCGCGTCTTCGACGGGATGCTGCTGCACATCTCCGGCATCGGCGGGGTGTACCTCAATGCCCGTTTCGGCCAGCCCTCGCGCACCAACACCCAGCACGAGGACCACCTCTACCCCGAGAACGCGTTCCCATTCTCGGCCGCTCCCCAGCACGATCCCGTCACCGGCCGGACCGGCTCGCTGCTGCGCGGGGACGGGTTCGACCCGCTGCTGATGGAGGTCAACACCAGCACCGAGTACTGGCAGAAGGGGGCCTCGCTCCTCACCACCGATTCCCTGGGCCAAACCGACGTCGCCCTGCCGGACACCGCCCGGGCCTATCTCGTCTCCAGCGGATTCCATTACGGGCGCGCCGGCCTGAGCGCGGCCCGCGGGCCGTGCCTCCATCCGCGCAACACCCTGAGCCCCGCCCCAGCCCTGCGCGCCCTCTTGGTCGCCCTGGAGGACTGGGTCGCCCGCGGGGTCGCGCCGCCGCCGAGCCGCGTGCCGAATCTCGCGGACGGGACGCTGGTGCCCGCCGCGGAAACCGGGTTTCCCTACATCCCGGGCTTGCGCCTGCCGGATGCCCCGAACGCGATCGCGCGCTTCGCCAGCGCCGTCGATCCCCGTCCGGAGGGCGGTTCGCAGTACCGCCCCCTGGTGCCGAAGGTCGATGTCGACGGCCACGAGATCGCCGGCATCCGCCTGCCCGACGTCGCTGCCCCGCTCGCGACCCAGACCGGCTGGAACCTCTACGCCGAGCCCTTCCCGGCGGGCGAGCTCTGCGACCGGGAGGGCAGTCGGCTGCCCCTGGCCGAGACCCGGGCCGAGCGCGAGGCGAAGGGTGACCCGCGCCGCTCCCTGGCCGAGCGCTACCCGACCCGAGGCGACCGGACGGCGGCGGTTGCCCGCGCGGCGGACGGCCTGGTGGCGGAGCGGCTGCTCCTGAAGGAGGACGCGGAACGCCTCGTCGCGGCCGCCCGCGCGGCGGAGGCTCAGCCTTGACCGGCGGCCACGCGCGGACCCCGTGAGGCTCCGGCCCGGTCGGCACGGGCCGCGATGTAGGCGGACGCCTCCCGCGGCGGCAGCGGCCGGCTGAACAGGAAGCCCTGGACCTGCGTGCAGCCTTCCCGGCGCACGAGGTCGAGCTGCTCCGGGGTCTCGACGCCCTCGGCGACGATGCCCATGCCGAGGCGCTCGCCGATGCCGACCACCGCCCGCACGATCGCGGCGGCATCAGGATCGGCAATGTCGCGGATGAAGGAACGGTCGATCTTGATCTGGTCGAAAGGAAAGCGGCGCAGGTAGCTCAGCGAGGAGTAGCCGGTGCCGAAATCGTCGAGGGCGATCCGGACGCCGCGGCCCCGCAAACGGTGCAGGCAGGCGAGGACCGCCTCGGCATCCTGCATCAGCACGCTCTCGGTCACCTCCAGCTTGAGGCGGTTCGCCGGGAGGCCGCTCGCGGCCAGGGCCGACAGCACCGTGGCCTCGAGGCCCGGGCGCCGCAATTGCACCGCCGAAACGTTCACCGCGACGCGGATCGGCGCGGGCCAGCCCGCCGCCTCCCGGCAAGCCTCCTGCAGGGCCCAGGCGCCGAGAGGCACGATGAGCCCCGTCTCCTCGGCGAGGGGAATGAAGGCGCCGGGCGCGAGGTCGCCCTGCACGGGATGGCGCCAGCGCATCAGGGCCTCGAAGCCCACCACCGTCCCCGTCGCGGCATCGACCACGGGCTGGTAGGCGAGATGGAAGGCATCGCGGCGGATCGCTTCCTTCATGTCGAGGGCGAGGAGACCGCGCTTGGCGATGCGCGCCCCCGCATCCGGCTCGAACTCCCGATGGGTGTTCCGCCCCGCCGCCTTGGCCTCGTAAAGGGCGATGTCGGCGCGCTTAAACAGCTCGTCCGGGTCACAGTCCTGCTCCGTCGCGACGGTCAGGCCGATACTGACGCCGACTTCGACGCTCTGCCCGTCGAGATCGATCGGTTCGCTCACCGCCGCGATCAGCCGCTCCGCGAGGCAGGCCGCTTCCCGCGCGTCATCGAGATAGGTGAGCACGATGGCGAATTCGTCGCCGCCGAGGCGGGCGATGGTATCGTAGGGTCGCAGAGCCGCGCGCATCCGCTCGGCGACGATGCGCAGCAACGCGTCGCCGGCCGGATGGCCGAGACTGTCGTTGACGGCCTTGAAGCGATCGAGGTCGCAGGCCAGCACCGCGAAGCCGGTCCGAACCCGGCGTGCATGGGCGATCGCCTGATCCAGGCGGTCGCGGAACAGCGTCCGGTTCGGCAGTCCGGTCAGGGCGTCGTGCAGCGCCATGTGACGGACCCGCTCCTCGGCCTCACGACGGGCGCTGACGTCGCGCAGGGTCGCCACGTAGGTGATCCGGTCCTCGGCCTGCGCATCCGGCAGGACGCGGACGGAGGCCTCGATCCAGACGTAGTGACCAGCCTTGTGACGATGCCGCAGGCAGGTGACGAACCGCCCCTCCCGACCGGCCTTCAGCTGAGACCAGTGCTCCGTCAGGGCCGCGGCGTCATCGGGGTGGCAGAACTCGGCCGCGGTGGTTCCGATGAAATCCTCCGGCTCGTAACCGAGGACAGTCCGCACGGCGGGCGAGACGTAGATGCAGCGCATGGCGATATCGCCGAGGACGATGACGTCGTTGGCATTCTCGGCGAGGAGCCGATAGCGGCCCTCGCTCGCGCGCAGGGCGCTCTCGGCCGCCCGGCGCGCCGTCATGTCGGTGAAGGTCCGCACGAGCCCGCCCCGCGGCAGGGGCAGGGTGCGGACCTGAAGCACGGTCCCGTCGGGGCGGACGCGCTCATAATCGTAGATGCGGGCCTCCGGTGCACCGTGCTCCAGCCAGGCCCGCAAGGCGTCGGGCAGGTGGGCGAACTCGCCGGTCGCCGCCTGGTGGGCCCGGACGGCCGCGAAGGGCGCACCGTCGTAGAGGAGTTCCTCCGGCACACCTATCAGAGTCGCCACGCGGCGGTTGAAGATCCGGATCCGGTCCGCGGCATCGGTCATCAGCAGGCCCTGATCCATGCGTTCCAGGGTGGTGCGGAGGAGGGTGTCCGAGGCCTCGGCCCGATGGCGCGCCTGACAGGCCTCCGACTCGGCGGCGCGCCCGCGCAGGGTCGCCTCGACGAAGAGGGCAAGGTCGGACAGGCGCCGGACCTGGGCCGCACTGAAGCCGGTGCGCGGAACGGTGTCGGCAATGCAGACGGTGCCGGCATGGCGGCCGTCACCCAGAGCGATCGACACGCCGGCATAGAAGCGCAGGAACGGGGCTCCCGTGACCAGCGGATTGGCGGCGAAACGTCGATCACGACGGGTATCGAGCACGATCAGGGGCGCATGGGCTTCGCCGCGAATCGTGTGGGCGCAGAACGCGATCTCCCGCTGCGTGCCCGGAAGGATCAGGCCCTCGCGGCCGAGGAACCACTGACAGGCACCGTCCAGTTGCGAGACGAAGGCGTAGCGAACGCCGAAGAGCGCGGCCGCTGTCCGGCATACGGCGTCCAGCTGCGGGTCCGGCGCAGGTTGGCTCAAGACCTCGACAGCTACTGGCTCACTCCGAGACGGCGACACTCCGGCCATTCTCATCACACCCACGGGTTTCTGGTCCGTGAGATCTGACATGCAACCTTTAATCGACCCGAAACAGCTGATCGCTTGCTATAGAATTGAGCATCGAGCCTTCCTTCATTTCACACAGCAGACTTTCGACTGTATGAATTCATACAGTTCCGCCAAATGCCGATCCCTCCTTCGCCTGAAGTCGGATCGGCAGGCGACGGACGGGAGTCTCCGGCAGGCTCACGGTGCGCGGGGAGGGCCCTTGCGCAGGTCGTCGTAGAGGCGCTGGACCTCCTGGATCGTCGCGTGGGCCCGGCTCCAGTTCGTCTCGCGGACGTTGGTTTCGGTGAAGGCGCTGTGCGAGGTGCCTCCGAATCCGTTGAAGACCGTCTCGACCCCGTCCACCCGGTAGTCGATCCGGTAAGAGGGGCTGAGACCCCGGCCCTTGCCCTTCCCGGTCACCCCGATCCGCACCAGGGCGTCGCCGTGCCGTTTCTGACAGAATCGCATGTTCCCGAGGAGCCGGCGCAGGTACTCCTCGGGCTCGGCGAGCTCACCGGCGACTTGGATCAGCGTCGCGTCGGGCGGAAGGTGCGTCTTGCGGATCATGGCTGGCCTCGCTGCCCGTCCGGCATTCATCGATCGAGCGGGAGCGCCGGCCAGACCACATTTTCACGCGCCTGGCGATCCTTGCGCGGCGACGCGCCCGCGCCGGATGGCCCGCTGCCTGCTAAGGCTTCCACGGCCCTCCGACCTTACGCAGGATGGATCCGCGATGCCGACCCTCGACGCCCTGAACCAGGCCTCGCACGGCGATTTCGTTGCCGCCCTCGGGGCCGTGTTCGAGCACGCGCCCTGGGTCGCCGAGGTCGCCGCCGCGAAGCGGCCGTTCCCCACCGTCCAGGCCCTGCTCGCCGCCCTGCAGGAGGCGGTCGACGCCGCGCCCGAGGCGGCCCGCCACGCCCTTCTCACCAACCATCCCGAGCTGGCCGGGCGTGCGGCCCACGCCGGCACGATCGCCCCCGACTCCATCGCCGAGCAGGCGGCCGCCGGCCTCGATCGGCTCTCGGAGGCGGAAGACGCGCGGTTCGCGGCGCTGAATGCGGCCTATGGCCGGACCTTCGGGTTTCCCTTCATCCTCTGCGTCAAGCGCCACGGTCGCGCCTCGTTGCTGCGCACCTTTCAGGCACGCCTCGCCGCCGACCCGGAGAGCGAGCGCCGGACCGCCCTCGCAGAGGTGTTCCGCATCGCCGCCCTTCGCCTCGGCACCCTGGTGAGCGGGCCGGGCGCGCCGCGCGTCACGGGCCGGATCTCCACCCACGTCCTCGACACCGTGGCGGGCCGGCCCGCGCCGGGAATCCCGGTGGAGCTCCACGAATGGGTGTCGGAGACCGAGACCGTGCTGGTCGCCCGGACGGTGACGAATGCCGACGGGCGCACCGATGCGCCGCTGATCGGCGGACGCCCCGTTCCGGTGGCCGCCTACGAGCTGCGTTTCCGCATCGGCGATCACTTCCGCGCCACCTGTCCGGGCCTGCCCGAACCGCCCTTCCTCGACATCGTCACGCTGCGCTTCGGGGTCGCCGATCCGGAAGGGCATTACCACGTGCCCCTGGTGGCGAGCCCGTGGAGCTACCAGACCTATCGCGGCAGCTGAGCGGTCCGAGACTGCGGCATCGGCACGATGTGACAAAGCCTTGTGATTTCAGTCCGCTCCGGCATGTCCTTTGCGTGCAACTTGATCGCCCCCGGTCACGTGGGGCGCAGGGAGGATGGGATTTGACGCATCGGCTTTCGGTTCGGACCCTGATGGTGCGCGGTCTTGCCGCGGCGCTGCTCCTGACGGGTCCCCTGATGTTTGCCCCGGCCGCCCGGGCCCAGGGCACCCTGATCGCGCCGGGGGGCCAGCCCCGGGTCACCGCCCCAGGCGGCCTGCGCGGCCGCTCCGCCTTCCGACACCGGCACAAGGCCCGCCACCAGCCGGCGCTCACCCGCCGCCACCGTTGAAACCGCCTCGACCATCCGCTTCCAGGAAACCAGACCGCATGATCCGTGTGCTCAGCCTTCTCAGCCTCTCCCTCGGCCTTGCCGGACCGGTCCTGGCCCAGGGCGCCGGCGCGCCCGCCGGCATGGAGGCTGCCACCGCCCCGGGGGGAACCGAGGGGCGGGCCGGCCCCCGCAACGAGGCGGAGGCGATCCGCAGCGGCGACGCGATTCCGGTTCCGCCCCGGGCCGGCGGCATTCCGATCGAGGAGCGGCCGGTGCACGGCACCGAGGCGCCTCCCCCACCACCCGGACGTCCCTGAGGCTCAGGACGCCAAGGCGGCGAGGAGTTCGGCCGCCGCCAGGGCGGCGATGACCGCGGGGCGCTTGTCGCGCACCCGCGTCCCGCCTATCGGGCAGACGAGGCGAGCCAGCGCGGCCTCGTCCAGGCCCATCGCCCGAAAGGCGCCGAGGAAGGTTGCCCGCTTCGTGGCGGACCCGATCAGGCCGAGATACGCGAAGGTGTTCGCCTCCAGCAGGCTGGCGCAGATCAGGCTGTCGAGGGCGTGGCTGTGGGTGACCACCACGTGGGCGGCTCCGGGCAGTGCGGCTTCCGCCGCGGCGCTGGCCGAGCCGACGATCCGCGCGACGCGCGCGCCCGACACCCGTGCGATCTCCTCGGGCCGGTCATCGATGATCCGCGTACGGAGGGGCAGCGGATCGAGCGCCAGGGCCAGGGCGCGCCCGACATGGCCCGCGCCGTAGATCATCACCAGGGGCGCCCGTGCGGCGGATTCGGCCTCCGAAGCCCGGAGGGCGGCAAGCGTACCGGCATCGGCCCGGTGGATCACCAGGGTCACGTGCCCGCCGCAGCACTGGCCGGTCTCGGGTCCCAGGGGCCTGCGCAGGATCGCCTCGGCCTCGCCCGCCGCCAGAAGCGCCCGGGCGCGGGCGATGCCCGACCATTCATAGGTGCCGCCCCCGATGGTGCCGGCGACCCGTTCGGGCATCACCAGCATGGCGGTGCCCGCCGCGCGCGGCGTCGAGCCCCGCGCCTCCGACAGGGCGACGAGGGCCGCCGGCTCGCCCGCCGCGAGGGCGGTCGCCAGGGCTTCCGACAGCGCCTCCGACGAATCGGCGCTCACGGCTGCGCAGATTGCGCGTCTGCCAGCGCCCGCATCCGGTCGACGGCGTCGAGGACGCGCTCCGGGGTCGCCGGGGCATCGAGGCGGGGGCAGTACCGGTGGCCGGCGACGCTCGCCACCGCATCCGAGAGGGCGTGCAGGCCGGCGATGCCGAGCATCAGCGGAGGCTCGCCCACCGCTTTCGAACGGTAGATCGTCGCCTCTCGGTTCTGGTTCTCGTAGAGCGCCACGTTGAAGATGCGCGGGCGGTCGCCGCAGGCCGGGATCTTGTAGGTGGAGGGGGCGTGGGTGCGCAAAGCGCCCTTGCCGTCCCACCACAGCTCCTCGGTGGTGAGCCAGCCGAGCCCCTGGATGAAGCCGCCCTCGATCTGGCCCCGATCCACCGCCGGGTTCAGGGAACGGCCGCAATCGTGCAGGATGTCGGCCCGCTCGATCCGGTACTCGCCGGTCAGGGTGTCCACCGCCGCCTGCACGCAGGCCGCGCCGTAGGCGAAGTAGTAGAACGGGTGGCCCCGGCCGGCCTCCCGGTCCCAATGGATGGTCGGCGTCTTGTAGAAGCCCGTGGCGGAGAGCTGGATGCGGGCGAGGTAGGCCTTGTGGATCAGCGTGGCCCAGGCGATCTCCTGGTTGCCGACCCGGACCCGATTCGGCAGGAACAGCACCGTCTCGGGCGCGACGCTCCAGGCCTCGACTGCGAAGGCCACGAGGCGGCCCTTCAGGGTCTGGGCGGCGGCGCGGGCCGCCATGCCGTTGAGGTCGGCCCCCGACGATGCGGCCGTGGCCGAGGTGTTGGGCACCTTGCCCGTCGTGGTCGCGGTGATGCGGACCCGGTCGGCATCGATCTGGAATTCCTCCGCCACCACCTGCGCGACCTTGACGTAGAGCCCCTGGCCCATCTCGGTGCCGCCGTGATTCAAGCCGACCGAGCCGTCGTTGTAGATGTGCACCAGGGCGCCGGCCTGGTTGTAGGCGGTGGAGGTGAAGGAGATGCCGAACTTCACCGGCGTCAGGGCGAGGCCGCGCTTGATCACCGGGCTGGTTTCGTTCGCCGCATGCAAAGCCGCGCGGCGGGCGGCGTAATCGCAGTCCGCTTCCAGCTTGGCCACCAGATCCCGGATGCAATTGTCGGCAATGGTCTGGTGGTACGGCGTGACGTTGTCGCTCTCGGTGCCGTAGAAGTTGCGCTTGCGCACCTCCAGCGGGTCGAGGCCGCAGGCATAGGCCACCTCCTCGATCACCCGCTCGGCCGCCACCATGCCTTGGGGCCCGCCGAAGCCCCGGAAGGCGGTGTTGGACTGGGTGTTCGTGCGGTAGGGCCGCGAGGTCAGGTGCACCGCCGGGTAGTGGTAGCAGTTGTCGGCATGGAACAGGGCCCGGTCGGTGACCGGCCCCGACAGGTCGGCGGCCCAGCCGCAGCGGGCGGCGAGCTGCATGTCGACGGCGAGAATCTTCCCGTCCGCGTCGTGCCCCACGAGGTAGTCGACCTCGAAATCGTGGCGCTTGCCGGTGATGACCATGTCGTCGTCGCGGTCGGGCCGGATCTTGGCGGCGCGGCCGGTCGTCTTGGCCACCAGGGCCGCCACGCAGGCGAACAGGTTCGACTGGCTCTCCTTGCCGCCGAAGCCGCCGCCCATCCGACGGACCTCGGCGGTCACGGCCGAATTCACCGTGCCCAGCACCTTGGCGACGAGGGCCTGGGCCTCGGAAGGGTGCTGGGTCGAGGTGTGGACCGTGACCTCGTCGTCCTCACCCGGGATCGCCAGGGCGATCTGGCCCTCGAGGTAGAAGTGTTCCTGGCCGCCGATCGCCATCCGGCCGCGGACGATACCCGGGGCCTCGGCGAGCCCCGCGTCGGAATCGCCGCGCTTCAGGGTCATGGGCGGCCAGACGAGTTTTCCGTCCGCCCGCGCTTGCCGGTAGGTGAGGACGGGGTCCAGATCCTCGTAGGCGATCACGGCCAAGCGGGCGGCGCGGCGCGCCGCATTGCGGGTCAGGGCCGCCACCGCGAAGATCGGCTGGCCGACATACGACACCGTGTCCTCGGCCAGCATCGGCTCGTCGTCCCGGTGCGAGGAGGAGATCTCGTTGACGCCCGGCACGTCGGCGCCGGTGAACACCGCGACCACGCCCTCGGCGCCCCGCACGGGCGCCAGATCCACCGAGACGAGGCGGGCATGAGCGCGTTCGCTCAGCCCCAGGCAGACGTGGAGCAGGCCGGCCGGCTCGGCCATGTCGTCGATGTAGAGGGCCGAGCCACTGACGTGTCGGGCGGCGCTGTCGTGGATGCGCGGCGTGTGGGCGCCGCCCGCGATCCGGTCGTCCACCTTCGGGGCCGGAGGCGTGCGATCAAGCATGGGCCGGCGCTCCGACGGTGGCGAGGCGGGTTTCCGGGGCCTCCGGCGCGGCCTCGTGGATCAGCCGCTCGATGAGGTTGCCGGCGACCTGGAGGCGGTAGGCGGCCGAGGCCCGCATGTCCGAGAGGGGCGTAAAATCCCGGGCCACCGCCGCCTTGAAGGCGGGGATGACGGCCGGGTCGAGGGACTGGCCCATGAGCGCGGCCTCGGCCTGGACGGCCCGCTTCGGGGTGCCCGCCATGCCGCCGTAGGCGATGCGGGCCTGCCGGGTCGTGCCAGCGTCGACGGTCAGCCGGAAGGCGCCGAGGACGGCGGAGATGTCCTCGTCGAAGCGCTTCGAGATCTTGTAGGCGCGAAAGACCGTCTCCGGGCCGAGCTTCGGCACCCGCACCCCGGCGACGAACTCGCCCGGACGCAGGTCCTGCCGGCCATAGGCGACGAAGAAGTCTTCGAGGGGAATCTCGCGCTCGCTGCCACGGCCGATGAGATGGAGGCTCGCCCCGAGGGCGATCAGGGCCGGCGCCGCGTCGCCGATGGGCGAGCCGTTGGCGATGTTACCGCCGAGGGTGCCGGCATTGCGGGTCTGGGCGGCGCCGTGGCGGCGGAAGAGCTCCCCGAGATCCGGGTGCAGGCCGGCGAGGTGCGTGCCGGCCTCGGAGAGGCTCACGCCGGCTCCGAGATACAGGTGATCGGGGCCCTCGCCCACGACGCGCAGGCTTCGCACCCGCCCGAGCCAGATCACCGGGTCGAGGACGCGCAGGCCCTTGGTCACCCAGAGGGCGACGTCGGTGGCCCCGGCCACAATCGTCGCCTGGGGGTGCTCGGCCATGAGATCGACGAGCGCCGGAAGGGTGGCGGGGGCGAAGAAGCGGCCCTTCGGCCCGGAGACCGCCACGGTCTCGTCGTCGCGCAGGGCCAGCAGCCGGGCGAGGGTGGCGTCGTGGGCGGCATCGAAGGTATCCGCTTCCGGCGCGGCCAACGCACGCTCGGCCGCGCGCACGATGGGAGCGTAGCCGGTGCAGCGGCAGAGGTTGCCCGCGAGCGCGTCGTCGATGGGGCTCGCCGAGGTTCGGAGCGGGCCGGTCTCGGCGAGCAGGTCCTTGGTAGGAGAATCCTTGGTCATCGCGAACAGCGACATGACGAAGCCCGGCGTGCAGAAGCCGCATTGCGAGCCGTGCTCCTCCACCATCAGGCGCTGGACCGGATGGAGGGTGCCGTCGGCCCCACGCAGGTGCTCCACGGTGAGGAGCTGGCAGCCGTCGAGCATCCCCAGGAAGGTGATGCAGGCATCCACCGCGCAGTAGCGCAGGCGCTCGGCGCCGGACGGCCCCTCGGGGCGGACCACCACCACGGTGCAGGCCCCGCAATCCCCCTCGTTGCAGCCCTCCTTGGTCCCGATCAGCCGCTCGGGACCGCGCAGCCAGTCGAGCACCGTCAGAGTCGGGTCGCAGGCCTCGATCGTGCGCGCGTCGGGCCCGAGGAGGAAGCGGATGGCGTGTCTCATGCGACCTCTTCGTCGAACACCGGTCCCTCTCCCCGCGGTGGGAGAGGGCTCTCGAACCCCCTATCGCGGCAGCGTGTCGCTGATGCCCTTCACGTACCAGTTCATGCCGAGGATCATCGGATCGGGAGCGTTCTCGCCGGCCTTCACCGCCTCGCTGCCGTCCTGCTTGAAGACGGGGCCGTGGAAGGGCAGGAGCGTGCCGTCCGCGATCGCCTTCTTGGTGGTCTCGGCCTGGGCCTTCACGTCGTCGGGCATGTTGGCGAAGGGCGCCAGCACGACCATGCCGTCCTTGATGCCGCCCCAGGTGTCGTGGCTCTTCCAGGTGCCGTCGAGGACGGCCTTGGCCTCGCCGACGACGTAGCCGTCCCAGTCGTCGACGATGGAGGTGAGCTGGGCCTTGGGGGCGAAGCGCATCTGGTCCGAGGATTGTCCGAAGGCGAGCTTGCCCTGCTTCTCCGCCTCCTGCAACGGCGCGGCGGAATCGGTGTGCTGCGACAGGATGTCGGCGCCCTGGGCCAGCAGCGCCTTGGCGGCCTCCGCCTCCTTGCCCGGGTCGAACCAGGTGTTCACCCAGACGATCTTAATCTTGATGTCGGGGTTCACCGACTGGGCGCCGAGCATGAAGGCGTTGATGCCGCTCACCACCTCGGGGATCGGGAACGAGGCGATGTAGCCCAACGTGCCCGTCTTCGAGAGGCGCCCGGCGATCACGCCGCAGACGTAGCGGCCCTCGTAGAAGCGGGCCGAGTAGGTCGAGACGTTGGGCGCCCGCTTGTAGCCGGTGGCGTGCTCGAACTTCACCTTCGGGAATTTCTTGGCGACCTTGAGGGTCGGCTCCATGAAGCCGAACGAGGTGGTGAAGATCAGGCCGTAGCCGGAGCGCGCGAAGCTCTCGATGGAGCGCTCGCTGTCGGCCTCCGGCACGTTCTCGACGAAGCTGGTCTCGACCTTGTCGCCCAGCGCCGCGGCGAGCGCCTTGCGGCTCTGGTCGTGCTGGTACGAGTAGCCGTAATCGGCCACCGGGCCGACATAGACGAAGCCGACCTTCAGCTTCTCGACGGGCTTCTTCTCCTGTGCCTGCGCGCCCCCGAGTCCGAGGGCGAGAACGGCCACCAGGGCCCCCTGCACGATCCGCATCGTTCAAAGATCCTTCGAGAGTGCGCGCCTACCGGTGCGGGGTGAAGACCCGGCCAAGGGCCGCCGGGGCGAGGGAGCCGCCCCGGCGCCTGCCGAGGGAGAGCAAGACCAGGGCCAGGATGGTGGCAAGGTAGGGCAGCGCGGAGAGCGCCTGCCCCGGCAGGCCGAGGCCGGCGGCCTGGGCGTTGAGCTGAAGCACCGTGGCGCCGCCGAACAGCAGGGCGCCGGCCAGCACCCGGAACGGGCGCCACGAGGCGAAGACAACGAGGGCCAGGGCGATCCAGCCGCGCCCGGCCGTCATCGCGGGCGCCCAGAACGGGGTGTAGGACAGCGACAGGTAGGCCCCGGCCAGACCCGCGCAGGCGCCGCCGAACAGCACCGCGCGGAAGCGCACCCTGCGCACCTGCAGGCCCAGCGCGTGGGTGGCGGTGTGGTCGTCGCCGATGGCCCGCAGGATCAGGCCGGCGCGGGTGCGCCACAGGAACCACGACACCCCGGCCGCCAGCGCGAAGGCGAGATAGACGAAGCCGTCCTGCCCGAAGAGCAGGCGGCCGAGGCCGGGCAGGTCAGTGAGGCCGGGCAGGGCGAGATGCGGCGCCGGATCGCGCTTGAGGCCGACATAGGAGGCCCCGACGAGGCCCGAGAGCCCGAGACCCAGGATCGTCATGGCGAGTCCGGAGGCGACCTGGTTGGCGCTCAGCACCACCGTGAGGAGGCCGAACAGGGCCGAGAGGGCGAGGCCCGCCCCAGCGCCGGCCACTGCGCCGACGAAGGTCGAGCCGGTTTCCACCGCCACCGCGAAACCGGCGGCGGCGCCCAGCACCATCATGCCCTCGACGCCGAGGTTGAGCACGCCCGCGCGCTCGGCCACGAGTTCGCCGAGCGCCGCGATCATCAGCGGGGTGGCGGCGGCCACGATGGTGACGAGCACCATCTGGACGATGTCGAGGGTCAGGCCATGAACGGTCACGCGGTCGCTCCCGGCACGAAGCGGACCCTGTAGCGCGACAGCGCGTCGGCCCCGAGCACCAGGGCGAGCAGCAGGCCCTGGAAGGCCCGGGTCAGGTCGAGGGGGAGTTTCAGGTCGATCTGCGCGCCCTCGCCCCCGATGGTGGTCAGGGCGATGACCAGGGCCGCCACCAGGATCCCCATCGGCGAGAGCCGTCCCAGGAAGGCCACGATGATGGCGGTGAAGCCGTAGCCCGGCGAGATCGAGGGCTGGAGCTGGCCGATCCGGCCCGCCACCTCGCTGATGCCGGCCAGCCCCGCGGCGGCGCCGGAGACGGCGAAGACCGCGAGCGTCAGGCGTGCGTCGCCGAAGCCGGCGAAGCGGGCCGCGCGCGGGCTCGCCCCCACCACCCGCACGGCGAAGCCGAACAGGGTGCGGCCGAGCACCAGGGTGGCGAGGACCACGACCGCCAGCGCGAGGGCGACGCCGGCATGCAGGGTGCCGCCCTCCATCAGGTAGGGCAGGCGGGCAGCGTCGTCGAAGGTGACGCTCTGGGGGAAGTTGAAGCCCGCTGGATCGCGCAAGGGGCCGCGCGCCATGTAGTCGAGCAGCAGTTCGGCCACGTAGACCAGCATCAGGCTGGTGAGGATCTCGGAGACGCCGAGGCGCACCTTGAGGAGGGCGGGGATCAGCCCGTAGACCATGCCGGCCCCCGTGCCGACGAGAAGCATCAGGGGCAGCACCCAGAGGGGGTCGCCGGGGATCCCGTGCGCGGCGACGCCGATCCAACCGCCGAACAGGCCGCCGACGACGAACTGCCCTTCGGCCCCGATATTCCAGATGTTGGCGCGGTAGCAGAAGGCGAGGCCGGTGGCGATGAGGGCGAGCGGCGCGGCCTTGATGGCCACCTCCTGCAGCGACCAGACCTCGCTCAGGGGCGCCACGAAGTAGGTGACGACGGCGGCGGCCGGCGAGCGGCCCAGGGCGGCCACGACGAGCCCGCCGATCACCAGCGCGGCCAGGAAGGCCAGCATGGGCGAGAGCGCGTCCATCAGGGCCGACCGGCCGGTGCGCGGCGTCAGGTCAATGCGCATGGGCCGCCTCCCGGGCGTGGTCCGGCGCGCCCGTCACCGGATCCTCGGCCGGCGTCGCCCCGCCCATGCGCAGCCCCAGGGCCTCGCGGGTGGTCTCGGCGGCCGGCGCCGCCGGCGACAGGGTGCCGTGATGCAGCACGGCGATGCGGCCGGTGATCGCGAACAGTTCGTCGAGGTCCTGGCTGATCACCAGCACGGCGGCGCCGCGGGCCGCGAGGTCGAGCAGCGCCTGCCGGATATGGGCGGCCGCCAGGGCGTCGACGCCCCAGGTCGGCTGGTTGACCACGAGGATGCCGGGCTCGGCCAGGATCTCGCGTCCCATCAGGTATTTCTGCAGGTTGCCGCCCGACAGGGTGCCGGCGGCGGGATCGGGGCCCGCCTTGCGCACGTCGAAGGCCGCGACCACGTCCCGGGCCAGGGCCTTGGCGGCCGCGCGGCGCAGGACGCCGAAGCGGCTCAGGCGCGCCGTGGCGTGGCGCGACAGAATCGCGTTGTCGGACAGGCTCAGGGTCGGCACGGCGCCATGGCCGTTGCGCTCCTCGGGCACGAAGCCGGCGCCGCCCCGCCGCCGGGCGGTGATGCCGAGGCGCCCGGATTCGACGCCGTCGAACCGCACCATGCCGGGTTCCGGCGCCAGGGTCTCGCCCGAGAGGGCGTCGAACAGCTCCGCCTGCCCGTTGCCGGCGATCCCGGCGAGGCCGACGATCTCGCCGCCGCGCACGCTCAGCGAGATGCCATCGAGGGCGGTGCCGTGCAGGCCGGGGGCGGGGAGGGTGAGCCCGGACAGGACCAGGCGCTCCGGCCCGGTCGCCACGCCGGCGGGCGCCGTCACCGCGCCTACCTGTGCCCCCACCATCAGGGCGGCGAGAGAGCGGGCGGTCTCGGCGCGGGGATCGCAGGCCCCCACCACCCGGCCGCCGCGCAGGATGGTGGCGCGCGAGCACAGCCGGCGCACCTCGTCGAGGCGGTGCGAGATGTAGAGAAGCGCCCGGCCCTCGTCGCGCAGGCGCTCCAGAACGGTGAACAGCAATTCGGCCTCGCCCGGGGTGAGCACCGAGGTCGGCTCGTCGAGGATCACGAGCTTGGGGTCCTGCAGCAGGCAGCGGATGATCTCGATGCGCTGGCGCTCGCCGGCCGAGAGCGACCAGACTGGCCGGTCGGGGTCGAGGTGCAGGCCGTAGGTCGTCCCGACCGCCGCGATCCGGGCCTTCAGGGCTCGGCCGCCCAGGCCCTTGGGCATCACCAGGGCGATGTTCTCGGCGACCGTCAGATTCTCGCAGAGCGAAAAATGCTGGAACACCATGCCGATGCCGAGGGCGCGGGCGGCCTCCGGATGGGCGAGGCGCACGACATCGCCCCGATGGGTGACGACCCCTTCGGTGGGCTCCAGGAGCCCGTAGAGGATCTTCATCAGGGTCGACTTGCCGGCGCCGTTCTCGCCCAGCAGGGCGTGGATCTCGCCGGCCCGGATCTCGAGATCGACCCCGTCATTGGCCGTGAAGGCGCCGAAGCGCTTGACGATGCCGTACGCGCCGAAGAGAGGCGTCGGCCCCTCCGTGCGGGCAGGGGGGACGACGGGGGCCACGCTAGAGCGTCCCGAACAGCGCGTGGGCGAGGCGGGTATGGGCCTCGCGCAGCTGGCCGGTCTCCATCCCGAGAGGCTGGCCGTCGACCACGCGCCACGACCCCGCCACCATCACCCGGTCGGCCCGGTGAGCGCCGCAGAGCACCAGGGCGGCCAGCGGATCGTGCGCGCCGGAGAAGCGCAGTTCGTCGAGGGTGAAAAGAGCCAGGTCCGCCTCGCACCCCTCCGCGATCCGTCCGATATCGGTCCGACCGAGGCAGGCCGCGGACCCCTCCGTCGCCCAGCGCAGAGCGTCGAGATGGGTCACGGCCTCGGCCCCGTAGGTCAGACGGTTGATCATCAGGGCGTGACGGACGCCCTCCATCAGGTTCGAGCTGTCGTTCGAGGCCGCCCCGTCAACGCCGAGGCCGACGGGGCTGCCGGCGGCCTCCAGCTCACAGGTCCGGCACTGGCCGGAGGCCAGCGTCATGTTCGAGGTCGGGCAGTGGCAGACGCCGACGCCGGCCGCGCCGAGGCGCTTCACCTCGGCGTCGTTGAAGTGGATGCCGTGGGCGAGCCAGGTGCGCGGGCCCATCCAGCCGACCTCCTCGAGGTAGTCCACCGGGCGCTGGCCGAACATTTCGACGCAGTAGCGGTCCTCGTCGAGCGTCTCGCCGAGATGGGTGTGCAGGCGGCAATCGTGGCGCTCGGCCAGCGCCGCGCTCTCGCGCATCAGCCGCTTCGTCACGTTGAAGGGCGAGCAGGGGGCCAGCCCGATCTGCACCATCGCGCCGGGCTTGGGGTCGTGGAACAGGCGCAGCACCCGTTCGCTGTCGGCCAGGATGGTGTCGTCGTCCTGGGTCAGACATTCGGGCGGCAGGCCGCCGTCGCGCTCGGACAGGCTCATCGAGCCGCGGGTGACGAAGGCGCGGATCCCGACAGGCCCGGCCTCCTCCACCTGAATGTCGACGGAGGATTCCAGCCCCTTCGGGAAGAGGTAATGGTGATCGCCGGCCGTGGTGCAGCCGGAGAGCAGCAGCTCGGTGTAGGCGAGACGCGTCGCCAGCCGGAACGCCTCGGGGGTGATCCTATCCCAGACCGTGTAGAGCGCCTTCAGCCAGGGAAAGAGCGGCTTGTTGATCGCCGCCGGATGGGCGCGGGTGAGCGTCTGGAAGAAGTGGTGATGGGTGTTGACGAGGCCCGGGACGACCACGTGGCGGCCGGCGTCGAAGATCTCGTCGACGGGCGCGGCGGGCATGCCTCCCGCGGGCACCCGCTCGACGATGCGGGAGCCCGCGACGACGAGGCCCCCGGCGGAATCCGGCGCCAGGATCGCCAGCGGGTTGCGGATCCAGAGACGTCGCGTCGCGGGGGTCTCGACCATGCTGATCCGGTGTTCCCTCGATGTGGACCGGCCATCACCATGGCCCGTCCGGAAATCCGGAGGCCGGATGGAAATCCGGCCTCGTCATGCAGACCATCGCTTGCGTGGATGGTCGTTCCGGGCAAGGGGCCCGTCGTGAGAACAGGTGCCAGCCCTCAGAAGACGTGGAAGGAGACGCCGGCCAGGAAGCTCTTCTCTTCGGTCCCCTTGAAGTTGGCGCGCTCGATGTTGCCGAACTTGTTGAGCCAGTACTGGAAGCCGATGAAGACGTCGACCCGGTTCGGCTGGTCGTAGATCAGCTTGCCGACATCGAGGACGAGGTTGGTCCGCGACAGGAATTCGAGACCCGTCTTCGGGTTGGTGGCGAAGGCGGACGGATCGTTCACACCGCGCCCCTTGGGCAGGACGATGTTGTTGAAGCCCGCGATGCTGAGCGGCAGACCCGTGAAGGCGAGCGGGAAGCTGTAGACGATCTCGAATTCCGGGACCGTGTTGAAACTGGTATCCCGGTTCGGAGCGACGTTGAAGCCGTTGCGATTCCACTCCTTGTAGGCATGGACCGAGGCGCTGAGGAACCCGGCCGGGACGTCGAATGCAAAGTTCAGACCGCCGACCACGTCGCGCTTCTTGGAACCGAAGGCATCGTTCTGCGCATTGGCATCGAAGCCGTAGGCGAGCGACACGTCCTTGATGATGCCGGGCACCACGAAGGCCTTCGTCCCGGTCAGGGCGTTCAGGCTCAGGGTTCCGCGGTAGAGGCCGTAGGCCTCGGTGTTCCCGTAATCGTAGAAGGTCGGCACGCCGAAGCCGTCGGTGGTGCCCGCCGAAAATTGCGACCCCGACTTGAGGATGTCGAGGGTGAAGAAATTGGTGCCGTAGGCCCAGGCATCGGCGTGCGAGATGTTGAGGATGTGCTTCGGCGCGTCCTGGTTGCGGAAGCTGCCGTCGGCGCGCTGGATCTGGGAGCCGGGCCTGGCGGCCGGGAACTGGTAGCGGTAGCTGATCTGCGTGTCGGAGAACAGGAAGAACCCGGAGGGCACCTCCACGGGTGCGACCGGCGCCTTCTCCTTGGCGAGGTCCGCGGCCAGGGCCGGCATCAGGGTGGCGAGGCTCAGAGCGGCGGCCACCAGCGGTCGTGTGAATGTCGCGATCATCGATAAAGTCCCCCCGGGATTAAGCACCCGTTGGGGCAATTGACCGCAACCGATGTGCCACCCGCTCGGCCTTCCCACACAACCAGACGGGGTGATGCATAGGCGCAACATTGCCTCGGTTCGCCCTGCGGGAACGACCCTTCGCGGGCTCGAACATCGGCAGGCGCGCGACGGGGAATCGCCACAGGACGAATACGAGTTAGACCATATGGTCTAATTTCTAGCCAGGGTTGCATCGTTGTTGGGCATCGCGGCGTCCATCTCCCACGGCGCCGCTGCCCCGGGGCACGCGCCCCGGACCGCCGATTCCGCGCCTTCGTGGCCGAGTGGTCTTGGCGGCCATACGCCGCCTGGTCTCTCGCGTCCGACGGGACGCGACCGCTTGGGAAACGCGACGTGGGTGCGTCCCGTCCGGAAATCGGTCCTGCCTCCCGGCGGGCAAGCCTCGTTGCGCCTGAGGCGCCGAGGCGCGGGCCGGGCCAACCTGCATGGGAAGGATGCAGCGCCGCGCATCATTTGGGCGTGTCTCCGGCGGACCCTGCATCCATGATTACCGAAGATTCGGGATCGGGGCGGAACGCGACGCCGTCCCTCCCGGGTCGCGCGCCCTCCGGCCCGGTGCCCCGAGCATGCTTCCCGTCATCGCGGCCGACCCCGCCCCTCTGACCTTCGATCCGGCGACCACCGCACTGGTCATCATCGACATGCAGCGCGACTTCCTGGAGCCGGGCGGCTTCGGCGAGACCCTCGGCAACGACGTCACCCTGCTGCAGACGGCGGTGCCCCCGATCCGGGCGGTGCTGGCGGCGGCGCGGAGTGCCGGCCTTCTCATCGTGCACACGCGGGAGGGCCACAAGCCCGACCTCTCCGATGCGCCGCCGGCCAAGCTGGAGCGAGGGACGCCCACCGCGCGCATCGGCGCGCCGGGTCCGATGGGGCGCATCCTGATCCGCGGCGAACCGGGCCACGCCATCGTTCCCGAACTGGCGCCGATCCGGGGCGAGGTGGTCATCGACAAGCCCGGGAAGGGCGCCTTCTACGCCACCGATCTCGGCGCGGTCCTCTCCGCCCGCCGCATCGCGACCCTGCTGGTCTGCGGGGTGACCACCGAGGTCTGCGTGCACACGACGATCCGCGAGGCCAACGACCGCGGCTACCGCTGCGTGGCGATCGGGGATGGCTGCGCCTCCTACCGCCCCGAGTTCCACCGGGTCGGCCTCGCGATGATCGCCGCCCAGGGCGGCATCTTCGGCTGGGTCTCCTCCTCGGCGGCGGTGGTCGAAGCCCTCGGCGGCGCACGCTAAGGGCGGGTGCCGCGGCCTGCGCTGTTCGGCCCCCATCGTTTCCGGCTTTCCGCACAGGCCCGCGGTGACGCCCGGCCTGGCGCTTGCTTACACCCGGGTGGCCGGGCAGCTCGTTGGGGCCGCGCGGGCGGCGGCCATCGCGCCGCGAATCCCGCCCTCGACCCACGCCGCCCTGCCGGCAGAAGAACTCCCCGCCACGCCGCCGGCGTTCCGGTCGCGCGGAGGGACATCACTGGGAGAAAGCCCATGTCGGAGCGCAACGACCCGTCCACTGGCGGCCTCGACGCCTACATCGAAGCGGCAGCCGGGCTGCTCGCGATTCCCCTCGATCCGGCCTGGATCGGCGCCATCGGCAGCAATCTCGCCGTCCTGCGCGCGACCGCCGCGCATGTGGCCGAGTTTTCCCTGCCCGACGAGGCGGAAGCCGCCCCGGTCTACGAAGCATGAGCGGTCCGGACACGATGCACGATCCGAGCACGATGACGGCTGAGGCGCTGGCGACGGCGTTTCGGGATGGGACCACCAGCGCCTGCGCGAACGTCGCCGCGACCCTGGCGCGCATCGCGCGGGTCGACGGCGCGGTGAACGCCTTCACGGACATTCTCGCCGCGCGCGCCCAGGCCCGCGCCGAGGCCCTGGATGCGGCCCGGGGCCGGGGTGAGCCCCTGGGGCCGCTGGCTGGCGTTCCCTTTGCGGTCAAGAATCTGTTCGACATCGCCGGTCTGCCGACCCGGGCCGGCGCGAAGATCAACCGCGATCGGGCCCCGGCGGAGCGCGATGCCGCCCTGGTGCGCCGCATGGAGGCGGCGGGCGCGATCCTCGTCGGCGGCCTCAACATGGGCGAGTACGCCTACGATTTCACCGGCGAGAACGTCCATGACGGACCGACCCGGAACCCGCACGATCTCGGTCACATGTCCGGCGGCTCGTCCGGAGGCTCGGGAGGGGCCGTCGGGGCCGGGCTGGTGCCGATCGCCCTCGGCTCCGACACCAACGGCTCGATCCGTGTCCCCTCCACCTTCTGCGGCTGCTTCGGCCTCAAACCCACCTACGGCCGCCTGACCCGGGCGGGCAGCTTTCCCTTCGTGGGCAGCCTCGACCATGTCGGGCCCATGGCGCGCAGCGTCACGGACCTCGCCCTGAGCTACGACGCCATGCAGGGGCCGGACCCGGACGACCCGGTGGCCACGACGCGCCCCGCAGAGCCGGCCCTGTCTCACCTCACCGACGGGCTCGGGAACCTGCGCGTTGCGGTTGCGGGCGGCTACTTCGCGCGCGGTGGCGACGCCGAGGCGTTTGCGGCGGTGGCCGCCATCGCCCGGGCCCTCGGCGTCACGCGCAGCGTCGCGATTCCGGAGGCGGCCCGCGCCCGGGCGGCGGCCTACCTCATCACGGCAGCCGAAGGAGCTGCCCTCCATCTCGACCGCCTCCGGACCCGGGGGGAGGATTTTGATCCGGCTGTACGCGACCGGCTGATCGCCGGGGCGATGATCCCGGCCCCGCTGGTCGAGCGTGCGCAGCGCTTCCGCCGCTGGTACCGGTCCGCCGTCCTCGATCTGTTCCGCGAGGTCGACGTGATCCTGGCTCCCGCCACGCCTTGCCGCGCGCCCCGTTCGGGCCAGGCCACCTTCGTCCTCGACGGGGTGACCCTGCCGGTGCGGGCCAATATCGGGGTGTTCACCCAGCCGATATCCTTCATCGGCCTGCCGGTGGTGGCGGTGCCCGTGCGCCTGGACGACGGCCTGCCCCTCGGCGTTCAGGTCATCGCCGCCCCCTGGCGCGAGGACCACGCCCTGCGCGTGGCGCACCAGTTGGAGCGGGACGGCGTCGTCCGCGCCCCCGTGGCGAACCTGTGAGCGAGACCGCGATGATCATCGACGATCCGACCGTGAAGGCCGAGGTGGAGGCCGCCTTCGCGGCCTACGAGGCGGCCCTGGTGCGCAACGACGTGCCGACGCTGGAGGCCCTGTTCCACGATGATCCGCGCACGATCCGCTACGGCGGGGCCGAGAACCTGTACGGCATGGAGGCAATCCGCGCCTTCCGTCGGGCACGGTCACCCGAGGGCTTGGCCCGCGACCTGAGCGAAACGGTGATCACCACCTACGGGTCCGATACCGGGATCGCCATGACGCTGTTCACCCGGTCGAGCGCCCCGGGCCGCATCGGACGCCAGAGCCAGACATGGATCCGCTTCCCCGACGGCTGGAGGGTCGTTGCGGCCCATGTGAGCATCATCACGGGCTGATCTCCTTACCCTCGCGGCGGATCAGGCGCCGTCGAGTGCCTTGGACAGGCGGCGCACGCGGCCTCCGCGCTTCTCATAGGCGAAGAGGGAGGCCAGGGTCTGCCCATCGGGGACGGACGCGTCGATCGAGGCGGCCTCGCCCTCCGCCTCTTCGGGCATCTGGGGCTGGGTCTCGGCCGGCGGTACTGCCGGGCGGGATAGAGGCAGGCGCAGGCTGGCGCGCTGCACCACCTCCCGGTCCCGCTCGATCTGCGCGGCCGTCTCGGCATCGGTCCGGACCAGAGCGTGGACCCCGTCCCGGAATCGAAGCTCGACGGACCAGGCCGGCCGCGCGTTGCCCCCGAGGACGTCGAGGCCGGCATGCATGAGGGAGGCGGCGAGGCCGAGCGGATTCGGCAGGGGACCGGTGGCCGTCAGGGCCTGCCGCAATCCCCGGGCGATACCGGTGCGCCGTGGCACCGCCTGCTCCGGCGGCGCGAGCGTCAAGGCCTCCAAGTCCTCGACTCCGCGCAGGCTTCCATCGGGCAGCCCGAAGACGCCGAATTCGTAAGATCCCGGCCCAGCGCCGAACGTTCCGGATATGATCTGAATGGCGATCATCGATACTTTCCGCCCGGATCATCCCCCGCGCTGAGGAGGAGGTCCGTCAACATCAAACGCCGTCTCCTGTCGCGAAGTCCTGTGTCGGAAACAGGGCCGCGGACTCGGGACGGCTCCGACGCATCGCGGCCCCTTTGAAAATCCCCCTCCGATCCTTGACAGCCTGGGATTCAGGCTCGTCAAGGACGGGACAGCTTCGTGATCTTGAGGTCTTCCGGGCATGCAGGTGATTGTGACGGACATTCCGGCGGTCCGGCGGGTGGTGCCGACGCGCTTCGGCGACGCGCGGGGCTGGTTCTCGGAGACCTACCGGGCGGACATCCTGGCGCGCGCCGGCATCGCGGATGTCTTCATCCAGGACAACCAGTCCTTCTCCGCCCCGCGCGGCACCGTGCGCGGGCTGCACTTCCAGCGCGCGCCCATGGCCCAGGCCAAGCTCATCCGGGTGCTCGCGGGTGCCATCCTGGATGTGGCCGTCGACCTGCGGCGCGCCTCGCCCACCTATGGCCGGCACGTAGCCGTGCGGCTCGATGCCGAGGGCGGCGAGCAGCTCTACATCCCGGTCGGCTTCGGGCACGGCTTCTGCACCCTGGAGCCCGACACCATGGTGGCCTACAAGGTGGCCGGCGGGGTCTACAGCCCCGAGCACGATGGCGGCCTGCTCTGGAACGATCCGGCGCTCGGCATCGCCTGGCCGGTGAGCGAGGCCGACGCCCAGCTCTCGGCCAAGGACCGGGTCGCCCCGCGCCTGGCCGATCTTCCGCCACTGTTCTGAGGCTTCTCCACCGGGCTCGGCCCGATCCGATTTCTCGAGAGATCTTTCATCCCATGCGCATCTTGGTGACGGGCGGCTGCGGCTTCATCGGATCGGCTCTGGTCCTGCACCTGGTGCAGGAGCTCGGACATGCGGTGGCGACGCTCGACGCGCTGACCTACGCGGCCAACCCGATCTCGCTCCAGCCGCTGGCGGGCAACCCGCGCCACCGCCTGGTGGAGGCCGACATCTGCGACCCGGGGGCCGTGCACGCCCTCTACGCCGACTTCCGGCCCGAGGCGGTGATGCACCTGGCCGCCGAGAGCCATGTCGACCGCTCGATCACCGATCCGGGTGCCTTCATCCGCACCAACGTGGTCGGCACCCAGGTCATGCTCGACGGGGCCCGCAGCCACTGGGACGGGCTCGCCGGCGAGGCCAAGGCGGCCTTCCGCTTCCTCCACGTCTCCACCGACGAGGTCTACGGCTCGCTGCCGCCGGACGGCTTCTTCACGGAAGCGAGCCGCTACGACCCGCGCTCGCCCTACTCGGCCTCCAAGGCCGCTTCCGACCACCTGGCCCGCGCCTGGCACGAGACCTATGGCCTGCCCGTGCTGGTGACGAACTGCTCGAACAACTACGGCCCGCGCCACTTCCCCGAGAAGCTCATCCCCCTGATGATCCTCAACGCCCTCGAGGGCAAGCCGCTGCCCGTCTACGGCGACGGCCTGAACGAGCGCGACTGGATCCACGTGGAGGACCATGCCCGCGGCCTCGTGGCGGTGCTCGAGAGGGGCCGGGTCGGCGAGACCTACCTGCTCGGCGGGCGCGCGGTGCGCAACAACCTCGGCGTCGTCCACGCGCTCTGCGCCGCCTTCGACCGCCTGCGCCCGGATCACGCCCCCCACGACCGGCTGATCACCTCCGTCGCCGACCGGCCCGGCCACGACCGGCGCTACGCCATCGACCCGTCCAAGGCCGAGGCCGAGCTCGGCTGGCATCCGACCCAGGACTTCGAGCGGGCCCTGGAGGAGACCGTGCGCTGGTACCTCGCCAACGAGGCCTGGTGGCGTCCGATCCGCGAGGGCCGCTACACCGGCGAGCGCCTCGGCCTGGGCACAGCCCCCACCGGCCGCGCCTGAGCCGATGCCCGAGACGCGCGACATCCTCATTCTCGGCGGCACCGGCCAGGTCGGCACCGAGTTGCAGGCACCGGCGCTCTGGGGCGCGGGCACCCGCCTGCACGCCCCGAGCCGGGCCGCCCTCGACGTCACGGACGCCGCCGCGATCGACGCCGCCCTGGCGCAGCGCCCCTACGCGGCGGTGGTCAACGCGGCCGCCTACACCGCCGTGGACCGCGCCGAGAGCGAGATCGCCGCGGCCTGGGCCCTGAACGCGGTGGCGCCGGCACTCCTGGCCGCCGCCACCGCCCGGGCCGGCATCCCCCTCGTCCACGTCTCCACCGACTACGTCTTCGACGGCCGCACCGAGGCCCCCTGCACCCCCGATACGCCGGTCGACCCGCAGAGCGTCTACGGCGCGAGCAAGGCCGCCGGCGAGATCGCGGTGCGCAGCGCCAACCCGCGCCACGCCATCCTCCGCACCGCCTGGGTGGTGAGCCCGCACCGGGGCAACTTCGTCAAGACGATGCTGCGGCTCGCCGCCGAGCGCGAGCGCCTCAGCGTGGTCGACGACCAGCACGGCAGCCCGACCAGCGCGGGCGACCTCGCCGCCGGCCTGGCCCAGATCGCCCAGGCGCTGGCCCGTGATCCTACCGCCCCCACGGGCACGCATCACTTCGTCAATGCGGGCGCCACCACCTGGTGCGGCTTTGCCCGCGCCATCGTGGCAGGCGCGGCCCGGCGCGGCGGCCGTTCCGTGCCGGTGGACGCCATTCCCACCAGCGCCTTCCCGACCCCGGCGCGGCGCCCGGCCCATTCGGTGCTGTCGACCGCGAGCCTGACGGCCGCCTACGGCCTGAGGCCGCGCCCCTGGGCCGAGGCCCTCGACGACATCCTCGACCGGCTGGTCGGCCCTGAACGGACAACGACGGAGACACAGGCATGAAGGGGATCGTTCTGGCCGGCGGCACGGGCACGCGCCTGCACCCGGCCACGCTGTCGATCAACAAGCAGCTGCTGCCGGTCTACGACAAGCCGATGATCTACTACCCGGTCTCGGTGCTGATGCTGGCGGGCATCCGCGAGATCCTGATCATCTCCAGCCCCGAGCACCTGGACAACTACCAGCGCCTGTTCGGCACCGGCGAGCAGTTCGGGCTGTCCTTCAGCTACGCGATCCAGCCCCGGCCGGAGGGCCTGGCCCAGGCCTTCCTGATCGGGCGCGAGTTCGTGGGCGCGGACAGCGTGGCCCTGGTGCTGGGCGACAACCTGTTCTTCGGCTCGGGCATGAGCGAGATGCTGCGCAAGGCCCGGGCGCGCGCGAGCGGCGCCACGGTGTTCGCCTACCACGTCGACGATCCCTCGGCCTACGGCGTGGTCACCCTCGGCCCGGACGGGCGGCCCCTGCGCCTCGTCGAGAAGCCAGTGGAGCCCGAGAGCCCCTGGGCGGTGACGGGGCTGTACTTCTACGACAACCAGGTCCTCGACATCGCCGCGGCGGTGACGCCCTCGGCCCGGGGCGAGCTCGAGATCACCAGCGTCAACGAGGCGTATCTCGAACGCGGGCAGCTGCACGTGGAGCGCATGAGCCGGGGCTATGCCTGGCTCGACACGGGCACCCATGACAGCCTGCTGGAGGCGGCCGAGTTCGTCCGCACGCTCCAGCACCGCCAGGGGCTGCAGGTGGCCTGCCTGGAGGAGATCGCCTACCTGCAGGGCTTCATCGGCAAGGAGCAGCTCATCGCCCGCGGCAAGCTCTTTGCCAAGACCGCCTACGGCCAGAACCTGCTCAAGCTCGCCCACGAAGACCAGAGCGGCCGCCTCGTACGATGAGGCCCGCACGGGGCCGAAGCGGGCAGGGGCCTCCCCGAAGCGGGGAGGGTCGGGTATAGGAGCGAGAATGGACAACATCATTCGCCCCACCTTCGGCGCCCCACGCCGCACGGAACCAGCCGATCCCCGTCGCGTCCAGGTCCTGACCCAGCGCGTGTACGGCGAGGCCCATGGCTGCCGGGTCTGCCTCGTCCACGACGAAGGCGCACCGGAGGGCGATGTCTACAAGGTGGTGGTGGGGTTCCTGACGGACGACGAAGTCAGCACCGTGGCGATCCTCCCGGCTACTCCGGAGGGGGACACCGATTGCGAGATCGTCGCCCTGGCGATCCTGCGCACCCTCGGCATGATCGAGGCCCGCCCGGAACCGCCGGGCAGCGCCTGAGGCAGCGCGAATCGCCTCACGGGCGGGCGTTCAGATGTGGGCTTGCATCGGTCCGGAAAGCCATGCTATCGCCCCTGCACCGGAACGGACCGGGTCTCAACCGCTAGCCTCAGCAGCGCTCGAGACGAACGACCGGATCCTGCCTCGTGCCACGCGAGGATGTTGGGGGATAGTTTAACGGTAGAACAGTGGACTCTGACTCCTCTAGTCCAGGTTCGAATCCTGGTCCCCCAGCCAAATAAAATCAACGACTTAGCCTTGGTTAGAGCTTGGCGGGTCGCTCTCCCAGACAGCGTTCCCAGACACATTTGACGGAAGAGAACGGGGCTTCGCTGGCCCGTAGAGGTCTTCCATCGATCTCGCATTTGACCGCTTCATGTCCGCCGTTCGGCTGTAGGTCGGAACTGCGAAGGTGGTCCGCTGACCGAGGATGTCTGCGATCTCGCGTTCGGTCTTGCCAAGCTCTCGAAGGTCAGTCGCCACGCTGTGCCGGAGACCGTGAGGCGTCAGCCCCTCCTGTATCTTCCCGGCCACTTTCAGTTTGGACAGGAGCTTCCTTAGAGAGGCGTGGAAGCCTCCTTCCGTCCAAGGAACGCCACTGCTTGAGCAGAACAGGTGTGTCTCGTGAGGGAGCCGCTGATCGAGGATCTCGGCGAGTGGAGCAGGGCAGGGGACCGTTACGTCGACGTCACCCTTCCCGGTGCGGAATGAGATCATGCCGTCGCGGTAGGCCCCGTTCGGCATCCCTCGAACGTCGCCCAGGCGCACCCCAAGATAGCGCATCAGAGCCAATGGGGCTTTGAGCTGGATCGGAGCAGCTTCAAGGACGGCATCGCGCTCTGCGGACGTCCAGGGGCGATTGCGGTTGGCCTCGCCCGTAGCCTTGCGCACCTTCTCTACGTTCTCAGCCGGGTTGGACTGTACCAGCCCAAGGCCAATGCCGATGTTGAACATGCGCGAGAGCACCTGAACGACGTAGTTCGCATGCCGGCGCTTGTGCTTGCGGAAGGCCTTGTTGCGCAGATCCGTGACCACGGCGCGGTCGAAGGAACGAAGTGGTACGTCCTTCATCGCCGCCAGATTGGTCATAACGCGCTCGTAGTCCCGCTTCGTCACCGGCTTCAGACGTAGGAACTCGGGCGAGGCCCGGTATTGCTCGACGAGGTGGCCGAAGGTGCCTTTGCGGGTCTCTCCCTTCGCGCTCCAAGCCTTCTCAATCCGATCCAGTTCAGCAATGAAACCGGCCGTCCCGAAGGGAGCGGTGATGCGCGTGCCGCTCTTGCGATGGTAGGCGTAGGTCTTTCCGTCACGCTTGTCGAAGAAGCGCTTCACTCCCGAGATTTTCATCGCCACTGGCATTCGCACCATCCCCAGCCCCGGAGACAGATGGATACCAGCTTGAGCATGGGCAATGCCAAGGAATCGCCTTCAGGTGCTAAGCGTCACCGCCGGCCGCCCCTGTGATCGGCCACAGGTCCCCATTCCGCGTAGGCTTTTTTTGGAGCGCATGATCTCGGGTGCCGCCGGACCATCCGATAATTCTGTGCGCTGTGTATTCCGGGGATTGACGAGACAGCCCGGTTTGAACCTCACATTTTGTACACATGCTTATGGGGTGATCGTAAGATGTGAGCCTTGCCTTACTCTGCGGTCTCGGCGGAAAATGCCTTTCGGAGGTGCTTTAAGTTGGAGATCGCGGAGAACAGCCCCTGGCGTGGAGTCAATATCGTAGTGGAAGACCCTTCACTTCGTTCGACCACAGGGAGCCCGGAGGTATTGCCAGTAGTGGCAGACGAAAAGATCTGCTTCCTTGCCCTGGCGAGCATTCGTGGCGTTGGGTACTGGACGCTTGCGCATATTGCTAAGTCCGGCACAAAATTCTCGACTGTTCTGGGCTTTCAGGATGGGACTGACGCCATTGCTCTTATGAAAAAGCATGGCGCTCGCCTCGAAAGCAAGGATGGCGGCGACTGGCAGCAGGTTAGAGAACGTGCTCTTGATCGGGCTCGCATGCTCTTTGACGAGCTATCCGACCAAGGCATCAAGCTCCTGTTTGCCTCGGATCTAGAGTTTCCGAGATCGCTCCAAGATCTAGCTGATGCGCCTGCGTGGCTCTTTGTTCAGGGGGATGAAAAGATCCTGAGCATGCCGTCGATTGCGGCAGTTGGAACTCGCACTCCCAGCGACGACGGCATGTGGCTGTGTAGGTTCGCCGGCCTTTGCCTGAGCCATTGGAAGGCGCCTACCGTAAGCGGTCTCGCAAACGGCATAGATCAATTAATCCATGAGATGTCGATCCGTGCGTCCGTGCCGACTGTCGCTGTACTCGGAACGGGCATCTTTTCGGAATATCCCAAAGGTAGCAGAGCGCTTCGTGAGCGGATTGTGGATTGCGGCGGCGCTGTAATCACCGAGTATCTACCTACCGACAGCTACAGCGGCGAAAACTTCGTTCGAAGAAACCGTATTCAAGCAGCACTCGCGAAGGTTCTGATACCAGTGGAGTGGGCACAAAAATCTGGCACTGCTCACACAGTGAGATATGCGGCAAGTATGAACCGGCCGATTGCATTTCTTCGCCTTCCCGATTGGGAAGAAAAGAGAACCTCTTTCGCGAACGGTATTGCGAAGAACGCACGCACCTTCACTATTCCTGGCGAAGGCGAAGATTTTCGACAATTTATCTCAGACGCACTGTCCGGAGGAAAGCCACCTCCGCTCGGTCAACTCAAGCTGATTTGAAGAAAAATTCATGCCTCTTCTTAAGGGTGTAATATTCTCGCTTCGCGATGTGATCGTCAAAGAGGGGGCAATCGATAAAGACTTACTCTCTGAACTCGGTAAGCTGGTCGCATTCCTGAAGTCTCGTGGGGTCCAGCCTGTATTTGTTATGAACAGGCCTTGGACTGCAAAGTCAAAGGACGGCACAGAGCGCGATCTCAAGGATGTTCTTGCAGAGCGCTGGGGTGAAATGCCCTGGTACGTGGCTCTTAACGGCGACATGCCATTCAAGCCGAAGGCGGCTGCTATGGAGCGGGTGCTGTCCGACATGGGCTGGCGACCGTGCGAAGCCATTTATGTTGGGTCCACTGAAGACGACATGATCACCGCCAGGAATGGCAAGTTGATGTTCCTGAATGCTCAGTGGCATAGCGGGTCTAACCCGTATGGGTATCAATTTAGCTCGCCCAAAGATATAGCCAGGTTCGTTGATTGTTTCTGTCTTGGGTTCCAAGACTGGTTCTGGGCTCTTGAGGACAGAGATCTTCGTGTTTACTCTTTGGCGCCCTTCTCGACTTTCGCGCGAGCTTACTCAGACGCCTGGGACTACTCATCGAATGCGAAGGAAACGGCAAAGCACTTGGGTGGTGATGCTACCTTTTGGGGGCGTCTACTAGCTGCCAGTGTTTACCTGTCGGGACTTGTGGAAAAAATTGATTACATTGCCTCCTATCCTGGCCATTCGGTTAGCTCTGCTCAGCCCGTCATTAGTGAAGCTTTGACAATCTTGGCGCAGTCGCTGAGGAAGACATACATACCTGATTTGATCGTCCGACATGTGACGGCGCCCAAGTCGCAGTCCGCTCGCAACTCAGGTCAATCGGTTGATCCGCTTAATCAAATAAATTCGATTCACCTCAACTCGAACCCGATCAAAAATAGCAAAGGCGATCGGTACGCAAAGACGCCGCTGAAAAAAGGCAAGACTGTTTTAATCGTTGATGATTTCTGTACTGAGGGCAATGCGTTCGAGGCCGGAAGGGCTTACGTTCAGGCGACCGGTGCGGGAGTCATATGCTTGAGCTGGCTCAAGACTATCAATCGTGACTATTTGGCATTCTCCGATCGCCCAACGCTCAACCCGTATGAGCCAAATATTCTCGGTGGATCTATGCACCGAGAAAGCTACTATTACTCAAGCCATATAAAAAATCGCAGCGCAACTGCTGATCTTAATCAAATATTTGGTCGATATTATCAATGGGATTGGCCAGAGTAGTGCGGCTGGCCATCATCAATCTGGCAGCATGTGAAGGTGATTTCACATGACGTGGTTGATGAGGCGATTCATGAAAGGAAAAAGGGCGCGCCGGTCTCCCGGTCACGCCCCTCGCGTCGCCCTCGATGTCGTGGAGCTTAGGCAGCCTTCGGATTGAGAGCGCGGTGTACCGACATGCGGCTGATACCCAGTTCCTTGGCGATGGCGGACGGCCCCATGCCACCGACGCTCAGTTCGCGGATCTTCGCGGATGGGATGGTCGCGGGACGGCCCTTGCCATCATACACGCCGTTGGCCTTGGCCTTGGCGATGCCCTCAAGCTGACGTTCCTTGCGCAGGTTCGTCTCGAACTCCGCGAACACGCCCAGCATCCCGAGGAACGCCTTGCCAGCCGCCGTGGACGTGTCCACCGGCTGTTCGGTCGCCCGGAGCGAAACGCCCTTGGCCTCAAGTGCCTTCACGATCTCGGACAGGTCGGAGATGGAACGGGCCAGCCGGTCGATCCGGGTGACGACGATGGTGTCACCCTTGCGGGCGAACTCGATCAGCGTCTGCAGTTCGGTGCGGCCCTCGGTGGTGGTGCCGGACTTCTTCTCGGCCCGGATGATCTCGCAACCTGCAGAGCGGAGGGCGGCATCCTGGATGCTGAGATCCTGATCCGTGGTTGAGACCCGTGCGTACCCGTAGATCGCCATTGCCGTGCTTCGCTGTATCAAAACGCTCTAAACCATCTTGGTGTAGCGTCACATAAATCGTCAGTCAACCATTTTGTTACGTAGCTCCGGTGTACCATCGGCATGTAGCCCAGCCGTATACCCTTCAGTGACACGCCAGGACACGCACACGAGGAATCATGAAACCAGCCGACGCCTTCGGGCCGTGGGCACCGAACCTGCAGCCATGCGAGCGGGTCGCCCGGTGCCGTTCTCTACGAGCCGTCGCCCGCGTTCTCGCCGGCCGACGCGCTGAAGCCTTGTGCGATGCCCTGGCATGCGCCGAGGCCGACGCCACCCATCTCGACCGCGCCTTGGTAGCCCTCGACCGTCTCGCACCGCTGGATCGTCGCGGCATACTCGCCAGCTACGGCCCGGTCATGTCGGCACCCGCGCCCTGCGCCGCATGAGGACTCTCGACGGGGAATCCGCCGTTCCGTATCATCCGGCGATGCGCGCTCCCCTGATCCTCGCTGCCATCCTCGCCGCATCCAGTGCGAAGGCTACGGAGCAGGACAACGCCACCAGAGCGGCGAACGCCCTCAGGGACATGGCCAGAGCACAGGAAGCCCGGTCCCGCACCGTGGAGCGCATGGAGCGCCTGGAGCGAGATCGGGCCACCAAGGAAGATCGTGCTCGTCGCAACGCCGAGGTGATGAGCCGGTCGGCTCGTCGGCACGACTGATCAGCCAGCCTGCACCGCACGCTGGCGCAGCCCGTCAAGATCCAGCAAGGCCAGAAGACTGTCGGCTGCATCGCTGGTGATCAGCGCGGCATCGTCGTCCCCTGCCTCTGTGTGGAGATCCAAACTGCGCAGGAGCTTCCCGGCGAGGCTGTCGAGTAGGTCTCGGGTGTGGTTGTCGAGCATTGCTTGTTCCCCTTGGCGAAGCGCCGGGCAGCAACATGCCAACTCCCAAGCAGAAATCAAGATCATCCATGACGTTTGCATTGAATTACTGCAAGCAACAAGCGTGCATCGAGCATGCAAGTCTACATAATAAGATGATTTTGAAGGGGTGGTCATTTGCACTGGCATGAATGCAAGTGTCGATTTTTTTAATGCAACATACCCCCACCCCCTGTGTATGGGCAGAATTTTTGCGAGCAACAAAAGGCCCCCTTTTCATTCGCACGAGGGGGTAGTCCGCAAGAACAGGGCGGCACCCTTGCCGTCCAGAAATTTTGCGAAGCACTAAAAGACCCTATTAACGCCAACAAGGCCGGAACAACCGGTCGGAGAAGCCATGACCACTGAAAACCTCCAGATGACCATCACTGCCGTCGATCATGCATCGGCCGTCGTTGACCGTCTCATGTCCAAGATGAAGCAGCTAACTTCGATGGCATCGAAGATCAGCGCGAACCCGACCAAGGGCCTGGGCAGCCTCGACACCAGCAAGGCCGTCCGCGACAACTTCACGAAGTCGCAGGCCGAGGCCATGAAGGGTCTACGCCAGCGCTTCGCATTCGAGACCCGCATGCATAACCAGCGGATCGCGGGCGAACGGGCCGTTGCCGCCGAACAGGGCCGCACCGCTCGCCAGCAGGAGCAGCAGCAGTCCCGACAGCAGGCACAGCAGGAACGCGCCCGTCGCATCGGCGAGTCCGCCACGATGGCCGGTTTCCGGCGTCAGATGGCCTTCACGTCCAACTTGGCACGCCAGCGGGCGACCCTGGAAAGTGACGCCGAGCGGTCTCGCGCCCGGTCCATCGCCGCCAGCGAACGCCAGCACGCCGCCCAGATCCGCCAGCAGATCCAGGGCCACCGCTACCTGTTCGGCCTTCGGGAGCGCACCGAGCGTCAGGAACAGCGCAGCGCGGCCCAGGCTGCCAAGTCCGAAGAAAGCCGACGAACCGCAGCCTATCGAAACCTCGGACGCGGTGTCTCACACACCCGTGATGCAGGCCGGGGCATCATGGATTCGGCTCGCACCGTCACCGTCTACGGCGCCGTCGCTGGAGGCATCATCAGCCAGCTCGCTCGCAACGGCATCTCGGCACGATCCAGGGCGGACACCGCCGAAGCGAATGCGCGGATGTTCGGAAACCTGAGCCGACAGCAGGTAGACCAAGCACGGAGTGGGTGGCTGAACAGCGCCGCCGTCGAGAACGGGTTTCGGCCGGCCGACGCCATCAATGCCTTCACCGAAGTTCTGAAAGCCGGCATTCCTCAGGCGTCCGCCCCCGATGTCGCGAAGTCGATCATGGGCGCGTCCGCTGGCCTCGACCTCAACGTGGCCGACACCACCAAGCTCGTCGGCCGTCTCTCGACCCTCACGCAAGATCCTAAGTCGTTCTCGTCCGGCGCCATCGACCAAATGCTGAACGGGATCGCGGTGGTGGCGAAGGTCACGGCGGCGGACTCCAAAGAGCTTGTGTCCTCGCTCAGGCGCGGCGCTGGCGTGCTCGGCTCGTCGAGGATGTCCGTCACCGATCTCACGGCCTTCACCGGCACCGGCATCTCGGCCGGTATGCAGGAGGGCAAGGCCGGCACCTTCATGGACTTCCTCGTCAACGATCTTGTCAACGCAAAGAACTCACGGGGCCAGCGCGGGAAGGATTTGGCGTCCGGCCTGTCCCTGGCAGGCGTCGGCGGTGTCGAACAGGTCTCGCGGCAGGCTGCGAACGATCCGACCCAGCTCCTTCTGAAGCTGTTCGGCAACATGTCGAAGATGGACCCGGCGAAGGCCGGGCGGGTCGCCTCTCTCATCGGCATGCGCGAGTGGCGCGGCGAGATCCTTCAGATGATGAAGGCGTTCCCGATGCTGAAGCAGACCGTCGAGGCAGGGCGTGACCCTGCCAACGCCGGCCACCTTGCGCAGGCCCGCGACGAACGTCTCGGCACCCTCGCCGGTCTCGGCTCCCAGCTCCGCGCGACGTTCGATCTCGCATGGGAAGCCATCGGAGGCGGCATCGAGGACATCGCCCGCGACATCGGGCGGTTCTTCGTGAACCTCGGTGGCAAGCTCAACCTCGACGTGATCAAGGCGCACGTCGCCAGCCTGCTGAACGGCTTCGTGGACGGCCTCGGGTTCGCCAACGTCACCGAGATGCTGAACAAGGTTTTCGGCAAGCCTGATTTCAGCACCGTCAACTCATTCTTCCGGTTTGCTCAGGGCTTCGGCCAGGGCGTGCGGGAGGTGATCGACACGGTGCGGTCAGCCTTCTCGATGTTCGCCGGAAAGGACGCCGACGCCGAGACGATGGGGAATCTTGCGGCCAAGATCCTCAGCCTCAGTGTGGCCTTGGTCACGCTCGCTCCAGCGATTGGCGTAATGGGATCACTCACCGCCATCATCGGTGGTCTGGCCTTCGCGGTCGGCGGCATTGCCAAGGGCGCAACGGGCCTCGGCCTGTTCGGTGGTGCAGGTGTTCTCACAGCGGCCGGCGGCATCATCGGTGCGGCTGTCCTGGCCACCATCGCGGACAAGCTGGGCATCCTCAAGGGTCCCGACGTGTCCAAGGGATGGGGCAGGGGAATCGTCGATTTTCTTGATCCGGGTCTCGCCTCTCGCATCTACGGCGACGGCAAGGCAGCCCCCACGGACGCCCAGAAGCGTGGCCCCGCCAACGCCCTCGACGGGGCCGACAAGGGCGTGATCCAGAAGCAGTCTTTCCAGGCTGACAATCCGCTCGCTGGCCTGATCCAGAAGGCATCGATGACGACCGGGTACGATGGCCGCGACGACGCCATCGAGCGCCTGTCCGACAACGTGCGCACCATGGGCGCCCGGTTCCAGCTCGCGGCCCTGTCCGGTCCCGGTACGGGTTCCGGCCTCGGCTCCTCCCTCGGTGGTGGTGGTGGTGCCGGTGGTGGTGCCGTTTCGTCCCCCAGCTCCAAGTTCTTCAAGCCTGACGGGATGAGCGTGCCCGGATGGTACGGCAAGGGAAGCGGCGGCGGTTCGGCCTCATCCAACCCGGCCAACTCGAAGGCGTCGGCAGCCATGCTCGATGCCATCGCGGCGACGGAATCGGGCAAGGCCGGGTATGACACCGTCCTCGGCAACGGGAAGTACGGCATGCCGTCGAAGCCCGTCTCCACCATGTCCCTTGACGAGGCGTTCCGGTTCGGCCGGACCGTCAAGGCGCGGCACGGATCGTCCTCGGCTCTGGGCCGCTACCAGATCGTCGGGAATACCATGCGGGCTGCACAGAAGGCCCTCGGCATCGGCGGCGACGCCACGTTCGATGGTCCCATGCAGGACCGCATGGCGCGCTGGATCGCACGGAATCAGGGTCTCGGAGCGTGGGAGGGTCTGAAGGGCAACGGCGCCAAGATGGCCGCAGCTCGTGCAGCTCTGGCAGCCGGTGGCGCGTCCGACGCTCCCGTGGGCGGTGGCGTGGCTGGCATCTCACCGAACCTCGGTGGTGTCGTGCCTTCGCTCGACGGCCTGCGGATCAAGGGTGCCCAGGCGACCGGTGGCGGTTCCCATGCCGCTGGCCTCTCGGCTCTGGCACGCTCGATCCAGGATGGTGGGATCGCTGGCGGTCTCAACCGCTTCACGGCGTTCAACGACCAGTACCACCAGGGCCGGAGATCGAAGCACAACGAGGGGCTGGCGTCCGACTTCACGCTGAACGATCCGAGCAAGTCGGCGGAAGCCGCTGAGCAGGTTCGCCAGCGCCTCAGGGCAGCTGGCCTCCCGGACAACGCCTTCAAGGTCATCGACGAGTACCGGAACCCATCGGGCCACGCGACGGGCGGTCACGTCCATGTTCAGTTCGCCGGGAAGGAGTGGGCAGAGAAGTACCGGCAGTCAGTGGAGCAGGCCAAGGCGGCGCTTCAGCCGAAGCTTGCGACCGGCGACGGTGGCGGCTGGAAGGCCGGAGCAGGCGGGAACGCTGAAGCTCTGGGCATGGGCGTTCCGGCGAAGTCAGCAGCGGAACGGGCCGTGGAGAACGTGCCGATGTCGACAAGGCGTCCGGCCGGTGTCGGCACTGGTGGCGGTGGTGGCGGCGGAACCGTCAACATCAACCAGACCATCAACGGTGGCCAGAACACGCCTCAGGAGATCGCGAACTTGTCTCAGCGGCAGATCACGAAGGACTGGAACCACCGCTCCCACGATGTCGAGTTCGACATGGCGTAGGGGCGACAAGGCAGCCTCAGGGCGGCGGTGGAGGCTTCTCAGGTGCGCAGGCACTAGGGCGGCTGCCACTGCCCTCCTGGGGGGCTGGTAAGAGTGAAGAGCTGAGGGGGGCAACGAGTACCGTTGGAAGCGTGCTTCAAGAGATTGATCTCTGGCAGTGCGAAGACCGTCACCGGTGTGGCTTTGTGATCACCCAGTCGCCCTTCAGGCGGACTATCGGCTCTTGCTTGATTGCCCTGTTTCGGAATCGAAGCGATGGTCAAGCAGCTCAGGAGAGTGAACGTGGCCGTCGATCTACAAGACCTATCGAAGCGCCTTTTCAAGGCGGCTGACCAGCTCTGGGCGAACAGCACCCTACGGCCCGATCAGTACGCCCAGCCGGTCTTGGCGCTCATCGCGTTGCGCCAGATGGAGGCGAAGTTCGAGAAGGTCCACGCCGACCTAGCCCCGAAGTTCAAGGGCCGTCTGAAGGCTACCCCAGCCGACTACCAGGCTCGCGGCGCGATCTACCTGCCCGAGGTTGCTCGCTACTCCTACCTGCTGGCCCTTCCGGAGAGCGCCAACCTTGCCGAGGCGATTAACACGGCGATGAAGAGCATCGTCGACAACAACCCCGACCTTGCCGGCGTGCTGCCCCAGGCATACGGGGCGTTGCCTGATGCTGTCCTGCGCGAACTGATGCGTCTGTTGGCGCCCCTGCAAATCGATGGCGATGCCTATGGCCTAATCTTTGAGTACTTCATGGGCGCGTTCGCGGCGGCATTCATGCAGAAGGGCGGAGAGTATTTCACCCCGTCCTCGATCGTGAAGCTGATCGTCGAGGTGATCGAGCCGTATCGTGGCAAAATCTTCGATCCTGCATGTGGATCGGGCGGCATGTTCGTCCACTCCGCCGAGTTCGTCCGTCGACACCATGCGGCTCCCGAGCGAGAGATCAGCATCTACGGCGTCGAGAAGATGTCGGACACGCAGCGTCTCTGTCGCCTAAATTTGGCCGTCCACGGCCTCTCTGGGGACATCAAGGAAGCGAGTAGCTACTACGAAGACCCGCACCGCTTGATCGGCAAGTTCGACTTCGTCATGGCGAACCCGCCCTTCAACCAATCCGAGGTCGACAAGGCCCGGCTGGTTAGCGAGGCCGGAATGGTCGACGCCCGGTTTCCCCTGGGAATGCCGAACACCAATAACGCCAACTATCTCTGGATTGGCCTGTTCTACGCCGCGCTGAACGAGACGGGCCGCGCCGGGTTCGTGATGGCCAACTCGGCCAGTGACGCGGGTGGCTCCGAGCGTGCCATGCGACAGAAGCTGATCGGCAGTGGCGCGATCGACTGCATCATCACCACCTCGCCCAACATGTTCTTCACTGTCACCCTACCGGTGACCTTGTGGTTCCTCGATCGTGGAAAGGCCAAGGGTCCACGCGGCGACCAGGTGTTGTTCATTGATGCTCGCAACATCTTCAGACAGGACAGTCGGGCCAACAGGTCCTTCACGGCCGAGCACATCGAGTTCCTTGGCAACGTCGTAAGGCTATGGCGTGGCGAGACCGTAGAGGCCGAGCAGGGCAGCCAAAAGCGTATGAAGGAGACGTTCGGAGCTGATGGCTACCGGGACATTCCCGGTCTCTGCAAGGTTGCCAGCCGCGCCGAGATCGCCGCGCAGGACTGGAGCCTGAACCCTGGCCGTTACGTCGGCGTGAAGCCGGGAGAGGCGCACGATGACGAGAGTTTCAAGCTAAAGCTAGAAGTGATGCAGGAGGAATTGGAGCTGCTCAACGTCGAAGCCGCGCGGTTGCAGGCCATCATTGCAGGAAACGTGGCGGAGTTGTTGCAGGCATGAACGAATGGATCACAATCTCGCTCGGGGAAATTTGCGACAAAGGCGGCGGGGAAATTCGAACGGGGCCATTTGGTTCGCAGCTTCATGAAGCGGACTATTCTTCCGATGGTATACCAGTGGTGATGCCCAAAGACATCCCTTCCGGGAAGGTAGACGAAGCCACCATTGCTCGTATCCCTGTAGACCTCGTGCACAGGCTATCGCAGCATGTTCTGAAGGAAGGCGACATCGTCTATGGCAGGCGAGGCGACATTGGGCGGAAAGCACTAATCACAGCTCGTGAGGCCGGTTGGCTCTGTGGCACCGGCTGCCTTCGGATCACTCCTGGCGTTGGGATAGTTGATCCAAGGTTCTTATTCTACAGACTTGGGGCGCCTGAAACCGTGTCGGCAATCGCCAATCAGGCGGTGGGCGCTACCATGCCCAACCTAAATTCTTCGATCCTCCGAGGCGTAAGCGTCACGCTTCCTTCTCTCGCCACGCAGGGCCGTATCGCCTCGATCCTGGAGGCCTACGACGACCTGATCGAGGTCAACCGGCAGCGGGTTGTGCTGCTAGAGAACATGGCACGTAGCCTGTTCGAGGAGTGGTTCGTTCGATTCCGCTTCCCGGGGCACGAGGCCGGCAAGATTGTAGATACGCCCGACGGGCCCAGGCCGGAGGCTTGGAAACATGTCAGGCTCGACGACGTACTTGTGCTCCAGCGCGGATTCGATTTACCGACATCAGCTCGCTCTCCAGGACCCTTCTTTGTCATTTCCGCAAGTGGACGGCATGGCGCACACGCGGAAGCCAAGGTGAAGGGGCCGGGCGTAGTGACGGGCAGGTCGGGTACGATTGGCAAAGTCCATCTCGTGCTTGAGGATCATTGGCCGCTCAACACAACGCTCTACGTAAAAGAGTTCAAGCGCGGCGGCCCAGCGTTTGCATCACTGCTCCTCAGACACCTTGACCTTGCAACAAGTAGCAGCGGTGCGGCGGTGCCGACGTTGAATCGTAATCACGTACATGGCTTGCCGATTGCCGTTCCACCTAATGACTTCGTGGACCGGTTCGAGGATGTCGCGATGAGCTGGCTGAGGCTTGCCCACAATCTGAGGAGTCAGATCGAGCGGCTGGCCGTCTCACGCGACCTCCTGCTCCCTCGCCTGATCTCGGGCCAGCTCTTGGTCGCTGCCGCCGAGCGTGAGCAACAGGAAGCCGCCTGAAATGGCTCCATCGCTGACCGGCCACATTGCCTCCGAGATTGGCTCGGTCGAGCAGCCCGCGCTTGAGCTGTTGGAGGAGCTGGGATGGCAGCGCGTCAACCTGCAGGCCGAGCAGCCGGGGCCCGGCAACCCAACCGGCCGGACCAGCTTCCGCCAAACCTACTTACCCATACGAATGAAGGCAGCGCTTACCAAGCTCAACCCGCACTTGCCTGCCGAAGCGCTTGCGCTGGCCGAGGAACGCCTGACAGAAGATCGGTCCGCCATGCTGCCGGTGGCAGCCAATCGAGCCTTGTTGGAGCTGCTGATCGACGGAGTGTCGGTCGAGGTTCGGCGCGGCGATAGCAGCTTCGAGGCCCTCAGCGTACGCATAATCGATTGGACGGAGCCGACCAACAACGATTTCCTTGTCGCCAGCCAAGTGTGGATAGAAAGTCCGCTTGGTGGGCGTAAACGTCCCGATACAATCGGGTTCGTCAATGGCCTGCCGCTGATGCTTGCCGAGTGGAAAGGCCTCACCAGGCCTCTCGCGGACGCCTACGACAAAAACCTGCGAGACTACCGCGATACCATCCCGCGCCTGTTCGACGCCAACGGCTTCGTTATCCTGTCTAACGGGCTGGAGGCAGTGATGGGAGCCAGCCATTCAGCCTTCGAGTTCTTCGCACCATGGAAGCGCATGGAGGAGGGCGGACCGGAGAGCGTTGGCTTGGAGATGCTCCTACAGGCCACATGCGAGCCGCGTCGGTTCCTCGACCTAATCGAGAACTTCATCCTGTTCGAGGATGGGCGCGACGGCCTGCGCAAGGTCATCGGCAAGTACCACCAGGTGTTGGGAGTCAACCGTGCGATCGAGGCCGTGCGGACTGTGAAGGACAACCAGGGACGGCTGGGAGTATTTTGGCACACGCAGGGCTCTGGCAAGTCATTCTCTATGGTGATGTTCGCCGAAAAGGTGCTGCGGCGGCTTGGCGGCAACTTCACGTTCGTGATCATTACTGATCGTAACGAGCTGGACGACCAGATCGCTGGGACGTTCGCGGCCACGGGAGCACTGACTAAGAAAGTCGACGATGCCCAAGCGAACAGCCGGGCTCATCTGCGCGAGTTGCTGGCGGGCAATGAGCGGTACGTGTTCACGCTCATCCAGAAGTTCGGCACTGCCGATCTGGAGCACATGCCGGTTCTGTCCGAGCGGTCGGACGTGATTGTCATCACCGACGAAGCGCACCGGAGCCAGTACGATCAGCTTGCCGCCAACATGCGGGCCGCCCTACCCAATGCTGCGTTCATTGGGTTCACCGGCACTCCGTTGATCCAGGGCGAGGAGAGCAGCACCCGCAGGGTGTTTGGTGACTATGTGTCGGTCTACGATTTCGCTCAGTCAGTGAAGGACGGCGCGACCGTTCCGCTGTTCTACGAAGCTCGCAAGCCCGAGCTGCAGATGAATGCCGACGAGCTACGCGAGGACATGGAGGCCTTGCTGGAGGATGCGGCGCTCGACGAAGCTCAGGAAGAGCGACTGAACCGCGAATTTGCCCGCCAGTATCAGCTCATCACCCGCGACGACCGCCTCGACAAGGTCGCAGACGACCTGGCTTTGCACTTCGCGACCCGAGGGTATCGCGGCAAGGCAATGTTCGTAGCGATCGACAAGGCCACAGCCGTCCGCATGTACGACAAGACCAAGGTGGCTATTGCGCGATTGATCGCGGCGGACGAGGAGAGACTGAAGACCGCGCATGAGGCTGAAGGAGCTGCCATCGTTGAGCGGCTGGCCTGGATGCGCTCGCTTGATACAGCAGTAGTCGTCAGCCAGTCGCAGAACGAGATCGGCGACATGAAGGCCAAGGGGCTCGACATCGTGCCCCACCGGACTCGAATGCAACACGAGGATCTGGAGACCAAGTTCAAGAATGCGGACGATCCGCTGCGTCTGGTGTTCGTCTGCGCGATGTGGATCACCGGGTTCGACGTGCCCTCGATCAGCACCGTCTACCTGGATAAGCCGATGCGGAATCACACGCTCATGCAGACGATCGCCAGGGCGAACCGCCGGGCGAAAAGCAAGACCTCTGGTGTGATTGTCGATTATGTCGGCGTGTTCCAGAACCTACAGAAAGCCTTGGCAGTCTATGCAGGCGCGGTGACGGGTGGTGCATCTGGCGGCAGCGCGAGCCCGATCGAGGACAAGCAGGCGCTGGTCCGAGCGCTGGAGGCCGAACTCGACGCGGCGACGGCCTTCATCGATCCTCTTGGCGTAGACATTAACGCAATCCTGGCGGCCAAGGGATTTGCTCGGAACGCTCTGATCGCGAATGGCGTGGAGGTATTGGTCGCCCCTGACGAACGCCGCCGTGAGTTCCTGCGGCTCGCAGGCAACGTCGTGAAAGCCTACAAGGCTCTACTGCCCGACGAACGCGCTGCGCCTTACCTCGGGCCGGTGGCCGTGATCCACACTCTCTCGGACGCTGTGAAGGCCAAGTTGGGCCCAGTCGACATCTCGGCAGTCTCGGCCCGGATCGCGGCGCTGCTGGACGAGAAGATCGAAGGCGTCGCCATTCTCACGCCGATCGTAGAAGGCGACCGCGCAGATGGCCGGGTGAACCTATCGGACATCGACTTCGACAAGCTTGCCAGCCTGTTCGCTACCACGCCCAAGACAGCCGCTGCTCAGCTCCGCGAAGCGACTGAGGAAAAGGTCGAGAGGATGGCCGAGCAGAACCCGACGCGCCAAGGGTTGGTCGATCGGCTCGAAGAACTCGTTGCTACCTACAATGCCGGCTCGATCGACGTGGAGGCGTTCTTCAAGGATCTCAAGGCCTTCGTGCGGCAGTTGGACCAGGAGGAGACCAGAGCAGCCCGCGAGGGCCTGAGCGAACAAGAACTGGCAGTCTTCGACCTCCTCACCAAGCCTGCTCCGGTCCTCACGAATGCCCAGGAGATCGAGGTTAAACGGGTAGCCCGCGAACTGCTGGAGAAGCTCCAAGAGCGCGTGTCTGGAGTCGATTGGTTACGTGGTCGTCAGAGCCGAGCTGCAGTCCTGTCAGAGATCAGGTTCAAGCTCAATGAACTGCCCGAAGAGCCCTACCCAGAGCCGCTTTGGGACGTCAAAGTTCAGAGCGTCTGGGATTTCGTGCTTCAGCGTTACTCAGCTTGACATACAATGACCTGGATGCGGCGTGTCATGCGCATCCCCCAGCCTATGAACATCGGCCTCTGATCCAGATTGCTGGGTAAGTTGCCCTAGGATCGCCCAGGACGGCCTTCGTCGATGTCGTTGGACGTGGATTGGTCGAGGCGCGGAACAAGCCCTGGCAGGGCTGTGATGTGACGCTCACAGGAGTTCTGCCTTCAGCGTTCGAGTGCAGCCCATAACCGAAGTTCCAGTACCGCTTGGTTACGGCACCATCCCTTGTGGCGGTGCCGTAACTGCACCACCTCATGGTTACGGCACCATTAGGATCGGAGCGATAGGTGGCACTAACGAATGCAGAGAAGCAGCAGCGGCACCGCACCAGGGTGAAGGAAAGGCTGGCTCAGGCCGTGAACAAGGTGTGCGCCGAGGAGATCGAGGCGTTCAGGAAGGACTGCGAAGCGGAGCGGGCCGCAATCGCTGACGGCAACAGCATGCCGGAATTCGGGATCGATGATCTCCTCATCGACATGTTGACGAACGAGGCCGGCACCGACTTGCACGGCCCCTTCCTGGCGCGGGCGATGGGCCTGCCGTCAGATCCGTGGCCGGATCTCACGTTGGACGACCTCAACCGCATGACGAAGGGCCGGACGAAGGAAGCCAAGCGGCTCGGTATCCCCACAGGGGGAGGAGGGCCTTACCCGGCGTCGTTCCTGATGAAGCTGCAAGCGGCGAAGCACAGGGAGTGGCTGGAGGGCTAGTTTGCCCGCATCCACTCTGATCACCCTTAAAAGAAAATCCCCTTTTTCAATCGAAATAGGGACACTCACGCCAAAACCCGCCCCTTGTCGGCCAGACAAGTCAGGAGCGGGTTCAAGCAGATCAGGAACACCAGTGAAAGATACACCGTTCAAATCGGATCTACAAGACCCGCTCGTGCCGGCGCACGTCAGTTTCGCCGGCTACCACTACATCCCCTTGGACATCAAGATGTTGACGGAGTCCGACCTCGCGTTCCTCACGGGCGATGGCTTCAAGGCCGCGCTCATCCTCCTGGCGAAGTCGTGGCAGGAAACGCCAGCCACCTCGCTCCCCGATGACAACCGCTTGCTCGCGAACCTCGCGGGGTTCGGGAAGGGGCCGGCTGCGATGTCGGAGTGGGAGAAGGTGCGGGAGGAGGCACTATCCGACTTCGTCCTCTGCTCTGACGGCCGACTCTACAGCCAGTCACTACAGGCACGGGCATTGGAAGCATGGGAAAACACCCTGAAACGCCAAGCCCAGACCAAGAAGGGTCGCGAGAAGATCGAGGCGATGAGGGCCAAGCAGAAGGCCGACAAGGAAGCGGCTCCAACGCTGGCATCTGTCACCGACACTGTGACAGCCTCTGTCATAGACACAGCCACAGAACGTAAAGAAGAGGACATCACAGGACACGACATCATAGCAGATCACATGGAAGGACAGGAAGTAGATGTTCCGGCTTCTCCGGCCATGCTGGCGGAAGTTACGTCGAGCCCCAAGCCTCGCAGACGCGCTCTAAACAAGTTCAACGGAAGATCGCTTGATCTGGACGTCAGTCAGGTAACCGGTCTCGCAGACGAGTTCGCCTTCCTGCCGGACATCATGAAAGACCTGGGGGAGATCGACATCGAACTCGACCGGGAGAAGATCGCGCCTCGCGACAGGCCGAACAGGCTCCGCGAGAAGCTAAAGGGCCGGAACAGTCAGGAGATCAAGGTCCCGTTCTAAGAAAGCCAGAACGGAGTCCGTGGGTGACGAGCTACGTCGCCTGCGGCTCCTTCCCTCGCTGCGCTCGCATCATCGTCATCCAAGATCGTTCTAAGGATCACCGAGGCAGGCCAGACATCTGAGCACGAGCAGGCAAGCGCAGAGCACAGCGTCTCCCGTCACCAAGGCCAGAGCGAAGCAAGAGCCAGGGACCGCCGCCGCCTCGACGGTCTCGCCCATCCTGACAGGCCGGAGTGCGAAGCACACGAGCCCCTGTTCCGCCCGCCTTGACTTGTCAGGACAGGTCAGCGTGCTTGACTTATCCGTCTGAGAACGTATAAGAGAGATACGATGCCCGACATGTTTGATACGAGACTTGACATGAGCGTGGGGGGTGTGCTAAGAATTCTGTACGCTCTGTAGTAATTCCGAGTAGAGTCCCGAACCACCAAAATCCCCAGACCTACCCCAACACTGCGCCCCAACCGGGACGCGGTGCGCTTTGCCGTGCGCTTTGCATGGCCCTCACGAGGAACACCATGAAGAAGAACCCGAACCCAATCCCGAAGCCGCGCATCGTTCTCGAACTCGACCCGGAGCACATGGCCGTGCTCGACACCGCCCGCCGCAAGCTCGGACTGAGCCGGACGAACTTCGCCCGCTCCACCCTCATGCGGTGCATCCTGGCCGGTGAGGCATCCACCCTCGTCCCTTCGGAGGTGGCGCGATGAGCACCCCGGCCAACACCACAGATACCACCTTCGGGCGCATCGGGCCTGACGACGCCCTCAAGGCCATCAAGGCCGAGAACCGCCGGGCCGGCGTGACGATGTCCTACTCCGACGAGATCGCGACGGCGTACCAGCTCGCCGGCGCACTTCGGCTCGATCCCACGACCGGCCGGACCCTTGTCGTTGATGACGCCGGCAACACGCGGACCAAGGGCCAGGGCACCGAGACAGCGGACCTCTCGGCCGCTGAATTCATCACCCTGCTACAGGTAGGCGTCGCCTCATCGTCCCGCTCCAAGTCATCGCCGGTCCCGGTCTCAGGTGGAGCAAACCGCACCGAGCGCGCCATCGCGACGAACGCGGCCAAGCGCTCCCCCCGGTCGGAAGCGAAGGCAGCCCAGGCCGCCGACCTCGTGCGTGAGTACGGCAACCCGTGGGCGCCTCACTCAATCAACCGGACACGCCAGAACGTCGTCCAGAACCTCGACCCGGCCCTCGCCGAACAACTCCGCAACACCGCAGGACACTGACCCCATGCCCAACGAAAACACCACTCCCATCCCCAGCCTGGGGGAATACCGGCAGCGCCAGAAGGCAGCGAAGGATCGCGCCGAGGCGCGCATCGCACCCCCGGATGTCCGTGCCGCCCGTGCCGCCGCCCTCGACCGGCGAGAAGCCGGCATGGCAGCCGGCCGCGAGGAAGCGAACCAGAAGGCCAACCGACCCGCCGAGGTGTACCGGGAGACCCTGGCCCTCGTGCCCGACGAACTGCTCTACGAGTTGCAGCGGGGCCTCTCGACCCTCTCCACGCGGACAATGGCCGACATCGTCTCGGATGTTTTGACCGGGCGCCGGAGAGCACGGCACGCGGCCGACTTCGCACCGGTCAGCCGAGCCACAGGGAAAGCCGCCAAGGCCCGTTGACGGCCAACGCTACCGATGGCGCTTCCAGGCCAGGGAGGGGCCTCCTGGCCTCTCCCTGGCAACGGAGTCGAGCCTCCTTCCGTGGCCTTCGCATACTGCCTCTTACGGCCTCCAAGCGAGCGCATTGTTCCCAGACACTTTGAGCAAATTCCTGGCCTTGTTCAGTGCAGTTCCAGACACCTTTTCGAAGGCTAAGTTGCTGATTTTTATCATGGTATGGGTGGACTCTGACTCCTCTAGTCCAGGTTCGAATCCTGGTCCCCCAGCCACCGCCAGAACTAAGTCACTCCAGGCGTTCGACAATCTTCTGAGCCGCCCTGCGGTCTGAGCCCTTTGCTACACACCGCTGCTACACAGACCGTCCGCGCGGACGGCGGGAGCGCGGTTTGAGTTCGGTCGCCAACGTCGTCCAGCGGGGACGCACTTTCCACTTCAGACGTCGGGTTCCGGTCGACCTGCGGCTGCGCCTCGGCCGCCACGAACTCGTGTGCAGTCTCGGCACGAACGACATCCGCACTGCCAAGCTCGCGGCCTGTCGGCTATACGTGGCGGCGGAAGAGCTGTTCTCGACCCTGCGCGCCATGCCGATGCTGACCGACGACCAACTCGCCCACCTCGTCCGGGACTTCTACGACACCCTGCTGTCGGATGAGAACGCCGGCCGGCTCACCCGTGGCCCGCTGCCCGACGGCGTACGCGAAGCCCGCGTTAGGCAATACGCGACGATGGCCGCCAGGGGTCGCGAGGCGCTGGCCAGCAACCGCCTCGAAGAGGCAGCCTTCGTCGCCGAAATGATGCTGAAGCGTCAGGGGATCTCCATCCAAGAACTCGCACCTGCGGAAGCGGCCAAAGCCAAGCAGGCAATGCTGCGCGCCGGCATCGACCTCTCGGAAGCCCTGAAGGCCCGCTACGAGGGCGACTTCAACTACGAGCCGCGCGACAAACTTCTGAAGGCGACGCTCGCCGACCCACACTCGAAGCGTTGGCCGACGCCCGCGAGTGCCCCGACAACTGCAACCGCCCCCGTCGCCCCATCGGCATCACCACCGCCCAAGAAGGACGGTCTTGCTCCAGCGCCCGAAGTCCGCTTCGAGGACCGTGGAAAAGCCTTTCGCGACCAACAGGTCCAGACGAAACGCTGGGACAATCAAACGGCGGCGCAAGCTGGCGCCACCTATCGGCTGTTCGCGGACGTATGCGGCGACAAGCCCCTTGACGCTTACACGCGCAAGGATGCTGGGCGCTTCCGTGAGCGCGTCGAGCGGTTGCCCAGCGATTACGGCAAGCACCCGCGCTACCGCGGCCTGAGCGTCGAGGCGATCTTGGCCACCTACACGGCCCTGCCGAAGGGCTCGGGTGTCGGAGTCATCACGCAGAAAACCATCAAGCGCCACTTCTCCGCCCTGTCCACCCTCTGGACAGCAGCGGTGGCGGAGGGTGACGCGAGCGAGAACATCTTCTCCGGCCATCGCTTCGCCGCCACTCGCAAGGCGAGCGAGCAACGCGACATGTGGGAGCGGGCCGAGCTCGTTCGTCTTTTCGCAACGCCGGTCTGGACGGGCTGTGTGTCACCGACCCGGCGCACAACGCCAGGCGGCCTCATCGTGCGGGACGAAAAGTTCTGGCTGCCCCTGATAGCCGTCTTCTCCGGCATGCGTCAGGAGGAAATCTGCCAGTTGCACGTCGAGGACATTCGGCAGGACGAGGACGTCTGGTTCATCGACATCAACGACCGGCCTCCGCGCAAAGTGAAGAACGCGACTGCTGTGCGCCGCGTGCCGATCCACTCGGAACTGATCCGCCTCGGCTTACTCGCTCACATCGACAAACAGCGACGCGTTCGACAGCCACGGGTCTTCCCTGGTTTGGAGCGTGGCGGAGCCGACGAACGGCTCGGCCATGCCTTCACCAAGTGGTTCACCCGCTACCGCCGTGACGTCGGGGTCTACCGGGTCGGGCTCGACTTCCACTCGTTCCGCCACACCGCGACGACGCTGATGCATCAAGCTGGCGTGATGCCATCGGTGATCGATCACGTCACGGGCCACGCGACGGCGGGCGAAACGGCGCGCTACACCAAACGCTCGACCCTGCCGCAACTGCAGACCGCTATCGAGACGATCGCGATTGGGGTGGATCTCTCCCAACTTTACACCGCAGTGCACAAGTAAGTTTGAGGCGCGAGGCCTCATCCGGGTCGGGGACGAAGGCACCATTCAACGCCGACGTCCGCCCCGGAGCGGCACGGGCGGCGTCGCGCCTTCATCCGGCGCGACGAACAACTCACCGAGCGGGACAGCCAGCGCCGCCGCGACCTTGTCGAGCAGGTCGACCGTCGGGTTCTCCGACTGCCGCTCCAACCCGCCAAGATACGCCCGGTCCACGCCCGCGTCGGCCGCCAGCCGCTCCTGGCTTAAACCCTGCGCCACGCGCACCCTGCGCAGGTTCCACGCCACCAATGCTCGCCCCTTCATGAGCGAGGATCAGCAGCCAGCACGGGCTATCTAACCACTGGCTATAGCCACACCGTACCGCTAAGCTCGTCCCACGGCAGGGTGCGGTACGGGGCAAGCAAGATCACGATGCGGGTGCGTATTCACCGCGGCACGCGCGAGATCGGTGGCACTTCCGTGGAGTTGGAACACGACGGCTCCCGCCTGCTCCTCGACCTCGGCCTCCCCCTGGACGGCGACCCCGACGACACAAGCCGCCATCCGGCGATCGACGGCTTGGTCGGCGGTGGCGACCTCCTCGCACTCGTGCTCAGTCACGGCCACCGCGACCACGTTGGGCTCACCCACCTCGCCGGCCCAGACCTGCCCGTAGCGATGGGCGCGGCGACGCTGCGCATCCTGCAGGCGGCCGCTACCTTCGTCCCGGACAGCTACGTCCCCACCAACACGGTCACCTTTATCGAGGGGGGCGCGCTCACCTTCGGTCCATTTACGGTTACCCCGATCCTCGTCGACCACTCGGCCTACGACGCCTACGCCCTACTGGTGGAAGCCGGTGGGCAGCGGCTGCTCTACTCCGGCGACCTCCGTGCCCACGGACGCAAAGGCGCACTGTTCGAGCGCCTCGTGCGTGACCCACCGCGCGGCATCGACACGCTGCTGCTGGAAGGATCGAGCCTCGGCCGCCTCGACGACGATCGTACTTTCCCGAGCGAGGCGGAGATCGAGGACCGCTTCGTCGACCTGTTCGTCGACACCGAAGGCATGGCGTTGGCGGCGGCCTCGGCCCAGAACATCGATCGCGTTGTCTCACTCTACCGCGCCTGTAAACGCACCGGCCGTACGCTGGTGCTCGACCTCTATGCCGCCGAGGTGTTGGCCGCGACCGGAAATCCCCGCATCCCGCAATCCGACTGGCCGGGCGTCGCCGTCTTCGTGCCCCAGCACCAGCGCGTGCGGATCAAGCGCACCGGCCGCTTCGAACTGATCGAGCGGCACGGGGCCAACCGTATCTTCCCAGAGCAACTTGCGGCCATGGTCTCGCGCGCCGCCTTGCTGTTCCGCCACTCGCTGCTGCCCGACCTCGACCGCGCAGAGTGCCTCGCGGGCGCGCGGGCGATCTGGTCGCAATGGGCAGGCTACCTCGACCAGCCGCGCGGGCGGGCACTCGCCGACGACCTCGCCGCGCGCGCCATCCCGCTCACCCACGCCCACACCTCGGGCCACGCCAGCATCCCGGACCTGAAGCGCTTGGCCGCGGCAATCGCGCCGCGCCAACTCGTGCCGGTCCATACCTTCATGCCCGAGCGCTTCCCCGCTTTGTTCGGGCCAAACGTCACGATCAGAGAGGACGGACAGTGGTGGGACACGGCAGCATGAGAGGCACGAGCGAGGCGGAGACCGCGATTGGGGGCGGCACGACGGCGGTTCCGTACCGGAGCCTCGGGAAGCCGTTCCTCGCGGCGTTGGAGGCGCTGGCCCAGTCACCGGACGGGAACTGGTGGGCCGACGTGCTCGCCGACCCGGACCTGCTGCTGGCCGTGCGCGACCGCTCGCTCAACGTCTACCATCGCGGCGCCTCGCTGTTCCGGATCACCCCGGCGGGGGTGGGCGTCGCCGCCGAGACGCACGCCAAGTACCTCGTGCGTCAACGCCAGGCGCTGACCTGGCTCGGCTCGGAAGGCGGCTTCGACCTCGACCCGGGCAGTGCGGTGTGGACGCGCTACGAGGGACCCGGCACGCTGGCTGAGATGAAGCGGGCAGCCGCTGCACTGTCCGGTCTGGAGAAGACCGGGGTGCACGCGCTGGTGCAGGCCAGCCTCAACGTCGTCGACGTCGAGATCGCGCTGAGCAGCACGCCGGCCGCGGCAGCTGCTGTCGAGCCGGACGGGGCAGAAGCGAACGCCGCGCTTCTCGCCCCGGAGCCCGAGGTGCATTCAACCCCGGCCCAGGCCCGCCAGGATCGGCTAGACGTGGCAAGCGTGGAAGAGCGCGGCGTACCAGGCGAGGCTTGGCTGGTGTTCCACGAGGCCAAGCTCGCTGCGAACCCTGGCCTTCGTTCGAAGACGACCCCGGCGATTGTCGCGCAGGTCGCGCGCTACCGAGCGAGCCTCACCGAGCAGGCGGAGCGCCTGGCGAAGGGATACCCAGCTCTCTGCCGCGATCTCGTCCGCCTCGACGCCCTGCGCAACGCGGTGCGCACTCCCCGCGGCCTCGACGCCGTAACGCCCCGCGATCCCCTCATAGCCGAAGTCGCCTCCGGCGCACGCCGGCTGCGGGTCGACCCCGAGCCACGTCTCGTAGTGTTCGGCTTCGACGCGGACCAGCGCGACGGTGCGCTGCGGGCGATCACCGACGACCTGCGCGGCCGGCACGGGCTGCAGGTCTACGCGGTCGGCCGGCCCAATGGACGGACGACCGCTGCCTTCCGCCGGCCGTCCGACCCAGTCTGAGGATTTCGGCTTCGGAGGGGGTGCGACCGCCGGCCGCGGCAGGAATATGCGTCCAGCTGTAAATTCGCGGGGGGGGCAACGGGAATACCTCTTCTCAGCTCCGCTGGAGCGTCCGCGAGACCCCTTCGTCATGTCCAGCCTATCCGATCACGCTGCCCCGATCCGTCGCGTGCTGCACCTTCACCGGCCCGTGCACTCGATCCCGACCTTGATGTGCCTCGGCGTCCTCCTCGCGATTTCGGTGACACCCATACAGGCGAACCCGTCCTTCGAAGGGCATTACCAGGGGCGAGGCGAAGGTCGCCTCACCCTCAAAGTATCTTCGCTCGGTCAGGCAGGACCGGCTGCCACCTACTCGGTCGAGGCCTTCACCGGCATCCCCAACGCGTGTTCGGGCACCGTCTCAGGCGCTGCCCGCCGGATCGATACCGACACGTTGCGGCTCAGCCTGAAGGGAGACGAGGCAGCTTGCGAGCTCACTCTGCGCTTCGGCGCAGACCGTAAGCGCGTGCGGATGGAGGAGCAGGGCTGCGGCGATTTTCACGGGCCTGCCTGTAGCTTCGACGGCGCGCTGACCCGCCGCTGACCGCAAGCCATGTCGGTCCGCCGCCTCCGAGCGCCCGGACTACATGCCTTTCCTCTCCCTCTTCGACGGACCACCCCCATGATGCGCGCGATCCTGCCGTTGTCCCTCGTTCTTGCCGTCTCTCCGGCTTGGGCAAACCCGCCGGTCGACGAGACCGAGACCGGCGGTTGCCTCGAACTCAAGCTCGACGGGCGACCTGCCTCCTGCAACCACGACTTCCGCCTCGTCGACGACGGCAAGGGCGAGGTGAACTTCGTCACCGGCTACCGGGAGGGGCAGGCGAAGCCGGAGATGGTGGTCAACTTCGCGACCGCCCAGGTTCTCAACATGGAGAACGCCTACGGCTACGCGCTCGGCCTGACCCACGTGACGCTGATGACGGTCGGCGCCCCCGACCAGCAGCGGCACTGGCCGGCCAAGGGCCTGTGCTTTCTGGTCAAGCCGAGCCCAGTACGGGCTGGCGCTAAGGCGGTGCAGCAGGACGTCGTGGTGATGTGCTCCGCGACCATGTCCGATGCCAGCGCACCCGTACACCGGATCGACTGGAAGTTCGTGTTCTGAAGGGGGAGATCACCATGAGCATGAGCACTCCCGGCACGGACACCACCACTCCGTGTTCCAACACCCCTCCCGGCAAGCTGCCCGCCCCGAGCGTCGGCATCTTCTGGGGCGTGCCGGACAGCGGGCATATAGTGCTGGTCACAGACCACACGACCCTGGCAGAGGCGGAAACCTACGGTGACTGCCTCACCCACCCGCGCGGGCACCACGAGGTCTGGGAGGCGTGGCGCCGACTCGGGGCGACCGCTCTGCGCCGTCGCGGCCTGCCGCCGGCTATCGCGGGTCACGAGTACGAAACTTTCCCGCGCGGACGGGTGGTCTACATGCGCGGACCGGCGCTTTTCACCCTCTACGCCGACCGACACCTGCAGCGGCCCAAGACGATCGCAGAACTCGTGCTGCTGTTTGGTCTCGCCGGGGAGCGTCACGCGGTGCGCTCGGACGCACACTACCGCACGCTCGCCTGACCCGATGGACACACAGCATGGGCGGCAGTTCGGCAGACATCGAGGCACTGCTGGTCGACGTCAACGACCCGGACAACCCGTCACCGAGGATGCTGCCGGCGATCTTCCGCGACATCGTCGGGCGGCTCGACGCGGCCGGGCTCGCCTACGCGGTGGTAGGGCGCCTCGCCCTGACCCTGCGCGAGCAGGCCCGCTTCGTCGACGAGATCGAGATCGTGGCAGACCTCGACCCGGACGGGGACGAGCATGCGTCGGAGCTTCTTCGGGCGACGCGGTCTCGGTTCGCGGCGCACATGGACCTGCAGCGGTGCCAACGGCCCATCGCCCTGAAGCTGCGGCCTTGCATCGGCGCGATCGAGACGGGCCTGCTGGCGGAGGCGATCACCCGCCCGTGGTTCGGCGTGCCCGCGCGGTTGGCGAGCGCGGAGAACCTGCTCTGGGCTATATGGTGCTGGTCGGACGCCATCGATCATCCCGCGGACGCCGCGCTGATTGCATTCTTGTAGGCCGGATTTTGCGACAGCTCGGACTTTTCTATCGTAAGAACGTTCGTGGCCTGCCAGGCGCCCCCGATTTCGCAAATCAGAGCCAGCGATGGGCCGTCTTTGTCAACGGCTGCTTTTGGCATCGTCACACAGGCTGTTCTCGAGGTGCGCCGCCCAAGTCGAATATTGACTTCTGGGCGCCCAAACTAGCTCGCAATCGCCACCGTGATGCGCAGGCGATTCGAGCCCTTCGACGCGCTGGGTTCATTGTCGCCGTAGTCTGGGAGTGTCGCATCGGCGAGGCAGACCATCACCTCCGTCAGACCATTCTGAGGCGCGACGTACGCTCACGAGCTAAGCGTGGACCGAGAGAATAGAGGGTCCGCCCCCATCATCTCCTTCCGCCGAGCGACCAAGCCAGCAGCCAACTTGCGGCGCGTGGGCGGTTCTAAAGCAGGTTCTATCCTTGCGCCTTCGTTGCTTCCTATTAGGGCGTGTCATCGCCTGAGCCAATCGAGGGCGGCTGCGAGGGAGAGGACGCCCATGAAGCTGACGGCAGTCTTCTCGTAGCGGGTGGCGATGGCGCGCCACTCTTTGAGCCTAGCCCAGAGACGCTCGACCTGGTTACGGTTGTTGTAGATCCAATCCGGGGAGGCCACGGGCGCTTCGTGGCGCTGAGGCGGGATCGCACCTCGAGGTTGGCAAGAGCGACTTCCAACGCATGGACGAGCGCCGCCCGGCCAGCCTGAAACGAGCAGTTCTACTGCTCAAAAATGGGAGAAAATTCGCCAGCCCCACGTATAGGCGCTAACCCATTGCAATCACTAGTCTTTATGACCTGACTTTCCATTTCGGCGTTGCAAACGTCCATTCCACGCTAGTCGATCATTAAGTGGCAGTTTTCGCGGAAAGCCGGGCGCTCCCTCCAAGCCAGTGGCTCTCGAATCGCTTGCACGGCATGAAGAGCGTTCCTAACGCGATCACCCAATGGACATCCCGAAGCACGACGGTTCAGTTCGCGCTGGACTGGTAAACCTTAGGCTTGCCGGAGCAGGGGAGGGGGGCGACCGAGGGTCCGCCATACCATCACAACGTGCGGCCGCGGAACCGCGCATTGCGTTCCAGGCATCGTTGCCACCCGAACCTCTATGCGTTCTGATCCCCATCAGCGTCAGCAGCGTGCAAGTCTTCAACGACTTCGACCATCTAGGGCAGTCGCCCTTACGCGTGACGCCATACCACGGGAGCCGCCAACCATGAGACGTGCTGACGCGTTCGGCATCGACTGAACAGGACCGCCATCCGAACCATCAGGGTGGACTTTCGGACCTCATCGCAAGCCTGGGCCCTGCTCACCGCCAGACTCGGGACTGCCCGAGCCTGATACACCGTTCGTCGCAGCCCCGGGTCCGCGCAGCCAGTCCGTCTGCCTCCATCGCCGTGGCGGACATAGGAACGGCCCGCCGATGATGACCGGCGGGCCGTTTGAGCTGGTTCCGGAGGCACTATTGAGACCACATTCGGACCGTAGACTGGACACCGTCCCCGTCGAGGTTACGTTGCCTGGCCTCGCGGTCCAGGCATCACAACAACTCCATCCGAAGCATCTCCGTCAGCCGGTCAGACTTCCCACGCTGGTACTCCCAATCGGTGTATCGTTGGAGTTCATGATCGATCAGGTACAACTTCTCCGGATACGCAGCCTCGCGCCGGGACTTCTTCTGCATGTCTTGCGCCAAGCGAACCCGTGGCAGCGTCACGATACCGCTGTAGCGATGCCTTAGACCGAAAGCTTCGGCAAAGGTGTCGCCGAGGGCAACTTCGTGCACCTCCCGCTCCGCCGGGCTAACGAAGGGATCTATTCCCTTGAAGCAGTACTTGAACCAGCGCCACTGCTCAGCGATCGCCCGGATGGAGTCCGTCTCCCGGCGCCGCCGTACATGCAGACGCCGTCGATACCCGATGCGATCAACGCGACTGATATATCGGTCCAGCCAGCGTTTGAACTTCGGGTAGACCCGGATCGGCACATGGACGGCGCTATGCGAATGCAGGCCGAACACACTGGAGCGCTCGAAGACCGTGTAATTAAAGTTCGGCACCTTATTTCGTCGCATGAACTTACGGAGGGACTGCATCCATAGGCTGGATGCACGGTCCACCTCCTGCCCATAACGGTACCCCATCGAACCCCAAGCTATGGTCACCTCGACATTGAGGATGCTTCCCTCATGATTCGCGAAGGCTACACCTTCGTGGGCCCGGTAGAACTGCCCCCGCGTTATGAAACGCGAAGACGGCTGGAACTGTTCATCATAGGCCGCAGGACAGCAGCCCACCACGGCGTCCCGCATCGCACGCTGGTGACCATCGGCATAAGGACGCCAGATATCTTCCTCCGATCTATCGAGGAACGGCGTCGCATCGTCGAACTCAAACATTGCTGGACCCTCTGAGGCTCTGCCTCGGACGACGCGCTGCGCCGCGCAGGCGCAGGGACGGGCCGTCCGAGAGGGGGGGAGTTAGTCCGCACGCAGTGGCGGGGACGGGCTTCGGCAAGGGATCATGCCCCTCGATCCGGCGCAGTTACGCCTTCTCGGTGTCCGCGGCCAAAGTTGGAATAGTCAACGTGTCGATGAGGGATAGTCCTCGCCGAACTCGAGCAGGCTTACGCTTTGGCATCTGGGCGGTCGCGTACTTGCGCTTATTCTCGCGAACCAGCTTCTTCAAGATTTGAGGCGTCGATCGAAGCGGGCCGGCAAGATGTGACTGGACCAGTACCCCTGTCATGCTCGCGTTTGCCACTGACTCGATCAGGATGCGCGAACACGTGCATCTCGCCATGATTTGGTACTTCTGCACCAGTTCGGCTCGGCAGCTCAAATCCGAGACTGTGAAAGCTTTTTCGATCTGCCTCCGACGCTCGGAGGCGTCGAACCAGCCCAGGGGGGTTCCACAGCAGTTCGGCTCCGAAACGACCGGCGAAGCAGCGGCGTACGCCGAGAGCTCGTCTAAACATTCGCAATGAATTTGCGTCGGGGAGCCGGTCGAGACCGCACCATTCAAGGCAAACAGAGAAGACAAACTCTGCGTTTCCGCCAAATTATTGTTAACCTTCAGAACCCGCTCGGAAGACGAAGTCCTATTGAGGAACTGGCCGTGCATGGAAACTACTCCATCATGCACGCCTTCAGATGGCTACAGCACTTCCACCCGAAGGCGCATCATGATCGCAGCGCTCGTGGGCGCGCGATTACATCGATGAGGCATGAGTGCCGAGCGACCGGGCGCAGCTCGGGCTGCACCGTCCTCTTTCTCGGGAGAGTGGCTGTCACACGACGTCCCGGCAGACCGATTCAGTTGCGCATATCCCCTCTCGCCGCACGGGAAAGAGGGAGCAGCTGATGGTGAGAAGCAGCATTGGGTTACGCTCCTTCAAGAAGCTACCCCTTCATCGCTGCTCTGGCCTCACCTGCGCTTTCTGGCTGCACGACGGAATACAGACAGATCTCTAACCGCCCGACGGCAAGAGAAAAAGCATGTCAGCCAACAGAACGGGCCAATCGGAAGTCGCATCACTCCGTTAACAAACCTAGCCACTAATTAGGTACGAATCCGCCTATGACAAGCTTTGACTGGGTAGGAAAATTCGGCCTGCCTCGCACCGTCGGGACGAGCCCCGTGTTTTCGCCAACGCCGTACTGCCCTGCTGTCCCCCACCCAAATCGGTCGGCAATACGAGACGCTCCAGCAACGCATCTCTGCGAAGGGCGACGGCTGAAACGAGTGTTCACCGGCTTCCTCACAGACTATAAAATGAGAACCCCCTGCACGAAGAAGACTACCCCTGCGCCAGCCAGACAGCCGGCGCGGCATGGACTACGGCGCAGACCACGACCTGCCTGTACGCCGCGGACGGCCATGACGTGGATGATCACAGCGACGAACACGACCTGACCGTGTGCTTCCTCCCCCACTTATGTGGCCGACGGCGCCCTCTACCTGCACGGCCACACCGCCCTTCGTCGCTCCCACCGAACCTCTTGCCACCGACCTATTCCCGTTCAGTTCTCGATCCTGTCCGGGAACCCTGACCTGACCGCAAACCGCGGCCGCATGTCAGGACTTCATCATGGCCACCAACGTCCTCATACCGCTGCCCGCTGCCTGTGACCCCGCTGGATCATCCGCTGCTCTGGCCCTGCTCGATCCCAGCAACCTGGGAACACTGCCTTTGGTGCCGCTCATCCCCGAGGCCCAGCGCCGCCAGCACCACGTCTTCGTGCCCGCCGATCACCGTTTCAAGGCTGCAGCCCGCTTCCTTCAAGCACTGTGGCGCGAGGACAGAGACCTCGCCATCGGCCGCTACCCTGACAACACCACTGGCCGACGCCGGCGCTTGGGCTCACGCATCACCATGTCCGCTGGGGGTGACGGCGCAAACTTCCTTCATCCCCGCATCATCCCGGTCGTGGCGCATGCCCTTCACTACCGAGAACCAGGAGCGGTCTATGACGTGGATCGGCTCAAGACGAACCTGCTCTCGTCCCAGCCCCTGACCTTCAACCTGTTCGGCTTGCTCGCCCGCGACCTCGACCTTGCCACTCGCTTCATCGCGGACTTGCTGCCGGGGGCTATGGCCGAAGTAACGGAGCTCCTGTTCGAGCACAGCCCCGGCCGCGGCGATGCACGCTTTACCGCCGACGGCACTGCCTTCGACCTCGCCATCCGCGGCCGCTCAGCCACGGGGGAGCGCGTCTTCATCGGCATCGAGGTGAAATACAGCGAGAGCGCCTACGAACCCGCTCCGCGCTTCAACGAACGATACGCCGCCCTTGCCCCGACCACCGACCTGTTCATCGACGCAACCGATCCCGGCTTGGTCTCCAACCCCTGCCAGCAACTCTTCCGGCAGCACTGCCTCGCCGCCTCGATCCTCGACCAGGGCCTGGCGGACAACGCGATCCTCGCCTTCATTGCGCCGAGCCACAATTACCTCGCCCACGCCGCGGCCACGACCTACGCCCGCCACCTGCACTCGGCATCGACTGGCCGTATCCCCTTCATTCCACTTACTTTGGAACGGACGATTGCGGCCTTGGCCACGGCAGGCCTCCCCGACCACGCCCGCGCACTGCACCGGCGCTACACCGACTGGTGGCTCATCGACGGCGAACTCCACCTCGACGAAGTCCCGGACGCGGCCAGCAACTTATTCACGGCCGCCGCTTTTGCCGACCGAACGGCGCAGCGACGCGCCCGCACCGGTTAAAACGACGCCTCCTCTTACATTCGGGTAGAACGGTCTCGGCCCCGGCAGACCACGTCCGCAAGGCCGAGACCATGCGCTGTCAACGCAACCAGACCCACTATCCCGACCAGATCAGCGCCTGAACCTTCGTCCCTTCATTGCCATTGCGGACTGGGTTCGTGCTGTTCTCCTACCCGCCATTTGTGCGACCAGGCCTCCGAGAACCCAGGCGACGACATCTCACAATTCTTGCGAAATCGGCCACAGCCAAGTCTTTGAAACTATGGAACGCGCGACCTAATAATTCCGCCTACATGCCGCCTTCAGCGCTACCAACGAGCTGTAGCTCAGCCTCCCCGAGAAGCAGGCAATATGGCGCCAACTCGTCGGCAGGCTGAGCGGAGCAAAAGGGCCCATAAGCGCCCGAACCGGACGTTCCGCATCCGACCCAACCTCGCCGTTCGAAGGTCTACGGCCGGTTCTCAGAAGCGGACGTTCGACGCGAAAGTTGCAGGGGTCATAGGTTGCTTGCGATGGTTTTCGATACCCGGGCCTACGGCTCGCGTCCCCCCTGAGGTGCTCCTTGGCCCGACGTGGATCGCGGCGGCAATCGCTTCAGCGGGACCGGTATGGGATCGGGTGCGAGGCCATGCTGGAAAAGACCCCGTCCCGGCGGATCAGCCCGTGCATCAGAGCTGCGCCGAGATGGGCGAGGATGACCCCAAATAAGGCATAGGCCAGGAGGGTGTGAAGCGACCGTAGCCACGCATAGAGGCTCGGATCGAGCGGCAGGATCGGCGGAAGCACCACCGCGCCGCCGAGCCCGATCGGGTAACCGGCGGCCGACAGCATTGCCCAGCCGACCAGCGGCAGCCCAAGCATCAAGCCGTAGAGCAGGATGTGCGAGGCGTGTGCCGCCCGACGCTGCCAGGCCGGGAGGTCTGAAGGCAGCTCCGGCGGCGGATGGCGCCAGCGGTTCGCAAGGCGCAGCAGTGCGAGGACCAGGATGCCGATGCCCAGCGGTCGGTGTAGGGTGACGAGGGCATGATAGTGGGCCACGGAGGTCACCATCGCCACGCCGATAAACAGCATGGCCAGGATCATGCCCGCCATGGTCCAGTGCAGCAGCCGGGCCGGCCGGTTGAAGTGCGTGGTGTTGCTCACAATCCGGCTCCTGAAGCGGGGGCATCGTGGACGGCGCTCGGCGCCTTCGGCTCGCCGGCGCGTCGCGTGAAGGATTGCACGTAGGCCGCCGAGCGCGCGCTCAGCAGCGGATCGTCCGATCCCACGATGCCGGCGGGCAGGACCAGGGGGTCGAAGTTCACGTCGCGGCAATTGCCGCTGGCCTCCGCCTCCGTCGCGGTCACGATCACCGTCCCGAGGTCGACGCTCGTCCGCTCGGCCGGCCAGGGACGCGTCGCGTCCGCCGTGGGATCGCCTGCTTCGCCGAGGGAGGCGACGAGGTGCCACCGCACGGGCGCCCGACGGACCGCGGACTCGAACTCGTCGAACAGGTAATTCTTGTCCGCGCGTGCGGTCTGGGCCGCACTCTCGGTTGTGGCGGCCTGCTCCGGCACGAACGCCCAGCGAACGGGCGTTTCCGTGCCGTCTCCGGCAACGAACCGGAAGGCGTTCAAGCCCCGGAAGGTGTCGTCGGCGAACCCGGAGGTGATCGCGCGCGCCTTGATCAAGGCCGCCGCCGTCGTGCTCTCGGGGTTCGCGGCGAAGAAGGCTTTAAGTGCCTCCGGATCGGGCTTGCCCGTGGCCGGATCGGGCTTGGCGGCGAGAAGCTGGGCATAGAACGCCTCCGGGGTTCGCACCGGGAAGACCGGGATGTCGTTGTTGCCGGTGCGCCATTCCTCGCCGTCCGGAAGTTGGAAACGGAGTGCGAGGCTGCGGACCGTGGTCGATGCATCCGCTGCGTAGGGCTGGCCGCCTGCGAGGGCGATGCGTCCGGCGACCGGGGTAATCTGGCCCGCCGCGAACAGCGACGCCTTCGACAGGCGCGCGCCCCGGCCGGTGCTCTCGAAGCGGCCGGCGAGGCAGAGCCCCTTGGCGTGGTTGCGCCGGAACCCCGGATGTGGGCCGTTGACCCGCTCGAAGCGGTCGACGATCCGCGCCTGGGTCAGGGCGCCTGGCGAGAACCAGCCGCCGACATAGGCGAAGGCCCCGGCAGCGCCGGAAACGATCGCCCCAATGGCACCGAGGCGCAGGAGGACGGCGCGCGAGTTCAGAGCCAGACTAGCACCGGTGAGGTCGTTCAGGAGAGACATAGCGGGCCTTCAGATTCTCTTCGCGGTGGCGCGTCGGAACTCATTGGCGAGTGGGTGAAGGATTGCCGGGTCGGCCGCTCCCACGAGGCTGTAGCCGAGCCCGTCCTGAGCCCAGGCATAGCCGTTCGACGTCCCGGAGGTGTGCGGCTGCATCGGCGCGTCGCCGGGCACGGACATGGGCCGCATCAGCATCACGAAGCGCGCGCCGTGCCCGTCATCGTACATCAGCAGGCCGGCAGGCCCCTGCTGCGTCGCGACGAGGCGTCCGCCCATGAGGTGATAGCCAGAGCCACTGAGGTCCGGCACGCCCACCGGCCGTTTGAGCCGGGCCGAGAACCAGCCGGCGAGTTCGTCCCGATCGGCTGCGGCGAGCTCGACGGGCCGGGTGTGGTCTGGGGCATAGACCGCGTAGTTCATGCTCGCCGCCTGGGCCAACGCCTCGATCCCAGTCGGCACCGGCGAGACCGCATCGCGTAGGCCCCAGCCTCCGGCGCCGCCGAGGAGAAGTAGCAGCCCGGCTGCCATCGCCTGCCAGACGGGACGTTGCGGGCGACGGCGTGCCTTGACGATCCGCGTCAGGTTCAGCTGTGCAGGGACCGGCTCCGCAGCGATGGGCGCGAAGGCGGCACGCATCTCCTCGCCAAGGGCGACGAGGCGGTCGACCCGTGCTCGCGCTTCGGGATGTTCGGCGAGATAGGCTTCAACCTCGCGCCTTCGGGCGGCATCCAGCCGCTCGTCTACGAGGCCCTGGAGATCATCGTCGCTGATGGGACGCATTGTCATTTCACCCTCCGCAGGAGCGGGCGCTTGGCTGGAACGGCGGCGTCGGTGCCATCCATGAGCTGGATTATCCGATCCCGGGCGCGGGAAAGGCGGGACATCACGGTGCCCATCGGGATGGCGAGGATGTCGGCGGTTTCCGCGTAGGACAGCCCTTCCACCGTCACGAGGAGGAGGACGCTGCGCTGCTCCTCCGGGAGAGCATCGAGCGCGCTCATCAGGTCCTGGTGGCGCAGGCCGCTCTCCTGGGTCGGCGCCACCGCGAGGTTGGCCTCCGCCGTGTCCTGGATCGGCATGTGGGCGCCGCGCCGCGCGCGCTGGCGCATCTGCGTCACGGCAAGGTTGTGGAGGATGGCGAAAAGCCAGGTCCGCGCGTCGCCGTCGACTTGGCGCTGGTGCCAGCGGCCGACGGCGCGCTCAAGGCAGTCCTGAACGAGATCGTCGGCATCGGTGGGATTGCGCAGGAGTGCTCGTGCATAGCGGCGCAAGGCCGGGATCAGCGGTTCGATGAGGCGCATCATGTCCGTCATGTCCGGTCTCCTGGCATGGGCGGGACTCCTCCGTGTGCAGGCCAAACGATGCGAGCCTGCTCTGAGCTTGGCTTCGGGGGCATGGACGCTGCCAATCCGGGATTATTCCACGCACGCAGCGATCTTTTTCAGCCTCGCGTTACGTACCCATACTCGGCGATGTGGCTATGAATATGAGAGTCAAAGTTCTTGGATGCGAGGTGGAATAAGCAGCCGAAGACGTCGTCTATCCGGCATCCCTGCCTGGCGTTGGTCGATCAGGCAGGAAATACTGGAGATTGGACATGACGATGCTCAAGACTGTTTCTTCCGTCGCTTTCGCGTCTGCCTGCACTCTTGCCGCCTTTACCGGCGCCTCCCAGGCTCGGACTGTTTCGCATCCCACAGAGAGCCCGGCGATCACGGGCTCGATCCTGCCGCAGGCGCGGTCAGCCTACTGGCTCGGCGGCCCGGACACCGACAGCGGCAATGCCCGGAACCCAGCCCTGCCGGGCTACGCTCAGGCCCGCGGCCAAGAGACGGGCGGTCCCGCCCGTGAGCTGATCCTAAACTAGTTCGGCTTTCCCCGAGCGCGCATCAGCCCGCGCTCGGGGCTTCTCGGTGTTATCCAGCCCACGGACGGGGCACATGCACTGTCGCCGTCATCGGTAGTCCGCCGAGATTGGCTGGCGACTGCACCATGATCGGCGGCACGGCACTGATCAGCACGAGCTTGGCGGGTCGGCCATGCGCATGCTGTGCGACTTAGCGCAACGCTTCACAACCGCCGGTCGAATGGCCGACATGGACCGCGTTCGTCGCGCCGAGGGCTCCGACGACGGCCGCGAGATCGGCCGCGTAGGTGTCCATGTCGTGGCCCGACCACGTCTGGCTCGAGCGGCCATGCCCGCGCCGGTCAAGGGCGATGCAGCGAAAGCCTTGATCCGTAAGGGCCATAATCTGGTCTTCGAAGGCGTCCGAGGACAGCGGCCAGCCGTGGCCCTCAATCCTCGCAGAAAATGTGCTTTTCGGACAATCCAGTGTTCTTCTACCCGGCAGAGACGGAGCATTCCACGGCGTTCCGGAAAAGGATGAAAGTACAGAACCGCCTCGGCACAATAAGCGAGATCACGCCGATCATCGCATTCCTGGAAGGGCCGGGCAAAGGTTGGTAACGGCGGAGCCAGTTGATCGACGGCGGTTTCATCGCGCGTTAAGGCGCGGAAACCATCAGGTGTCGGTCCTAAACCTGCGGGCTGTTCATGATGCGTGGCTGTCGTCCCTTTTTGGTCAGGAGGATACCCATGGCTTCATGGCTCGCCGGCAAGACCGGTCTTTGAATCAGAGAAGGCCGATGTTGCGCGGATCTGACAACCGAGGCGGGGGCCAGACTTCGCGAATAGGGTGCGATTGACTTCAGGGAATTGGCAAAAATAATCAGATCCGCCTACTCTGCCTACGATTCAATTTGGGGGGGGTTCGCAGTGGGGTATGACCTAACGTCCTCGCCAATGACATTCGTTGGCATGCAGGCGAGGGTTGGCGGCCTTTTTCAAAGCCGCAAGCCTCTGGGCTACGTGGTGCTTTCAGCAGCCTCAATCTTCTTATTCGACACGTGGAGTCCGTTGCATTTCGCCGTTGCCGTCCTTTACATTGTCGTCATTGTCCTTGCGGCCCTATGGTTCAAACAAGTTGGCATACTCAGGACTGCGGCGCTTTGCGCGGCGCTGACATTCTTAAGCTTCATCATCACCCATGGCTCGGACCCGGACAGTGGCGCCGCAGCCCGTACAATGATCAGCCTCGCCGCAATCGCGATCACCACGAAACTCGCTTTGTTCAACATCGCAACTCGTGAGCGATTGATCGCAGTTGGTAAGGAAAAGGACAATCTGGCCCGCTTCTTCCCGCAGGCTATCGTCGAACAAATCGCGACGAACGACATCGCGCTATCGACGACCAGATATGAGCCTGCTGCGGTCCTGTTCGTCGATATGATTGGATTTACGAAGTTCTGTAGCGTTCTGCAGCCGCAACACGTGATCGCCATGCTTCGGGAACTGCTGTGCACTCTGAGTTCCAGTGTGTTCGAGCATCACGGCACCGTCGACAAGTTCACGGGCGACGGTTTGATCGCAGTGTTCGGCTTGCCTGTTTCGAGTGATTCGAGCGCAACGAATGCCGTACGGTGTGCACTGACAATGCAGGCGAGGCTTCAAGCATGGAACGATGAGCGTGCGGCATCGGGACAGGAAGCGGTCACAGTTGCCATCGGCATCCATTATGGCGATGTCGTGCTCGGCGATGTTGGATGCGAGAGCCGGCTCGAACTGACGGTCCTCGGCGATACCGTGAACGTTGCGAGCCGTGTCGAGAACCACTGCCGGGAAGCGAAGGCTTCGATCCTGATCACAGACGCCGTGGTCCGGCGCATGCTGAACGAGGGGAGCGAGGGGACGGTGCGCAGATTCACCGACCGTGGTTTTCACGCGATCCGTGGGCACTCAGAAGCCATACGGCTCTTTGCAATTCCAAGAGATGCGGCGCTAAGCATCGATTAGTGTCATCGGCACAGCGAAGATATCTGGTTTGCCACATAGTTTGCCGCCGGTGCAGCGCGTCTGTCGATGTCCGTCGTAGATCTTCGAAGTGCCAAAGCGGTCGGACCGCATTCCATCCAACCCGGTCGTAGAGCGGGCTGCCAGGTGTGAACCTAACTCGGCCGCTCAGTCCGTTGTCTCGGTTATCTGTAAGCGTGTATCGGACGGCTCTACGACGCGCGTGCCGCGACGCAAGCTCTGCGGCGTTTGACCGAACATGCGCAGGAAAGCTCGCCGCATCCGATTGCGATCGGCAAAGCCGGTGTCGCGGGCGACGACATCCATCGCATGGCGTCCGTCTTCGAGCATGCGTTGCGCAGCCTCCAGGCGGAGGCGCTCTACGGCCTTGGCCGGGGACTGTCCGGTCTCCTCGCGAAAGATCCGGCTGAACTGTCGGGGACTTACGCTCGCGGCGTCAGCGAGCTCCTCGACGGTCAGCGGATTGGCCAGATGCTCTCGGGCGTAAACCAGCGCGCGGCGGACGCGGTCGGAGCGGGGCTCCAATTCCAAGAGCGCCGAGAACTGGGACTGGCCGCCCGGGCGGCGGTGGTAGACGACGAGCTTGCGCGCCACCATCCGCGACAGGTCCGCGCCGTGATCGTCTTCGATCAGGGCGAGGGTCAGGTCGATGGCCGCGCTCATCCCGGCGGATGTCCAGATGTGTCCGTCGGAGACGAAGATGCGGTCGTCGTCGACGCGGACGCGGGGAAACCTGGCCTGCAAGTCCCGGGCATGGGCCCAGTGCGTGGTCGCGGTACGGCCATCGAGCAATCCCGCCTCAGCCAGCGCGAATGCCCCCGTGCATAGTCCTGCGACCCGTCGGGAAGTCTGGCCCGCCTCAGCGATATAGCTGCGCAGGGCAAGCGTGAGGGGGCGGGGAAGCAGCTCGCCGACGACCATCAAGGTGTCTGGCACGAGGGTGAGTGGAACCGTCTCAATCCGGATGCCCAGCGACGACCGGATCGTTCCACCACACTCGGACATCACTGTCAGGCGGTAGGCTTCGTATCCGAGTTCCACGTTGGTGAACTCGAAGGCCGATAGCGCGGCCAGTCCCATAACCTGGAACCCGTCCTCAAGAATGAAGCCGACCTCTGGCATCGAAACCACCACCGCTTGTGTCCCGAATTGACACTTTTACGTCATTTGAGACATTGCCGTCCAGTCCTAGTATCGCGACGTCGCAAACAGCCACCGACGTATGTCGAAGGACCAGGACCATGAATATCAAGCCAGGAACCGTGCTCATCACTGGAGCCTCCTCGGGCATCGGTGCAGTCTACGCCGACCGCTTCGCTGCGCGCGGCCACGATCTCATCCTGGTGGCACGCAACAGGACGAGGCTCGATGCGGTCGCCGAAACACTGTCGGGTCGCTATGGCGTCACGGTCCGAGCCGTCGCGGCTGATCTGGCGGGCGCCGAGGGACTCCGCGAAGTCGAAGCGATCCTGAAGACCGATGCAAGCATCACCCATCTAGTCAACAATGCCGGCTTCGGCAGCGCCGCGCCCCTGGCATCCGCCTCGGTGGACGAGATGGAGCAGATGATTGCGATCAACGTCACTGCCCCGACGCGCCTGACTTATGCGGCCGTACCACGTTTCACAGCACGCGGTAGCGGCACGATCATCAACATCGCCTCGATCGTCGCCATTGGCCCGGAGGTACTCAACGGTGTTTACGGCGGCACGAAGTCCTTCGTCCTCGCCTTCAGTCAGTCACTGCGCAAGGAACTCGCCGGCACCGGGGTGGCCGTGCAGGTCGTCCTGCCTGGGGCGACCGGCACGGAGTTCTGGGACATCGCCGGGCTTCCGGCCAGCAACCTTCCCGACGGGTGGGTCATGTCCGCTCCCGATCTCGTGGACGCAGCCCTAGTCGGCCTCGACCGGGGTGAGTTCGCCACTGTTCCGTCGCTGATGGATGGGGCCGAATGGGAGGCATGGGAGGACGCTCGCCAAGCGATGCTGCCACACCTGTCGAGCGCCGTGGCAGCGGACCGGTATCGGGCGGGTTGAGACGATTCACGCCGAGTCGCTCGCCCGGACATCGCGGTTCTGAGCGCAGCAGGTTCAGGTCGGCCCGCCAACACGGGCCTGCCGAGAACTTGGTCGCGAAGCCGGTCTCTGTCGCGAACCGGGGACCGCCTCTGTAAAATCTGTTAATCTCGCCCAATACTTCCGCGAAACCGAACGCAGGGAGAAGGCCATGGTGACCATCGGCGTTCTGGCGATCCCCGAGTTAAAGCTGATGTCGCTTTCGGCCATGGCGGTATTCCAGGTCGCGAACAACGTGGCCGGCGAACCCTTCTACGACCTGCATCTCATCTCCGAAGCGGGCGGTCCGGTTCAGACGAACGCGGGCTTTGCCGTGATGACCGAGCCACCCGGCGAGGCGGCGTTCGACACCCTCATCGTCGGAGCCACTACTAGCGCGGGGGCAGACTCGCCGGTCCTCCTCGTGTTCGTACGCCGGGTCGCTGGGCAGGCGCGGCGTGTCGCATCCTTCTGCCGGGGCAGCTTCGTACTGGCGGAGGCGGGCCTTCTCGCGGGCCGTCAGGTCACGGCCCATTGGCGCGACAACGCGGAGCTGGCGGCGCGCTTTCCCGACCTGCGGGTGAGAACCGACCAGCTCTACGTTCGGGATGGGACGATCTGGACCTCGGCCGGCATGACGGCCTCCGTCGACATGGCCTTGGCGCTGGTCGAAGACGACCTCGGGCCGGGGGCGGCCCGCGAAGTTGCCCGCCGGATGCTCCTCGATCGGCGCCGCTCCGGCGGTCAGCCGCAGGCCTCCGACCTTCTGGACCTTGAGCCGAAATCCGATCGGATTCAGCGGGCCTTCACGTTCGCGCGCGGCCATCTGCGGGAATCGCTTAGTGTGACCCGCCTCGCCGATGCCGCCCGCCTCTCGCCCCGGCAGTTCAACCGGGCAGTCCAGGCGGAATTCGGCCTGTCGCCGGCCAAGGTGATCGAGCGCCTGCGTGCCGATGCCGCCCGCGTGCTGTTGGTGCGAAGCCGGCACTCCCTCGATGTGGTCGCCATGGAATCAGGATTCGCCGACAGGGAGCGGATGCGCCGCGCCTTCCTGCGGATCTACGGGCAGACTCCGCAGGAGATCCGGCAGGGATTGCTGCGAGACAGGCACGCCGCGTGAAGCCGCCGCATGTCCGAAAACGCTGCGTTTATGACGTTTGCGACCGCGTCGGCCAGACTTATCCATAATGCAGTGCGGGGCGAACCTCTCGGAGAAACGCGGCCATGGTGAATCTGACGGTCAATGGCCGGCCACATGCTGTCGAGGCCGAAGCCGATACGCCGCTCCTTTTCGTCCTGCGCGACACCCTTGAGCTGAGCGGCACTAAGTATGGCTGCGGCATCGGACAGTGCGGTGCCTGTACGGTCCTCCTCGACGGACAAGCGACGCGCTCCTGTCAGATCCCGCTGGAGAGCGTTGGGACGCAGAGCGTCACCACCATTGAGGCGATCGAGCGGGATCCGGTGGGCGCGAGGGTCGTCGCGGCCTGGATCGGCATCGAGGTGCCACAATGCGGCTACTGCCAGTCGGGCCAGGTCATGGCGGCGACCGGCCTCTTGAAGGGAACACCGAAGCCGACCGAGGACGACATCGCCTCGGCGATGACCAATCTCTGCCGCTGCGGCACCTATAACGCGATCGCTGCCGCCGTGCGGCAGGCCGCGGTCTGAGGGGAGATGGCATCATGAACGACCTCACGCCCTCCCGGCCGACCACCGGCCGCCGCGAGCCCATCCGCAACCTGTCGCGGCGAAACTTCCTCGGTGCCGCCACCGGCGCCCTTGTGCTCGGCGTCAACCTTGGTCCCGACCCCGTCGGCGCCGGGGAGCGGCCCGAGGGCGCGGCCGCGATAGCGCCCAAGCCCGGCACGCGGGTCGCGGCCTTCCTGGAGATGCGGTCCGACGGCACGGTGCGCCTGCTGAGCCCGTTCGTGGAGGGCGGCCAGGGCATCAATACTGGTCTCGCTCAGACCATCGGTGAGGAGTTCGACCTCGACCCGGCGCGCTTTGACGTCGAATGCGCGCCGCCCGGGCCCGATTATGCCGTTGTCAACGGCCTGCGCATGACGGGGGGAAGCTTCTCGACCCGTTCCAGCTACGCGGCCATGCGGCGCCTGGGCGCCACGGCCCGCGAATTGATGCTGCGCTCCGCCGCGGCCAAGCTCGGCGTCCCTCAGGATCAGCTCACCACCGATGACGGCCGGGTGATCCACGCCACATCTGGCCGGTCGCTCGGCTATGGTGAACTCGCCTCCGCCGCGCTCGCCCTCCAGCCACGGGACGACGTGCCGCTAAAGGACCCCAAGAGCTTCCGATGGATCGGCAAGCCGGTCGCGCGGCTCGACATGCGGGATAAATCCACCGGCCGCGCGGTCTACGCGATCGACTTCCGCCTCGATGGGATGCTCCATGCGGCGATCCAGCACGCTCCGCATCTCGGCACGGAGCCCGAGACCATCGCCAACGAAGTGGACATCCGTGCGATTCCCGGGATCGACTCGGTGCATCGCCTGCCTGGCGCGGTGGCGGTCGTGGCGGATTCCTGGTGGCGGGCGCGCAAGGGCGCGGAGGCGTTGCAGGTAACCTGGACGAGCCCCGCTCAGGACGGGGTCGCCACGGTCTCCAAATCCTTCTCGTCAACCGCGATGCTCGCGGCCCTAAAATCCACGACGGAGCCGGGCATCGCCGCCGAGCAGGAGGGCGATGTCGCGGGCGCCTTCGCAATGGCGGCGAAGATCGTCGAGGCGGAATACGATGCGCCCTACCTCGCGCATGCACAGCTCGAGCCCCCCTCGGCCGTCGCCCGGTTCGAGGCGGACGGTAGCCTCGACCTCTGGCTGCCGAACCAGATGCCGGAACTGTTCCAACAGATCGCGGCCGGCACGGCGGGAATTCAGCCGGCGCAAGTGCGCATCCATTCGCCGATGCTCGGCGGCTTCTTCGGGCGCCACTTCTACTACGGACCCGCCAACCCGTTCCCACAGGCAATCCTCCTCGCGAAGGCGACCGGACGACCGGTCCGGGTGCTGTGGTCCCGCGAGGAGGAGTTCGGCATGGATGCGGTGCGTCCCCTGAGCTTCGCCCGATTCCGCGCAGCCCTCGGGAACGACGGGATGCCGGTCGCCATGCAGACGACGGCAGTGGGCGAAGGCCCCATCGGGCGCTGGTTCGGTGCTCTGTTCAAATCGCCGGTGGATTCGTCTGTCGTGGAAGGTCTCGACAAGAAACCCTACGCCATTCCGAACCGGCGCCTCGATTACGTGAAGGTGCCGCACCCGGTCACGATCGCTTTTTGGCGCTCTGTCGGACATTCGATGAACGACTTCTTCTACGAGAGCTTCCTTGACGAGGTCGCGGCCGCCGGAGCCAAGGACCCGTTCGCACTCCGCATGGCGCTTCTAAAGGACAGTCCGCGCCACCGAACCCTGCTTCGGGCCGTCGCCGATTTGGCCGGTGGCTGGAAAGGCGGGACGTTCCAGGCAGCCGACGGCACGCGTCGGGCACGCGGCGTCTCCATGGCCTCGCCCTTTGGTTCCGAGACGGCGACCATTGCCGAAGTCTCGCTGAAGGACGGCGAGGCGCGGGTGCATGACCTCTGGATCGCCATCGATCCGGGCAGCGTGGTCAACCCCGCCATCGTCAAGCGGCAGGTGGAGGGCGCAGCCGCCCTAGGGCTCTCCTCGACGCTACTGGAGCAGGTCGTCTACGAGGACGGGCAGCGTCAAGCGCGCAACTTCGACGCCTATCCTATCCTCGACCGCGAGCGCATGCCGCGCGTGCACGTCGCCATCGTCGAGAGCGGGGCGCCCATGGGTGGAATTGGCGAACCGGGGCTGCCCGGCGTACCCCCGGCCGTGGTCAACGCCGTTGCGACGCTGACTGGGCAGCGCATCCGCAGCCTGCCACTCGCAAAGACCCGGCTGTCTGGTGCCTGATCCTGATCACTTCGCCTCGGTTGTCCCCCCGGGTGCCTGCATGGAGAAAGCCCGGCGATGACGATGCCTGCGGCCGTCGACGAGATACAGCTTGCCTCCGCGGCGCGCAAACCCCTGTTCGATTACCTGCCGGTGAGCTTGTTCGGTTCCGTGATGGGACTGACGGGGCTCAGCATCGGATGGCGGCTGGCGAGCGCCCGGTATGGTCTGCCCGCGGTCATCGGCGATGGGATAGGCTGGAGCGCGCTCGCCGTATTCGGTCTCCTGGCAGTGGCTTACGGCGCCAAGGCGGTGACCGCGTGGACGAGCGTCCAGAGCGAGTTCCGGCATCCGATCGCCGGGAACCTCTTCGGGACGGTGCTCATCAGCCTGCTCCTGCTGCCTTTCGTGCTTCAGCCACTCAGCCCGTTCCTGGCGGCGGCGGCCTGGATGCTCGGCGCCGGCGGGATGATCCTGTTCGCCTTCTTGATCGTCAGCCGCTGGATGGGTAGCCGGCACCAGCTTGCCCACGCAACGCCGGCCTGGATCGTGCCGGTGGTTGGCCTTCTCGACGTGCCACTGGCGGGGCCGGCGCTCGGACTGCCGCACACCCAGACCCTGATGATGTTCTCATTGAGCATCGGGTTGTTCTTTGCGGTCCCCCTCTTCACGCTGGTTTTTGCCCGGCTCGTGTTCGAGGAGCCCTTGGTCCCGGCCCAGCGGCCGACCCTGATGATCCTCGTGGCCCCCTTCGCGGTCGGTTTCTCCAGCTACGTCGCGACGTTCGGCCGGGTCGACGCCTTCGCGGAGGCACTTTTCCTCATCGCCCTGTTCGTCTTCGCTGTGCTTATAGGCCGACTGTGCGATCTCCCGCGGTGCTGCCCGTTCCGGATCTCGTGGTGGGCTGTGAGCTTCCCGATCGCCGCCATGGCGGTCGCAGCGTTGCGTTATGCCGGGCATGCTCAGGCCATCGCCGCGGATGCGGTGGCCCTGCTGTTGCTCGGCCTTGCCACGGTGATCGTCGTCGGCCTCGCGATGCGCACGCTCGTCGGCATTGCCCGGGGCGAACTCCGTCAACTCGCCGGTTAGTCCACGTACTCCGTCGGCCGGCGAACGCGGAGAAGACTGTTCGAGCGCCGGTGCGCAGGCGGACCAGTGTGGTACCCGTTGCAAGACCGCGCGCCTGCTCGACTGAGACGCGCGCTCGATGCTGCTTCTGATCGTACGATGGGGGAACACATGGAAACCATCGGCCGCGACCTGAGCGAGATGCAGCGCGTACCCCTGGCCGCCGCGCATGTCGCCGCGCTCCGAGCCGCCGGTACCCAGCGGCTCTATCCGGCCGGGACGTTCCTCGCCCGCGCCGGCGAACCGGCCGACCGCTTCGTCTACGTCGTCGCGGGCGAGGTCGAAGTGGTGAACCCGTTCACCGACGAGCGCCACCTTCCGTCCACCCTCGGGCCGACGCAGTTCATGGGCGAAATCTCGATCCTGAACGGCGGCACCTGGTCGATGCCCATGCGGGCGGTCACCGAGACCTGCGTCATCGAGGTGCCGCGGGCCGACATGCTGCGGCTGATGTCCGAGATTCCCGAAATGTCGGACATCGTCATCACGGTGCTGGCGGCACGGCGGCGGCGGCAGCTCGATTCGCGCGACGGCACGCTGGTCCTCATCGGCGAGGATGACGACCGGGCCGTCCGGCGGATCGCGGAATTCGCGAGCCGCAACCGCTTCCCCTATCGATCCTACGCGCTCGGCACCCCGGAGGCGGGGGCCATCGCGAAGAGCTGCGCGATCTCCTCCGCTCGGCCGGCCGTGATCTTCGGCCGGGACGTCGTGGTGACGGACCCGACCCCGGACAAGGTCGCGCAGCTGCTCGGCCTGAACTACGACCTCGTCGACGACGAGGCCTTCGACGTGCTCATCGTCGGCGGCGGCCCCGCCGGCGTGGCGGCCGGCGTCTATGCCGGGGCGGAGGGGCTGCGCGCCCTGGTGATCGAGGATCTCGCGATCGGCGGCCAGGCCGGCACGTCCAGCCGCATCGAGAACTACATGGGCTTCCCGACCGGCATCTCAGGCGCCGACCTCGTCTGGCGCGGCGAGGTCCAGGCGATGAAGTTCGGGACGCGGTTCGCGATGCCACGCCGGGTGGTGAAGCTGGAGCGGCTCGAAGACGACGCCTTCTGCGCGACCTTCGACAACGACCAGCGGGTTCGCGGGCGCGCGGTCATCGCCGCGACGGGCGTGCAGTACCGGCGATTGCCGATCGACCGCCTCGAAGCCTTCGAGGGCGCGGGCATCTATTACGCCGCGACGGAAATCGAGGCGCGCTACTGCAGGAACACCGAGACGATCATCATCGGCGGCGGCAACTCGGCCGGTCAGGCGGCGATGTTCCTCAGCCGCTCGGCGGGCCACGTGCGCCTCCTCGTGCGCGGACGGTCCCTCGCCACCTCGATGTCGAGCTACCTGTCCAACCGCCTGGAGGCGGAGCCCGCGATCACGATCGAATACGGCGCCGAGGTGACCGCCCTGCAGGGTGCGGATCACCTCGAAGCGGTGACGATCCGCAACGTCGCCGACGGCACCCTGCGCACGGTCTCGACCTGCGCCCTGTTCGTGATGGTGGGTGCCGCGCCCAACACCGGCTGGCTTTCCGGCCTCGCCAAGCTCGATGCCCACGGGTTCGTGCTAACCGGGGAGGCGATCGGCGAGACCTCGCCCTACGCGACGTCGCAGCCCGGCCTCTTCGCGGTGGGCGATGTGCGCGCCAACTCGGTCAAGCGCGTCGCATCCTCGGTGGGCGAGGGGTCGGTCGTCATCTCCAAGGTTTGGGACTACGTCCACGCCTGATCGCATCGCATTCCCCCGTTAATGAACGTCGGTTTTGCGGATTTTTCATCCGAAAGCGGACTGGAAACAATCCACCCGACCAAGTCGTAGAGCAGACCGGCGGTTGACGAACCGGACCTGTCCGTCCGCTCTACGACCCTGACGGGTGGAATTCGGCTGGTCCGCTCCAAAGCGACGTGGCAGCGAATCGGACGTAGCCGCCGGAGCCGCTCCCGACCTTTCTCGGAAACTCGGAAGGTCTGCTTCGAGGTAGGTTGGCGCAGGCTGACCTACGCCTGGGCAGGGTGGATTGCGGAAACCCAATGCTCTCTCGCCAAATGTCCGGTTTAAGAAATCGATTGGCAATTCGTTCGCGCTAAGACGTACTGGCCCAATTATCATTTTGGCATGGCGAAGGAATTATATTCCAAACCGCAGCGCAATCTTCTAGATAATCGCAGCTAAGGTTTGCATACTGACGGTTGGGCATGGCCCGGGAGGGTACATGCTCAATCCATTTATCCAGAAACTTGGACGCCGTTTCGTACTTTCTGGATCCGAAGAAAAGGCCCTGATGGGAGCGAGTGAGCGCCTTCGCGATGTCCAAGCTCGGACTGCGCTTATCTTGGAGGGAGACGTGCCCGATCACGTCCACCTGATCCAGAAAGGCTTCGCCTGCCGCTACAAGGTGCTTCCAGACGGCGGGCGGTCGATCGTTGCCTTCCTGATCCCGGGAGATTTCTGCGACCTAAACGTGTCGATCCTTGGGACTATGGATCACTGCATCGGAGCGATCAGCTCCTGCGATGTGGTTCGTATTCCGCGCTCAGTTATGAATGAACTCAGTAGGAACTATCCGATCTTAGGCCGTGCCCTGCAGTGGGCTGGCTTGGTTGATGAGGCGATCCTCCGGGAATGGCTGGTGTGCATGGGCCGTCGTTCAGCCGACAAGCAGGTCGCACACCTGTTCTGCGAGTTCTTGATCCGCCTCCAGGAGGTTGGGCTTGCGACAGAGAACAGCTACCATTTCCCGCTAACCCAGGCAGACCTCGGCGACGCCACGGGGCTCTCGAACGTACACGTCAACCGGGTGCTGCAAGAGCTGCGAGGCCTAAAATTGGTTGTTCTCAAGGAGCGACGAGTTACCTTGCCCAATGTCGCGGCCATCCAGGCCTATGCAGGCTTCAATCCGAACTACCTTCATCTGCATCCGAAGGCTCCGCCGTACCCCGCCATGTAGGCGGTATCAGACGTTACCCCAGTGACAAGAGAAAAACCCATTTGTTAAGTTTTTCGTTGGGTACTGTGCTACGCTGAGGTATCGCGGCCATATCCCAGGCCTTCCGCGCTTGAGAGACAGATTGTGCTCCCGCCTTTGATGCGTGGAGAGCCCTGTGCCTCGCTATTTTTTCGACATCCATGACGGCAAAATTCTTCGCGACGAGGAAGGTACAGACCTGCCTGGTCCTGAAGAGGCGGCTTGTTACGCGAAGACAGTCCTGCCTGAAATCACAGCACATGAGGTGCCCAGGGACGGCGAACATCAAGCCTTCTCTGTGCTGGTGACGGACGAGGATGGGCATCCGATCTACTCGGCTGCCATGACCTACACGGGCACCTGGCTGATCCGGTGAACAGATTTCCATCTACCGAGCCGGATGGGACGCCACATCCTTTGGTCGGAAGCGAAACGTCCGCTTCGAGGTGACAGGCTAAGGTCCGCTCCCCACCCTAAACGGTCATTCCGCCTCCGACCCAACCCGGTCGTACATGCGTTCGTAAAGGCTGCCGAATTGCGGACTTCAGCGGACCGGTCATTTTGTAACTCGGCCAAGGCAAGACCGGCTTTCCTATCGCCTCGGCAAGCGGTGCATCGCCGTCAGGAAGGCATCCACGTCCGCGCGGGTGTTGTAAAAGGCGAGCGAGGCCCGCACCGACTGGTCGACGCCGAAACGGCGCAGGGCCGGAAGGGCGCAATGGTGACCCGATCGCACCGCGATGCCGTGGGCATCGAGATGCTGGGCCACAGCCTCGTTGGCGTGCCCGTCGATGACGAAGGACATCACGCTTGCCTTCTGGCGGGCGGTACCGATCAGGCGTAGACCCTTCACATCGGCGAGGCCGGCCTGCGCGTAGTCCAGCAGGTCGTGCTCGTAGGCGGCGATGCCAGGCAGGCCGACACCTTCCAGGTAGTCGAGGGCGGCGCCGAGGCCAACCGCGCCGGCGATATCGGGCGTGCCGGCTTCGAACTTCTCCGGCGCGCCTTTGTAGACGGTCTTCGCGAAGGTGACGTCCTCGATCATGTGGCCGCCGCCCTGCCAGGGCGGCATCGCCTCCAGGAGGTGCTTCTTGCCGTAGAGGGCACCGATCCCCGTCGGCCCGAACACCTTGTGGCCAGAGAAGACGAGGAAGTCGGCATCGAGCGCCTGCACGTCGAGGGGGATGTGCGGCGAGGACTGCGCCGCATCCACCAGCACCGGCACGCCGTAGGCGTGGGACAGCGCGATGATCTCACGGACCGGGTTGATGGTGCCGAGGGCGTTCGCGACGTGGGTCACCGAGACGATCTTCGTGCGGCCCGAGAGTAGGGCAGCGAACTGCTCGAAGATGATCTCGCCGCGGTCGTCCACCGGGATAACCCGCAGGGTCGCGCCCGTGGCCTGAGTCAGGAGCTGCCAGGGCACGATGTTGGCGTGGTGCTCGATCTGAGAGACGATGATCTCGTCGCCCGGACCGATGTTGGCGCGGCCATACGAGTTGGCCACGAGGTTAATCGCCTCCGTGGTGCCGCGCAGGAAGACGATGTCGTCCTTGGAGGGCGCGTTGAGGAAGCGCCGGACCTTCTCGCGCCCGCCCTCGAACAGGTCGGTGGAGCGCGCCGCCAGGGTGTGGGCGGCCCGGTGGATGTTCGAGTTGTGGCGCGCGTAGAACTCGGATGTGGCGTCGATGACGCTCTGCGGCTTGTGGGTGGTGGCCGCGTTGTCGAGCCAGACCAGGGGGTGCCCGTTGACGCTCTGGTGGAGGGCCGGGAAGTCCTTGCGGACGCACTCGACATCGAAGGGCGCCGCCACCGGGCTCGATCCGTGGGAGGTCACGCGCGGGGCCGGCCCGCCGTGCCGCGAGGGCTCGGCGCGTGGGGCGGCGTGCGGCCTTGAGGCGCGCCGGGACTGCGTCGGGGAAGAATCGGACAGGAAATAATAGTCGCCCGACGCGGACGCTGCGTTACCGCCCGGCTGCGCCGAGTGGACGGGCTCGCCCGGGAGGCGCCCTGTGCGCTGGAAGGTTGCCTGGGCGACGTCCCCGCCTCGCTTCGAGGGATCGGCCGGCACGAGGCTCGGTGCGATCGCGTGCGCGAAGGCGTTTGCGCGCGGATGGTCTCTCGCGATCGTCCGGTGCAAGTCCTGGCCGCTGGGCAGGAAGGCAGCCACTTCCGGCACGGTGGGGACGAAGAACTCCGGCAGGCCGCGTCTCGTCGACAGGGAGTCGGCGAGGGGATGGACTGAGGGGATCGTCGCCGTGTCGAGGAAACCGGCGCTCGCCGGCGCGGGCGTTGCGCCGAACGAGTTGGCGGCCGACGGCCCGGTCAGGCCCGGTAGCCCGATGCTCGGGCCACCGACGTTGCGCCCCCCGAGGGCCGCGGCGTTGGGCTGGAGGCCCGACGGTAGGACGCCCGAAGGTACCGAGGGCGTGCCGATGGCGGCGCCGGGAAGCGATGGCTGCCCGGGGACCTGGGGAAGGGTCTCGAGACCCTGGGGACCCTGCGGCGCGGCCGGCAGCGCGGGGGCCAGCGGCGCGGACGCCGCTTGGCTCTGGCCGTAGATCTCGCGGGCGAGGCGTCCGACGAGGTCGGCATGCGCCAAGGAACCAGCGGAGTCGCCGGCCGCGCCCGTGGGCAGGCCGAAGCCGGACGAGCCCAAGACACCGGCCTCAGGCGTAGTCATGGTAGTTGCCCAGCAGAACGTTATCGAGGCGTGCGATGGCGTCCTCCACCAGCACGGCGGCGGAGAAGTAGCGGGTCACCAGGTGCGAGGCGATGGAATGGTCGTTGGTGCCCATGTAGCGCACCGACAGGCCGGGCTCGATCTCGCCGGTAACGCCGGACTTCTGCAGGCCGACCACGCCCTGCTCGCCCTCCCCGACACGCAGCAGCAGGATCGAGGTGGTCTGGGCACCGCTGACCGGATCGATGTCGATCGGCAGCTTGTCGCTCGGCACGAGCGGCACGCCGCGCCAGGTGATGAACGGCGCACCGAACAGGTGGATCACCACCGGGGGCACGCCGCGGCGGGTGGCTTCCCGGCCGAAGGCCGCGATGGCGCGGGGATGCGCCACGAAGAACGCCGGCTTCTTCCAGACCAGCGTCAGCAGTTCGTCGAGGTCGTCCGGCGTGGGCGGGCCGCCGCGAGTGGGGATTCGCTGGCGACCGCCGACCTCGTTCAGCAGGCCGAACTCCGAATTGTTGAGCAGCTCCCACTCCTCCCGCTCCTTCACGGCGTCGACCGTGAGGCGGATTTGCTCGCGCAGCTGGTCGATCTCGTTGGAGTAGAGGTCGGTAACGCGGGTATGGGTGTTGAGGATCGTCTGGATCGTGGAGAGGTGGTACTCGCGCGGGTCGATCTCGTAATCCACGAAGGTGGTCGGCAGGCGCGGCGCGCCGGTCTGCACTGCGAGCAGCTCGATGCCCTGCTCGCCGTGGCTGTTGGTGTGACCCCTCAGGCGGTCGCGCTCCTCGACATACTGCGCGATGCGATTCTTGACGGCGGCGTCGTCCAGGGCCGCCCGTTCGAGGGTCAGCAGCGTGACGGCCGAGAGTGCCTTGACGGCGGGAGCGGGCTGCCCGGCGCCCGTGAGGGTGTCGTCGCCGAAAAAGTCGCCGCGGGCGGCGAGCCCTGAGCGCAGGCGGTTCTGGTAGGGGCCGGACAGGGACAGCTCGACGGTGCCGTCGGCGACGATGGTCAGGCTGCGATCGCCCGCGCCACCGTCCGAGATCGTCTCGCCGGCGCTGTGCTTGCTCTCGGTGAACCGGTCGGCGAGGGCCGCGAGTTCGGCATCGCCCAGCCGGCTGAACGGCGGCACGGCGCGAAGGGAAGCCGGGCTGATCGCCCGCGCCTTGTCGGCGGCGAATTCGATGCGGCCGGGCTTGGCCAGCACGATGGCGCGCCGGTTCACGCGGTAGACGCCGCCATCCACGTTGACGAAGGGTAGGAGCCGCAGGAGCCAGCGCGGGGTGTTGGCGAGGTTCTGGACCGACGTGACGGTCGCCGTCGATAGATTGCGTGCTGCGGATGCGCCCACGCTCTGCCCCTGTCCGCTCATAGTTGGTCGTCTCCGTCTGGATTGTCGGGTGATGCCGCGCGCATCCGGCCGTGGATCGGCGTGCGTGCAGTCGAGCGACTACGCGTTCAAGGACAGCGCTGCGGTGACCACCGCATAGTCCTGTCGCTTTCGGCATAATGACTGGCACAGTGCCGGACGCGATGCGGTTCTAACCGTGACTATGAGCGGGCGTCAACGAAACGATATTCTATATTTGAATGCTTATGAGAAGTAATAAGTCTATAAATCGATGATAGCGAAAAAATAGATTGTATTACTGCAAGATTGGAGAAAACTGTTGTCCGAGATAAGGGGGCGGAAAAACGGTTGGAGCGACTTGGTCCGAAATCCGGTCCGCCCGGCAAGGGAAACCCGCTTGTGCGGCCAGGTATGGGGACCGGCCGGAGATCGATAGACGGGTCTGTCGCTGCCCCTGGGGACGTCCGGCCCCCGCACCCGTCAGATCCCATCGCCGAAGAATTGGTCCATGGTCTGAGCGGGGTCCTCGGCCGAACTGATGCGCGACACGACGCGGGCCGGCACGCCCGCCACGGTCGTGTGGGCCGGCACGTCGTGCAGGACGACGGCCGCGGCGGCCACCTTCGCGCCTTCGCCGACCCGGATGTTGCCGAGCACCTTGGCGCCGACGCTGAGGAGCACTCCGCGCTCGATCTTCGGGTGGCGGTCGCCGCTCTCCTTGCCGTTGCCCCCGAGCGTCACCGATTGCAGGATCGAGACGTCGTTGGCGATCACCGTGGTCTCGCCGATGACGACGCCGGTGGCGTGGTCGATAAAGACGCCCGAGCCGATCCGCGCTGCCGGGTGGATATCGGCGCCGAACACCTCGGAGATCCGGCTCTGGATGTGCAGCGCCAGAGTGGCGCGGCCCTGGTGCCAGAGCCAGTGCGCCACCCGGTAGCCTTCCAGGGCGGCGAGCCCCTTGTAGAATAGGAAGGGGTCGAGGTAGCGCCGGCAGGTCGGGTCGCGCTCGCGGATGGCCACAAGGTCGCGCACGGCGTGCTCACCCGCATGCGGGTCGGCCTCGAAGGCCGAGAGGCAGAGGTCGCGGGTGGAGAGCCGCGCGAGGTCGCCGTCGCCGAGGCGATGGGCGAGGCGGTAGGCGAAGGCATGGACCAGGCTCGGTTGGTCGAGCACCGTCGCCTGGATGATTCCGGCATAGAGCGGCTCCTCAATGAGGGCTGCCTCCGCCTCAGCGCGCATCGCCCGCCAGACATCGGAGCCGGCCGTGGTCTGGCTCACGCTGCGCAGGGGCGGGCGCAAGAGGTTGCTGGGACCGCGCGAGGCCTGGCTGCCGGCGGTCATGCGGATCGGCTCATGTGGATCGCGAGGTCCGGGCGGTGAGCGGCGGCATCGGCCTCACCCGACGCGCTGGAAGAGGGCGGCGATGTAGCCCACAAGGAGGCCGTGTCCGTCGAACTGCACGTCCACGACCTGCGCCCCGTCCCGGGCCGGCAGGACGTCGACGATGCGCCCGGTGGCGTGGCGCCAGATCCCGAGGGCATCGGCTACGTCGAGCCGGGCGAACACTACCTGATCTCCGAGAACCATCGTTTTCTCCGGTCTGTACGTCGTCGCGCGAGGAGGGTGGCGAAGGGGGACCGGCGGCGCGGTCCGAGGGCCGCGGACGGACCTTTGCGGGGCACGGACGGGAGGCGCCGCGCCTTGGGGAAGTGTGCCGATCCGGGGCCTCCAGGGTCAATGAGAGCGGTTTCCAAAGATCGGTGGCCTGCGGGCACAGCCTTCCTCCCGGACGGGTCCTGAGAGCAGGCTTCTCCTGCGCGGCCGATCTTACCGACTCAGCGAACTGTCACCGGGATGTCGGGGCGTGCGTCCCCGGTGAAGCCCTGCCGGTTCGGCAACGCCACCGCCGGGAGCGCACCGGAGTGCTCCGGCAGAAGCCCGTCGGGGTAAAAGACTTAGGCGCTTAGGGGGTAGGTCTCGTCCGCACCGAGGGATTGCGGCGCGTCGAAGGGTCCGGCGCAGCAGATGTAGTCGAACAGGGGTGGGGAATGATTGCGAGGCGGAGCCGCATGACACGAAGTGCGTGAAGGCAGAGTCGACAGCGCCTCCGAGAGCGAAATTCAAATGTATTCGGCCGTGACTATCAGCGCAAAGATCTCTCCATATGTGGCGTACGGCAAGAGAAACAGCCTCCAGATGCGCCGGTTCCAGGGAGAAATTCTTGCCAGGACGTTCGATCAGACTCCGGTCCCCGCAGAGGGCGCAGCGCCTGCAGAGATGACCGGCGGAAGAAAGTGGCACTTCCCCGCATCGAAGCGGGGTTTCCGGCGCTAAATTGCCTGTCTGGAGAAATACTCTCTGGAAGCCCTAACGTGAAACACGAACAGTCTCCGATGCGATCCGAATAAAGACGGCGCTTTTATTGACCCGCCCCGGACACAGGATACCATCTTCGCCAGCTATCTCGGGCTCTCTATCGACCCGGATCACTTGGATTGTCTTCGGAAAAGACAGCTTCTCCAGACATGTCGGCGGCGCACACGATGACGATTAGGCAACACATCTTCCTCTCGCGGCGCTTGGCGGGAGCCTTGCTCGGCGGGCTGGCCCTGTGCGCGTCGCTCGCCGGCGGCGCGGCGGCGGCGGCCGAGGGACAGTTGCGGATCGCCAAGCAGTTCGGCGTCGTCTACCTGCTCCTCAACGTGGTCGAAGACCAGAAGCTCATTGAGAAGCACGGCAAGGCGGCTGGCCTCGACATCAAGGTCGACTACGTCCAGCTCTCGGGCGGGTCGGCGGTCAACGACGCGCTGCTGTCCGGCAACATTGAGGTCGCGGGGGCCGGCGTCGGGCCGCTGTTTACCCTATGGGACCGCACCCGGGGCCGGCAGAACGTCAAGGGCATCGCCTCGCTCGGCAACTTTCCTTACTACCTCGTCACCAACAATCCCGAGGTGAAGACCATCGCTGACTTCGGTGAGAAGGACCGGATCGCGGTGCCGGCGGTGGGCGTCTCGGTGCAGTCGCGTATCCTGCAATGGGCCTCGGCCAAGCTCTGGGGCGACAAAGACTTCGCCAGGCTCGACCGGATCAGCGTCGCGGTTCCGCATCCGGAGGCGGCGGCCGCGATCATCAAGGGCGGCACCGAGATCTCCGGGCATTTCGGCAATCCGCCCTTTCAGGATCAGGAACTGGCCGAGAACCCCAAGGCCCGCATCGTCCTGAATTCGTACGACGTCCAGGGCGGCCCGTCCTCCTCGACGGTGCTCTACGGGACGGAGGCGTTCTACAAATCCAGCCCGAAGACCTACAAGGCCTTCCTGGACGCGCTCGACGAGGCGGCGAAGTTCATCACTGAGAACCCCAACAAGGCGGCCGAAATCTACATCCGGACGACCAACAGCAAGCTCGATCCGGCGCTGCTGAAGACGATCATTACCAACCCGGCCGTGACCTTCAAGGTAACGCCGGAGAATACCCTCGGGCTGGGCCAGTTCATGCATCGGGTCGGGGCGATCAAGTCCGCGCCCCAGGCCATCGGCGATTACTTCTTCGCCGATCCGCGCATCGATACCGGCAGCTGAGCCGCCCGCGATGATCTGCGCCGCCACCCTGTCCGACCTGTCCGTTCTCGAACTGGCCGAGCCGCGCCCGCGCGACGGCGTTCGGCGCGAAGCCGCGCCCGCCCGGCCAGCACCGGAGCCCGCGCCTCCCCCCGCGCTCGCCCCGTCGCCCCTGCTGCAGATCCGGGGCGTCACCCTGGAATACCGCACGCCGCAGCGGGTGGTACGGGCTACGCACCGGATCGACCTCGACATCCATGCGGGCGACCGCTTCGTCTTGCTCGGGCCGTCGGGCTGCGGCAAGTCCACCCTGCTGAAAGCGGCGGCCGGCTTCATCACGCCGGTGGAGGGCGCGATCACCCTGGCGGGCGCTCCGGTACGGGCGCCCGGGCCCGACCGCATCGTGGTGTTCCAGGAATTCGATCAGCTGCCGCCCTGGAAGACGGTGGCGCAGAACGTCGCCTTCCCGCTGCGCGCCGCCAAGGCGCTCGGCCGGAGGGAGGCGCAGGAGCGCGCCCGCCACTACATCGACAAGGTCGGGCTCACGCCCTTCGCCGACAGCTACCCGCACCAGCTCTCGGGCGGCATGAAGCAGCGGGTCGCCATCGCCAGCGCCCTGGCGATGCAGCCCCGGGTACTGATGATGGACGAGCCCTTCGCGGCGCTCGACGCCCTGACCCGGCGGCGGATGCAGGAAGAGCTGCTCGCCCTCTGGGACGAGGCCCACTTCACCCTGCTCTTCGTCACGCATTCGATCGAGGAGGCGCTCGTGGTCGGCAACCGGGTGGCCCTGCTCTCGCCCCATCCCGGCCGGGTGCGGGCCGAATTCAACAGCCACGCCTTCGATCTTTCCAGCATCGGCAGCGAGGCCTTCCAGGGAGCGGTGCAGCGGCTGCACGCGCGTCTGTTCGAGACCGACGCCCCTGCGGAGGCGGCCCGATGAGCGCGTCCGCGACCCGCTCCGATCTCTTCACCCACAATCGCAGCTCGCACGAGCTGGGGCCGCCGATCCGCCCAGAATACGACCGGGTGCTCGCGCCCTTCGTTGAGGCTCCGGTAGAGCGCACGCTACCGCTCCGCGCGCGGCTGTGGCAGCAGGACTGGCTGCGCAAGGGCCTGATCATCGCCGCTCTGGCGCTCCTCTGGGAGGGGCTGGCGCGCTGGCAGGACAACGACCTGCTGCTGCCTGGATTCCTCGCCACGATGTCGGCCCTCGTCGACGGCCTCGCCAACGGTGAATTGCTGGATCGGGTGCGCATTTCCCTGACCGTGCTGGTGCAGGGCTACGTCGCCGGCATCGTGCTCGCCTTCGGGCTGACGACGCTCGCGGTCTCGACGCAGTTCGGCCGGGATCTGCTCTCCACCCTGACGGCGATGTTCAATCCGCTGCCGGCCATCGCCCTGCTGCCGCTCGCCCTGCTCTGGTTCGGCCTCGGCTCCGGCAGCCTGATCTTCGTGCTGATCCACTCGGTGCTGTGGCCGATGGCGCTCAACACCTATGCGGGCTTCCAGGGCGTGCCCGAGACCCTGCGGATGGCGGGGCGCAACTACGGCCTGCGCGGGCCGTCCTACGTCCTGCAGATTCTAATCCCAGCCGCCCTGCCGGCGATCCTGTCGGGCTTGAAGATCGGCTGGGCCTTCGCCTGGCGCACCCTGATCGCGGCCGAGCTGGTGTTCGGGGCTTCCTCAGGGCGGGGTGGCCTCGGGTGGTACATCTTCCAGAACCGCAACGAGCTCTACACCGACCGGGTCTTCGCTGGTCTCGTCCTGGTTATCGTCATCGGCCTCGTGGTCGAGAATCTGGTGTTCGCGGCCTTCGAGCGGTTGACCGTGCGGCGCTGGGGCATGGCCCGGTAAGGGATGGCGCGCCAAGGGGCGACATACGGTGGCGGAGCACGGACGATTCCCATGAACACCTATGCGTCCGGGTTCGCGGGCGGCGCGCTGATCGGCCTGTCGGTCGCGCTCCTGATGCTCCTCAACGGGCGCATCGCTGGGATCAGCGGCCTCGTAGCCGGCCTCGGCCGGGATCGCGGTCTCCGCCGGTGGGTTGACGCCGCCTTCGTCGCCGGGCTCATCGCTGGCCCGCCGGTCTTCGCCCTCGCCACCGGGGCCTGGCCGGCGATGCGCTTCGTCGCCTCCCTGCCGGTGCTCGCCGTCGCCGGCTTCCTCGTCGGGTTCGGCACCCGCCTCGGCTCGGGCTGCACCAGCGGCCACGGCGTCGCCGGCCTCGTCCGGCTCTCGCCGCGCTCGCTGGCGGCGGTCCTGACCTTCCTGGGGTCCGGCATGCTCACCGTGGCGCTACTGCGGGGCCTGGCATGAGCGCGCCGCTCCGCCTGCTCGTGGCCCTCGCCGCCGGACTAAACTTCGGCTTCGGCCTGTCGCTCTCGGGGATGCTCGACCCGGCCCGGGTCCAGGGCTTCCTGGACGTGACCGGCGCCTTCGACAGGCGACAGGCCTGGGACCCAACCCTCGCCTTCGTGCTCGGCGGCGCGGTGAGCGTCGCCGGGCCTGGCTACGCTCTCGCCCGGCGCCTGCCGCGCCCGGCGCTGACAGTCGCCTTCGAGCTGCCGACGAACCGCCGGATTGACCGGCCATTGATCGGCGGCGCAGCCCTATTTGGAATTGGCTGGGGTCTATCAGGTCTATGCCCCGGCCCCGCCGTGGCGGCCCTGTCGACGGGAGCGCTGCCCGTGGTGGTCTTCGTCGCCGCCATGCTGGTGGGCATGGCCGTCTACCAGCGGTTCGTCGCCCGCACCTGAACCTCAGCGCACCCGTGGCAGGACCTCTAAGGCGAAGCGCCGCATCTCGGCCTCGAATGGCTGGAACTGCAGCATGAAGAGCTCGATGCCGGCCCTGTGGAAGGCACGGATACGGGAAGCGACGGTTTCGTAGCTGCCGACGAGACCGGCCGCCGTGCCGCCATTGGTCCCGACGTGGCGGGAGGCCGCCGCGTCGGTCTTGGCGAACATCACGCTGGCCGCATCGGTGCGCGCCCGGGTGTCGGCGCGCAGCTCCGCGTCGCGGTCGGCCAGGCCCAGTAGGCGCGCGTGCTCGCGCTCCGCCTCCACATCGGTCTCACGAGCGATGACGAAGGCCGAGAGTCCGTAGCGCAGGGGGCCGTTGACGGCGGGCCGACGGGCCACGTCGGCGATCAGCGCCGCCACGTCCGCGAGGGGCTGGCCATTGATGAACCAGACGTCGGCCTGCTCCGCCGCGAGGGTGCGGGCCGGCTCGGATTCACCACCGAGATAGATCGTCGGGCGCGGCCGGAAGCTGCCGGCCGGGCGCAGCTGGTAATCCGTCACCTGGAAGTGCGAGCCCGCATGGGTGACGCGCTCGCCTCGCATCAGTCGGTCGACGAGGCCGATCCACTCGGCGCCGTAGGCGTAGCGCGCGTCGTGGGCGGGAAAGGGTAGTCCCGCCCGCTCAAATTCGGCCCGGTTCCAGGCATTCACGAGGTTCAGGGCAAACCGCCCCCGGGCGATGTGCTCGATCTGCAGGGCCATCTTGGCCAGCACCACGGGGTGGTAAAGCCCGGGCTTGATCGCGGCGATGATCTCGATGCGCTGCGTCAGCGCAGCCAGCGCCGCCGAGGCGGTCCAGGCTTCGAGCTGGTCGCGCCCGTCGTCGTAGGGATTGGCGGTGTGCTGGGCGACCAGAACGGCGTCGAAGCCGAGAGCTTCGGCCTCCAGCACCAGGGCGCGGTTGCGGTCCCAGCTGGCGTCGTCCGGCTCGTCCGGATCATGGTGGGAGGCGCGGGAGCCGTGGACGGCCGCCCATATTCCGAAGCGGATTGGATGGGTCATGCGCTCAGCCCCGCTCCGCCGGCGGCTGCCAGGTATTCACCGCGGTCGCGTCGAGGTCGCGCGGAATTAGCCTGGCCTCACGGAAGGTGTCGGCGATGGCCTGCTGCTCGCCGAGCTCGGACCGCACCACCGGGGTGACGTCGTAGGTCCGGCGCCGGTTCACCGTGGCGACCACCTCGGGGGAGAGGTCGCCCCAGATCGGCGCGAGGAGCGCTACCGCCGCATCCGGCTCGGCCTTGACCCAGCGGCCCGCCTGCCGGAGCGCGTCGTAGACGATCCCGACCACCTGCGGGTTCTCGGCCACGAAGCGGTCGTTGGCGAGGTAGTAGCGGTGATAGCTCGATAGGCCGGTCGCGTCGGCCAACACCCGCACCGGCCGCTTGGCCTGGGCGATGGCGAGGAACGGGTCCCAGATCACCCAGGCGTCGAGGCTGCCCTGGCCGAAGGCCGCCAGCCCCTCCGGTGCCTGGAGATAGGCCGGCTTGATGTCGGAAAAGGCGAGGCCCGCCCGCTTGAGGGCGGCTGCGAGGATGAAGTGGCAGCCCGAGCCGCGCGAGACGCCGACGGTGCGACCCTTCAGGTCGGCGATGGAGCGGATCGGCGATTCATCGGGAACGATGATGGCCTCGGCCGCGGGGGAACCGACCTCGCGGGCATAGAAGGTGAGCGGCGCATTCGCCGCCTGGGTGAAGATCGGCACCGCGTCCGCGACGTCCGCGTGGAGGTCGACGGCCCCGGCGTTCATCGGCTCGATCACGCTGGTGAAGAGGTGCCAGGACGGCGCGAAGCCCAGGGGCTTCAGGCGCTCGTCCAGGGTGCCCTTGGCCTTAAGGATGGTGAGCAGGGTCGAGGAGCGCTGGTAGCTCAGGCGGACCGTCCGCTCGGCGGCCCGGACCGCCGGCATCCCGAGAGGTGCCAGCGCGGCGGCCCCGAGGCCGGCGCGCAGGATCGTCCGGCGCGAGGGGGCATCCCCGCGCGGCGTGTCGTCGGTCATGGATCGTCTCCGGAGAAGTGTCGCCCGCCGTGCACCCGACGGTCTGCACGGCCCGGATCGCACATCGCCGACGACGTCGCCGCACGATCACGATCCCGTGCCGATGATGTACGAAAAACTCCCAAGATTTCGCAAGGAAAGGGATTTTCGAATTTCGATGGTTTTTAGGACGATTGTTTTCGTATCTGGCGGAATAGCCAGAATGACCCCACGAAAGATCGCGCCCAAGTCCCGAGAGCAAGCCTCAAGAGGATGAAAACGCGGGCGTCGCACGCTCGGCGGGCTCATCTACAGCATCGAGGGAGAACCTTCTCGCGCGCCCGGCCGTCACGACGGCCTTCATCCTCGTCGACGCCGCAGTTTGGTCTATGCTTTCATTGACTGGGGGCACATCGGGCGCAGATAAATATAGCAGCCTTCTCTGCTTCAAGAGACCTGCTCTCGTCTTCCGTATCTTGAGATCGGCAAGCGCGCGACCGGGCCGAGGATCATCCCCGTCCATGCCGTCGACCAGCAACCCCGCCGAATCGGTGATCCGCTTCGAATCCGTCTCGAAGACCTACGCGACCCGGCGCAACGGGAAAGCGGTCGCTGCCCTGGAGGGCATCGACCTCGCGGTTCCGGCCGGGTCGATTTTGGGCATCATCGGGCGCTCCGGCGCCGGCAAGTCGACCCTGATCCGCCTGATCAACGGCCTGGAGCAGCCCAGTGCGGGCCGCGTCTGGGTCGGGGATGCCGAGGTATCGGCCCTGCGCCCGCGGGAGCTGCGCGCCCTGCGGGCCCGGGTCGGAATGATCTTCCAGCACTTCAACCTGCTCTCGTCGCGGGATGCCGCCGGCAACGTCGCGCTGCCCCTGGAGATCGCCGGCTGGGCGCCGGCCGCGATCCGGACGCGGGTCGCCGAGTTGCTCGATCTCGTGGGGCTCGCGGATCAGGCGGGGCGCTATCCCGCCGAGCTGTCGGGCGGGCAGAAGCAGCGCGTCGGCATCGCCCGAGCCCTGGCGACCCGGCCGGAAGTGCTGCTCTCCGACGAGGCGACCTCGGCCCTGGACCCCGAGACCACCCGGTCGATCCTGGCGCTCCTCGCGCGCATCAACCGGGAGCTCAGCCTCACCATCGTGCTCATCACCCACGAGATGTCGGTGATCCGCGCCGTGGCCGACCGTGTCGCTGTGATCGAGAACGGCGCGATCGTCGAGGAGGGCTCGGCCTTCGACGTCTTCACCCGACCGCGGGCCGAGATCACGCGCTCTCTCCTCGCGGGAGAAATGGGCCATGGGCTGCCCCAAGCGCTGGCGGCGCGGATCGGAGCCGGCCCACGCCCGGGCGCGACGGTCGTGCTGCGCATCGCCTTCGAGGACGCCCCGAACGGCACCGCGATCCTGGCGCGGCTCGCCCGCGACACCGGCATTGAGGCCGCGATCCTGGCCGGCACCGTGGACGAGATCGGTGGGCGTCCGTACGGCTCCCTGGCGATCGGGCTGCCGCCGGCACCCGACGTGGCGGCACGAGCGCGGGCCTACCTCGCGCAGCACGGCATCAACAGTCAGGTCCTGGGATACCTGCCGCCGGCCCAGGAGGCGTCCCGTGTCGCCTGAACTGATCCGCCTCCTCGTCCAGGCCACCGGCGACACCCTCACGATGGTGGCGCTCGCCGCCTCCCTCGGAACCCTGTTCGGCCTGCCGCTGGGGATCTTCCTGGCGACGAGCCGGCAGGGCGAACTCTTCGCCGCGCCGATCGCGAACGCGGTGCTGGGCTTCGTCGTCAACGCGACCCGCTCGACGCCCTTCATCATTCTAGTGGTGGCGATCATCCCCTTCACCCGGCTCATCGCCGGCACCTCAATCGGGACCTTCGCCGCGACGGTCCCGCTCACGGTGGCGGCGACGCCCTTCCTGGCGCGCCTGATCGAGGCGGCGATCCGGGAGGTCGATCCGGGCCTCGTGGAGGCGGCCCGGGCCTTCGGGGCGAGCCCGGGGCAGATCGTCGTTAAGGTGCTGATTCCCGAGGCGCTGCCCGGCATCGTGTCGGGCCTGACCCTGGCGGTGGTCTCCCTTCTCGGCTTCTCCGCCATGGTCGGCGCCGTCGGCGGCGGAGGGCTCGGCGACCTCGGCATCCGCTATGGCTACCAGCGCTTCCGGCCCGAGATGATGCTGGCCGTGGTCGTCGTCCTCGTGGTCCTCGTCCAGGCGGTGCAGACCGTCGGCGAAGGCCTGGCCCGGCGTCTGAACCGGCGCATCCGCCCGGTCTGACGCGCCTCTCTCCTGTCCCGCCCTCCCACTCCCGAACCCGGACGATCCGCCATGCTGCGCGCCTTGACCCTTGCCGCCCTCCTCGCCGCCTCTACCCAGCTCCCTCCGGGGCCAGCGCGGGCCGAGCCCCTGACGCGGGTCCGCATCGGGGCGACGCCGGGGCCGCACGCGCAGATCCTCGAGGCGGTGAAGCCGATCGCGGCGAAGAACGGGCTCGATCTCCAGATCATCGAGTTCTCCGACTACGTCGTGCCGAACGAGGCGCTCTCGGCGGGTGAGATCGAGGCGAACTCGTTCCAGAATCAGCCCTTCCTCGACAATCAGAAGGCCGACCGGGGCTACCGCATCACCGGCGTCGGCCTGACGGTGAATTTCCCCCTCGGCATCTATTCGAAGCGCCACAGGAGCTTCGACGCGGTGCCGAACGGCGGCACCGTGGCGATCCAGAACGACCCGACCAATGGCGGGCGCTCGCTGCTCCTCCTGCAGGACAAGGGCGTGATCAAGCTGGCCCCCGGCACCGGGTTCAAGCCGACGGTGGCCGACATCGTCGAGAATCCTCGCAAGCTCCGCTTCATCGAGGTGGATGCGGCCCAAACGCCCCGCGCCCTCGACGACGTGGACGCCGCGGCGGTCAACACCAACTACGCGACGCCCGCCGGCCTCAAGCCCTCCGATGCACTCCTCAAGGAGGAGCCGAAGGGCCCCTACGTCAACATGCTGGCGGTGCGCGAGGCGGACAAGGACAAGCCCTGGGTCAAGGCCCTGGTGGAGAGCTACCGCACGCCGGAGACCAAGGCTTTCGTGGAGACGACCTTCGGCGGAGCGGTGCTCACGAGCTGGTAAAGACGCGCGAGCCCGGACGCGCCGATGGCGTCCGGGCCGCAGGCCCCTCAGACGGCGAGGGCCGCCCGGCCCGCGGGTGGGGCGAGGGACGCGTCCAGCAGGGCGCGCAGGACCTGTGAGGTCCGCAGATGGTCCGCCGCATCCCCGGAACGGGGCGCGTCGATCGCAATCGTCTCGTGGATGCGGCCGGGATGGGGCCGCATGACCACGACGCGGTCCGCTAGGGCGGCGGCTTCGGCGACGTCGTGGGTGACGAGGAGGATAGTCGGGCGGGTCTCGGCCCAGAGGGCCAGCAGGTGGCGGTGCAGGTCCTCGCGCGTGACGGCGTCGAGGGCCGAGAAGGGCTCGTCCAGCAGGAGAACCCGGGGGTCGGCCACGAAGGCCCGGGCGATGGACACGCGCTGCTGCTGGCCGCCGGAAAGCGCGCGCGGCCAGCGCCCTGCATGGTCGGCGAGGCCGACGCGGGCGAGGGCCCGGGCGACGCGGGTCCGGCGCTCGGCCGCCGGCCGGTGCGCGAGACCGAAGCCGACATTCTCGGCGATGCTGAGCCAGGGCAGCAGGCGCGGCTCCTGGAAGACCAGGCCGAGGCCGGGATGCGGACCGTCGAGAGTGGTGCCGTCGAGCCGGATCAGGCCCGCCGTCGCGACGTCGAGGCCCGCCACAAGGCGCAGGAGGGTGGTCTTGCCGCAGCCCGAGCCGCCGACCACGGCGACGATCTCGCCCGGCGCGAGGGAGAGGGTCAGGCCGGAGAGCGCCTGCGTCCCGTCCGCGTAGGTCTTCGAGAGGTCCTGGATCGTCAGCATCGCTCTGTGTCCGAAGCCATGGTTTCGGCGGGGCCGGTCCTAGAGGACGCCGCGGCTGACATCCTGCCAGCGCAGCAGCGGGCGGGTCGCCAGGACGAGGAGGCCGTCGGCGAGCTTGCCCAGACCCGCAAAGGCCAGGATGGCCGCCAGGATCTGGTCCGGCTTCCCGAATTGCTGGCCGTCCACCAGGAGGTAGCCGAGCCCCTCCGAAGCCCCCATCAGCTCGGCCGCGACCACGAACAGGAAGCCGAGCCCGAGGCCGGTGCGGAGCGCCACCAGGGTGCCGGGCAGCACTGCGGGCAGGAGGATGCGGCGGGCGAGCGCGAAGCGCGACAGGCGGAAGATGCGCCCGACCTCCACGAGCTTGCGATCCACCGATGCGATCGCGCCGGAGACCCCGACATAGACCGGGAAGAACACCCCGACGGCGATCAGCACCACCTTCGGCGTCTCGAGGATGCCGAGCCAGAGGATGAAGAGCGGCACCCAGGCGAGCGAAGGCACCGCCCGCAGGGCCTGCAGGCTGGGGTCGAGGAGGTGCCGGGCGAGCGGGAGCGTGCCGGTAAGGGCGCCCACGAGGATGCCCGCCCCGGCGCCGGCCGCGAAGCCGAGCGCGACGCGCAGCAGCGTCGCCTGGACGTGCAGGCGGAGGTCCCCGGACTGGGCCAGCGCCAGTAGCGTCCCGAGGACCCGGCTCGGCGGCGGTAGCAGCCGCCCCTGGGCGAGGCCGGACCGGATGGCGAGTTCCCAGCCCAGGGCGAGGGCCAGGGGGATCAGGATTCCGAGGATGAGCCGGCCGCTGGTGCGCCCGGCCCCCCGTCGCCAGGAAGGGTTCAGCCCTGCCGTTGCAGGAGCGGCGCCGTCGCCTCCCGCGCCGGACGCGAGGAGCGGGGACGCGGTTCCCGCGCTCACCGCTCGGACCCGGCGGTGAAGCGGGGATCGATAAGCTCGTCGACGGCCGCGGCCACGTCTGTCTCCGCCGGGATCACGCCGGCCTGCTGCAATGCGAGGCCCGCCGCCCGGATGCTCTCGGCCTGGACCCGGCCGATCTCGGGCCGGGTCAGGTCGGTGCGGGCGAGCTGGCGGGCGATCACGGGTTCGGGCAGCTTCGTCGCGGCGACGAGGGCGCGCGTCACGGCCTCCGGGTTGGCGATCGCGTAGGTGCGCGCCTGCTCGTAGGCGGCGATGACGACCTTCACGAGGTCCGGATGGGCCTTGGCGAAATCCTCGCGCACGTCGAGGACGCCCCAGGTGTTGGCGGCCGGGTCCCGGAAGAACAGGCGGGTGCCGCCCTCGATTTCCGAGGCCGCCATCATCGGGTCGAGGCCGGCCCAGGCGTCGACATCGCCGCGCTCCAGGGCCGTGCGGCCGTCGGCATGCTGGAGCAGGACGAGCTTGGCGTCCTTCTCGGTGAGCCCGGCGCCCTGCAGGGCGCGGATGAGGAAGATGTGCGGATCGGTGCCCCGCGTCACCGCGATCCGCTTGCCCTTGAGGTCGGCCGGCGTCCGGATGCCGCTGTCCTTATTGGTTACCAGGGCGGTCCATTCCGGCTGCGAGTAGGCGTAGATCGCCTTGACCGGATTGCCGTTGAGACGCGCCAGCAGGGCAGCCGCTCCGGCCGAGGAGCCGAAATCGATGGCCCCGCCGTTCAGGAACTCCAGTGCCTTGTTCGAGCCGAGCGACTGCGTCCAGCGCACGGCGATTCCCCGCTCCTTCAGGGCGGATTCGAGGAAGCCCTTCTCCTTCAGGACGAGGCTGACCGGGTTGTAGGTCGCCCAGTCGAGGCGGACCTCCGTCACCTCGGCGGCCTCGCTCCGCCGGGCCGCGGCCAACGGCAGGAGGGCCGCGCAGGCGAGGGCGAGGAGAGTGCGGCGGGTGGGCGAGGCGTGGCGGCGCCGCTGGCGGATCGTCATGGGCTCAGGGTCCTGGTGCGGGGAGGAGGCAGGAATCACGGGGCGGCCGGCACCCGGATCGCGGCGGCGGGGTGGCGATGGGGCGGGCGCGGCAATCCGAGGTTTTCGCGCAGGGTGCGGCCCTCGTAGTCCGTGCGGAACAGGCCGCGGCGCTGGAGCTCGGGGATCACCAGGGTGGCGAAATCGTCGAGGCCGCCGGGCAGGGTCGGCGGCATGATGTTAAAGCCGTCCGCGCCGTGGGCCTCGAAACGCTCTTGCAGCGCGTCGGCGATCCGGCCCGGGGTGCCGACCAGGGTCCAGTGCCCGCGGGCGCCGGCGATGCGCAGGTAGAGATCGCGGATGGTCAGCCCGTCGCGCCTCGCCAGCGTCAGCATCAGGGCCTGCCGGCTCTTGCCGCCCTCGGTCTCGGGCAGGTCGGGCACCGGGGCGTCATCCGGATAGGCCGACAGGTCGGCGCCGGCGAGCTGTTCGAGCAGCGAGCGGCCGACTATGGGGTGGATGAGATCCTGCAGTTCCCCGTAGCGGTCCTGAGCCTCGCCCTCCGTGCGCCCGACGACCGGGAAGGCGCCGGGCATGATCTTACAATGGTCGGGGTCGCGCCCGAAGCCGGCCATGCGGCCCTTCACGTCGGCGTAGAAGGTGGTCGCGTCCGCCAGGGTCTCTTGCGCGGTGAAGACGATTTCGGCGGTGCGGGCGGCCAGCGCCTTGCCGGCCTCGGAGGAGCCCGCCTGCACCACCACCGGGTGGCCCTGCGGCGGGCGCGGCACGTTGAGGGGTCCGCGCACCGAGAAGTGCGCGCCCTCGTGGGCGAGGAGGTGCAGCCGGTCCGGGTCGAAGAACCGGCCCGAGTCCCGGTCGCGCACGAAGGCGTCGTCCGCGTAGGAATCCCACAGGCCCCGGACCACGTCGACGAATTCCTCCGCCCGGGCGTAGCGGTGGGCATGGGCGAGGTGGCTCTCGCGGCTGAAGTTCCAGGCTTCGCGCGGATCGGCCGAGGTCACGAGGTTCCAGCCGGCCCGGCCCTCGCTGAGATGGTCGAGGGAGGCGAACTTGCGGGCGACGTGGAACGGCTCGTTGTAGGTGGTGGAGGCGGTGGCCACGAGGCCGATCCGCTCGGTCACCGCCGCGAGGTGGGATAGCAGCGTCAGGGGCTCGAACTGCCCGACGTAGCGGATCGCCGTTCGGCTCAAGGCGTCGATGTCCTCGCCCCGGACGGCGACGCCGTCGGCGAGGAAGATCAGGTCGAACTTCGCCGCCTCCGCGGTTCGCGCGATGTGGCGATAATGCGTCGCGTTGACGCCGGCATCCGCCTGAGCGGACGAATGGCGCCAGGCCGCGACGTGGTGCCCGCCGGGATACAGGAAGGCGCCGAGGCGCATGCGGTCGGAGCGGGCCGGCATGGCGGGCGTCCGTCAGGCCGAACCGACGCGGTACTCGCGCGGCGGCGCGGTGCCGTTGACCGCGAAGGCCCCGACGATGCGGTCGCGGTAGATCCGCGGATTGTGCGAGGCGATAGTGCGGGCGTTGCGCCAGTACCGGTCGAGGCCCAGGCCCTCCTTCACCGCCGAGGCGCCGAGCGCGTCGAACAGGCCGGTGGTCGCCTCCAGCACGAGGTTCGTCACAACTGTGACCGCCTGGTTGACCTCGACGTCGGCGAGCGCGGTCGGGGCCGTCGGATCGGCCCCGTCGCGGCGGGCCTCGAACACCCGCTGCACCGCCTCGGCCGCCTTCAGCACGATGGCGCCGGCCGCGTAGGCGTTGCCCCGGACGCGGCCGACCACCGCCTGGATCTGCGGGTCGTCGCCGCTGCGCCCGGCATTGCCATGGCTGTAGACGCGCCGGCGTTCGGCCACCAGCCGGGCGACGTCCTCGGCAGCGGCCCGGCCGATGCCGGCGAGGGTGGCGAGGTGGACGAGCTGGAAGAACGCCATGGCGTAGGGGAAGCGCGCGGGGTCCGGCTTGATCCAGTCGGGCTCGACCACGACCCCGGTGAAATGCGCGGTGCCGCTCGCGGTCAGCGCCTGCCCGAACCCGTCCCAGTCGTCGACGATCTCGACGCCCGGGGCCTGGGTCGAGACCGCCGCGACCACCGGCGCGCCGTCCTCGTCCTGGGCCGAGAGGTGGATCCAGTCTGCGAAGAGCGAGCCGGTCGTGTAGAACTTCCGGCCGTCGACGACCCGCTCGGCCCCGTGCCGGCGGAGGATGGTGTCGAACTGGCCGACCTTGGCCTCACCGGTCTCCGAGACACCGCTGCCGACAGTCTGGCCCGCGGCGATCCGCGCGGTCCAGCGCGCCCGCCATTCGGGCGAGGTCGAGCACAGCACGTCCTCGGTGAACCCGAAATGCGCACGCAACGCGTTGGTGACGTTGGAATCCCCCTGCGAGAGCTCGATCAGCAGGTTGAACAGTTCGGGCAGGCTCGCCCCGTGCCCGCCCGCCGCTTCCGGTAGCCGAAGGGTGGTGAAGCCCGCCTCCTTAAGCAAGCCGATCTCGGCATGCGGCAACCGGCGTTCGCCGTCCCGGGCCACGGCGGTCGCACGGATCTCGGCGAAGGCCGGTCGGAAGCGTGCGGCGAGGTCCTCGTAGCGAGCGCTCGGGCCGGCACCCCAGCCCGCATCCGTTTGCGACATGATCCTGCAATCCCGTCCTGAGCCGCGTCCGAACCAGCAGACCAGACGCGGCGGCAGCCGATGGAATCCGGGATTATCGCTCAAAACTCAAGTCTTCATGCCGAGAATATCGTGATATCATACCAGTTTGGGACGCATATCTCTTCGATCATCTATGGATGAACGATCCTGCTCCTGCAAAGGCCTTGAGAAAAAGAACGTTCTTGTTGACCGGAGGGACGGGACCAATACCCTGACCTTCCCACCCTGCGGACGGATCCTCCGATGACGACGCGCCGAGAACTGCGGCTGAACGCCTTCCAGATGGCCTCGCCGGGCCATACCTGGGCCGGCCTGTGGCGGCATCCGCGCGACACCGGCAGCGCCTATAACAGCCTCGACTATTGGGTCGATCTGGCGCGCACCGCCGAGCGCGGCCTCTTCGACGGAATTTTCCTCGCCGACGTGCTCGGGCAATACGACGTCTACGGCGGCAACGCCGACGCGGCCCTGGCGCGGGCCGCGCAGGCGCCCAATCTGGATCCGTTCCTGCTGGTGCCCGCCATGGCGCAGGCGACGCGTCATCTCGGTTTCGGCGTCACCGTCAACCTGACCTACGAGCATCCCTATCCCTTCGCCCGCCGGATCACGACCCTCGACCACCTCACCGGCGGCCGGGTCGGCTGGAACATCGTCACCGGCTATCTCGAGAGCGGCGCCCGCGGCATGGGCCAGGACACGGCCCGGGCGCACGACACCCGCTACGAGGCGGGAGACGACTTTCTGGAGGCTGCCTACAAGCTGTGGGAGGGCAGCTGGGAGACGGGCGCCGTGCGGCGCGACCGGGCCGGCGGCGTCTTCACCGATCCAGGACGGGTCCACCGCATCCGGCACGACGGTCCTTACTACCGCGTCGACGGCCGCCACCTCGCCGAGCCCTCGCCCCAGCGCACGCCAGTGCTCTACCAGGCGGGCACCTCCCGGCGGGGCAAGCTCTTCGCGGGGCGCCACGCCGAGGCCGTGTTCCTCAACGGCCAGACGAAGCCGCTCGCCGCCAAGGCCGTGCGCGACCTGCGCGAGGCGGCCCGCGCCGCCGGGCGTGACCCTTACGACATTCGCATGTTCCTCGGCGCCACGGTGATCGTGGCGCCGACCCGCGCCGAGGCCCTGTCCTTACGCGACGAGTATGCGCGCTATATCGACGTCGAGGGCCAGCTCGCCTTGGTCTCGGGTTGGACCGGCATCGACCTCTCGACCCTGGGGCCCGAAGAGGGCCTCGCCTATGTCCAAACGAACGCCATGCAGTCCCTGGTGGAGACCCTGACGCAGGCCGTCGAGCGGCCCTTCACCCGGGCGGACTTCGCCGCGTTCGGCCCGCGAGGGGCCCGGGCGCCCTTCATCGTCGGCGCGCCCTCGGAAGTCGCCGACGAACTCGTCGCCTGGGCCGAGGCCACCGACGCCGACGGCTTCAACCTGACCCGCGCAGTAGCGCCGGAAACCCTGGAAGCTTTCGTCGACCTCGTCGTGCCGGAACTCCAAACGCGTGGCGCTTTCAAGACTCAGTATGCGGAGGGCACGCTGCGCGAAAAGCTATTCCCGGGCAGGGGGCCGCTTCTCAAGGAAAGCCATCCCGGCGCGGGCTTCCGCCGCGGGAAGCCGGAGGCCTTGCTGGCCGCGTCATGAGAAGAGCGGAGGCTTGCGGCTCGCTGCGAGCCACCTCACGGTGTCTTCGAAACATGCGTCCGCTTTCTCAATTCGCGCACCCCAAAACTGACAGGCCGAAAACCACCCAACCCGGTCATATAAGTCAGTTCATCAAGCCGACTGGAAGCGGACGCTCCAAGGCCCACTGCTGACTTGGACTTCATAGCAATACCCACCGATCGCGATCTCTGAAGTGCTGAAACGCTCCTCCAACTGCAGAACGTAGGGCAGAGCTCCTACCCGGCTTAGGGAAAGAGCCACGCTCCCTATGAGCTCCGAGCCTCCACCGCTAGCCAGGCGGGATGGGGAACGCCGGGTGGACTAGCCGAAGGGCATCGGCAGCAAGCAGCTCAAGTTTCCTAGAGTGAGCTGCAGGACAGAGGGAACGGGTAGCCCCAAACCTCTGGAACGACCCCGATGTATGCGGATCGAGCAACGGGGTCCGTTAGCGCTGGCCGTCCAAGCTGACGGGAAGCGGTGCGTAAAGGCCGATCGCGCAGCCCCGGCCTGCCTGTCACAAGGTTGCACTTCGATCCGCCGGTCGACCGACGGCGTGGCTCCGAGATCCACTTCCTTCGGGATGATGCGATGCTTTGCCCTCACCGGCAAAGCCTTGCCCTAGAGGCAAGCCGGTCTCCCTCAAACGTTCACCAAGATCCAGAACGAGACGGACCAAAGGCGCCACAACCTTGGACCGAGACTGGGGCAGGCTGCGAGTGTCCCAACGGAAAACTCGGCAGACACATTGGTGAAGAACAGCTGCCGCACCGGGAACCCAGACTGCCGCCCCACGTGGGGTCCCGGAGCAGCACCGATGCCCAACGACCTGCATGAACGCATCGCCGCCGCCATCCTGGAGCAGCTTGAGACCGCTGGCCCCGCTTCGTGGGCCCCGCCCTGGGACGGCGCCGCCCCGCTGCCCCACAACGCCCGCACAGGGCGCCGCTACCGCGGCATCAACGTGCTGGCGCTGTGGTGCGCGGCGCAGGCCCATGGCTACGCCGATGCGCGCTGGGCGACCTACCGACAGTGGGCGGCGCTCGGAGCCCAGGTCCGTCGGACTGAACGCGGAACGCTGGTGCTGTTCTACAAGGACCTGCCACGCCGCGCCCGCGCCGAGACCGGCGACAGCGACCCGCCAGACGGTGCACCCTTCGTCGCCAGCGCCGCCCACGTCTTTAACGCCGCCCAGGTCGACGCCGCCCCGCCGACTGCGGACATCGCTACGGTCACGTCGCAACCCGAGCCGCTGCCAGCCTTCGACGCCTTCGTCGCGGCCACCTGCGCGACAATCCTCGAAGGTGGCATCCGCGCTTGCTACATCCCGGCCACAGACACGATTCATCTACCTCCCGGTGCGGCCTTCCACACGGGTACAGGCTACGCCGGCACGCTCGCCCACGAACTCATCCACTGGACCGGCGCTCCCCACCGCCTCGCCCGCGACCTCACGGGCCGGTTCGGAGCCCGCGCCTACGCTACCGAGGAGCTCGTGGCCGAGCTCGGCGCCGCCTTCGTGCTGGCCGACCTCCGACTCGCGCGCACGCCCCACCCTGACCACGCTGCCTACTGCGCCTCATGGGCGCCGCTGCTGCGCGCCGACTCCCGCGCGCTCAGCCACGCTGCCGCGCAGGGCTCGCGCGGCCGACTACCTCGCTGGGCTACAGCCCGCGGCTCTCAATGATTCTTCGTACGAGCTAGTCAGATCCGCTGCGCCAACGGCTGACACCATACTGACGGATGCCAAGGCGCGTGTCGCTCAAGAACAGGCCGCCGCATAAGCGCAACCGTCCCACCCCCTCGCGCCGAGTCCTGGACGCGCTGCCCGGCGACGTCGCCCAGATCAATCAGAACACCCTGGTGGCCATCCGACCTGATGGACATGCTCAAAAGCCTCGCCGACACCTGGCTTCGGTGCATCGAGGAACGCGCGCAATCGACAGCATGAGGTAGCAAGGAGCGGCACACGCGGTACTGACACCCGAGGAGGCACATCGACGAAATCGCGCCCATTCACGCCCTCCCAAGTGTCTGAAAGTTGGCACGTCTGACCACACGACTTCTACCGACATGCTGCCTCAGACCCACCCAACGACCTGTAGCTCGCCCCCAACCCCAAGTCGGCCTTCACGCATATTTTTTAGCCCAGGAAAAAAGTCGGGCGCGCTATCCGAGATGCGCCACCACCGGACCTTGAGCTCCGATCAGAAAGCGAACCTTCAACTCTGCGTCCATTCAGGTTGGCATTGGGATGCGTCTCGCAGAGCAAAAGCGAGCGATAGCACGCAACCACCCGGGCGAGCACATCGCCCAATGCACGTCGGTTCACGCTCGGCCAACCGGAACAGCGAGTTGGAGCGTGAGAGATAGTGCGGGAAATCGACAGGAGGGCTCAACTAGCGGGCTTGCCGGGGAGGGCAACCAGTACGCCGCGGGGGGGGGAGGCGGCGCGACCGATCCTCCTTGCAGCCGCTCCACCCTACTGCTACACATCCTGTGGCGGCAGCGAAGCTAACCGCCTGTAGCGGCTTATGTTTTTATGCGGCAGTCTCGTGGGTCAGTATCCTGGTCCCCCAGCCACTGATTTGACTACTTATCGGCCACCTCGGAAAGCGGCTCATTTCAGAGCTAGACTGGTGCAGTATTAAACATCCGATTAAACAAATTATTCGGAAGCGCATTAGAAGTAGAGTCTTAATATTGGGCACTTGGAAAATGCGCTCTCCAATTTAAACCTGCGACTTATGCCGTAGATCTTAATAATCGAGCAAATATTCTAAAACATCGTTCCGGCTACAAGCTAAGACTGAGTTAATTCGGCCCTCCGGCGCGGCACATCAAGCCTGCATCAGAGTCGGCAAACACGCCGCCGGCAGTCCCCACGCGATCATTGATTCGCTCCAACAGCCACTTCAACGCGCGCGGTCGACAGGCATAAGACGCATGTCGAGTGCGCCCGCACGTATGCGCGCGACGCACTTTGAGCCCGCCCCCAGCGGCATTCCGACAATGTTCGGTTCGACCGGTTCGATGCCATGGGAGATTGTCGTGACTGCGGATGCGGACGGTGCGGTGGATGTCGCGCATCTCAAGTCCTGGTCGGTCGATTAGGCGGAGAAGATCGCAGCCGCGCAGCTTGCTGTCCATGGCTGAGTTGAGCTGGGCGCGGTCCCCAGTGCGGCCCTCGTGCTGCAGGCAGGTGTGGATTGCCGAGATGTGCTTGGGCTCAAACGGCGACTCGGGTCCGACGAAGCAGCCGAGGTTCCACGGTCGGCGGGTCGTGTCACTGGTCGACGGGATGATGGAACTCTCGCTTGAGGAGCCAACAGCATCTCACCCCGGCCGCGATCCGCCCGCGCCGCAGCTGCGCACCAAAAGCGGAAGTCAGCCATCGGCCTGTAAGCGGCCGTTCTGCATCCGACCGGACCTTGCCGGACAAACCATTCTCCGCCCTCCGCCGAAAGCGGTCGTTCGTCGATCGGTGAGGTGAGCAGCATCGCCCCATCTGCGGGCCCTGCCCCCCGAGCGGGAGAGGGGCCGCCTCCGGTGCAAGAGTGGGCCCCGATACGGCGAGCATTGATATTGTCAGGTCGAAGTCGCCCGCGTGCATAAGGTCGAGATCCGACTCGGCGGCTTCCCGCCGGGGGCCTGAAACTTTTCGCCGGCCCGTTCCGTAACGATGCGCGAGGATAGGAATCGTGCCCAGGCCAAAAGCCTTGATGTGAGCGCGGGCTGTCTCTTGCTAAAAAATTGCAGTATATAAAAGTAATTCTTTATTTTTCGAGGAACAACGACATAATCATACTGTTACCCTGTGGGTTGAATATGATGTTCACCTCTACAGGAGATTCCACATGAAGAAATTCACGCTTGCGCTGACCGCCTTGACCGCCCTCGGCGGCATCGCCCTCGCCGCCGGTTCGGCCATGGCCGCCCCGGTGTCCGTCAACGGCCTTCAGTCCGAGAGCGGCGTCACCCAGGTCCGCATGGACCGCAGTGAGCGGATGATGATGAAGAAGCGCATGATGCGGAAGCAGATGATGAAGCGCCGCATGATGAAGAAGCGCATGATGAACCGCGGCATGTGATTTCAAGCCGTTGACGCTTCCGGAGGTCCCGACGCAGGGGCCTCCACCCTGACGGCGACGACTTCGAGGAAGACCATTTGGCGCGCACTGACCCGATCCGCTCTACGCCCGAGATCTGTGAGGTCGAGCGTCGCCGATGGATGTTCAGGCATCCCGTAGCCATCCGCATCACGCATTGGGTCAATGCGGTGTGCCTCCTGGTCCTGCTCATGAGCGGCTTGCAGATCTTCAACGCTCACCCGGCCCTGTACTGGGGCAACGTCTCGACCTTCGACACACCGCTGATGGCAATGGCGTCGACGGAGGACGATCCGCCCAAAGGGGTGACGACGGTCTTCGGACAAGGCTTCGAAACGACGGGCTGGCTCGGCTCATCGACGGGCTCCAACGGCGAGCCGGCCGACCGTGGATTTCCCGCCTGGGCGACCTTGCCGAGCGACCAGGATCTGACGGGCGGCCGAAGCTGGCATTTCTTCTTCGCCTGGGCCTTCGTCCTGAACGGCCTCGCCTACCTGCTCTACGGGCTGGTCAGCGGACAGCTTCGAGTCCGCCTGATCCCGTCGCGCGATCAGGTTCAGCACTTCGGCGCGTCGGTGTGGGAGCACCTGACATTGCGCTTCCCGCAAGGGAACGAGGCCAAGCGCTACAACGTCATTCAGAAGCTCACCTATTTCGTCGTTCTGTTCGTGCTCCTGCCGGTGCAGGTCCTGGCCGGCCTCGCGATGTCGCCGGCGATGAACGCGGCCTTCCCGTTCCTGCTGACGGTGTTCGACGGGCGCCAATCGGCCCGCACGGTGCACTTCGTCGTGGCGGCACTGCTGGTCCTGTTCGTCGTCGTGCACGTCGCCCTGGTCCTGCTCTCGGGCTTCTGGAACAACATGCGCGGCATGCTCACCGGTTGGTTCGTCATCGAGCGCCAAATCGAACCGACCGGCGCCCCGGAGGAGCGTCGGGCATGAGCCCTTTTCCCAGCCGACGCACCCTCCTGACGGGGGCGTCCGCGACGGCCGCTGCGGCCATGCTCGGCGGATGCGACCGCCTCGGCAACGCGGCGTGGTTCCAGCGCATGCTCAAGACCGGCGAGGATGCCAACCTGTTCGTCCAACGCCTGCTCCTCACCGACCAAGCGCTGGCACCGGAATATGCCGAGGCCGACATCTCCCCGTGGTTCAAGCCGAACGGCACCGAGGATCCGCCGGACAGGGCGTACAAGGCCCTGGCGACGGGCAAGTTCGCCAAGTACCACCTGGAGGTCGGCGGTCTCGTGGAGGCACCCTTCCGGCTGTCCCTGGCGGATCTCCGCACGCTTCCCGCCCGCACTCAGATCACGCGGCACGATTGCGTCGAGGGCTGGAGCGCCATCGGCAAGTGGACCGGGGTGCCGCTCGCTGACCTCCTGATCCGGGCCAAGCTCAAGCCGGAGGCACGCTACGTGGTGTTCCACTGCGCCGACACCATGGACCAGGGCAATCCGCTCGAAGGTGGGGGCGACGACGCGGAGACGGACGAGGCGGCGCCCGCGGGCAACGCCAACCCGGCCATGACCAAGCAGTCGGGCGGCGGCGAGAGCAGAAAGGATTCCGGCGGCCAGCAGGCATCGGACGAGTCTGCGGCCAGCGCCGGATCGCCGGTCCGGTACTACGAGAGCATCGACCTCGTGGACGCGTTCCACCCGCAGACGATCCTCGCTTACAACATGAACGGGCAGGCGCTACCGGTGTCCAACGGCGCACCGCTGCGCCTGCGGGTCGAACGCAATCTCGGCTACAAACAGGCCAAGTACGTGATGCGTATCGAGGTGGTCGAGAGCTTCGACCATCTTGGAGAGGGCAAGGGCGGCTACTGGGAAGACCAGGGCTACGCTTGGTATGCCGGCATCTAACCCGTTCGCTGCTGTCGGCTTCGGGAGGTGAACGCGATCAACGTCTGACGGGCGCCATCGGAAGGTCAAAGCTTGCCGAATAAGAATAGCTGTTCGCTTCATTCTCTGTCCAGGAGCGGACGGGCAGAACTCCAGCCGAAGCGGTCATGGAACGGACAAATGGGTCCCGTCCCAACCTCGCCGGACAATCCGGTCCGGACCGTCCTCGCGAGCGAAGGTTCGGTGTTTGAGCGCTACGAAACCTGCTCAGGCAACCGGTGGAAGGGCTGCTCACCACCGTCTCAGTCAAGCTCAATTCGGAAGCTTCAGGCCGCGCGCAGCGACGGCGCCTGTCCGATCACCGGCATAACATCCGGAGTGTTGTTGTGAAGCCCAGCCACAAACTGGGATTGCCATCGGCCTGCAGCGCACGCATTCAGACCCGCCTCTCTGCGAGATTGTCTTCCGATGCCAACGCCAATCCTCACGCCGGACGTGCCGCCGCGCGACGGCTTGCCGCCGGGCCAGCGCGGGCGCGCGATGATCGCAGTGCTGATGGGCGTCGCCCTCGCAACCCTCGATACCGCGATCGCCAACACAGCCTTGCCGACCATCGCCGCCGACCTCGGTGTCGATCCGGGCGCGTCCATCTGGATCGTCAACGCCTATCAGCTCGCCGTGGTGGCGACGCTGCTGCCGATCGCGGCGCTGGGCGAGATCGTCGGCCAGCGAAAGATCTACCTCGGTGGCCTCGTCCTCTTCACGCTCGCCTCCCTGGTCTGCGCGCTTGCCTGGTCCCTGCCGACGCTGGTGGCTGCGCGTGTGCTGCAGGGCGTCGGGGCGAGCGCCCTGATGGCGGTCAACATCGCGCTCATCCGCTTTATCTATCCGGCCGCTCAGCTCGGGCGCGGGGTCGGGCTCAATGCCTTCGTCGTCGGCGTCGGCTTCGCCGTGGGGCCGACCGTGGCTTCCCTGATCCTGGTCGCCGCGCCTTGGCCGTGGCTGTTCGCCGTCAACGTACCGATCGGCCTCGCTGCCCTCGCCCTTGCCTGGACAGCGCTGACGGAAACCGGTCGCTCCGGCCACAGCTTCGACGGAGCCGGCGCCATCCTCAACGCCGTGGCCTTCGCTCTGCTCGTCCTGGGACTCGGGGATGCAGCCCACGAGGGACCGGTCTGGCGCATCCTGGCGGAGTTCGCCGGCGCGCTCGCCTGCGGCACGCTGCTTCTGCGCCGACAGGCCGGACATCCCGCCCCGATGCTCGCAGCCGACCTTCTGAAGCGTCCGCTCTTCGCGCTGTCCGCGTTGACCTCAGTCTGCTCCTTCGCGGCCCAAGGCCTCGCTTTCGTCTCCCTGCCGTTCCTGTTCCAGCACGCGCTCGGCCGCTCGCAGGTCGAGACCGGCTTCCTGATGACGCCGTGGCCGGTGGTGGTCGCGTTGATGGCGCCCCTCGCGGGTCGCCTGTCCGACCGCTATCCTCCTGGCCTGCTCGGCGGGATCGGGCTCGCCGTCCTGGCTTTGGGCATGGCGCTCCTGGCAGCGCTGCCGGCGGATCCGAGCGTTTTCGACATCACCTGGCGCATGGCGATCTGCGGCGCAGGCTTCGGTTTCTTTCAGGCGCCGAACCTGCGCGCGATCATGACGAGCGCCCCGTCCACGCGTTCCGGAGGCGCGAGCGGGATCGTGGCCACCGCACGCCTCCTCGGCCAGACGACGGGGGCGGCCCTTGTGGCAGCATGCTTCGCCATCGCGGACGCGCGCGGGCCGGCGCTGGCGCTCGGACTCGGCGGCGCCTTCGCCGGGATCGCGAGTGCAGTGAGCTTCCTGCGCCTCGCCGTGCGCGTTCAGCACACATAGTGGGCGTCTGAGTGCGGAACGGCTGAGGGCGAGCTATCGGTGCGATCCTCCCCCGACCTCACGGACACGGGATTGGCCCGCATTCCGTTCGACCTGCTCGGGCGTGATGTCACCGAGTGCCGCGCGGATGCGCTGCCGATGTCATAGCCCTCGCTGTCGACGAACAAGTCGCCTCGGACCTCGTCTCGGGTCGCCCATCGTCGTTGATGGACGAGTTCGACCTTAAGGGTGTGGAAGAAACTCTCCATCGGGGCGTTGTCGACGCAGCAGCCCGTCCGGCTCATGGAGGGCGTCGCCGTCATGTCGGCGAACTGCGTTCGGTAGGCCTCGGCGGCGTACTGGCTGCCTGATGGGAGGGGAAGTCACCGGGCCCGCAGCCGTGGCTCCTGGTGATCCTGCTGCCCGTGGTGGGGAAGAGGCTCCGATCAGCGCCCTTCGGCACTGTCTCGGCATCGAGGGTTGGATCCCGCGTTCGGCCGCGGTCTGCATCTGCGGCCGGCCGCTGCTGTCCAGCAGGGCCACCGCCTCGCGTTTGAACTCGCTGTCTCGTCTTCGCCATCGAACATCTTCCCCGCCCGTAACGAGCGTATCGGAGGTGTCCGTGAAACCGAGAGAGGGTCACCTCTTGGTTCCTATCGCCGGCGGATGCTCATGAGCGCATCGAGGAATGGAGGTGCCACGACAATGAAGATCGACCCCACACGGCCCTGGGTGGCTTGACGCCCCGAGCCTTCGCCAACCACGCTGTCACGGCCCGAGAACTTGCATGGGTCCTGGACCACAAACCAAGTCAACTCCGAACAGGCTCAAAAGCCATACCAAAGGGCGGCCCCCTTCAATCGGGTCGGCTCACCATCGCACGCCTGACCGTCGAGCGCGTGGCGTCGATGGCCACGTTGGCCGCCCCGAGCATCCGAAGCTCGGTCGGTCGATTGAGGGCCTGTCGGGCGATGCTCGCGGCCAGATCATCCACCTCGGCCGCCATGGCCTCCAGACGCGCGCGGTCGGTCTCCTGCCGCGCCGCCCCACGCAGTTCGAGCAGGCGGCTCGTCGCCACCTCGATCCGCTCCCGCCGGATGCGGCCCAGACGCTGGCGAAGCCAGGCTACCGTTGAGCCGACGCCGCCGGCCAGGATGGCCACGAGGTAGATCCAGCTCTCGTAGCGCTCGATGAAGGTCTCCTGCTCCCGCTCGTAATAGTCGATCGCCCCGGGATGGATGGGGAGGTGCGCGCTGGTGGCGTCGGCCGTGTCCTCGTAGGCGGGATTGTCGATGGCGTTGGCCGCCGACACCGTGTCGGCCAGCGCGCTGCGCATCTCGAACAGATGCTGAGTCACCTCGGCGGCGAGACTGCGCGACAGGTCGGCCCGGGCCACGAGCCGATAGGACGAGCCGACGGTGACCACGTCCTCGGCGGGGAGCCGGGGATTGCCGCCGAACAGGGCCGCCGGGAGCGTGACCGCTTGAAGACGTGGCCAGCGCGCCAGGACGGCCGTAGAATCCGGCACCCCGAACAGGGCGATCTCGTCGTCCTCGCTCTCGTCCTTGACGAACGCGACAAGCCGCCTGGCGATGGGCGAGGTGGGTGTCGTGACCATCACCAGCGCGTCGATCCGATGCTCGCGCAGGGCAGGGCCGACGTCGGCTTCCTCCAGGGGCACGAGCGCCACGGCTTTCTTCGGGAGGGCCCCGGTCTGTGGCTCCGTCAGGAGTTCCAGGTCGTGGTGGGCCACGAGCGTGCCGACGAGGGTTCGGTCGGCGGTGCGGCTCGCGAGCATGCCGAGGCGCTTGCCGGCCAGGTCCGAGAAGCCCTTGATGCCCGCGTTGGAGGGCGCCGCGACGAAGGCCGAGAGTTCGCGCAGGACGGCAAGCGTCAGGGCGTTCCCGGGCAACGCGACGTCGGGCCGGACCACGGCAAGGTCGGCCTTACCGGCCTTCAGAGCCTCGGCGCTCTCGCGAACGCCGTCGAAGGCGATGACCTTCAGCCGAATCCCGAGCTTTCTTCGGGCCAACTCGTCCGCGTAGGCCTGCAGCAAGGCTGGCTCGCTTCCGCCTTTCGGGGCAACTGCGACGGTCAGCGTCGTCGGCCGCGTCAGGTGATATGTGGCCAGAGTAACAAGGAGGAGCACGGCCAACAGGCCCACCAGGAGCCATTGTTCACGGCCACCGGGGATTTTGATCCTGGACACGCCTGCTCCTCGTTGCCGACGGCTTCGCCCGCGGGTCGGGAATCCATCGCGGGATCTTTCCTGTTCGAAGGACAGCACCGGACCGACCGCCCACGCACTCGGGCGCCCATCCAAGACGGTTGTTTACGCAGGGAGCCCCGCAAAGGCGATGGCCGCGTCCTTTGAAGACCAGGCTGTCGAAACCGTGGTCGACGAACTCCCGTAGGGTCCCGCCGCCCTTCGTTTCGACCGATGGCACGTCCGCGGCACGGAGCTTACGAATCGCTCCATGGATCGGGGTTCGACCTCATTACGTCGGTAAAAATAGACTGAGCACCAAACCCTATTGCCGCGGATTTTTATGGGCTGTCTGACGTGCCACGGGACTCGAATGCAGTACGCAAGTCGACCACCAAAGCACAAAAGAGGAAAAGATAACTCCGAAGCAGTACCCGCGAAGTTGCATCCTGTAGGAAAAACCCACACGCGAGGAAATTTCCTATGTCCTTAAGGGTTTTTTAACTCTTCCGGCAGGGTCACAGGCATGGAACCTTCGCGGAAGTGGAGGAGGCGTCCCGGAAAACAAGGGAACTCCTCGCATCCGATCAGGGCCGGCCATCGCCGCCCATGTCGTGCGGAGGGTGTCATGGCGGTTCATCTCAATCAGCAGGATCTGACCTTCATCCTGAGGCAGATCAGGATCGCCGAGGCCCACGCCAGCGGCATCGACCTGACGGAACTCAGGGTCGACCCCGCCACCGGCGACATCCTGACGGATCGCAGCCTCTACAACCCGGATGGCCTCTGGCTGGGTGCGGCCGACGCACCGCGCGCCATCCCCGATCCGCACGTGCCCTACGGGCTCCGCACGGTGGACGGGACCTTCAACAACATCGTGCCCGGCCGCGAGACCTGGGGCTCGTCCGGCCAGCCCATGCCCCAGCTTCTCGACAAAAGCTTCGTGAACGATCAGGACGGCGACGCCTTCGACCCGGACGGCCCCGGACCGGCACCGGCGGTCACCAACACCGACTACGGCACCGGTGGCAGCGTCGCCGACGCCGACCCACGCATCATCTCCAACCTTGTCGTCGACGCCTCGCTCAACAATCCGGCGGCCATCGCGGCCGCGCTCAGGCTCGCGGGCTCCACGGACATCCTCGGCGACCAGCGACTCATCACGGCGGCCTACGAGGCTCTGCGGACGGCGCAAGGGGCGGATCCCGCCGGCAAGCATGCAGAGCTGCAATCCGCGCTGGATACCATTCTCCAGCGGACGGGCGTCACCGTCACGAACGGCTCCATCGATGTCCTCAACGTCGCTCCGGACGAGGGCCTGTCCAAGCCCTTCAATGCCTGGATGACGTTCTTCGGGCAGTTCTTCGACCACGGGCTCGACCTGATCACCAAGGGCGGCAACGGCACGGTCTACATCCCGCTCACGGCGGACGACCCGCTCGTCACCCAGGGCCCCGACGGCATGCCCGGCACGGGCGACGAGGTGACCGCGCAGACCCAATTCATGGTGCTGACCCGTTCGACCCCCGTCGAGGGCTCGCAGCGCAACGTCACGACGCCCTTCGTCGACCAGAACCAGACCTACACCTCCAACGCCTCCCACCAGGTCTTCCTGCGTGAGTACGCGCTGGTCGACGGGAAGCCCGTCGCGACCGGGTTCCTCCTCGGCGGCGTGAACGGCGGGCTCGCGACCTGGGCCGACGTCAAGGAACAGGCGCGGACGATGCTCGGCATCAACCTCGTCGATGCCGACGTCTCGGCGGTCCCCCAATTGCTCACAGACCCCTACGGCGCCTTCATCCCCGGCGCCGACGGCATGCCCCAGGTCATGGTCGGGATCACGCCCGGAGGGCAGCCGGTCTATGCCAGCGGCACCCTCGCGGCGCCGCTCTCCCTCTCCGCCATCCAGTTGCCGGTCGGCACGGTCCTCGCGGGCCCCAACGGCACCCAGAACACCATCGAGGCGGGCGAAACGGTCGCGGCCGCCCGCACCTTCAACGCCTTCCTCGACGACATCGCCAACGACGCCGTGCCGACCACCTCGCGGGGGATCGCGCTTCCCCAGGACGGAGACACCGCCCTGGGCTTCGCCAACGCGGACGGTTCCACGACGGGCCTGACCGCGCAGGGGCGCAATCTGGCTTACGACAACGAGCTCCTCGACCGGCACTTCATCACCGGCGACGGACGCGGGAACGAGAACATCGGCCTCACCGCCGTCCACCACATCTTCCACTCCGAACACAACCGACAGGTCGAGGCCCACAAGCTGACCATCCTGCGCTCGGGCGACCTCGCCTTCATCAACGCGTGGCTGGAGACGGACATCACCGGGTTACCCGCGGGCTTCGCCCAGCTTTCGGCCCTGGAGCAGACCACGATTGCGAACGGCCTCGATTGGGACGGCGAGCGCCTGTTCCAGGCCGGACGCTTCGCCACCGAGATGCAGTACCAGCACCTCGTCTTCGAGGAGTTCGCCCGGAAGGTGCAGCCCCAGATCGACCCGTTCGTGTTCAACGCGGTGACGGAGATCAATCCGGCCATCTTCGCGGAGTTCGCCAATACGGTCTACCGCTTCGGACACTCGATGCTCACGGAAAACCTGCCGCGCGTCGGGGTGGACGGGGCTGCCCTCGACGATGGCCTCGGGCTGATCGAGGCCTTCCTCAACCCCGTGCTGTTTGACAGCCCCGGCGACCTCGCGCCCACGGGCACACCAAGGCTGAGCCACGACGAGGCCGCGGCCGCCATCATCCGGGGCATGACGGTCGAGCGTGGCAGCGAGATCGACGAATTCGTGGTCGACGCCCTGCGCAACAACCTGCTCGGATTGCCCCTCGACCTCGCCGCCCTCAACATCGCCCGCGGTCGCGAGACCGGGACGCCCACCCTGAACGAGGCGCGCGCGCAGCTCTTCGCCGCCACCGGCTCGACCTTCCTGACGCCCTATACCAGTTGGGCGGACATGGCCGGCAATCTCAAGAACGCGATGTCGGTCGTGAACTTCGTGGCGGCTTATGGGACACATCCGTCCGTGGTTGCGGCGACGACCCTCGACGGCAAGCGCGACGCGGCTCTTGCGCTCGTCCTGGGTGGGGTGGGGGCTCCGGAGGACCGCCTCGACTATCTGAATTCCCGGGGGACCTGGGCGGGCCGGGAAACCGGCTACAACGCGGTCGACCTCTGGATCGGCGGCCTCGCGGAGAAGCAGATGCCCTTCGGTGGCCTTCTCGGTTCGACCTTCAACGCCGTGTTCGAGGCGCAGATGGAGAACCTGCAGGACGCGGACCGCTTCTACTATCTCACCCGCACCCAGGGGCAGAACTTCCTGGTCGAGTTGGAGCAGAACTCCTTCTCCAAGCTGATGATGGCCAACACGAACCTGGCGGAGCCCGGACCGGACGGCATCCGCGGCACCGGGGACGACATCGTCCCGCGCCACATCGGCGTCGACGCCTTCGCGGATTACGACTTCGAGCTTGAGGTCAACGCCGCCAACCAATCCGACCAGAACGGATCCGCCCCCGGTGTCGACCCGACCGGAGCCGATGCCATCCTGGAGGCGATGGGCCTCGGCAAGGTCATGCGGGACGATCCCGGAAGCGCGGCCGTCGAGGCCAACTATCTCCGCTTCACCGGCGGCGAGCACGTCCTCGTCGGCGGCACCAACGGCAACGACACCATCGTCACCGATTTCGGCGACGACGGGATCTGGGGCGATGCCGGCAACGACCGCATCGAGTCCGGTGCCGGCGTCGACCTCGTCAACGGGGGCGACGGCGACGACATCATCACCGATTCCGGCGACAGCGGCGACTTCCTCAAGGGCGAAGGCGGCAACGACGTCATCGCCAACTCGAACGGCATCGACATCCTGATCGGAGGCACGGGCAAGGACGTGGTCTTCGTGGGCGTGGACTCCACGGAGGTGTTCTCCGGTGACGGCGACGATTTCGTCATCGGCGGCGACGGCGCCGACCTGCTGATGGGCAACGAGGGCGACGACTGGCTGGAGGCCGGCGGCGGCTTCGACACCACGGCCGGCGACAACTCGGAGCTGTTCTTCAACTCCGCCATCAAGGGCCACGACGTGATGTTCGCCGGCGGCGACGAACACGACTTCGACGGCGAGTCCGGCGACGACATCATGGTGCAGGGCGAGAGCGTCATGCGCAACGAGGGCATGTTCGGCTTCGATTGGGCCATCTTCAAGGGCAACGCCCGCGACGCCCACGCCGACATGCGCATCCCGATCTTCACGACCGAGGAAGCCGACATCCTGCGCAACCGCTTCGACAAGGTCGAGGCCCTGTCGGGGTGGAAGAACAACGACACGTTGATCGGCGACGACCGGACCGCCGCTGACGGGCTTGCGGAGGAACCCGGTGCCGCGACCGTGGGCGCCAACGAGGGCGTGTTCTTCAACGACGGTCTCGACGCGGACGGCCTCGCCCGCATCGACGGATTGAACCGGATCGTCTCGCTCGGCTCGAACGGGCTCTTCGAGGCCGGCAACATCTTGCTCGGCGGCGCGGGAAGCGACGTCCTCCAGGGCAATGGCGGCAACGACATCCTGGACGGCGACCGTTGGCTCAACGTCCGCATCCGCATCACCCGGCCGGACGATTCCTCGACCCCGGCCATCGAGTCCGCCTCCAACACCCAGGCCAACCAGCTGACCTCCGTCGACAGCCTGCGCCACACCTTCACCCAGGGCCAAGTCACCACCGACGGCCTGCCGGCTTCGTGGGTGGGCAAGTCGCTGTTCGAGCTCCTGCTCTCGCGGGACGTCCGGCCGGACCAGATGCACATCGTGCGGGAGATCGTGTCGCCTGACGCGAACGCGTCCGATGTCGATACGGCCGTGTTCAGCGATGCGCGGGCCAATTACAGCATCACCCGCGGCACCGGTGCGGAAGCGGGGACGCTCACGGTCCGGCACGTGACCCTGAGCGATCCGGCGGTCGATGACGGCACGGACACCCTGCGCAACATCGAAGCCCTTCAGTTCGCGGACGGGCCGGTCGCCGTCGCGCTCATCCTCAACCAACCCTTCGACCGCTTCAACATCGTCGCATCCGATGGAGACATCGGCCGGTTCGACGCCGTGTTCACCGGCCTCGTCGCCGGGCGCCCGGTGACGGTCCAGTGGCAAGTCCTCGACGCCAACGGCACCTGGCGGAACGTCGGACCCGGGGACGGTCTCGTCGGCAACGCGCTGGGAGGCCCTTCAGGCGACCGTTTCACGCCGGCCAATCCGAACGTCGAGGTCCGGGCCGTCGCGAACTGGACGAGCACGCTTCCGGGCGTCACGCAGTCCCAGCAAACGCTGTCCGTCGAGACGGCCTTCGTCGGCACCGCCGGCGACGACGATCTTCCCGGTTCGACGGCTGCGAACGTCATCCTGGGTCTTGCCGGCGACGACGACATCGAAGGCGATGTGGGCAACGACATCATCGACGGCGGCGACGGGAATGATCGGGTCGACGGAGGGGCCGGCGACGACGACCTCCGAGGCAACGACGGCGACGACGTCCTCATCGGCCGGACCGGCGACAACACGCTCCGGGGCGGGGCCGGCGACGACCAGCTCTCGGGCGGACACGGCAACGATGCCATCGACGGCGATGCGGGCACGGATACGGCCATCGTGACCGGCCCGGTCGAGGCCTACGCCTTCGAGCGCACCGGGGCCGTCATCACCGTCACCGACAACCTCGGCTTGGAAGGCGACGGCCGCGATACGCTGACCGAGGTCGAGTTCCTGCAGGTCGGCGACACCGACGTCTATGCCATCGGCGCGGCCGGGACGGCCGGGGCCGACATCGTGGTGGGTACCGTCGCGTCGGAGACGCTGGCGGGCGGCGCAGGGGACGACCTCGTCTTCGCGGGCGGCGGGAACGATTCCGTGACGTGGCGCCCCGGGGACGGACGCGACTTCGTCGATGGCGGCGCAGGGACCGACACCTTCCGGATCCTCGACGGCGCGCTTCCGGTCCAGCAGCTCGGGCTCGCTGCCGCGCGCGCGCAGTTCCCGACCCTGACCTTCCGCGACGACACACAGTCGGTGGTGGTCCGCGGCGGCGTCGTGATCGCGGAGCTGAAGAACGTCGAAGCCGTCAGGGTCAACACCGCGGCGACCGGCGTTCCGGCCATCGTCGACCCCACGCCGACGAACGGGCTGGTGTCGCCGACCGAGGGCCAGGCCCTCAGCGTCTCAACGGTCGGCATCGCGGATGCCAACGGCCTCGGCGCCTTCGCCTTCCAATGGCAGGTCCTGGCCGCCGACGGCGTGACCTGGAACGCCATCGCGGGCGCCACGGGTCAAGGATTCACACCCGCCCAGGCCCAAGTCGGCGCAGTCCTGAGGGTCCGTGTCAGCTTCACCGATGGCGAGGGCAACCCAGAAGAAGTCTTCTCCGCACCGACCGGCATCGTGGGAGACAACTTTACCGGTGCCCCTCTCATCGGCCTGAACTTCGTCGGCACGGCGGGCGACGATATCGCCAACGGTGCCAACGCCCTCCTGTTCTCCAACGATACAATGGATGGTCGGGGCGGCAACGACATCATCAATGGCCGTGCCGGCAACGACCGGATCACACAACTCAGCGTCGACGGGCGCGACCGCGTCGACGGAGGGGCAGGGACCGACACCTACGTGCTGAACGGGGTCGCGGCGGCGGAAGCGTTCGGCATCTACGCGCTCACCGGTGGGCAGAACGCCACGCTCGCGGCCACGCTCGGAACGACCTTCGGGGCCGCGACCGAGATCGTGATCACCCGCACCGTGGGGACGACGACGACCGTGGTCGCCGAGCTCGACAACGTCGAGGAGATCCAGGTGAACACGCTTAACGTCACCGCCAACGATGGGGGCGGCCTGAACCAGGGTGCCGCCGGGAACGACACCGTCACGGTATCGGGCAACTTCACCGGGACCAGCCTGAACTTCAGCACCATCACCATCGACGGCGCTGCCGGCGACGATACGGTGGACATCTCCGGGCTCACCTCGGCCCACCGCATCGTCTTCCGGTCGAACGGCGGACACGACACCATCATCGGCACGCTGCGGCCTCAGGACGTCATCGAACTCGCCCCCGGCACGACGCGTGCCGACTACACGGCCACCCAGGCGAACGGCATGACGACCCTGACCAACGGGTCTCACACCATCACCTACGCAAGCTCGGGTACGCCGGCCTTCGGCACCACACCAGTCCAGGGCGGGGAGCAGCCGGGCGGCGGCGGAGCGTTCACCCTGACTGCGGCGGATCTCGCCGGCATCAAGAACCTCATCCAGGGACGTCCCGCCGTCGAGGGCGACGACGATACGGAGGGGGCGACCGGTGTCCGCACCCTGTCCGGAGCGGGCAACAACCTCGACCATCCCGAATTCGGCGCCGCGGACCAGCCGTTCATTCGGCTCACCGACGCCCATTACGGTGCGTTCGACCCGGCAACCAACAACAACGCCCTCAATCCGCTCTACGCCGGCCTCGATCCGCGCGCCATCAGCAACGTGCTGGGGACCCAGGAGGCCGACCTGCCGCACCAGGCCAACGGCTCGAACATCTTCTTCATGGCGTTCGGACAGTATTTCGACCACGGCCTCGACTTCCTCCCGAAGAGCGCCGCCAACGGAACCGTCCTGATCGACCAGCCAGGCTCGGGGCGCGCGCCCGGAACCAACAACCCGGCCGACCTGACACGGGGCGAAGTCTCGTCCATCGTGGACGGGGTGCCCCAGCACCTCAATAAGACCTCACCCTACGTCGACCAGAACCAGGCCTACGGCTCGCACGAACTCGTCGGCCAGTTCCTGCGCGAGAGCGACGGCAACCAGGGCGTCGGCGCGCGCCTTCTCGCGGGTGCTCCCGATCCCTCCAATCCCGCCTTCAACCTGCTCCCGACCCTCCGCGCCCTCATCCAGCACCATTGGGACGCGGACACGATCTTCCACGACCCCTCGCTCCCGGGCGGAGCGATCAGCTTCCGCACCTACTTCTCGAATTTCCCCATCTCCGAGACAAAGACCGGCTCCCTGTTCAATGCGGCCGGCGCGTATGATCCCGAGGCGGTGAGCGCCTTCGCCTCGAACTTCATGGGGAGCGGCAACGCGCTGCTGCTCGACACGAACCCCTTCGTCAGCCTGCTCGACCACTACGTGGCCGGCGATGGACGGGCGAACGAGAACGTGTCGCTCACCGCCATGCACACGATCTGGGCGCGCAACCACAACTTCCACGTCGAGAACCTCGTGGAGGCCGGCTTCCAGGGGACGCCGGAGGAGGTGTTCCAGGCCGCCAAAATGATCAACGAGGCCGAGTACCAGCGCGTGATCTTCGACGAGTTCGCGGATCAGCTCATCGGCGGCATGAAGGGCAGCGGAACGCACGGTCACAACGGCTACAACCCGGACGTCGACGCCCGGATCTCCCACGAGTTCGCCTCCGCCGTGTACCGCGTCGGCCATTCGCTGATCGGCGAGACCCTGACGGTCATTGGCCCCGACGGCGCGCCGCGGCAGGTCGCGCTCTTCGATGCCTTCCTGAACCCCTCGAACGCCCCGGACGTCTTCACGGCGCCCCTGCCACCCGGCTACGTGCCGCAGCCGGGTTACGCCCAGCTCGGGGCCAACGCCATCCTCGCCGGGGTCGCGACGCAACCGGCCGAGGAAGTCGACTTCAACATCGTCGACGCGGTGCGCAACGACCTGGTGCGGATCAACGCCGACCTGTTCGCCTTCAACGTTGCCCGCGGCCGCGATGTCGGTCTCGGTTCGCTGAACCAGGTTCGCGCCGACCTCATGGCATCCACGGATCCCTACATTCGGGAGGCGCTAGGCTTCGCGGGCGACCTGACGCCCTACGCTTCCTGGGAGGACTTCCAGGCCCGGAACGGACTGAGCGACACGGTCATCGCGCAGTTCAAGGCTGCCTACCCGGACCTGGCCCTGGCGACGGCCGACATGCGCGCGGCCTTCGTGGCCGCAAACCCCGACATCGCCATCCATCAGCGGCCGGACGGCACCGAATACGTGAATGGCATCGACCGGGTCGACCTCTGGGTCGGCGGCCTGGCCGAGCAGCACATCAACGGCGGCGTCGTGGGCCAGACCTTCTGGGTCGTGCTCCATGAGCAGTTCGACCGCCTGCAGGAAGGAGACCGCTTCTACTACACCGACCGGTTCGACAATTTCGACTTCTATCAGAACATCATCGATGACCAGAACTTTTCCGACATCGTCGCGCGCAACACCGGTCTGACCGGCCTGCAGGAGGACATCTTCGCCGTCAGCGACGAGGACGGGACCGCCGGAGGCGATGGGCCGGCTGACGGGGAGGGCGACGGCACCGGGCCCATCGACGACGGAGACGACGGCACCGCGGGCGGGGACGGCTCCGACGACGGGGACGACGACACCACGGGCAGTGGCGG
>NZ_LMML01000004.1:14929-27738 GCF_001422215.1 Methylobacterium sp. Leaf89 | reverse complement strand
GACGACGGGGACGACTCGGACGACGGGGACGACTCGGACGACGGGGACGACTCGGACGACGGGACCACCGCTCCCGGGACGGGGGGAGGTTCGTCGGGCGGAGGCGCGACCGGGGGCACCACCGGTGGTGGGACGACCACACCCCCGGCCGAGCTTCCGGCAAGCCTGGTGGCCGGTACGACCGGCGATGATGTCCTGTCCGGGACGCCCGGCGCCGATACGCTCCTCGGCCTGTCCGGGGACGACAACATCCTTGCCGGCGACGGGGCCGACGTGATCCGCGGCGGTGACGGGAACGACTTCGTCGATGCCGGCGGCGGCCGCGACGTGGTCTTCGGCGGGGCCGGCGACGACGACATCCTCGCGGGCAGCGGCGACGACATGGTCTACGGCGACGCCGGCGCGGACCGCATCCTGGCGGGGGCCGGCAACGACCTCGTCACGGCCGGGGCCGGCAACGATACGGTGATCGGCGGCGACGGCAACGACCTGTTCGTGGCCGAGGTCGGGGATGGCGGCGACAGCTACTGGGGCGACGAGGTTGGGGGCGGCACCGGCGCCGACACCCTCGACATGTCGGCCATCACCGCCAACATCGCGGCCGACCTCGGCACGGGGCTCGCCGGGCGAGGCAGCGTCGCCAGCAGCCAATCCGGGTCCGATACCCTCTGGGGCATCGAGAACCTCGTGACCGGCTCCGGCGATGACACGATCACGGCCAGCGACGCCGTGAACGTGATGGATGGCGGCCGCGGGGCCGACACCTACCGCTTCGAGTCGGCCGCCGCGGCGAACGGCGACACCATCGCGAGCTTCCAGCCCGGCGACAAGGTCGACCTCAGCGGCATCGACGCGAACCAGGGCGTGGCGGGGAACCAGGCGTTCACGCTCGCGACTGGGGCGGCCTTCACCGGGGTCGGTGAGTTGCTGGTCACCCAGGAGCACCGGGCGGACGGGGACTACACCGTGGTGGCGGGCAACACCGGCGGCGACGCGGCCCCCGAGTTCAAGTTCAGCATCAAGGGAGCCCCGGCCGCGACGGCCGCGGACTTCGCCCTCTGACGTGGGAAAGGGCCCGGCGTCGGGCCCCTCCCGCCCAACCGCGCTCATGGGGGATTGAGACATGCGTTCCAGGGATCAGAAGCAACTCGCCCAGAAGCGAAGCACAGAGGCGCTGACCCGGCATTTCGGGATGCCGTTCGTGTTCCTCGTCGCGATGTCGGGCATCATCAACATCCTCGCCCTGACCGGGTCGTTCTACATGCTCCAGGTCTACGACCGGGCGCTGCCGAGCGGCAGCCTGCCGACCCTCGTCGGGCTCTCGACGCTTGCCATCGGCCTCTACGTCTTCCAGGGCCTGTTCGACGTCCTGCGCCAGCAGATCCTCGTGCGGATCGGGGCGCAGCTCGACCGCCGGATCGCGCCCCTGGCGCAGCGTGTCTCCATCGACATGCCGCGCTTCGGTTTCTCCACCGCGGAGGCGATGGAACGCAGCCGGGACGTCGACACGGTCCGCGGCTTCCTGGGAAGCCCGGGGCTCGTGGCGCTCTTCGACCTGCCCTGGACGCCGGTCTTCCTCGTCTTCGTCTACATGCTCCACCCCTGGCTCGGGGCACTCACCGTCGCCGGCGCCGCTCTCCTCACCCTCCTCACCATCCTCACCGAAGTGCTGACCCGGCGGTGGACGGGGGCGACCCAGCAGGCCGTGGTGGCCCGCAATGCCATCGCCGACTCGAACGCCCGCAACGCCGACGTCCTGAAGGCGATGGGGTTCGCGGAGCGGGCCGTCGACCGATACCGCCTCGCCAACAACGAGCACCTGGAGCTCCAGACCCGGACGACGGACATCACCGGAACCTTCGCCGCCATCTCTCGCGTCCTGCGCATGATCCTGCAATCGGCCGTGCTGGGGCTCGGGGCCTACCTCGTCATCGGCGGCGAGCTCTCCGCAGGGTCCATCATCGCGGCATCCATCACCTCGGCCCGCGCCCTGGCCCCCATCGACCAGACCGTGGGCAACTGGAAGGGCATCGCCGTGGCCCGCAAGGCCTTCGGGCGGCTGACGGAGACCCTCGTGGCCCTGTCCGGCCTCGACCGGCCGATGCCGTTGCCGATGCCGCACTCGTCCCTCCGCGTGGGGTCGATCACAGTGGCGGCGCCCGGCTCGGGGCGGGTGCTGCTGTCGGACGTCGCGTTCGAGCTCCAGGCGGGCCAGGCGCTGGGCGTCATCGGCCCCAGCGGCGGCGGTAAGACCACTCTGAGCCGGGCCCTGACGGGCATCTGGCCCCTCCTGCGCGGCGGCATCCGTCTCGACGGGGCCGACCTGTCGCAATGGGACGAGGACAGCCTCGGCCGCATCATCGGCTACCTGCCCCAGGAGGTCTGCCTGATGGACGCGACGGTCGAGGAGAACATCTCCCGCCTGGCGCAGGATGCCGATCCGGCCCTGGTCGTCGCCGCCGCCCGCGCCGCGGGTGTCCACGAGATGATCCTGCGGTTGCCCGACGGCTACCGCACCGAACTCGGCCCGTTCGGGACCGCCCTGTCCGGCGGCCAGCGCCAGCGCATCGCCCTCGCGCGGGCGTTGTACGGCAACCCCTTCCTGCTCGTGCTCGACGAGCCGAACTCCAACCTCGACGGCGAGGGCGAGGCGGCCCTGGCCGCCGCCATCCAGGGCGTGCGCGCCCGCGGCGGCATCGCGGTGGTGATCGCGCACCGACCGAGCGTGCTGGCGGCCGTCGACACCATCGCGGTCGTCCAGGACGGCAAGCTGACCGCCTTCGGGCCCAAGGAAGCCATTCTCGGCAAGGCCGTGCGCGACGCATCGGCCGGTGCCGATCCGGCCAAGATCGCAAGGGAGCGCTCCGTCATGGAGCGGGTGCCGGCATGATCATCGAGACGAAGGGCACGAAGACCGGCGAAGCCTCCCAGACCGGAGCGCAGAAGTACGCGCTGAAGGAAGCCGGCAAGTCGTCGACCACGCCCTACTACCTGGCCCTCGCGGTCGCTGCCGTGGCCGGATACCTGAAGTCCCTGTTCCACACCTCGGTTCATGCCGAGGTCGAGCCCAGCGCCGCCGGACACGAGACGAAGGCCGCACCCAAGCTCGTCGTCATGGCCTCGTCGGACGTGGATCCGGGCGAGACACCCGACGAGCATCACCTGCTGGGGTCATCCGGGGTCGTGCCCCAAACGGAGATGCCCTCACCGGAGTACGATGCCACCCACCTCCAAGCGCATACGCTCCATTTCGCCCGGCACGACCCCCAGCCGAACCTCAACGACTTCAAGGCGTCACCCGTCATCCCACGCCCCATCAACGACAATGCCGACCGGGCCCCCGGCGTCCGCGGCGGCGGCGGTGGCGGGGGGGGCCGGGACAAGGACAATGGTGACGAGGGAGCGGGATCCGAAAACCTCGATAATCCCGCGACCCGACCGCCCGGCGGGTTGGGCGACACCGATGACCTTCCCGGCGGCGGCAGGGGCACGCCGTCGGACGCGGACCGTCCCGCGGGACAGGATACCGCCGGCCCCGGCAAGCAGACCAACGGCGGGGACAGGGGAAACGGCGCCGACAATCCTCCCGGGTCCGGCGACGACGCGGGGAACGGCGCCGGCGCCGTCACGCCTCGTCCGGCCTCGAACGATGACGGGGACGGCTCTGCAGGCCGGCGCAACCGTGCGCCGACCACCAACGGCGCGGTCTACCTCGCCGACATGGCCGCCTGCGCGCTGCTTCCCATCGCCCTGTCCGACCTGCTCCGAAACGTCGAGGATCCCGATGGCGACAGCCTCTCGGTCCGCAACGTCACGGTCTCCTCCGGGTCGCTGGCCCGCGACGGCGACGGCTGGGTGTACGACGCCGATGGCCTCGGTCCGGTCACCATCACGTACGAGGTCACGGATGGCGAACTCGCCGTCACCCAGACGGCGGTCTTCAACGTCGTCGAACACGAGCCGATGAGCGGCACGGACGGCGACGACCTCTTGCTCGGAACGCTGTGCGCGGACGAGATCGACGGCCGGGGTGGCAACGACAACATCGACGCCCGTGCCTCGGCCGACATCATCGATGGCGGCGCCGGGGACGACCACATCGTCGGCGGCGCCGGGGACGACGTGATCCTGGGCGGCGACGGGAACGACGTCGTGCTCGCGGGGACGGGGGCGGATCGGGTCTCGGGGGGAAACGGCAACGACCGCCTCTTCGGCGAGGAGGGCGACGACATCCTGTTGGGCGACGCCGGGGACGACCTGCTCGACGGCGGAGATGGCAGCGATATCCTCGTCGGAGGGATGGGGAGCGACTTGCTCCTCGGCGAGGTGGGCGATGATCGCCTCGACGGGTCGGAGGGGGCCGACGTCGCGTTCGGCGGCGCCGGGCGCGACGTCGTTTCCGGCGGCCTCGGGGACGACCGTCTGGAAGGGGGCGATGGTAACGACGTCCTCTCCGACGGGCAGGGGCGGGACGTAGCCTTGGGGCAAGACGGGGACGACGTCCTCGTGGCGTCCCTGGACGGCGAGGCCGACCGTTTCGACGGCGGCGAAGGGACGGATACGCTCGATCTGTCGAGCCTTGATACCGATGTCGTGGTCGACCTGGTCGCCGGCACGGCCATTGGTCAGGGGTCGGGACGCGACACGGTCGCGTCCGTCGAGGTTGTCCGGGCAGGATCGGGCGACGATGTCCTGACCGGGAGCTCGGTGGGCGAGGTCCTCCGCGGAGGAGCCGGACGGGACACGGTGTCGGGCGGGGCCGGCAACGATCTCGTCGACGGCGGAGCGGACAACGATACCCTCGCGGACGGGACGGGATCGGATACGGTTCTCGGAGGCTCAGGCGACGATATCGTCATGGCTGCGCGTGACGGAGATTCCGACCGCTTCGATGGAGGCGACGGGACAGACACGTTCGACGTTTCCACGACCGCATCCGGTGTTACGGTTGATCTCACCGCTGGTACCTCGGTGGCCGCCGAGACTGGCCATGACCTCCTCGTCTCGATCGAGGACGTCCGGGGCGGATCTGGTGCCGACACGCTGTCGGGGAGCGCAGCCGCCAACACCCTCTCCGGTGGCGCGGGCCGCGACCACGTTTCGGGCGGGGCCGGAAACGACGGGCTCGACGGGGGCGACGGCGACGACACGATTCTCGACGGGGACGGCCGCGACATCGCGCTGGGCGGCACCGGCGATGACATCCTCATCGCATCGTCGGACGGGGAGGCCGACCGGTTCGACGGCGGTGTTGGTCTGGATACGCTCGACCTCTCCGGGACGCGGGCGGGCATCTCCGCCGACCTGCTCATAGGCATCGCGACCGGGGCCGAGACGGGACGGGACCTCCTCGATGGGCTGGAGGCGCTGATCGGTGGATCCGGCGACGATACCCTATCCGGCAGTGACGGGAGCAACCGCCTGATTGGCGGAGATGGGGATGACCTTATTGCGGGACGCGGGGGCGACGATCTCCTCGATGGCGGCTCGGGTCGCGATACGCTCCGCGACGGAGCCGGGTGTGATACCCTACGCGCGGGCGCCGGCGACGATCGGATCATCCTCGCGTTGGATGGCGACGACGACCATGTCGATGGCGATGACGGCTCGGATACGCTGGACCTGAGCAGCGCGACCGGAGACCTGCTCGTCGATCTCGTCAATCATGTCGTTTCGGGCACCGAGCTCGGAGAGGACAGGGTGGATTCCATTGAACGCATCGTAGCCGGATCGGGTGACGACCGCTTCATCATCGGCGACGACGATGTCGTGCTCACGGGCGGCGGCGGCAACGACGGCTACGGGTTCCACCCGCGCTCCGGGATCTCGGAGGCAACCCGTTCCGTCGAGATCACCGACTTCTCAGTCGGGGATTACGTCGACCTTCTGAGATGGTCCTTCTTCGAGAACGGGTCGGGCGTCGTCGGCCACTCGCTGTCCGAGGCGATGGACCGCAACGACGGCACCGTGTCGGGCATCCGCTACCGGGCCGCGCTCTTCGACGAGGGCGACGTGACCGTCATCTCGGCCGACCTCGACGGGAACGACTCCTTCGAGACGACCCTCGTCCTCGACGGCCACCACACCCTGCTCTTCGTCGAGAAGCCGACGGCCGCGTCACCGGCCAACACACCCATCCATTGATCCATCCATCGAAGGGACCGGACCATGAGTACGCGAACCATCGGTGTCCATCGCCCCAGGCCTCTCGACGGGATCGACCATGGGACGGACCCCTCCTTCTCCGTCATCCCCCGTATCGCCCTCGGGTTCGCGCTGGGCGTGAGCCTCCTGATCGGGGTGGGAGGATGGGCCGCGACGACCGACCTCAACGGCGCCATCATGGCACCGGGCGCGGTCACCGTCGATCAGAACGCCAAGGCGGTCCAGCACAGGGACGGGGGGGTCGTCGGCGCCATCCTTGTCCGAGACGGGCAGGCCGTGACGGCCGGTCAGATCCTCATCCGCATCGACGACGCCCAGACACGGGCCGAACTGGCGATCGTCCGGGGGCAACTGGTGGAGTTGTCGGCCAAGAAGGCGCGCCTGCTGGCCGAACGGGACGGGCTTCGCGACATCGCCTTCCCCGCGAGCATATCGGACGGCGCCGCGGAGGCGCTGGCCATCCTTGATGGCGAGAGCCGCCTGTTCCGTGGCAACCTCGCCAGCCGCGACAGCCAGCGCCAGCAGTTGGAGTTGCAGATCGGTCAGGTGGCCGAGGAGGTCGCAGGCCTGGTCAAGCAGAAGGATGCCAAGCGGGACGAGCTCGCGATCCTCACGAGCGAGCACGGCAAGCTGCAGGGCCTCGTCGACAAGCACCTGTTCGAGAGTTCGAAGTTCCTGCCCATCAGCCGCGACCGGCACCGCCTGACCGGTGAACAGGGGTCGCTGGAAGCCTCCATCGCCCGGGCCAAGGTGCGCACGAGCGAGATCCGGGTCCAGCTTCTGGCCATCACGGACACCGCGCGCACCGAGGCCCAGAAGGAACTCAGCGTCGTCGATGCCAAGCTCGCGGAATTGGGCAATCGGCGCATCGCCTTGGAGGATCGGCTGACGCGGACCGAGATCCGCGCGCCGGCCACGGGCGTCCTGCACGAGCTGAAGGCCTTCACCGTCGGCGGCGTGGTTACGCCGGCGGACGTGCTCGCGACCGTCGTGCCCGCGGACGCCATGCTCCGGATCGAGGTTCGCATTTCTCCGGCGAGCATCGACCAGATCGGTGTCGGCCGTCCGGCCAAGCTGCGGTTCACCGCCTTCAACCAGAGGACGACCCCCGAACTTAAGGGAAAGCTGACCTATGTCTCGCCGTCGACGACCAAAGGCGGCAAGGACGATGCCTTCTACGTCGGGTACGTCGAGCTGAATGAGGGGGAGTTGAACCGTCTGGGCGAGAGAGCCCGCTTGGTGCCCGGCATGCCCGTGGAGGTCCACGTCGCGACCGAGGAGCGCACGGCCCTCTCCTACCTCGTGAAGCCGATCCAGGATCAGTTCACACGCAGCTTCCGGGAGAGATGACAACACATATGATGCAGATGACTGCATATTCCGCCTCGATCTTCGATCGAGTCAGAATATGACGGGAAATATGTCATCCCTCGGTACTCCTACCGACTAAGACTTAGTGGTTTCGCTGCATCGATGTGCTACGAAGGTTGCAATAAGTCTGGAGGGGGAGGCCGCCGATGTGCCGAGAAGCCGTTGGCATCCCGGATTTCGAGAACGCACCGATTGGCATCGACCGAGAGGATTTCCTCGGCATGGTTTTCGGTGCCTTCGCCGGCGCCCTGGAGGATACCGTCGGCAGGTCGGAGGCCAGTGGCTTCATCGCCCTGGTCGGCATGGCCGTCTCGGAAGAGATCAAGGCGCGATACCTTCGGGTGGCGGGCCCCCGTCGGCTGGACCTCGTCGCCACCGTGGACGCCATGATCGACCTCAAGCGACGCCTGGGCGGGGATTTCTACGTCATCGAGACGACGCCCCGGCGCATCGTGCTCGGCAACCGACGCTGCCCGTTCGGCGACCTGGTGAAGAGGTCCCCCTCGATGTGCATGGTGACCTCGAACGTCTTTGGTCACATGGTTGCGGAGAGCCAAGGATATGGGCGAATCACGCTTGCAGATACCATCGCCCGCGGCGGCACGGGCTGCCGGATCGTCATTGACCTCGACCCTGATGCCCCCGACGAGGGAGGACAGGACTACTTCGGGACGGGTGACGTCTAGGTCCGACTTCGAGGCCTTGTTCGAGTTCGTCCCCGCTCCAATGCTCATCGTTTGGCGAGGCGGGGAGCTCCAAGCCGCCAACGCCTCGGCGCGCGAGGCGTTGGACGGTCTACGGATCGGCGACGTCCTACCCGTTCAGAAAGCCACCGAGGTGGAGTTCCGTCGCTATCTCGAGCGCTGCGCCTCCTCCTCCGCCACATTGCCCGGAACGCTCTTCCTCCAATGCGAGGACGGAAGTCTCGAGCGCCATTCCTGCCATGGCACGCGCGCGCGATTGGGCGGTTTCGAGGGCGGCACGCTCGTCGTGCTACATCTCGACGGGCTGGGGCTCGGCCGTCGGTTCGGGATCCTCGCCTCGAAGCTTTACGATGCCCGACGCGTCATGCTGGAACGCCGGCGGCGCACTCGGGAAATGCAGGCGTTGCTTCAGGAGCGAGAAGACCTGCTTGCTCGGCTCGAGGCGGACGCAGCCGCACGCGTGGGGGCCGAACGGGAACGCGACGAGGTGCTGACGCGGCTGTACCGCGCCGGGCAGGACGAGCGACGTCGGCTCGCGCGCGACCTTCATGATCATGCGGGCCAGCATCTGGTCGCCCTGAATTTCGGATTGCGACGTCTGCTGCCTTACCTCTCCAGCGACGATGCGCGCTCCGAACTCGACCGCCTCCTCGATCAAGCCCAGCAGGTGGGAGAGGCTCTGCGTCGCGTCACCCTGGAATTACGACCCGCGGCGCTCGACGAGTTCGGTTTCGTGACGGCGCTTCGCTACCTCGTGGAGGAGTGGAGCCGCACCACGCGCATCGCGACCGAGTTGCAGGTCAGCGGCAAGGAATTCCACCTGCCCGCCGAGCATGCCATCACGCTCTATCGCATCACGCAGGAGGCGCTCACCAACGTGGCCAAGCACGCGGGGCTGCCGAGCTACGTCTCGGTCGTCCTTCTGTTCAGCCCGGGACGCCTCACCCTCACGGTCGACGACGACGGCACGGGCTTCGAGGCCGACGATGCCTCGTCCCACTTGCTGGTCACCCAGGGCAAGCTCGGATTGATCGGGATGCGCGAACGCATGGCCCTCATCGGAGGCAGCCTGCAAGTCGAGTCCTCGCCCGGACAGGGTACGTCCGTGGTCGCGCGGATACGCCTGGGGAGTGACGTCGACCATGATGCCTGATCGCGCCCCGATCCGCATCGTGCTTGCGGACGACCACCCCGTCTTCCGCCACGGGGTCGCCGACCTCCTCAGCAACACGGGCCTCGTCGAGATCGTCGCGTCGGTGGACGGCGGCACGGCGGCGGTGCAGGCCATCGCGGACCTATCCCCGGACATCGCCATCCTGGACCTTGCCATGCCCGACATGAACGGCGTCGCGGTAATCCGCACGCTCGTCGACCGCCGGAGCAGGACCCGGGCGATCATCCTGAGCGTGTACGAGAGCCGGGTCTATGTCGACCAAGCGTTCGAGGCCGGGGCCTGCGCCTACGTCCTGAAGCGCTCGGCCTTCCTGAACATCGTGCAGGCCGTCGAGGCCGTGCGCGCCGGCGGGACCTACGTCGACCCGCTCCTTCCCGGGCACGGCTCCGCCCACCCAAGCCCGGTCGCCTGGACCCACGCCCACGAGGGCAAGTCCTCGCTCACGGAACGGGAGCGGGAGATCCTGAAATCCGTGGCCTACGGCTACACCAGCAAGGAGATCGGATCCCAGGTCGGGGCAACGGCGAAGGCCATCGAAGCCCAGAAGGGGCGAGCATGCTGCAAGCTGGGCATCACCAGCCGCGCGCAGATCGTCCAGTTCGCCATCCTGCAAGGTTGGCTGCAGGGTGAGATTCCCGTCCGGTGAGATCCTTCTACGGTCGTTCGGGGCGGCCAGGCTCGGTGGGAGACTGAAGGTTGTTTGAGGCCGGGTCTGCCATCTTGGACCGGGCCCTCGCACACTTCCGGCTTCCTACCTGCCGCGACGGTGAATTCGACGCCGTCATCCTCCAGGGCGCGGCGCACGGCCATGACCGTGTCGTGCCGGGGCCCGATGGCCGAACCCCGGTCCTCCGCACCTTCCCTCTCCACGCCCGATACTGCCAGCAGCGGCCTTCGCGAACTATGGTCTGGCGGAGCGAACACGGTCCAGGAAGTTGCCGATCAGAGGCCCGGCCTTCTCCCTCGGCCACAGGGCATAGACGTCGGCGTGGATCGGTTTCCCCCTGATGGGTTTGTAGACGACGTCCGCGTGCGCCAGGCGGGCGACGAATTCCGGAATGATGGCGATCCCGAGCCCCGTCGCGACGAGGCTCGTCAGCGAGGCGGCTTCGACGACCTGATGCGTGATGTCCGGGGTGAACCCGGCTTCGACGCAGCACTCCCAAAGATATTTCGCGAACAGCGAATCCGAGAGCCGCAGGAACACGAACCGCTCGCGGCTCAGATCGGCGAGGTCGATCGCCGCCGTCCTGGCCAGGCGGTGGCCTTTCGGCAGGACGAGGGTGACGGTCTCGCACCAGGCGCGTTCGCTGGCGAGGTCGAGGTCCTGGGGTGGGCTGCGCAGGAAACTGATGTCGGTCTGTCCAGCCTTCAGCATCGAGATCTGGCGGTCCGGCGACATTTCGTGGATCCGCAGATCGACGTCGGGATAGGTGACCGAGAAATCGCGGATGGCGCGCCCGAGGGGGCCGGCCAGCATCGACCCCGTCAGGCCGACATTGACGATGCCGGCCGCGCCGGCACCGATGGCGCGCGCGCGCCCGATGGCTTCACCGGACTTGTCCAGGATCTCGCGCGCCTGCGCGAGGAAGTCGGTGCCCGCCCGCGTCAACGACACGCGACGCGTCGTCCGTTCGAACAGCGCGGTGCCGACCTCCGCTTCGAGATCGCGGATCTGCTGGCTCAGGGGCGGCTGAGCGACACCGAGGCTCTCGGCGGCGGCGGTGAAGCTGAGATGGCGGGCGACGGCCACGAAGTAGCGGAGGTGCCGGAGTTCCATACGCTTAGTCATAGCGAGAAGATCTCAATCAAGACATATCAAATATTTGACGTCTAGATTTCCTGGCAACATGGTGCCGCCGCAACGGGGACACCCGAACGACCATGCAGGAAAATGCCAGCACGAATCCTGCAGAGCGGACGACACCGTGTCGAACCGGGGTGTCGGGACACGGAACGGCGCGAAGAGGTACAGGCGTTATGATGAAGCGGTTCTTCGCGTCGTTGTTCGGGCAGGTTGTCGCCGCCCTGGTACTCGGCATCGTCCTGGGCATGGTCTGGCCGAACTTTGCGGTCACGCTGAAGCCCCTCGGCGACGGCTTCATCAAGCTGATCAAGATGGCGATCGCACCGCTGGTCTTCGGCGTCGTCGTTCACGGCATCGTCGGCGCCGGCGACCTGCGGAAGGTCGGTCGCGTCGGGCTCAAGTCCCTGATCTACTTCGAGGCGGTGACGACCCTCGCCCTGGTGCTCGGCCTCGTCCTCGCCTACGCGTTCGCCCCCGGCCACGGCATGAACGTCGATGTGGCGACCTTGGACGCGAAATCGATCGCCGGCTACACCGACCGGGTCGGTCAGGTCACGGGAACCGTCGACTTCCTGATGAAGCTCATTCCGACCACGTTGGTCGATGCCTTCGCCAAGGGCGATATCCTGCAGGTTCTCATCATCGCGATCCTGTTCGGCTCCGGCCTGTCCCTTCTGGGCGAGCGCGGCAAGCCGCTGGCCGACAGCCTGGAGCGCATCACGGAGGTTCTGTTCAAGATCATCGGCTTCATCGTCAGGCTCGCCCCGCTCGGCGTGCTCGGCGCCGTCGCCTTCACGGTGGGCAAGTACGGCGTCGGCTCGCTGAAGCAGCTCGGCCTGCTGGTGGTGCTGTTCTACGCGGGCGTGGCGTTCTTCGTCTTCGTGGTGCTCGGCGGCATCCTGCGCCTGGCCGGCTTCAGCATCCTCAAGCTGCTCGCCTACCTGCGCGAGGAACTGACCGTCGTGGCCGGCACCGCCTCCTCGGACTGCGTGCTGCCGCAGGTCATGCGCAAGCTGGAGCGCCTCGGCATCAAGGATTCGACCGTCGGCCTCGTGATCCCGACCGGATATTCGTTCAACCTCGATGCCTTCTCACTCTACCTGACCCTCGCCACGGTGTTCATCGCCCAGGCCACCAACACGGATCTCTCCTTCGGACACCTGATGCTGATCCTCGGCATCGCGCTCCTGACCTCGAAGGGCGCGCACGGCGTGCCCGGCTCGGCCATCGTCGTGCTGGCCGCCACCCTGTCGGCGGTCCCGGAGATTCCCGTCATCGGACTGGTGCTCGTGCTGTCGATCGATTGGTTCGTCGGCATCGCCCGGGCGCTGGGCAACCTGATCGGCAACTGCGTGGCGACGGTGGTGATCGCCGCATGGGAAGGCGACATCGACCGGGCGCAGGCCCGGCGTGTCCTCGATGGCCACGGTACGACGGACACGGCCGCGATCCTCGAGACGCCGATCGCGGAACCACGTTCGGCCTGACGCCCCCCGACACCTGCCCCATGCGGTGGCACGGCTGCCAAGCCGGGCTGCCGCCAGTCCAACCCGGATCATCGGAGACGCCTTCATGACCGCCTCGCCCT
>NZ_LMML01000004.1:331-14888 GCF_001422215.1 Methylobacterium sp. Leaf89 | reverse complement strand
GATGAGCGACATCGTCACCTCCGTCCTGCCCTTCTGGGAGCACACCCAGGCCTGGATGCTGGCTCGCCCCCTCTCGGGCTTCTCCGAGACCTTCGCCCAGTACCTCGTCACCCTCGCCCCCGGCGGCGGCAGCGAGCGGCCCGAACCCGACCCCGAGGCCCAGGCCGTGCTGTTCGTCGTCGAGGGACAGGCCCGCCTCGTCCGCGACGGACAGGTCCACGCCCTCACCCCCGGCGCCTACGCCTACCTGCCCCCCGGCACCACCTGGAGCCTGCGCAACGACGGGGCCGGACCGACCCGCTTCCACTGGATCCGCAAGGCCTACACCCCCGTGCCCGGCCTCGAGGTGCCCCCCGCCTTCGTCACCCACGAGACCGCCGTCGCCCCCGTGCCCATGCCCGGCACCGACGGGGCCTGGGCCACCACCCGCTTCGTCGCCCCCGACGATCTGCGCCACGACATGCACGTCAACATCGTCGCCCTGCGCCCCGGCGCCTCGATCCCCTTCGAGGAGACCCACGTCATGGAGCACGGCCTCTTCATCCTCGAGGGCAAGGCCGTCTACCGCCTCAACCGGGACTGGGTCGAGGTCCAGGCCGGAGACTTCCTCTGGCTGCGCGCCTACTGCCCCCAGGCCTGCTACGCCGGAGGACCCGGACCCTTCCGATACCTCCTCTACAAGGACGTCAACCGGCACGCCCCCCTCTCACCCTTCCGGGGCCGGCGATGAGCGGCGGAGGGCGGAGCGCGACGCGGCGCCCTCCCGCCCCTGGCTGACCCGGGCCCGCATCGTACGCGCCCGTGCGGCGATCCGGACGATCGCCCACCGCCCCCCGAGCGCGCCTCTGCGCCCCGGGGCCGGGCAGGAGGCCCCGGTGCCGACAACCCACCGGGTTTGTCGATCTCGGTCGGCGCGTCTATTGCGTGGCCCTCCGGACACCGGCTCGGAGCTTTCCGCACCCCGGCGCGGGCGGCCCTCGCCGAGACGACGGTCGCAGGGACGTCGTCGGGCTTCGGGATGCCCTGCGCGAGAACTCGAGACCGGGCGTTCGACATCGGTGGGTTGGCGACGACCGCGGCCGGTGGCATTCCAGCGCAAACCTTCCGTGAATGGATCGAAGATGGATCGAATGGATATCGGCGGCCTCGCCGTCGCCCGCGTGCTGTACGATTTCGTCGCGGAGGAGGCCCTGCCCGGGACCGGCATCTCGCCCGAGGTTTTCTGGGGCGGCCTCGGCGCGATCGTGCGCGACCTGACGCCGAAGAACCGGGCCCTGCTGGCCAAGCGCGATACGCTCCAGGGGCAGCTCGACGCCTGGCACCGGGAGCGGGCCGGCAAGCCGTTCGATCCGGCGGCCTACAAGGCGTACCTGAAGGACATCGGCTATCTGCTGCCCGATCCGGGACCGGTGGCGGTGCGGACGGAGAACGTCGATGACGAGATCGCCCGCATCGCCGGGCCGCAGCTCGTCGTGCCGGTCTCGAACGCCCGCTACGCCCTCAACGCCGCCAATGCTCGCTGGGGCTCGCTCTACGATGCCCTCTACGGCACCGACGCGGTTTCGGAGGAGGGCGGCGCGATCCGCAGCGGCGGCTACAACCGCGCCCGCGGCGCCCGGGTCGTGACCCGCGCCCGCAGCTACCTCGACCGCTTCGTGCCGCTGGCCGGCGGCCGCCATGCCGACGTGGTCACCTATGCGGTCGAGCAGGGCGGGCTCGTCGGCAACATGAACACCGGAGAGACCGTCCCGCTCGCGCGACCGGATCTCTTCGTGGGCTATCGCGGCCGGGCCAGCATGCCCGCCTCCCTGCTCCTGCGGCACCACGGGCTGCACGTCGAGGTCGTCCTCGACCGGACGCATCGGATCGGTCGCTTCGATGCGTCCGGCGTCGCCGACATCCTGCTGGAATCGGCCGTCTCGACGATCATGGACCTCGAGGATTCCGTGGCCACGGTCGATGCCGACGACAAGGTCGTCGTCTACCGCAACTGGCTCGGCCTGATGAACGGGACCTTGACGGCCTCCCTCCACAAGGACGGCCGCACCCTGGAGCGGCGCCTCAACCCCGACCGGCACTACATCGCGCCGAACGGCGGCGAGGTGGTGGTACCGGGCCGCTCCCTGATGCTGGTGCGCAATGTCGGCCACCACATGGACACCGATGCGGTGCTCGACGCCGAGGGCCGCGAGATCCCCGAGGGCATGCTCGACGCCGCGGTCACCGCGATGATCGCGATCCACGATCTTAAGGGGGATTCCGGCCTGCGCAACAGCCGGCGCGGTTCGGTCTACATCGTCAAGCCGAAGATGCACGGGCCCGAGGAGGTCGCCTTCGCGGTCGAACTGTTCGGACGCGTGGAGGCCATGCTGGGTCTCGACGCGAACACCCTCAAGATGGGCATCATGGACGAGGAGCGCCGCACCACGGTCAACCTCGCCGCCTGCATCGCGGCCGCGGCCGAGCGGGTCGTGTTCATCAACACGGGCTTCCTCGACCGCACGGGGGACGAGATCCACACCGCGATGGAGGCCGGCCCGGTCATTCGCAAGAACGACATGAAGGCGACGCCCTGGATCAAGGGCTACGAGGAGAACAACGTCGATGTCGGCCTCGTCTGCGGCCTGCTCGACCGGGCGCAGATCGGCAAGGGCATGTGGGCGGCCCCCGACGCCATGGCCGACATGCTGATGCAGAAGGGCGCCCACCCCAAGGCGGGCGCGAGCACGGCCTGGGTGCCGTCGCCCACCGCCGCGACCCTGCACGCGCTGCACTATCACGAGACCGACGTGCGGGCCCGGCAGGTGGAACTCGCCCGCCGGCCGCGCTCGGCCCTCGACGAGATCCTCGAGATTCCGCTGGCCCGCTCGAACTTCGCCCCCGACGACGTGGCCCAGGAGATCGACAACAACGTCCAGGGCATCCTCGGCTACGTCGTCCGCTGGATCGACCAGGGGGTGGGCTGCTCGAAGGTGCCGGACATCCACGATGTCGGGCTGATGGAGGACCGGGCGACCTTGCGGATCTCGTCGCAGCACATCGCGAACTGGCTGCATCACGGCGTCGTCAGCGAGGAGCAGGTGATGACGGCGCTCAAGCGGATGGCGAAGGTGGTCGATCGCCAGAACGCCGGCGATCCGCTCTACCGCCCCATGGCCCCGGACTATGACGGCCCGGCCTTCCAGGCGGCCAGCGACCTCGTCTTCAAGGGCCGCGCGCAGCCGAACGGCTACACGGAATGGATCCTCACCGAGCGCCGCCGCGCCGCGAAGGCGGCCCGCTAGACCGGCATCGGATCCACGCGAACCAGGTTAGGGACGGCGCGGGCAGCGTCGTCAAGGCGTCAGACAGGATCGCCATAGCGGAGCCTTCGGAAGGGAGCCCGCCGCCATGTCCTCCTCGTCCCGTTCCAGCCTGCCCCGTCGTCCGTTCCTGACCGGGGCCGCCGCCGGCCTCGTCGGTCTCGGCACCGGCGTCTTCCGGCCCGGCCTCAGCCGGGCCGCAGACCGCCCGATCCTCACCCACGGTTTGCAATCCGGTGACGTCGACGGCGACTCCGCCGTGGTCTGGGCCCGGGCCGACCGCCCCTGCCGGGCGATGATCGCGTGGTCGACCACGGAAAGCTTCGCCGACATTCGCGGCGGCGTCTTCGCGGATGCGCTCCCGGCGAGCGACGGCACCGTGAAGGTCGCCCTGACGGATCTGCCGCCGGGCCAGGACGTGTTCTACCGGGTCCGCCTGCAGGATCTCGCCGCGCCGACGATCCTCGGGGCGCCGCAGGTCGGGCGCTTCCGCACGGCGCCCGCCGAGCGCCGCTCGGTCTCGTTCTGCTGGTCCGGCGACACGGCCGGCCAGGGCTGGGGCATCGACGAGGCCCGGGGCGGGATGACGATCTACGCCGCCATGCTGCGCAACCGGCCGGATTTCTTCCTGCATTCCGGCGACACCATCTATGCCGACGGCCCGATCATACCGGAGGTGCGCCTGCCCGACGGCACCCTCTGGCGCAACCGCGTGACCGAGGCGGTGGCGAAGCCGGCCGAGACCCTGGAAGAGTTTCGCGGACGCTACCGCTACAACCTCACCGACGCGAACGTGCTGGCGATGAACGCCGAGATCCCGATCTTCGCACAGTGGGACGATCACGAGGTCACCAACAACTGGTGGCCGGGCGAGCCCCTGACCCGGGCCGAACACCTGCGGAAGGCCTATCGCGACCCGAACGTGCTGGCGCTCCAGGTCCGCGCCGCGCGCGCCTTCCACGAATACATGCCGATGCGCTTCGCGCCCTCGGAGCCCGGCCGCGTCTACCGCAAGATCTCGCATGGGCCGCTGGTCGACGTGTTCCTGCTCGACATGCGCTCCTATCGCGGGCCGAACGGCGAGAACCGGCAGACCACCTACGGACCGGAGGCTCACTTCCTCGGCCCGGCGCAGGTCGCCTGGCTCAAGCGCGCGCTCCTCGCCTCCCGCGCGACCTGGAAGGTGATCGCGGCCGACATGCCGATCGGGCTCGTCGTCCCCTACGATTCTCAGCCGCCCTTCGGGTCGGAGGCCGTCGCGCAGGGCGACGGGCCGCCGCTGGGCCGGGAACTCGAGATCGCCGACCTCCTGCGCTTCCTGCGGGATGCGGGCATCCGCAACACGGTCTGGCTGACGGCGGACGTGCACTACGCGGCGGCGCATTACTACGATCCGAACCGGGCGCGATTTCAGGAGTTCGAGCCGTTCTGGGAGTTCGTCGCAGGCCCGCTGCATGCCGGGACCTTCGGTCCCAACGCCCTCGACGACACCTTCGGGCCCCAGCTGCGCTTCGCCAAGGCGCCGCCGCCGGGCCAGACCAACCTCTCGCCCGCCGCGGGCTACCAGTTCTTCGGCCATGTCGCGGTCGAGGGCGCGACGGAGCAGATGACCGTCACCCTGAAGGACGCCGCCGATACCGCGCTCTGGTCGGTCACCCTCGACCCCGTGCGGACCTAGCCTGCCGGACCGGACACGCCCGGCAGCGTCGGGCCGACACGGCCGTGTCGCGCCTCAGTGATGCCCCGCCATGTGGCGGCCGATGCTGCGGGCGTCGGCCTCGGCGCGACTCACCGCGTGCACGATGCGACCGTCGGACATCACCACGATGCGGTCCGAGAGTTCCAGGATCTCGTCGAGATCCTCGCTGATCAGCAGGACCGCCGCCCCGGCGTTGCGGGCCGCCAGGATCCGGGCCCGGATCTCGGCGACGGCGGTGAAGTCGAGCCCGAAGCAGGGATTGGCGACGACGAGGAGGTCGACCGGGTCGGTGAGTTCGCGCGCCAGCACGGCCCGCTGCACGTTCCCGCCGGACAGGGTGGCGATCGGCGCCTCGGCGGAGGCGGTCTTCACCCCGAAGCGCGCGATGAGGTCCCGGGCGCGGCGGCGCATGGCGCCGGTGTCGAGCCAGACGGTCGGCCGCCCCGGGACCGCGCCCCCCTCGGAGGCGCCACGCTCCGCGCGCCGGTCGAAGGCCCGGAAGGCCAGGTTCTCCGCGACCGACATGCGCGGCGCGCAGGCATTGCGCAGCGGCTCCTCCGGAATGACGCGGACCCGCCGCGCCCGGCTCTGCGCGCGCCGTCCGTCATAGGCCTCGCCCCCGACCTCCACCCGGCCAGCGGCCGCCCGGATCTGGCCGCCGAGCACGTCGGCGAGTTCCTTCTGGCCATTGCCCGAGACCCCGGCGACGCCGACGATCTCGCGGGCCTGCACCGCGAGGGCGTCGACGGCGAGGTGACGCAGGCCGGAGGCATCGGTGGCGCGCAGATCCGCGATGCGCAGGACGACCCGGTCCGGGTCGGGCCGACCGACGCGGTTGGGGGCGGCGCGCACCGGGCGGGCGCCCATCATCATCGCCGCCATGTCGTCCCGGCTGAGTTCGCCGACCCGTCCGCCGCCCGCGAGCGTGCCGCGGCGCAGGACGCTGACGCTGCGGGCGAACGCCTCGACCTCGCGGAACTTGTGGCTGATCATCAGCACCGTCAGCTCGCGCCGGTCCGCCATGGCGCGCAGGAGGCCCAGCACCTCCTCGGCCTCCGCCGGCGTCAGCACCGAGGTCGGCTCGTCGAGGATCAGGAACCGGGCCTTGAGGAAGAGCTGCTTGATGATCTCGAGCTTCTGCTTCTCCCCGGCCGCGAGCTCGGCCACCGGGCGTTCGAGGTTCAGCCGGAACGGCATCCGTTCCATGAAGGCGGCCAGCGCCGCACGCTCGGCGCGCCAGTCGATCACCGCCGGCACCCGGGGCCGGGCGATGACGAGATTCTCGAGGCCCGTCAGGGACGGCACCAGGGTGAAGTGCTGGTAGACCATGCCGAGGCCGCGGGCCTGGGCGCCCTTCGGATTGGTGATCGCGACCTCGCGGCCATCCACCAGGACGCTGCCCGCGCTCGGCGCGTAGAAGCCCATGATGCACTTCACCAGGGTCGACTTGCCCGCGCCGTTCTCGCCCAGCAGCGCGTGGAAGCCGCCCGCCTCGATCTTCATCGAGACGTCGTCGAGGGCCGCGAAGGTGCCGAAGCGCTTCGACATGCCGATGGTCTCGACCGCGATGGCACCGGGCGGCGGGGCCTCGGGCACCACCGCTGCCGCGTCTCCGTCCCGGGGCACCACGTTACGAACCGATTGCGGGAAGGGCACCATCGCGGATCATCCCATCGCCACCAGGAGGGCCTCGGAGGTCGCCACGGCGCCGAAGACGCCGCCCTGCATCGTCACCATCCTGAGGGCGGCCTCGTGGTTGCCCCGGTCGGTGGCCGCGCAGGCGTCGGAGACGATCACGCATTCGAAGCCGCGGTCGTTGGCCTCGCGCATCGTGGTGTGGACGCAGACATCCGTGGTAATCCCCGTGAGGATCAGGTTGCGGATGCCGCGCCGCCCGAGGATCAGCGCCAGGTCGGTGGCGCAGAACGAGCCCTTGCCGGGCTTGTCGATGACGGGCTCGCCGGGCATGGGCGCCAGTTCGGGGATGATCTCCCAGCCCGGCTCGCCCCGCACCAGCACGCGCCCGCAGGGCCCGGGATCACCGATGCCGGCTCCGATCCGGCGCGAGCGCCAGCGCTTGTTCTCGGGCAGGTCCGCCAGGTCCGGGCGGTGGCCCTCGCGGGTGTGGATGACGGGGTAGCCGAGGCGCCGGGCCGCCGCGAGCAGGCGGCCGATCGGCTCGATCGGCGCCCGGGTCAGGCCGATATCGTAGCCCATGGCGTCGACGTAGCCGCCGGGACCGCAGAAATCGATCTGCATGTCGATGATGATGAGGGCGGTGTTGTCGGGCCTCAGTGCCCCGTCGAAGGGCCAGGGATAGGGCTCGGCGGCGGCGTAGCGCGCCGCGTCCACCGCCGTCGGGGCGAGGGGCGTCGCCGGCACGGTGAGGGGCGCCGCGCTCATTCCGCCGCCTCCCGGGCGTCCGGGGTCTGTCCGGCGCCGTAGGACCGGGTGGGCGCGGCGAACCCGCAGGAGGTGCCGTCCACGACCTTGACCCCGTCCTCCCACGGCAGGCGGTAGCGGCCGGCGGCGAGGTCCTGCATGTAGGTGTAGGGGCAGTCCCCGGCGCCGCCCTTCACGGCCGTGTAGCCGCGGTGTCCGAGCTGGTAGATGTTGTTCTCGACGCCCCAATGCAGGCGCGCCTCGCGCACGAGGTCGGGCCGGACCTCCGCCGTGATGATCTCGTCGACGCGCCCCGTGGTGCCGTGGGCGATGATCTGACCGTCGAAGTTGACGATCATGCCCTCGCCCATGGAATCGAACGAGCCATCCGAACCGCACAGGCAGACGTTGGCGGTGACCATCAGGTTGCAGAAGGCATTCGACTGGTTGGTGAAGCGCCAGGACTCGCGGATCGGCGCCGTGTAGCCGGCCGTGCGGATCATGATCTCGGCGCCCTTGTAGGCGCATTCCCGGGCCATCTCGGGAAACATCCCGTCGTGGCAGATGATGAGGGCGATCTTGGCCCCGCGCGGCCCCTCGATGACCGGGATGCCGATGTCGCCGGGCTCCCAGGGCTCGACGGGCACCCAGGGGTGCATCTTGCGGTAGGAGAGCTTCACCGCGCCGGTCTCGTCGATGATGATGCCGGTGTTGAACGGGTTTCCGTGGGGGTTGACCTCCATGAGAGAGAAGCAGCCCCAGATCCGGTTGTCGCGGCAGGCCTTCGCGAAGGCCGCGACCTCCGGGCCGTCCATCCGGCACAGGATGTCGGGGTTGGTGTCCATCGACAGGCCGTGGAGGGCGTATTCGGGGAAGACCACGAGGTCCATGGTGGCGAGGTTGCGCCGGGCCTTGCCGACCATGTCGACGATGCGCTGCGTCTGCGCCGCGAGGTCCGCCGGCGTGACGACGGTCGGCAGTTGCAGCTGCACCAGCCCGAGCACGACGCCGTTCGGAGATTTGTTGAGGCCGCCAAGTCCGTTCATCGGAGATACCTGTCTGCTGAGATTTACTTCGCCTGTCCGAGTTCGCCCGGTGCTCCGGCCAGGGCATGGTTCGGCGACGAGGTGGCGATCAGGACGCCGAGGGTGAGGACGTAGGGCGCGGCGTAGAACAGGTAGTAGCCCTGCGAGACGCCCACGGACTGGAGCGCCGGGCCGAGGGCCCCGGCCCCGCCGAACAGCAGCGCCGCGCCGAAGCAGGCCAGGGGGTTCCAGCGGGCGAAGACCACGAGGGCGACGGCCATCAGGCCCTGCCCGGAGGAGATGCCCTCGTTCCACGAGCCCGGATAATAGAGCGACAGGTAGGCGCCCCCGATGCCGGCGAGCGCCCCGCCGGCTCCGGTCGCCAGCAGCCGGACACGGTCGACGTCGTAGCCCATGGCCCGGGCCGCCTCGGCGCTGTCGCCGACGATGCGGACCACGAGGCCGGTGCGGGTGTTGCGGAACCCCCACCACAGGACGAGGCTGAGCACCGCCCCGATCAGGAACAGAACGTTGACCTGGAGGGCGGCGCGGATCTGGGGCAGGTCGGACCAGTTGCCGAAGGGGATCGCCGGCAGCTGCGGCGCCGAGGGCTGGATGAAGGCCTTGCCGAAGAAGAACGCGAGGCCCGAGCCGAACAGCATCAGGGCGATGCCCAGCGCCACGTCGTTGACCCGCGGCAGCCGGCAGATCCAGCCATGGGCGAGGCCGAACAGCCCCCCCGCCGCGCCCGCCACCGCGACGCCGGCCCAGGCCGAGCCGGTGAGCACCGCCGTGGCGTAGGCCGACATCGCCCCGAACACGAGGGTGCCCTCGAGGCCGAGATTGATCCGGCCCGAGCGCTCCGTGATCGTCTCGCCGAGGCTGACGAACAGGAACGGCGTCGAGACCCGGATGGCCCCGCCGATCACCGCGATGAGGACGTTCCAGAGGCCAAGGTCGCTCATGCAAAGTCGCTCATGGCGCGGCCTGGCCCGCGGCGGCGCGCGTCTCGCCCCAGAGATGCGGACTGAACGGCTTGAAGCGCCCGTACAGCGTCTCGCCCACGAGGACGAGGAGGAAGAGCAGGCCCTCCAGCAGCAGGATGGTGGCGTCCGGCAGGTGCAGGCGGCGCTGGATCAGGCCGCTCGACGCCTCGATCCCGCCGAGCAGGAAGGCGACGGGCGGGATCGCCAGGGGGTTCTGGCGGGCCAGGAACGCGACGAGGATACCGGTATAGCCGTAGCCCGCGATCAGCGACGCGTTGGCGTTGCCGTGGACGGCCGCGACCTCGAAGAATCCGGCCAGGGCCGCCAGCGCCCCCCCGAGGGCAGTGAATCCGGCGATCAGGCGCCCGACCGGCAGGCCCTGGATCTGGGCCGCGCGCACGTTGCCGCCGGCGATGCGGGCGGCGAAGCCCAGGGTGGTGCGCTCGGTCAGGAGCCAGGCGAGGAGGCAGGCCACAACCCCGACGCCGAGGCCCCAATGCACCTCCAGGCCCGGCATCGGGCCGACCCGGAAGGCCTCGTCGATGGTCCGGGTCGACGGCTTGTTGAGGCTGCCGGGATCGCGCAGCAGGCCCTCGATCAGGTGGTTGGCGAGCGCGATGGCGATGTAGGACATCAGCAGGCTGGCGATGGTCTCGTTGACGCCGCGCCAGGCCCGCAGGGCGCCCACCGCCCCGAGCCAGAGCGCCCCGGTCAGGAAGGCGGCCAGCGCCATGGCGGCGATGCCGAGGCCGGGGGCTGCGCCCGACAGGGGCGCGGCCACCGCCGCCGCGGCGAGGCCGCCGAGCACGATCGCGCCCTCGCCGCCGATGACCACGAGGCCGAGGCGGGCGGGCAGGGCTACGCAGAGGGCCGCGAACAGCAGGGGCGCGGCGCGCTGGAGGCTGTTCTGCAGGGCGAAGGCGGACCCGAAGCCGCCCCGGTAGACGAGGTCGAGGAAGGCCGCCGGCGATTTGCCGAGGCTGAGGAGGAACAGGCTGAAGAGGCCGAAGCCGAGGGCGAGCGCCCCGAGCGGGATGGCGAGCGCCTCCGCCCGGCGCGCGCCCCAAGCCCGCAGGGGCAGGCTGGCCGAGGGGCGCGACCCTGCCACGACCATGTCCGACGGAGCAGTCTCGGCAACCACGGCTCTTCCTCCCGCTGGTGGCGTGCGTGACGGACGCGTCCCTCAGGCCGAGCCCTTCACGCCCTCGACGAGGTAGCCGGTGCTCTCGAGTTCGGGCGCGTTCTCGGCAAAACCCTTGCCGGCCTCGGCGATCGCGTTGCCCTTGTTGTCCTTGAGCGGCCCCCGGATGATGGCGAACCCGCCCTTCATCATCTCGGCCTTGACCGCATCCGCGTTCTTGCGCGCCGCCTCCGAGACGGCAGGGCCGTAGGGGCTCATCCGGACGAAACCGTCCGCCAGACCGCCGCGCAGGAAATTCGGGGGCGCCTTGCCCGCCTGCATGTCGGCGACGAAGCCCTTGTAGATCGGGGCCCAGTCCCACTCGGCGCCGGTGAGGTACCGGTCCTTGGCGAGGGCCGACTGGTCGGCATGGTAGCCGCAGACGTAGGCGCCGCGCCGGGCGGCGGTCTCCACCGTCACCTTCGGGCTGTCGACGTGGCAGGTGATGACGTCGGCGCCGCCATCGATCAGCGCGTTGGTGGCCTCCGCCTCCTTCACCGCCAGCGACCACTCGCCGGTGAAGATGACCTGGCAGGTGATCGACGGGTCGACGCTGCGGGCGCCGAGCAGGAAGCCGTTGATGTTGTTGAGGACTTGGGGGATCGGCTTGGCCGCCACGAAGCCGAGCTTCTTCGACTTCGTGGCGTGCGCCGCCACGATGCCGTTCAGGTACTGGCCCTGCGCGATGTAGCCGAAATAGGAGCCGGCGTTCTTCGGGTTCGCCTCGGTCCAGAGGCCGCCGCAATGGCGGAACTGCACCGTCGGGTTCTTCCTGGCCTCGATCAGCACGTGGGGATCGAAGTACCCGAAGGAGGTCGGCAGGAGCAGGCTCGCCCCGTCCATGTTGATCATGCTCTCCATGGTCTTCTGGACGTCGTTGGTCTCGCGGACGTTCTCCTCCTCGACCACCTCGACCCCGGGCAGCCCCTTCAGGGCCGCCGCGCCCTTCGCATGGGCCTGGTTGTAGCCGTAATCGTCCTTGGGGCCGACATAGATGACGCCGACGGTCATCGGCCCGGCCGCCCGGGCGCCCGTCGACGCCAGGGCCGAGAGGCCGAGAACGGCGGTGCCGCCCAGGAGGGTTCTGCGCGAGATCGACTGATGAGCCACGGGGCCTCGTTCCATCGTTTGGCGAGCGATGGGGGAGACCATTGCAAGGTCTGGGCCGCAGTGCGGGCGCGCGGACCCTGGACTTTTCCATCAGGTCGGACGTCGGATGCCACCGTCCGGGCCAGGGCGACGGTGCTCCGATGGGCGACCCGGCCGCGGCCCACGCATCCCCGCGGAGCGCGGCGGCACGTGTCCCATCGGGCATGCCGATGACGCCGGCCTTGGGAACGAAAAGGGCGCCCGGTTCGAACCGGGCGCCCAGCTCACGCCGACCGCGCCTTACCAGCGGTGATGCCAGCCCACGTGGCGGTAGCCGCCGTGCCAGCCCCAGGGCCGGTGATATCCGACGGGGCGGTAGCCGCCCCAGCGGTGCCACCGCGGGCCATACCAGCCGACGCGGCGGTAGCCGTAGACGATGGGGCGGGCCAGGATGGGGCGATAGATTACGTTCGGACGGCAATATCCGTAGTAGCCGCGATGCCCCCCGGGTCCACACCCGTCACGAGCCTCGGCGGCACCGACGGTCGCGGCCATCGTACCCAGTGCAAGAACGGCTGCGCCAGCAAGTTTCAGTCGCATTCGCATCTCCTCTGTTGCGGTAGCCTATAAACACACGCCCCGTCACGACGGTTGCGCACCTATAGCCTGGTATATGTTACGAATTGTATCTCCGCTCAGATCAGACCGGGCGCGCATCCGGCCGATCCCGATCGAAGACAGATCAGCGCCGGCCGACCGTCTCGTCAGCCGGTCCTGCGGGACGTCCCGCGGACAGAGCCCGTCACCGGTTCGGACAAATCCAGACACCGGTTCCCTCCGAGCCGCGCAGCCGGGCCTGGACGGCCACGCGCGTCAGGCCGCGGCCGACGATGCGGCGCTCCGGGACGAGGCGGCATCGCGGGCGGGGTGTCGTCCGGGATGCGCTGAGGCCTGTCGGCATCGGCCATGCGACCTTCCGGTGCTTCTGCCATGATCGCTCGTCCCATGATCGCCGCAAGACGGTCTTCACGAAGCGTTGGAAGCGGTCTCGAACCCGGACGGGACCTTGGGGCCGGGCCTGCGCCCGGAGTGGCGCGATGCCCGGCCCTGCGGCCATGCCGAACCTGATCGGGGGACTCATGAGGCCCGGCACAACGCTGCGAATATCTGGGACGCGACAGTTGTTACGTCGACGGTCGCCGATGACGTCGAGATATGCGCGCCATCGGCGTGCTCAATGGTGCAGACGCATCATTTTGCTCGGATTTTACCGGGTCAGATGCAGTTTTATCGCTTGCTGTCCTCGGGCGGCGGATGAGGCATGATGCCGATGAGCCGCCGCGCCTCGCGAAGACGGCGGGACCCGGCGCCCCGGGTCGAAAGGCGAGGGGCCGGGCGATGGCCGCCTGGGCGCGCGCGCCGACGCGGTCGGGTTCGAACGGCGATGCGGAGGAGTCCGAGTCGCTCATGCCGCCCCCATGGCCTTGGCCAGGCGTTCGCGGGCGCGGCTGACGCGGCTCTTCACGGTGCCGGTCTGACATCCCAGGACGACCGCGGCCTCGTCGTAGAGCAATCCGTCGACCATCACGAGGAGCAGCGTCTCGCGGTGTTCGGCCGTCAGGCCGTTCAGGGCGGCCTGAAGCTCGATCAGTCCGACACGATGCTCCTGCTCGGGCTCCAGGCGAAGGGTCGCCGCGAAGGCACCGTCGACATCCTCGACCTCGCGGCGAAGCCGCTTGCGCTGATTGAGGAAGGTGTTCCGCAGGATCGTGAACAGCCACGCGATCAGCCTGGTCCCCGGCTCGAACCGGGCCCGGTTCTCCCAGGCCCGCAGGAGGGTGGTCTGAACGAGGTCGTCGGCCTCGGCGGCGTTCTGGCACTGGGAGAAGGCATACCGGCGAAGCCGCGGAACGGCGGCGATCAGGTCGGTCCGGAACGGATCGGGCACCTGTCCGTCCGCCTGCGCCGCGGACAGGGCACTTCGCAGCCGAACCAGAACCTGACCGAGACGGGAATCCGCCGCGACGTCACCGGGGAACGGAACAATCTCGTTCAATCGCCGGCCGATCAGATCCTGAATCGGTCGTGGCAATCCCTGACCGTCCGAAGAGGATTTCGGCACTCTGACATCTGTCTGCACGGATGATCGCCCTCGGGTCTGGAACAGACGATGATGTGCTCGGCGCTGGAGAAGCCGAAGCCGCTGGAGGCTTGTGATTGGGCAATCACATTCACGTCAATGATCCAGATATACCAGACAATCGCGGATCGGACGCGGAACTGCCTTCCCACGCACTTGTTACGACCGGGACTTGGAAAGCGGCGCGGTGCGCCATGGGAGATCCAGTGACACTCGGCGTCGACACGCAGGACCACGTACGGATGAGGGCCGACCCGGAAGGGGCATGGAGCCCGGGGACGCGTGGCGGCCCAGGGATCTTCGTCGGGGAACGCGGCCTCCGTCGCGCTCGCCGCAACCCGGTTGGAACGCCGACATCCAGGTAGATAACCCCGGTCTACCGGTACGCCTGCATCATTGATGGGGGTTCGTCCGGGACCATCTGTGGGTCCAGCGAACGGCCGCGACCTGCGCGGCGATGTCCCTCCCGCCCGTTGGCCCGCCGCGGCCCCGTCCATCCCATCCCTGAGGATCCCATGCGTCCCACCAAGCCCTCCGCACCCGGTTCGGCCCCCGCTTCGACCGACGCGGTCAAGGGCTCGGTCAAGGAAGCCATCGGGAAGCTGATCGGCGACCGGCAGGTCGAGGCCGAGGGTCGGTCCCAGCAGGAATCCCCCCTGTCCGACGGTCCCCTGAAGACCCGCCCGAAGTCGGACAAGACCAACCCCAAACCCTAGCTTCGGCCGCGCGCCGCGCGACGAACCCCAGCCACGAA
>NZ_LMML01000004.1:0-238 GCF_001422215.1 Methylobacterium sp. Leaf89 | reverse complement strand
GAGCACGTGGCCGACACCGCTCGCGAGATCGGCGGCAGGGTTCGCGACACGGTCGGCAACCTGATCGACTCCGACGACGTCGAGGACCGCGCGCGCCGCGCCCAGGGGGCAGCCGGCGACACCTACGACCGCGCCGAGCGGTCCGTGCGCCGGGCCGGCCGCGAGGCCTACGACCGGGCCGAGGACGCCTACGAGACCGGTGGCCGCTCTCTGCGCCAGGGCGGGCGCGAGGTGAGCC
>NZ_LMML01000003.1:221788-221961 GCF_001422215.1 Methylobacterium sp. Leaf89 | reverse complement strand
GGTGGCCACCGCGCATGCCCACGACACGGGCCCGATCGCGCTGCGCTATCCGCGCGGCGAGGGGGTGGGCGTGGACCTGCCCGAGCGCGGATCGGTGCTGCCGATCGGCCGGGGCCGGATGGTGCGGGCGCCCGAGGGGGCGCGGGTGGCGCTGCTGAGCCTGGGCACGCGGT
>NZ_LMML01000003.1:139992-221706 GCF_001422215.1 Methylobacterium sp. Leaf89 | reverse complement strand
GGATGCGGGCCGGGTCCGGGTGCGCACGCTGACGCTGCCGGACACCTACCAGGACCACAACGCACCGGACGCCATGTACGCCGAGGCCGGCCTCGACGCCGCCGGCATCCTCAAGACCGTCAAGAACGCCCTGCCCGAGCGGAAGGCGCGTGGCGCCAAGCTCGTCAGCGTCGTCCAGAAGTAGCGTCGTCCCGCACCCCGCGGAGCCCTCGGCTCCGCGGGGTCGAACGGAGGCCTACTTGATCACCGCGCAGGCGATGCGGGCGCCGGCCCCGCCGATGGGCTGGGTGGTGTGATCGTCCTCGTTGGCGTGGATGATCAGGGCCGAGCCGTCGCCGTCCTTGAGGGCACCCTCGCCGGTCAGCGGTGTCTCGCTCGACACCTCCGCGTTCACCGATCCGTCGGCATTGGCGAAGACGTTCGGCAGGTCGCCCTCGTCCGGACCCTCGGGATTGAGCAGGCCGTGCTTGCTCTGGTCGTGGTTCACGTGAGCTTTCGACTTCTCGAACTTCGCGGTGTCCGAGCAATCGCCCACGGCATGGAAGTGGATGCCGTGCCAGCCGGGGGGCAGGCCGCCGGGCTGGATCGTCACGCGCATGACCAGGGAGCTGGCGCCGTCGCGGATCATGATCTTGCCGATGGGCTCGCCCTTCCCGTTCTGGATCGGGCTCTCGAAGGTCTGCGGGGCCGCAGGGGGCGCTGCCTCCGCGGGCGCCGCCGGGGCGGCGGGCTGCGCGAGGGCCGCCTGGGCGGCGAAGGCCGTGCTGGCCGCGAGGGCAAGGACCGACGGAAGTCGTCTCATGAAATGGCTCTCCTCTCCATGCCGGGTACGCCGGTGGAGCGTCAACGAAGATGGTCGCGGGGGGCTCCACGGCAATGCCGGGTTGCCCGACCTTTCCCATGCCTGGAGCGGCGAGGCCAGATGCCGGGCCCTCGCGGACAGCTGTGTCCTGCGGCACCCAGGTGGTTGCCGTACGTGGACGAACTCTTAAGGTTTCGCTAAGTTTCCCGTGACGGGGCCAATGTCGGCGTCCGATCCGCCAAGTTTCCGCCGGTGGACGGTCCGCAGATCTTGGCGCGGCATGAACATCGATTGCAGCGTAAGACTCGTTGGGAGATTCCCATGACGTTCGCAGCCCTCCGCCGCCTCGGGTTCCTCGCTCTGATGCTGGGATTTCTGCCCGTCCTGGCGCATGCGCAGACGCCACCGTCCTCCGCTTCCGGGCGGACCTGGACCGACCCGCCGCCCCGGGGGACCGACGAGGCCAAGGCTCCGTTGGCCAAGGCTTCGCTGGCCAAATCCTCGCAGACCAAGGCTCCGGTCACCAAGCCCGAGGCGCCCGAGCAGGCGGCCGCGGCGCCTGCCGAGGCGCGGCGCCCGACGCACGCGGCGGTCCGGACGCCGAAAAGCGCGCGTGGGAATACCCAAGCACGCGTGCGGGTCGCGCGCCCAACGGCATCCCCGGCGCGTCGTCCTGCCGTCCGGACGGTGGCGCGCGCCCAAGACCGCCAGGACCCCGCCGTCCGGCGCGTCACGACGCGCCCGCCGGTGATGCGCTACAGCTACGGCGTCGTCCCGGAATCGACTGGCCCGTTCGGGTACGAGGACGACCGGGCCCGCCGGATCCGCCAGGCCCAGGAGGCCGGGTACCTCGTGGTGCGGTCCCGCAGCGTCGAGTTCCCCGACGGCCGGCGCCTACGCACCTATCGCCCCTACGAGGAGGAGGGCGACGACTAGGATGCGACCGGTTCCGCATAGGAAAACCCCGCCGGGGGACCGACGGGGTTGGGGTGAGCGCGCGATGGGACGTCTGCGGATCAGCGCAGGCGGCCGGGCCGGGCCGGCTCGAACACGATGCGGCGGTGGAACGCGCACCAGCTCTTGCCGTCCGGCGCCGGGGCGCCGCAGCAGACGGCGCGGTCGTTGGGCTCGCCGATGATGAATTTGCACACGAAGGCACCGGACTGCGCGAACGGCACCCGCAACTCGGCGGAGGGTTCGGCGATGGCATCGGCCTCGCCGACCTGTGACATGCGGACAAGCTGGTTCATGGATCGAATGACTCGCGGACTGGCTTTCGCGGGCGGGGCCCTGCGGCGTGTGACGGATCGGGAGCGTGTCGCCTTCGGGAGGGCCTCTCCCCTGCATGGACACAGCGGGCGACCCGCGGACATGAATGGGAAGAATCGCGGACCTTGCGCAGGTCGGAAGCGCGGCCAGACCGGACACGACAGCGTCATGATGCTGTTATATCTGGGGTTTGCCCCTCGGCAAACAAGTGCTGATGCATGTGTGTGTTGCAGCGCACAGGTTTCGGGCCGCTTTCTTGAGCCGCTGCGGGCCGGGCCGGCAGCCGTTACGAACCAAGAATGGGTTTCATCCCGGCCGCTGCCAGGAGGCCACCGGCTGTCATCGTCCTGAGACGGAACCGTCATAGAGCCCGGGACGCGCGGGGATCCTGCCGGGATCGACCCGCAGCGGCGATCGCCCAGCCGGGAGACCCGAATCATGGCCGATGCGATCGCCCCCGGACTCCGCCCGGTGCCGCAGGCGGAACCGGGCCGCCGCCCGGGCCCGAACCTCGACGGCCGCATCCCCGTCTCGGGCCTCCTGGCCTTCGCCCTCGTCCTCCTCGGCGGCCTCGCCTATGCTGGCTACAGCCTGATCCACGACATGAACGCGGTCGGCGAGACGCCGCTCGCGCTGGGGGCCTTCGCCCTCCTCGCCCTGGCCCTCCTGATCGCCCTGGCCTTCGAGTTCGTGAACGGCTTCCACGACACCGCCAACGCGGTGGCGACGGTGATCTACACCCACGCACTCCCGCCGGTGGTGGCGGTGATCTGGTCCGGCGCCTTCAACTTCCTGGGCGTCATGCTGTCCTCCGGCGCGGTGGCCTACGCCATCGTCACCCTGCTGCCGGTGGAGCTTATCCTGCAGGTCGGCTCGTCCGCCGGCTACGCGATGATCTTCGCGTTGCTGATCGCCGCGATTCTGTGGAACCTCGGCACCTGGGCGCTCGGCCTGCCGAACTCCTCCTCCCACGCCCTGATCGGTTCGGTGATCGGCGTCGGCCTCGCCAACCAGTTGATGGCGCCCGAGGGCCAGGGCACCTCCGGGGTCGAGTGGGGACAGGCCGTGACGGTGCTGGAGGGGCTGCTGTTCTCACCCGTCCTCGGCTTCGTCCTGGCGGCCCTGCTGCTCGTGGCCATGAAGGCGGTGGTCCGGCGCCGGGACCTCTACGAGGCCCCCGCAGGCGAGGCCCCGCCCCCGCTCTGGATCCGCGGCCTCCTCATCCTCACGTGCACCCTGGTGTCGTTCTTCCACGGCGGCAACGACGGCCAGAAGGGCATGGGCCTGATCATGCTGATCCTGATCGGCGCGGCCCCCACCGCCTACGCCCTCAACCGCACCATGTCGGACGACATGACGCCGGTCTTCGTGCAGCAGTCGCGGGACGCCCGCACGGTGTTCGCCGCCCGGGCCGCGGGTGCGGCCCGTCCCGATGCGGCGGCCGCCCGGGCCCAGGTCGGCGAGGCCCTGCGGACGAAGGCGCTGAACACCCCCGCCGTCTATGCGGCGCTGGCCGCCCTCTCGGACGACATCGCCGCCTCGGTGCAGCGCCACGGCGCGATCCGCCAGGTGCCGGCCGCCGCCACCCCGAACCTGCGCAACGACATGTACCTCGCCGCCGACGCGGTGCGGCTGCTGCCGGCCGCCGGCGCCAGCTTCCCGGAGGCCGAGGGCAAGGTACTCAAGGCCTACGAGGGCCTGCTCAACGACGGCACCCGCTACATCCCCACCTGGGTGAAGGTCTGCGTCGCCCTGGCGCTCGGCCTCGGCACCCTGGTCGGCTGGAAGCGCATCGTCGTCACGGTGGGCGAGCGCATCGGCAAGACCCACCTCACCTACGCCCAGGGCGCCTCGGCCGAGATGGTGGCCGCCGGCACCATCGGGCTGGCCGAGCTCTACGGATTGCCCGTCTCCACCACCCACATCCTGTCGAGCGGCGTCGCCGGCACCATGGCGGCCAACGGCTCGGGCCTGCAGGTCGCCACCGTGCGCAACATGGCGCTTGCCTGGGTGCTGACCCTGCCGGCGGCCATCACCCTGGCGGGCGGGCTGTTCGTCATCCTGCGGCACGTGTTCTGACGACGAGGGCGCATCGCGTCCCACCCCCCTGTTCCCAGGGGTCGATCCAGCCCGACGCGGCCCCCCGTGGATAGGGTGATCGCAGGGGAGGACGCGCCGCCATTCCGGGGCGCCGCAGGCGAGCCCGGACCCGAAGGGGCAGCGGCGTGCGATCCAGGGTCGCCGCCCGTCGATGGTCCTGCACACCTGTGTGTCTGGATCCGGAGCGGCGCGGCCCCGGGATGACGGGGGGTGCAAGCGGGTTTCCGGCACGACGAACCCCCGCCGGGACAATCGCCGACGGAGCCCCCGGGAGCGATGACGGACCCCAACGGCCTCCGGGGCGGCGGGCCTATGGGGGCGGCCCCCTGCTTTCTTGAGGTCGCGCGGCGCTGCGTGTAGGTCGGGGACAGGCTCGACCCGGTTCGGACGGCCGCCAGGGACCCCATGCGCGTCTTCCTCACCGGCACGGCCGGCTTCATCGGCGACCCGTTCGCACGGCGCCTCCGCGACGCGGATCACGCGGTCGCGGGCTTGGCTGGCCTCCGCGACGATGACGACGTCGCCCTGGCGCGGGCGCGCCGCGCCGGCCGCGTCGGCGCACCCGGCGCGATCGCGGCGCTGCGGAGGCCTGCAGGGCGTCACCGTCTGTTCGCCTCCACCGGCCTGTTCGCCTCCACCGGCCCGGCCCAGGGTGGCCCAGCGCCCGGCCGGTCCCGCGAGACCGCCTCCGTCGTGAGGCCGCGGACCCGCGCCGCCGCCTCTGGCGGGGCCTGAATGCCCTCACCCGTCCCTCCGCATCCGCTCCGGCCGGCTGCGCCGCGATGCCTTCACAACCCACGAGCCCGATGACCCCCAGACCCCTCCTACCGCGGCACCGCCCCCGCTCCGGTCCGGCCCGCAGCCTGCCGGGGCGCCGGCCATGATGGCCCTGCGCTCCACCGCCCTGGCGGCGGCCGGACTCCTCGCCTTCCTGCTGTTCTGGGAAGCGATGCCGCGCCTCGGCCTGATCAACCCGGCCTTCCTGCCGCCGCCGAGCACGATCCCGGCCGCCTTCCTCAACGAGGTGCGCCTCGGCGTCTGGCGTGAGGCGGTGCTGTCGAGCTTGAGCCACTACGTGACCGGCCTCGCCGTCGGCGCGGGGGCGGGTATCGCCCTCGGCCTCCTCAGCGGCATGTTCCGCTGGTTCGAAGCCGCCACCGCCTGGATCGTGCGCCTGCTGCGTCCGATTCCCGGGCTGGCCTGGGTGCCGTTCGCCATCATCTGGTTCGGCGTCCAGCCGGAGGCCGCCGTCTTCATCATCGCCATCGGCGTGTTCTGGATCGTCTTCTTCGCGACGCAGGGGGCGGTGCGCGGCGTCGACCGCGACCTCGTCGAGGTGGCGCAGGCCTTCGGCTTCGGCTCGCCCTGGTCCCGGCTCACCAAGATCCTGCTCCCGGCCGCGACACCGGGCATCCTCGTCGGCCTGCGCACGGCGCTGGGCCAGGCCTGGATGGCGGTGGTGGCCGCCGAGATCTTCGGCGTGCCCGGCGTCGGCGCCCGGATGATGCAGGCCTCCAGCCTGCTCTCCACCGACATCGTCGTCGTCTATATGCTCACCATGGCCGCCCTCTACGGCCTGTTCGACACGGCCTTCGTCGCCCTCCAGGGGTGGCTCCTACGGTGGCGCGCCTGAGATGCCCGAATCGATCACGCCTGAGCCGATCATTTCCATCGCGGGCCTGAGCCTCGCCTACGCGCGCGCCGGCACCCGGACCGTCATCCTGGAGGACCTCGACCTCGACGTGGCCCGCGGCGAGTTCCTCGTCATCGTCGGCGAATCCGGGGTCGGCAAGTCCACCGTCCTGCGCGTGCTGATCGGCCTGGCCAAGCCGAGCTCGGGCACCGTGCGCCTCCGCGCCCGCCCCGACTGCCGCACGCCGATGGCCCTGGTCTTCCAGGATGCGCGGCTGCTGCCCTGGCGGCGGGTCGTCGCCAACGTCGCCTTCGGGCTCGAGGGCAGCGGCCTGTCCAAGGCCGAGCGCCTGGCCAAGGCGCAGGCGATGCTCGACCTCGTGGGCCTCGGCGACCTCGGCCAGCGCTGGCCGCACCAGCTCTCCGGCGGCCAGCGCCAGCGCGTCGCCATCGCCCGGGCGCTGGCCGTCGACCCGGACGTGCTCCTCATGGACGAGCCGTTCTCGGCGCTCGACAGCTTCACCCGCGAGGGCCTTCAGGATGAATTGCAGCGCATCCAGGCGGCGACGGGCAAGACCATCCTGTTCGTGACCCACGACATCGACGAGGCCGTGACCCTTGCCGACCGGGTCGTCGTGCTCGCCGGCAGCCCCGGCCGGCTGGCGGCCGAGATGCCCGTGACGGTGCCCCGGCCCCGCCGCCGCCGCGACGCCGCCCTGCAGGAGGCCGCCCGGCAATTGCGGATGGAGCTGTCGAACCGCTCGGCGGAGCTCTGAGGCGAAGGGTTACGGCAAGGAGCCTGGAAAGAAGCCCCGGGGCGGGATGCGAAAAGGGTCGCGGGCCCGGCCGTTGCCATCGCTCGCCCGGCGCTCTACCCCCCTGGGAGACACCCGTTCGCTTCGAGGACCAGGCCGATGCGCCGCCGCACCCGCTCGCTGATCGGCACGATCGTGATGCTGGCCTTCATCATCATCTACGCGCCGCTGGCCATGGCGCTGGCCGACAGCCGGATCTCCGAGACCCCGGCGGCCGTGCAGGCGGTGCTTTACGCCCTGCTGGGCATCGCCTGGATCTTCCCGCTGATGCCGCTCATCAGCTGGATGGGCAAGAACGACGCCGGGGATCGGGGCTGAGGGTGCTGGAACCGGGGAGAACCTCCGGACCGGCAAGAAAACGGCGGCCGGCGTCGGGTTTTCGCCGCACTCGGGCGCCAGACACGCGCCGTGTCATTCGTTAAAAGGCCGTCGTCCCGCTCAATGCCACGCCTGTGCACGCCCTCGCTTCTGCTCGGCCTCGCGATCCTGTCGGCCCTCCCCCTCCTGGCGGTGCGTCCCGCGCAGGCGCAGGGGGCGCCCCGCTCGGTCTCCGACTGCGAGCGCCTGAAGAACGACCTCGCCTACAACCAGTGCCTCGCCCTGTTCGGCCCGGCCGCCAGGAACGTCGCCGGCGGCGTCTCCGCCGGCGCCGCCTCGGCCGAGGTCGCCAACGCGCTGGCGGCGATCCCCCAGAGCATCGCCGCGAGCGCCGCGGCGACGGGGGCGGCGATCGCCTCCATCGGCCATCGCACGCGGCGCGGCCGCCATGCCCGCCACGGCCGCCAGAGCGTCAGCTTCGCCATCGCGGGCGGCGAGAGCCGCGCCTCTCGCCGACACCGCCGCCGGCGCTGAGGGCTTCAAGCGACGTTGAGCCGGCGGCCCCTGTTCCAGGCCAGGAACGGCACCCCCGAGAGCAGGGCCGAGAGCGCGGCCTCCGTCTGGTGGTGGCCGTTCACCGAGACCCGCGGCAGCGCGTGCAGGTGGTCCGCATGGGCGGCGAAGAGGTGGCCCGGCCGGGTCGTGACCGCCGTGGCGAAGCCGAGGTCCCGGGCGAGGGCGAAGTCGCGCGGGCCGGCTGAGGTCGGATCGCCCACCGGGTAGGACAGGTGCGTGACCGGGCGGCCGAGTTCGGCCGCGATCCGCGCCCGCCCCTCCGCGATCTCCCGGCGTGCGACGGCCTCGCCGTGCTTGGCCAGCATCGGGTGGCTGATCGTGTGGGCGCCGAAGGTGACGAGGGGGTCGCGGCCGAGATCCCGCAGCTCGGACCAGGACAGGCAGAGCCCGCCGGCCATGCGCCCCGGCGCCAGGCCGGCCTCGGCGCAGAGGGCGGCGATACCCGCAAGGAGCCGCGCCTCCGGGCCCGATCGCAGCCGCCGATAGACGGCCGCGAAGGCGGCGGATTTCTCGTGGGCGTCGCGGGCCGGCAGGTCGAGGCCCGCCTCCGGCACCCGGACCCGATCCAGGCGGCGGATCGCCTCTTCCAGTTCGAGCCACCACAGGCGCCCCTGTCCGCTCGCGAAGTCGCTGGTGACGAACAGCGTCCAGGGCGCCCCGTGCCGCCGCAGGATCGGGGCCGCGTGTTCGGCATTGTCGCGATAGCCGTCGTCGAAGGTGAGCACGACGAAGGGGCGCCCGCCCGCGGCGAGGCGCTCCGGAAGGGCGTCGAGGCCAAGGATCTCGAAGCCGCGCCGGCGCACCAGCGCCAGGGTACGGTCGAGGAAATCCGGGGTGATGGCCAGGAGCCCGTTGGGGTCGTAGGGCCCCGGACGCCCGGGGCGGACGTGGTGGAAGGTCAGGATCAGCCCGCGCCCGCGCGCCACCGGCCCGAGCCAGAGGTCCGCCCGGCTCGCCGCGATGGCCCGGAAGCCGGCGGCGAACAGGCGGTGGCGTCGGCTCAAGGGGGGCGCCGGGGCGGCAGGGGGCTGCGTCGCGGACGTCTGGGTCGCGGGGGTCTCAGGAGCGGACATGGTGAATCCGTTTCGGCCTCGCCCCAGGGGACCACACCAACCGGCAAGGTTTCGTTACCCACGCGCGCAGACAGCGGGAGCGTGGCGCCCCGGCGTCACCGCCGGGTTAAGGGCTGTGGGGCCAGGGTCGGCCCAGACGTCCGGCGGATCCCGATCCGCCGGTCACCCAGGATGATGGCAAGGATGATGGCATGGCCGTTCTCGCCCATGAACTGACCGGAGCCGGAGCGATGCGGGCACGGGTGCGGCCCCGCCTCGCCGCGGAGGTCTTCCACGATCTGGCCGCCGCCGAGGCCCTGTGGCGCGCCCTGGAGGCCGATCCGGCCGTGCTGGCCACGCCCTACCAGCGCTTCGACTGGGTCGCGGCCTTCGCCCGGACCGCGCCGGGCGCGGACCTGCGGATCGTGGTCCTGCGCGATGCGGCCGGGCGTCCCCGCGTGCTCCTCCCCCTCGTGGTCGCCCGCGAGGGCGGGGCGACCGTGGCCCGGGTGGTGGGCGCGAAGCACGCCAACTACCACATGCCGCTCTTCGCCTCGCGCGAGGCGGCGGCGATGCCCCCGGAGGACCTCGCCGAGGCCCTGCACCGGCTCGGCCGGGAGGCCGGGATCGACGTCTTCGCCCTCTCGCACCAGCCCCGCTTCTGGGACGGCGCGGCCAATCCCCTGCATCACCGGGCCGAGCCGGCCCCGAGCGACGGCTACGGGCTGATCCTCGGCCCCGATCCGGACGCGACGCTGAAGCGCGTCTTCAGCAGCGACGCCCGCAAGAAGCTCCGCGCCAAGGAGCGCAAGCTGGTGGAGGCCTTCGGGCCCGTGGCCTGCCGGCGCGCAGAGACCCCCGAGGAGACCGAGGCCTTTCTCGCCGCGTTCTACGCCCAGAAGGCCGCGCGCTTCGCCGCCATGGGTCTCGCCGACCCTTATGCCGATCCGGCGGTGCGCGACTTCCTCGCCCGGGCGGCCTCCCCGGCGGGCGGGTCGGTCCTCGAGGTGACGGCCCTCGTCGCCACCGAGACCGGCCGCATCTTCGCGGTCTTCGCCGGGGCGGTCGACGCCCAGCGCTACAGCGGCATGTTCACCGCCTTCGACGCCGACCCGGCCGTGAGCCGGTCGAGCCCCGGCGACATCCTGCTGCACCACCTCATCGGCGACCAGACGGCCCGGGGCCGCCGGACCTTCGACCTCGGCGTGGGCGAGGCCCGCTACAAGAGCAGCATCTGCGACGAGACCATCGAACTGGGCGAGGTCGCCCTGCCGGTGACCCTGCGCGGCCAGGCCTTCGCCCTCCGGACCGTCGCGGCCGCCCGCCTCAAGCGGCGCATCAAGCGCGACCCGCGCCTGATGGCCCTGGTGACGCGCCTGCGCCGGCGCCGGGCGGCGGCGGAGTAGCGGGGTCCCGCCGGACGCGCGGCACCGCCCCTCGCGGATGCGGGGGGCGGTGCCGGCGGGACGGACGCCCGGGTGGGCCGGCTCAGGCGGCCGAGAGGCGCAGGGGCATCGCCTCGTCGGCGAAGGCGGGCGCCTCGGGGGCCAGGGCCGCGGCGGCGTGGTCCTGGGCCACCAGGATCTGGGCGGCGCCGGAGGCCTCGGCCAGGGCGTAGAGGTCGAGGAGGTCGGCATCCTCGGGGTCGCGGTCCGAGGCGACGATCGCCGTATCCATGAGGCTGCCCGCCACCGCCAAGATGTCGCGGGCGGTGCGGGCCTGCGGCGTGCCGAGGCGGCACACCACCCAGTCATAGGCCTGGGCCAGGGCGTCGAGGGTGATCGCCAGGGCCTGCGGCTCCTCGGCCAGGATGGCCGCGTCCACGAAGCCCCGCGGGATCGCATGCAGGCGCGAGCCGGGGATCGACTGGATCACGTCGAGGAAGGCGGCCTCGCCCGCCACCAGGTCGGTGAGGCCCACCTCGTCCGCACCGCAGGCGGGGCCGTTGAGATCGAGCACCACGACGCTCGCGGCGCCGGCCGCGAGGCTGCTGCCGAGGCTGACGGCAAGGCCCGCCTCCAGCCGCCTGGCCGGCACGGCCTCGATCACCAGGACCGCGCGGCCCGCGCCGGACCGGGCCGGGCCCGCGCCGGTGCGCAGGCGGGCGATGAGCGGGTCGAGGGCGTAGGCGCCCGCGTCGGCGGGGGCCGGGACGGAGGTCCGGGCGGAGGTCGCGGCGGCCTCGGCCGCTTCGGTCCGTGCCGGGGCGAGGGTCGGCCGGGCAGGCGCCGCCTCGGCCGTCGGGGCCGCGCCTTCGGCCACCGGCGGGGCCGCCCCGGAGCCGCCGGCCTGTGCCGTGGCGGCGGCTCCCGGCCGCGCGAGGGCGAGGGAGGCTTCGGGGAAGGCGAAGGGCTGGCGGCCATAGGCGGGGCGCTCGGCCTCCCCCTCGGAGTCCGCCTCGTGCCGCCGGCGGCGGCCCGGGCCGTCGGGGTCGCCGAGGAGGTGGTGGGCGATCACGCCGCCCATGGAGAACAGCAGGCCGAGCACCGCCGCCAGGAGGACGATCGGCAGCTTCTTGGGGAAGGACGGCGTCTCCGGCGTGATGGCGCGCGAGACCACGCGGGCATCGGCCGGGGCCGCGCTCTCGGCGTCGCGGGCCGAGGCCTCGCGGTAGCGGGCGAGGTAGGATTCGAGCTGCTCGCGCTGGGCCTTGGCCTCGCGCTCCAGGGCCCGCAGCTGGACCTCGCTGGAATTGCCCTTCGAGACCACGTCGCGCTGGGCGTCGACGGCGGCGTTCAGGCTCTCGACCCGGGCCTCGGCGATGCGGGCATCGTTCTCCAGGGTGCGGACCACGCGCTCGGCCGTGGCCTTGATCTGGGCGTCGAGGTCGGAGATCTGCGCGGTCAGTTCCTTGATGCGCGGGTGGGCGGACAGGAGGGTCCGGGATTCCAGGGCGAGCTGGTTGCGCAGGGTGATACGCTGCTCGACGGTGCGCCGGATGATCTCGTTGTTGGCGACATCCGGGATCTCGAAGGCGCGGCCGTCCTTGATCATCTCCTTGATCAGCTTGGCGCGGCCGGCGAGGTCGGCCTTGGCGGTGCGGGCCTGGGAGAGCTGGGTCGAGAGCTCGCCGAGCTGCTGGGCGCCGAGGGGCTGGCCGCCGGCCCCCCCGGTGGCGATCAGGCCATGGCTCGCGCGATAGGTCTCGACCTTGGCCTCGGCCTCGGCCACGCGGGTGCGCAGGGTCTCGATGTTGCCGCCGAGCCAGGTCGAGGCGTAGCGGGCGGTGTCGGTCTTGGCCGCGTCGAGGGAGGCGATGTAGAGCTCGGCGATGGTGTTGGCCGCCTGGGCCGCGAGGTGCGGGTCCTTCGAGCGGAACTCCACCGTGAGGATGCGCGACTTGCCGGCCGGGTAGACGGTCAGGCGGTCGAAGTAGGTCTCCAGCATCCGCTCCTCGGGCGGACGCTCCATCGGGTTCTTGGCCAGCCCGATCATCATCAGGGCGCGCTGGAGCGGGCCGAAGCCGGCGACGCCGGGGTCGAACTCCGCGTTGCCGGCGAGCGACAGCCGGCGGATCGCCTCGCGGGCGAGATCGCGCGACATCACCACCTGCACCTGGCTCGCCACCGCCTGCTCGTCGATGGGCTGGGGCTGCTCGCCGCGCTCCTGGGCGGTGCGGGTGTAGGGCGTGTCGCGGCTCTCCAGCAGGATCTTCGCCTCGCCGGTGTAGCGCGGCGAGACCACCTGCACGAAGGCGATGGCGCCGATGGTGGCCAGGGCGGTCGGGATGACGATCCAGCGCCAGGACCGGCGCAGAACGCCTGCGAGCTGCGACAGCCCCAGGCCCTCGCTTCCGGCGGGGGACGCATCGCGCGTGGGCTCGAACAGCGAAGAGCGGGGCATGGCTCGATCTTTACGCAAGGCAAGGGCGTCGACCGCGGAGCGGCCGGCTTTCCACGACTAGACCGGTTTAAGGTTGACCGGACGTTAAGAACCGCGCGTTTCCTGCACCCCGAAGCGGGACGTCAGTGTTCGTTAACCATATCGGCTTAGGGCTGGGTTCGAATTCTCCTCACGACGGCAGTAGTGATGAACCGGCGATCACTCCTCTTAGCTCTCACGTCGAGCCTGGCGCTCGGCGGCTGCCTGCGCCCGGATTTCCGGACCGATCAGCTCGACGCGACGGGCACCGGCTCCATCGGTGCCCGCTACACCCTCTCCGCCGGGGACCGCCTCCGGGTCATCGTCTTCGGCCAGGACAACCTCTCGAACATCTACGCGGTCGACGGGGCCGGCAACATCGCCATGCCCCTCATCGGTCTCGTGAAGGTCGGCGGCCAGCCCACCAGCCAGGCGGCGCGGACCATCGAGGCCAAGCTCTCGGCCGGGTTCGTCCGCGAGCCCCACGTCACCGTGGAGGTGGACGCCTACCGGCCGTTCTACATCCTCGGCGAAGTCACGACCTCGGGTCAGTATCCCTACGTCAACGGCATGGCCGTGGAGACCGCGGTGGCGATCGCCGCCGGCTTCGGGCCCCGCGCCGCCCGCGACTACGCGGTTCTCACCCGCGAGGGCCGGGACGGCCTCGTCTCCGGCATCGTGCCGATGACTTACCCGGTGCGCCCCGGTGACACCATCGTGATCAAGGAGCGCTTCTTCTAGGAGCCCCTCGTCCCGGCCGCGGCCGGATGCGGACGATGCCCTCGCGGCGGTTAGGACTCGCCTAACTGAACCGAGAACTATTCCGCTGGTCCGGGCCTTCGCCCGACGCGGCGCGGGTCCCGCCTTAACGGTCCACGCACCGGTCGTGCGCCAAGGTCTCGCGACGGACGAGCGGCCCGGCCGCTCGCGCTACGGTGCGTGGAGCAGCTGTCGTGAACGCGTTCCCCCTCGGTTCGACCGGTGCCAGCGACCCGGGCGCGGCGCTCAGCGCCGCCTCGGGCGGCCTCCCCGCCCAGCGCATCCTGCACGTGTTCCGCGCGCCCGTGGGCGGCCTGTTCCGCCACGTGGTCGATCTCGCCCGCCTGCAGGCCTCGGCGGGCCATCAGGTCGGCATCGTCTGCGACGCCTCCACCGGCGGCGAGCGCGCCGCCCAGGCCCTGGCCGAGCTCGCGCCCAGCCTCGCCCTCGGCATCACCCGCCTGCCGATGCGGCGCAACCCGCATCCCTCCGACCTCGCGGCGCTCCGCACCATCGCCCGGCGCGCCGCGGCGGTGGGGGCCACCGTCCTGCACGGGCACGGGGCCAAGGGCGGCGTCTACGCCCGCTTGGCCGTGGTGCCCGGCCCCGCGCCGATCCGCGCCTACACGCCCCACGGGGGCAGCTACAATTACAAGCCCGGCACCCTGCGCCATCGGTTCTACATGGGCCTCGAGCGCCTGATGGGCCTGCGCACCGACGTGTTCCTGTTCGAGAGCGAGTACGTCGCCGGGCGGCACCGGGCCCATGCGGGGGACCCGCGCCGCATCACCCGCATCGTCCACAACGGGATCAGCGAGGCCGAATTCGCCCCGATCGTGCCGGCCGCGGACCGGGTCGACCTCGTCTATATCGGCGAGTTGCGCGACGCCAAGGGCGTGCCCTTCCTCCTCGACGCCCTCCTGCGCCTACGCGCCGCGGGCCGTCCCCTGCGGCTGCTGATGGTGGGCTCCGGCCCCGATTCCGCCATCCTGTCCGACCGCGTGGTGGCGATGGGCCTCGGCGAGGCGGTGTCCTTCGAGCCGCCGCAGGCGATCCGCCCGGTGCTGGCCCGGGGGCGGCTCATGGTGGTGCCCTCGCTCGCCGAATCCCTCCCCTACGTGGTGCTGGAGGCGGCCGCCGCCTGCCAGCCCCTCGTCGCCACCAATGTCGGGGGCATCCCGGAAATCTTCGGGGCCGCGGCCTCCGACCTTGTGCCGCCCCGCGACGGGCAGGCCCTGGCCCAGGCCATCGCGCGGGTCCTCGACGAGGATCCCGAGGCCTCCCGGCAGCGCTTCGAGACCCTGGCGGCCTCGGTTCGGGCCCGCTTCTCCATGACCCGCATGGGTTCCGACGTGCTCTCCGGCTACGCCGCGGCCCTGCGCGCCCGGATGCCCGGTGCGGGCCACGCCGTCGCGCCCACGGCCCCGTGACGCCCGCCCTTCCGTCCCGATCCGACCCGCAACCCCGCTCCCCGTTTCCAAGACGCGTGCCCGAGCCCGGAAGTCAGCCATGAGCGCCTTCGATGTCCGTGACCTGCTGGATGCCGCGGGCCGCTTCGGACCCCAGTCCGAGGGGGGGGCGGCCACGGCGCTGCCGCCCGCCGAGGCGCGGATGCGCCCGGCCGCCCCGAAGCTGCTGTCGCCGGTGGTGCTGGCCGGCTGCGTCCGGATCGCGGAGTTCGCCCTCGTGGCGATTCTCGGGATCGTGATCCAGCGCCTGCAGCTCGCCGGGATCGTGCCGCTGTCGCCCCGCTACCTCGCCGCCACCCTCGGCCTCGCCGCCCTGGCCGTCTGCCTGCTCCAGGCCGTGGGGGCCTACCGGATGGCCGCCTTCCGCACCCTGCGCGGCTCCGCGCTGCGGCTGGTGGGCGCCTGGTCGCTGGCCTTCCTCCTGGCGGCCACCGCCATGGTGTTCGCCAAGATCGCCGACCACTATTCCCGGGTCTGGATGGCCAGCGTCTTCGTCGCCGGCCTCGCCGCCCTCCTGACCGGCCGCCTCGCCCTGGCGCGGTTCATCACGGCCCGGAAGCAGCGCGGCCATTTCGACCGCCGCACCGCCATCGTCGGCGGCGGCCCCGTCGCCGAGGACCTGATCCGCGCCCTCGACGCGGAAGCGGAGTCCGGCGTGCGCATCGTCGGCGTGTTCGACGACCGCGGCGACATGCGCTCCGACACGGTGGTGGCCGGCTACCCGAAGCTCGGCACCGTGAGCGACCTCGTCGCCTATGCCCGCACCACGCGCCTCGACCTGATCATCTTCACGATCCCGATCGCCGCCGAGGACCGCATCCTGCAGATGCTGGCCAAGCTCTGGGTCCTGCCCATCGACATCCGGCTCTCGGCCCAGGCCTCGAAGCTGCGCCTGCGCCCCCGGGCCTATTCCTATCTCGGCGCGGTGCCGGTGCTCGACATCTTCGACAAGCCGATGGCCGACTGGGACATCGTCGCCAAGAGCATCTTCGACCGGGTGGTCGGCTGCGCGATGCTGGTGGTCCTGGCGCCCGTGATGCTGGCGGTCGCCCTGGCGGTGCGCCTCGGTTCGCCCGGGCCGGTGCTGTTCCGGCAGAAGCGCTACGGCTTCAACAACGAGCTGATCGAGGTCTACAAGTTCCGCTCGATGTACGTGAACCAGAGCGATGCCGGCGCGGCCCGGCTGGTCACGCGGGACGACCCGCGCGTGACCCCGGTGGGCCGGTTCATCCGCAAGACCTCGCTCGACGAACTGCCGCAGCTGTTCAACGTCATCAAGGGCGAGCTCTCCCTCGTCGGTCCCCGGCCGCACGCCCTCCAGGCCAAGGCCGCCAACACCCTCTACGACCAGGTGGTGGACGGCTACTTCGCCCGCCACAAGGTCAAGCCCGGCATCACCGGTTGGGCCCAGGTCAACGGCTGGCGCGGCGAGACCGACACCAGCGACAAGATCCAGAAGCGCGTCGAGCACGACCTGCACTACATCGAGAACTGGTCGATCCTGTTCGACGTGAAGATCATGCTGGCGACCCCGGTCTCGCTGTTCCGGACCCGGAACGCGTACTGAATCGACGGGCCCGCCGCCCCCGGAACGCGACAAGGGCCGCCCCCCGGGAGGGGGCGGCCCTTGTGCCGTTCGCGGGATCGAGGCGGCGAGGGCCTACGGCAGGGCGCCGGCCTTCTTCTTGGCCTCGGTCATCGTGTCCTCGCAGCCCTTCATGTCACCGGCCTTGTCCTGGGCGCGCGCCTTCTTGATCAGGTCGCGGGCCTCGGAGATGCCACCGGCGCTGGCCGTGGTGGACGGGTCGGTCGGCTTTCCCTTGGGGGCGTGATCGAGGGCCTTGTCCGAGTGCGAGGAGGTCGGGCCGCCGGGCGGCTCCTTGCCCGTGACCTGCTCGGCGCCGGCGCTGTCGAGGCGGCGCTCGATCGTGGCGATCTGCTCCGAGCAGGACGAGGCGACGGCGGGTCCGGCCGCGCCGAGCAGGATGAGGGCGGCGGGCAGGACGGTGGTGATCCGCATGGATGGGCTCTCCGGGTGGGTCGGCCGCCCCGCGGGCAGCCTTACTTCATCAGGGTCGCCAGAGAGACGCCTGCGGGCGACGAGAGTTCCTTCGCGTCGATGGTCCCCTCGGCATCCGGGTCTGCGGCTTTGAAGCGCGCCGCCACCACGGCGAGGTATTCCTTCTTGTCGAGGGTGCCGTCGCTGTCCGGATCGGCGGCCTTCAGCTCGGCGGGGGTCAGGAGGCCGTTCAGCTCCTTGGCGTCGAGGGTGCCGTCCTTGTCGGGGTCGAGCATGTCGAACTTCTTGGAGGCGGCGGCCTGCGCCTCGGCGAGGTCGATGGTGCCGTCCTTGTCCGGATCGAAGGCCGAGACGTCGGCCGCGAAGGCAGGAGCGGCGCCGAGCAGGACGGCGAGGAGGGTGACGGCGGACAGGCGGGACGACATCTCTGAATACTCCGAAGATCATCGGGAAGAACTGTCAGGTACTTCCCCGAGAAGGACATGACCGGGGCGAGTCGGCCCGAGTCATGGCGAGTCGAGCCGGCGACTCAACTTGCCATCTGGTAGAAGAATCGGGAGAATCCGGCAACCCCTGCGGGGATGTTTTGAACACATGCCTGGGTCGAAGCGGCAAAATCGCTGGATCGTGAGGTCAGGGTGGGGTTTCAGGGGTGAGTTCGGACGGACCAAAAACGAACGGCGCAGCCGCGAGGCTGCGCCGTTCATCTTGTCAGGCGGAAGATCTGCATTCGGGCCCGGCCTGGTCTTGCCGGGGCGCCGTGCGCAGCGACCGCGCGGTTCGGGGGAGGCCCCCGAACCGACGCGTCGGTCTACCAGGTCACCCGGACGCCGCCATAGGCCGAGAGCGGCTGCACCAGGGTCGTGGTGCGCGGATCGTTGATCACGAAGTTGCCCGCGACCGCGCCGGTCTCGGCGAAGGTGCCGAAATTGGCGTAGCGGTTGTTGAACAGGTTGGTGACCAGGGCGAAGACCTGCACGTTCTGGGTGACCTGGATGCTCGTGTTCAGGTTGGCGGTGAAGTAGGGCGGCAGCTTGCGGTTGATGTTCGACTCGTCGCCCCGGTAGTAGGACGAGGAGAAGGCCGACAGGTTCATGCCGAAGGTCCAGATCGGGGTGATCAGGTAGTTGAACCCGGCCTTGAACTGGTGGTTCGGGATCAGCGGCACGTTGTTGCCGCGGCGCACGTTGATCAGGCCGTCATCCGCCAACGGGTTGTTGGGCGAGGACAGTTCGCCCTCGAACTGGAAGGTGGCGTCGATGAGCGCGTAGTTGCCGTAGAGGCTCAGGCGCTCGCCGACATACTCGCCCGAGACCTCGATGCCCTGGCGCTGGGTGGCCGGCACGTTGACGAAGTAGCCGCGGGCGGCGTTGCCCGGCACCGCGACCTGCAGGATGTCGTTGCGCAGGTCCGTGCGGAAGGCGCCGATCTTGTAGTTGAACAGGCCGTTCTCGTAGAAGTTCGGCACGGTGCCGCGGAAACCAACCTCGTAGGTCTGGCCGGTGACCTGCTTGAGCGGCGGATCGGCCACGAGCGAGTTCGGCAGCAGGCAGGGCCGGTCGGGATTGGCGCAGGCGAGCTCGAGGGGCGTCGGGGCGCGGTTCGACTCGGAGTAGCCGCCGTAGAGGTTCAGCCAGGGGAAGAACCGGTAGGTGGCGCCCACGACCGGGTTCACCTTGGTGAAGTAGTGCGTGCCCGTCACGTCCGGGGAGAAGCCGGTCTGGTCCTGGGTCGAGATCCGGGCGAAGTTGAGCCGGGCGCCGGCGGTGAGCGACAGGGCGTCGGTGACGTCGAAGGTGTCGAGGGCGTAGAGGCCCATGTAGAGGTTCGAGCCGGTGACGTTGCTGGGCGCGATGCCGAGGGCCGCCGCCGTGCGGATCGCCTCGGTGCCGAGGCCCGGGATGGTGCCGTAGTTCGGGTTCAGCGGATCGGTGGTGACGCTGAGATCCGGGTTGATCACGCCGAGCGTGCTCGAGGACTTGTAGGAGTAGTTGGCCGCATCGATGCTGCCGCCGACCACGAAGGTGTTGTTGTGGCCGAAGACCTGGTCGCGGTTGGTGGCCTGCAGCGTTCCGCCGTAGCCGACCGCCTCGGTGCGGATGGTGTCGAGGGTGCCGTAGGGGACGCCCGTGGTGAACGGGATGCGCTGGCCCTGGCGCCCGACGATCGTGAACTGGTCGCGAAAGGCCCGGTCGCTCAGGGCGCCGCGCTCGAAGCCGTCATCCTCGAAGCAGAGGAAGCCGCGGTTGCTGGAGCGGGTGCTGCACTGCTCGAAATTGCCGTCGTTGCCGTCGATCACGAACTGGCTCAGGCGGCGCACGTAGGCGTTGCCCTGGAGGTCCCAGGTCGGCGAGACCACGACCTTGCCGGTGACCTGGATCTGGCCCTGCTCGGTGGAGATCGTCTGGGGCGAGGTGAAGATCGCCCGCTCGTTGACGTGGGTGAAGTCCACCGGCGTGGCGGCGGCGGCGCCGAAGAAGGTCTTGGCGCCCGAGGCGATGATGTGAAACTCGGAATCCAGGGTCTTGTGGCCGAGATCGGCGTAGACGCGGCCGATCTCCGAGGGCGACCGGAAGCGCCAGCCGCCGTCGCGCAGGCCCTCGCCGGCGAAGTAGAAGCTCCAGGGTCCGATGACCTCGCCGTATTGCAGGGAGCCGCTGATGCGCCCGTCGGAGCCGCCGCTGACGGTGACCTCCTTGCCCTGCCAGGTGAAGCCGTTCTTCATCTCGATGTTGACGGCGCCGCCCAGGGCGTTGAGGCCGAAGACGGGGTTGCCGGTGACGATGTCGATCCGGTTGATCGCCACCGAGGGGATCAGATCCCAGTTCACCACGTCGCCGAAGGCTTCGTTGATGCGCACGCCGTTCTGGTAGACGGCGAGGCCCTGCGGGGCGCCCTGCAGCGGCGAGGCGTCGAAGCCCCGATAGGTCAGGGTCTGGCGGAAGCTGTTGCCCTGCCCGTCCGACAGGTTCACGCCCGGCGTCTTGCGCGCGAGGGTGAAGGTCGGGTCGAGGGTCGCCCGGTCCTGGGCGAAGTCGGCCGCCGTGACGGTCTCGACCGTGTTGGGGATCCTGTAGAGCGAGACGCCGCCGCCGCCGCCCGTGGCGCTCACCGGCGTGGTCGCCACCACGTCGAGTTCGCTCAGCGTCACCGCCTGCTGCCCACCCGCCGGCGTGACGCCCTGGGCGCAGACCGCGCCCGGGATCAGTGCCACCGACAGCAACAGGCTGCCGCGCAAGGTCCGCTTCATCATCCCCAGCCCCTCGGTCGTCTTGGTGTCCCTACCCCTTGTCCGGGGCTTCGGTCACACCTTTGAGAGGATCCAGGATGAAGAACAATCGTGCGGCGGGCCGTTTCCGTGGATTTGCGGCGCCAAAGCTTGCTTGGCCGTCCGGCGTGGCGTCGCGGACACAATTTCGGGCCTGATTTCAAGGCCTTAAGGACGTTTCAGCAAGGCACCCGGGATAAACTGGCAATGGCGACCGCAAGGGCGCGGGCCGGGGCCGGCCCCCTGCCCTCAAAGGCGCGCCTGGATTCGCCGGGCGATCTCGCCGAGGCGCTGTTCCAGCAGGGTCGGGACCTCGCAGACATAGGTCAGGGACTGGCTGCGCTCCTGGAAGATGCGCCGGTCCCAAGTGAACTTGGTCTCCAGCTCGGAGGCGTCCTTGGGGATGTCGCGGGCGTCCTGGGCGCTCGGACCGTCCTTGGTGGCGCTGATCTGATCGGCCTCGTCGCGGATGCGCTCGGCCATGCGGCGCTGCCCCTGGGCGTAGCGGCCGATGCCCGAGAGCACCTTGTTGCGCTCGCCGTTGATGACTTCGAACACGCCGGCGAAGACGCGGGTCAGGCGCTTGTCCTTCTCGGGGCCGACCTTGGCGGCGAAGGCGTCGAGGAGCGGGTCGACCTCGTCGAGGGCGGTGCGCCGCGAGGCGATCTTCTGGGCGAGCGCCGCCGCTTCGAAATCGTCGCCCCAGGCGCCGGCGGCCTCGAGGTCCGGCCCGGTCCAGACCGTGCCGGGGCTGAGGGTCGAGACCTTGCGCTGGACGCAGGGCCAGTCGGGATCGCCCTTGGGCTGGGCCAGGGCCGTTCCGGCCCCGAGGGCGAGGGCGGCGAGGCTCATCAGGGTACGGGCGGACATCGTGCGAACGGTCATCAGGAATTGTCTCCGGCCGGGCCGCCGCGCCGGGCCATGATGCCACGGCCGGGATCGTAGGCCACGACGGCGAGGGTGAAGAAGGCGAGGGTGGTGCCCACGACCACTGCGCAGGCGACCGGCTCGAACTGCCCGTAGAGGGCGAAGCGCACGAGCTGCACGGCGTGGGAGAAGGGGTTTGCCTGACAGATCCAGTACAGGGTCTCGGAGGATTCGCGGATGCGCCAGAGCGGGTATAGCGCCGAGGAGGCGAAGAACATCGGGAAGATCACGAAGTTCATCACGCTGGCGAAGTTCTCCAGCTGCTTGACCATGGAGGAGAGCAGCAGGCCGATGGCGCCGAGCATCAGTCCCGAGGCGATGAAGGCCGGCAGCGCCGCCACGTAGCCGATGGCCGGGATGTCGAGCTCCCAGAACCACGCGATGGCCAGGAAGGCGTAGGCCTGCACCACCGAGACGGTGACGCCGGCGATCAGCTTGGCCAGCAGCAGCAGCCAGCGCGGATAGGGGCTGGTGAGCAGCACCTTCATCGAGCCGACCTCGCGGTCGTAGACCATCGAGAGGGAGGATTGCATGCCGTTGAAGAGCTGGATCATCACGGCGAGGCCCGGCACCACGTAGACCTCGTAGAGCACGTAGGTCTGGTAGGGCGGCTCGATCGAGACGCCGAGCGTGTTGCGAAAGCCCGCCGCGAAGATGAACAGCCAGACCAGGGGGCGCACGAGCGCCGAGAAGAAGCGCTCCTTCTGGTTGAAGAAGCGCAGCAGCTCGCGCCGCACGATGCCGCCGAGGCAGATCAGGTAGCCGACCGCGTCGAGGCGCCCGAGATGGGGCACGGGCGTCTCGGCCTGTGCCGAGACGGCCGGATGGGGGGGCGTGCGCTCGATCGTGCTCATGCGGCCTGCCGGGCGGGTTCGGCGACGAGGCGGCGGAAGGCCGCCTCCAGGGTCTCGTCGCCCCGGGCGATGGAGCCGGCGGTGCCGCGCGCCACGATGCGGCCCTTGTGCAGCACCACCGCGTCGTCGCCCGCGTCGATCTCCTCGAAGATGTGGGTGGCCCAGAGCACCGACAATCCCTCCTCGCGCACCAGGGCGCGCACGATGGCGACGATGTCGGCGCGCGATTCGAGATCGAGGCCGACGGTGGGCTCGTCGAGGAGCAGCAGCCGGGGCTCGTGCACCAGGGAGCGGGCGATCTCGATGCGGCGGGACTGGCCGCCGGACAGGGTGCGGACCTTGTCGTCCCGCCTGTCGCGCAGCCCGACGCGGGCGAGCAGGCTCTCGATCCGCGCCTTGGCGGCCTTGCGGGTGATGCCGTGCAGGCTGGCGTGGTAGAGCAGGTTCTGCGCGACCGTGAGGTCGGTGTCGAGGGTGCGGGCCTGGAACACCACGCCGAGGCGGGCCAGCGCCCGGCTCGGCTCCCGGTCGAGGGCATGGCCCAGGATCGAGACCTGGCCGTCCTGGTTCGCGTAGAGCCGGGTGATCACCGAGAACAGGGTGGTCTTGCCCGCCCCGTTCGGCCCGAGCAGGGCGGTGAAGTGCCCGCGGGGCACGCTGAGGGAGACGTCGGAGAGGGCCGCCCGCGTGCCGAAGCGGTGGCTGACATGGGCGACCTCGAGGGCGGGGCTTGCGCTCACGGCTTCAAGGCCCGCCGGGCGTCGCCGACCGCGTCGAGGCACTCGTCGAACTCGCCCTCCCCCAACTCGCGCTCGGCCACCCGCAGGGCCTTGTTGAGCTTGGGCTGGGCCGCCTCCGGGGCGGGCTTGGCGAGTTCGGCCTTGATCATCGCGATGCCCTCCACGCAGGCGGCCTTGTCGTCCGCGTGGGCGGCGACGCTCCCCAGGACGAGGAGGACGGAGAAGGCAAGAACCGGGGGCGCGCGCATCAACAGGGGTCCTACTTCACGATGAACTTGCCGGTCATGCCCTTGGATTCGAGGCCATGGACCGACCAGGGATACTCCCCGGGCCGGATGGCCACGAACTCGATCGCGATCTCGCCCGGATCGTCGAATTCGAAGTGGTCCGGCGGGCCGCTGCCGTGGATCTCCAGGTGCTGGATGACGATCTGGTTGAACCAGATGTTGCGGAAGAACTCGGTGGCGTAGAACTTGTACTCCTGCCGGCCCTTGGCGACGATCCGCAGGCGGTAGGCCTTGCCGGATTCAAGCTCGATCTCCTTGTTCTCCACGACGAAGTCGTTGCCCTCCTCGGTGCCGAGGACGAGATCGGGCAGGTTCTGGCGCTTCTTCGTCAGGTCGAGGGCCCCGGCCGGACCGGTGGCGAGACACGCCGCCAGGGCGAGGGCGGCAAGCTGCATCGTTCGCGTCATTCGTTGTCCTCCCGTTGGCCGCCCGAGGGCGGTGCCGCCCGAGGGCGGTGCCGCCTTGGAGCGGTCGTCGTTTTTGATCTCACGGAGCTCTCCGCCCCCCTGTGGGGAGGCGTTGGAGGTGGGGCTGGGTGACCCTCAGGCCCCCGGGGCCAGCGGCACCACCCCCACTCCCAACCTCTCCCCACAAGGGGGAGAGGGACGCGTCCAGCTGCCGGAAACGCGGATGAGCCAATCCGGAAGCCTTCCTGAGGGGCGCGTGCCTAGTTCGGCGAGACCGCGACCCCCCAGGGCAGAAGCCCCACGGGGATGCTCTTCACCACCTTCTCGGCCGCCACGTCCACCACCGAGATGTCGTTCGAGGAGCCGTTGGTGGAGAACAGCAGCTTCTGGTCCGGCGTGAAGGCAAGCTGCCAGACGCGCTGGCCCACGGGCAGGTACTTCTCCACCGCGTAGGTCTTGGCGTCGATCACCGCGATGCGGTTGGCCGGGCCGAGCGCCACGAAAGCCTTGGTCCCGTCCTTGGTGATGCGGATGCCGACGGGCTGGATCGCCTCGTCGTTCACGCTTGGGATCTTGAAGGTGATCTTCTTGATCACCCGGCGGGCGGCGACGTCGATGACGCTGATGGTGCCGCCGACCTCGGCCGAGACCCAGAGATACTTCCCGTCCGCCGTGAACTCGGCGAAGCGCGGGCGGGCATCGACCAGCACGTTGTCGATCACCGCGAAGGTCGTGGTGTCGATGAAGTGCGCCATGTTGGTGGTCTCGGAGGTGTTCACCAGGATCTTGCCGTCCGGCGACAGGCCCATGCCCTCCGGCTCGACACCCACCGGAACCTCGGCCAGGACCTTGTTTTTCTCGACGTCGATGACGGTGACCTGGCTGTCGTCCTCGTTGGCGACGTAGAGCAGGTTGCCCTGGGGGCCGAGGATGAACTGCTCCGGGTCGGGGCCGGAGCGCAGCGAGCGCACCACCTTGCCGGTGCTGGTGTCGAGCACGTCGATGCGGTCGTCGTCGCTGGCGCAGACGAAGAGTTCCTTGCCGTCCTTGCTGGTGGTGACGCCGCGCGGACGCCGGCCGACCTTCCAGGTGCCGGTCACCGCCATCGTCTCGGTGTCGATGACGCTGACGGAGTTGCCCTTCTCGTTGGTGACGTAGACCGTATAGGCCTGCGCCGGCGACACGCCGGCGAGCGACAGGCCCGCCAACGACGGGCCGGCCAGCAAGGCCAGGCCCAGTACCGTACCGGGCGCGCCTGCCCTGAAGCCGCGGCTCATGGGGTTCCTCCTCGGGGCCATCGCTGTATCGTGCGCGATTGATCGGGCGTTACTATAGTGCAGCCCCGTCTCACGGGGAGCGCGGGACTGCAAGCGGGCACAGGACCGCGTTGCCGCAGGCGGTCGCGGATCGGCCGGGGCCTCCCGCGAACGTGAGGGCTCAATCCGCGAACTTGCAGGTGGTTTCCGGCAGGTCGATGCCGAGGGTGTCGAGCGGCGTGCGCTGGTGGGTGAAGCCCTGCTCGGGCGCCACCGAGACCAGGGCCTTGGGCTGCACCACGATGAGGGGCTGGCGCAGCTGGTGGTCCCAGGGGCGGTAGGTCAGGGAGACGCCCTTGTAGGCCGGCAGGCTGAAGGTCGGCTCGGCGAAATAGGGGGCCAGCACCGCCGGATCGGCGGTCTTCTTCTGAGTCGCCGCCTCGCCCACCGAGCGCACCGCCGCCCAGGCCTGGTAATCGAGGGGCCGCATCAGCCGGCCGCTCTGGCGCCGGAACCGGTTCTGGGCCTGGGCCGCCCCCCAGGTCTCCAGCATCGGGTGCCAGGTGGTGGCGATCAGCCCCTGCGTGCCGGCCACCGGGCGCGGGTCCACGGTGCGGAACGGAACGTAATCGCCCCAGTCGCCGGCCTCGTCGGCCACCACGGCGAGGTCGTAGTCCACCCCCCGCGTGAAGACCATCGCCTCGGAGCGGGTCGGCGTGTCGCCCCGCGCCTTGGCGAGCGGCCCGAAGGTCCAGGGCTTCTCGGCGTTGATCTTGAGGGCGAACTTCCGGGCCGAGTTCTTGAACGCTTCGGCATAGAGCCGGTCGTTCTCCTGCGGCCCGACGATGAGGAACATCTTGCGCCAGCGCATCAGGGTGAAGAACTGCGCCAGGGCGTCGGTCTGCATCGCCCGGCTGGGGATGACGTGGAAGACGTTGCGCCGGCAATCGGCCCCGCGCAGGCGATCGTCGGGCGCCGCGATGTTGAAGACCGTGACGCCCTGCCCCTTGAGCGCGTCCGCGACGGCGAGCACCTCGTCCGCCGGCAGCGCCACGACGAGGTAGCGGATGCCCCGCCCCGCGAGGTCGCGGGCCGCCGCCACGGCCTTCTGGCCGCCGTCGCTGCCCGAGCCGGGCTCCAGGGCGACCTCGTCCAGCCGGTAGGTCTGCTTGGTGAAGCGGCCGGTGTTGTTGTTGTCCTTCACCGCCATCCGGGCGCCGGCCACGCCCTCGTCCTCCGGCACGGCCTCCGCGTCGTAGGACGAAGGCGCCACCTCCGGCCGGTAGATGAACCCGATCGCGGTCTCGCTCGGGACGATCGCGGGCGCGGCCACGGATCCCTGGGCCGCGGTTTCCTTGGCAACGGGTTCCTGGGCCCGTGCGGCCGGGACGCCGGTGAAGCCGAGGCCGAAGAGGCCGAGGGCGAGCGGGGCGAGGAGGATGCGGGCAGGATTGTGCATGTGGCCGGCAGGCTAACAACATTGCGGACCCGCGCTCAATCGCGGATTGATAAGGGCTTTCTAAGGGCTTCGACCCGGCCCCTCGGGAAGGTGCGGGATCGAGCCCCGGCCGCGTGCGACAAGGGGGCGCCCGTCCGTTTCGCGGCCGTTTCATACGGCGCCCTCAATCGCGCGGAACCGCAAATCGTGCGGAACGGATGGCGCGGGCGGGATCGCGGACCGTGCCGGCGCGTTTCCCGAGCCCCGTCGCTTCCGGCGTCCTGCGGAGAGTTCTCCCCATGGTCCTGTCTTCCAGGGTCCAGTCTTCCATGATCCGGTCTTGCACGGATCGGTCTTCGGTGCCGTCCCCGGCCCGCTCCCGCGTGGGATGGGCCCTCGCCGTCCTGACGGCGGCCGGTGCCCTCGCCGCTCCGGCGCAGGCCGCTCCGGAGAAGGCCGCCATCTTCGGCGTCGAATTGTTCGATCCCGGCGTGGTCGGCGGCCGCAAGGCCCGGCCCGACGAAGTCCGGCGCCTCGGGCTGGTCACCGACGAGTTGCGCAAGGCGCTCGGGGACAGCGTCGAGCCGGTCGACGTGGCGCCCCAGGCCGCCGAGATCGCCAAGCAGGCGCCGCTCTACAAGTGCGACGGCTGCGCCGCCGCCATCGCCAAGACCCTCGGGGCCGACCTCGCGGTCAGCGGCTACGTCGAGAAGGGGTCCAACCAGATCTTCAACCTCACCGTCACCATCGCGGAATCGGCCACCGGCAAGGTCATCCGCGGCGGCCGCGTGGTGATCCGCGCCGACACCGACGACACCTGGGCCCATGCCATGCGCTGGGTGGTGAAGAATCGCATCCTGGCCGAGCCGCTCCCGAACCGGTCGTGATCGGGCAAGCTTTCGACGCCGGGGGGTTTCCCTTCCTCCGGTCCATGCGCTAGGCCCCGTTCAGGCCGGAAGCTCCCGCTCGAGGCCGAACCTGCCCCGGCCGCGCCGTCACGGGTGCGGCGCTTCCCGACCCGGGCGTCGTCGTTGGTCCATCCCGAGCAACCGAAACCCGCGCTGATGTCCTCGTCCCGCGCCTGCCCCCCCTTCGCTTCCGACGCGTCCGTGCCGCGCCTCCTCGTGAGCGTGCGGGACGCGGACGAGGCCGTCCTGGCCGCCCGTGCGGGCGCCGACCTCGTCGATGCCAAGGACCCCGACCGCGGGGCGCTCGGCGCCCTCCCGCCCGACCGCGTCCGCGCCATCGTGGCGCGGGTCGCGGGCGAAGCGCGCACCAGCGCGGTGGCGGGCGAGCCGGACCGGCCGGCCCTGCGCCCCTGCATCGACGCCATGGCGGCGACCGGCGTCGGCTTCGTGAAGGTGGCGGTGCGGGCCGCGTGGTCGGACGGCGATCTCGCCGAGGCCGCCGGCGCCGCGCCTGGCCGCCTGATCGCGGTGCTGTTCGCCGAGGCGGGCGGCGCCCTCGACCTCGTGCCGCGCCTGGCGCGCGCCGGATTCGTCGGGGCCATGATCGACACCGCCGCCAAGGACGGCCGCCGCCTCACCGACCACCTGCCCCTGCCGGCCCTGGCGACCTTCACCCGGACCTGCCGGGCGCACGGCCTGGTCTCGGGCCTCGCCGGCTCCCTGGCGCTCGCCGACATCGCCATCCTGGCCCCCCTCGGGGCGGGCTATCTCGGGTTTCGCGGCGGCCTCTGCGCGGCAAGCGACCGCAGGGGCGGTCTCGATCCCGCCCGGGTGGCGGAGGCGGTGCGCCTCCTGCGCGCCCAGTCCCGGCGGGACGCCGCCTGATGGGCGCGGGCACCGCCCCGACCGTGGTGAAGATCGGCGGCAGCCTCGTCGCCGATGCCCGCCGCCTGCGGGCGCAGCTCGTGCGCCTCGCCGACGGCGAACTCGGCCCCTGCCTCCTCGTGCCCGGGGGCGGCCCCTTCGCCGACGCGGTGCGGACGACGCAGAGCGCGCTGGGCTTTCCCGACGCCCTCGCCCATCGCCTCGCCCTCGACGCCATGGGTCACATGGCCGAGATTGTTTCGGAATTGGAGCCGCGTCTCGTCGTCGCCCGCGACCTCGCGGCCATCGCGGACGCCCTCGCGGCCGGGCGGGTCCCGGTCTGGGACCCCGTCGCCCTCAAGGCCGGGCATCCCGACATTCCGGAAACCTGGGAGGTCACCTCCGACAGCCTCGCGCTCTGGCTCGCCGGCGCCGTAGGGGCGCCGCTCTGCCTCCTGGTGAAGTCGGTCGACCGCCCCTTGCGCACCCGCTGGACCGACCTCGCCCGGATGGGTCTGGTCGATGCGGCCTTCCCGGCCTTCGCCGAACGCTATCCCGGGCGCATCGAGATCCTCGGCCCCGGCACGGACCTGCGGAGGGCCGCCGCATGAGCACCCCGACGCCATCCGGGCCGGTCCCGCCGGCGCAGGGCTCGCCCGAGCACCTCGTCTTCATCACCGGCCGCATGGCCAAGGCGCGCCTGGAGAAGGTCGCCGCCACGCTGCCGCCGGAGCGCTACGCCTGGAGCATCGCCGATGCGGGCGTGAAGGTCGCCGCCCTGATGACGGAGGAGATCATCCGCCGCCGGGTGACGATTCCCGAGGGCGCCACCCGCATCGTCCTGCCCGGGCGCTGCCGGGCCAATCCGGAGGCGCTGGCCGCGCATTTCGGCCTGCCGGTGGAGCGCGGCCCCGACGAGATCGTCGACCTGCCGGCCTATCTGGGACTCGCCGGGCGCCAGGTGGACCTGTCGCGTCACGACCTGCGCATCTTCTCCGAGATCGTCGACGCCTCGAAGATGACGCCCGAGCAGATCCTGGCCAAGGGCCTCGACCTCGCCCGGCGCGGGGCCGACGTGATCGACCTCGGCGGCCTGCCCGACACCGACTTCCCGCATCTCGAGGATTGCGTTCGCCTGCTGAAGGGCGCCGGACTGAAGGTGAGCGTCGATTCGTTCTCCCTCGACGAGCTGACGCGCGGGGCCCGGGCGGGAGCCGACTACCTGCTCAGCCTCAACGAGCAGACCCTGGATCTGGCCTTCGAGACCGACGCCGTGCCGGTGCTGGTGCCGGTGCGGCCCGACGACCTGCCCTCCCTCGACCGGGCCATCGAACGCATGGAGAAGGCCGGGCGGCCCTACATGGCCGACCCGATCCTGGAGCCGATCCATTTCGGCTTCGTCGAGTCGATCACCCGCTACCACGAGACCCGGCGGCGCTGGCCCGGCATCGAGATGATGATGGGCACCGGCAACCTCACCGAGCTGACCGAGGCCGACAGCCTCGGCGTCACCGCCCTGCTGGTGGGCATGTGTTCGGAGCTCGCCATCCGCAACGTGCTCATCGTCCAGGTCTCGAACCACACCCGCCGCACGGTGGAGGAGCACGACGCCGCCCGACGGGTGATGTTCGCGGCCCGTGCCGATTCGGCCCTGCCCAAGGGCTATGGCCGGAGCCTGCTGGCGCTCCACGACAAGCGGCCCTATGTGCAGACCCCGGACGAGATCGCGATGCAGGCGGCCGAGGTGAAGGACCCGAACTACCGCATCGCCGTGGCCGAGGACGGCATCCACGTGTTCAACCGCGACGTCCACGCGATCGGCACCGACGCGATGGCGTTCTTCCCCGACCTCCAGAGAACCGGCGACCTGGCGAGCGACGGCGCCCACGCCTTCTATCTCGGCGGAGAGCTGACCAAGGCCGAGACTGCCTGGCGGCTGGGCAAGCGCTACGTGCAGGACGAGGCCCTGGCCTGGGGCGCGGCCGCCGATGCCGAGGTGGAGGACACCACCGCCTTCAAGAAGGCCGGGCACACGAAGCATTCCGGGCCGTCCGCCGCCGAGACGGCCGCCCGCGACGCGACCCCGGTCGAGGCCGGCGCGGCCTCGCCGGAAACCACCGGGCCGGATCGGACGCCGGCCGCCGACGCGGTGTCGGAGACGCCCCCGGACGCGGACGCGCGCATCGTCTGCGGCAAGCTCGTGCCCGCAGGCGAGCGCGTGCCGGCGGGCGAGGCCTGATCCCGTGCCGCTGATCCTCGAGACCGTGGTGACCACCACCGCCCGCGACGGCGCGCTGCACCTGGTGCCGTTCGGGCTGATCCAGGACGGGGCGGACTGGATCCTGGCCCCGTTCCGGCCCTCCCCCACCATCCTCAACCTCGCCGACACCCCGGTCTTCGCCGCCTCGAGCCCCAGCGACGTGCGGGTGATCGCCGGCGCCGTCACCGGCCGACGCGACTGGGCGACCCTGCCCTGCGACCGGATCGCCGGGCGCCGCCTCGCCGAGAGCTTCGGCCACGCGGAGTTCGAGGTGGTGGCGATCGAGGACGACCCGGTGCGGCCGCGTTACCGGGGACGGATGGTCCATTCGGCCGCGCACATGCCGTTCTTCGGCTATAACCGGGCGCAGGCGGCGGTACTGGAGGCGGCGATCCTCTCCACCCGCCTGCACATGCTGGAGCCCGATAAGATCCTGACCGAGATGCGCTACCACGCCATCGCGATCGCCAAGACCGCCGGGCCCGCCGAGCGCGAGGCCTGGGACTGGATCGAGGACAAGGTCGCTGCGGCCCTCGGCCGCGACGACCGCATCCTCGAGCGTTCCCCCCCAGCACCCTAGACTGTGCTTTCCCGAGGAGACGAGGACCCGATGAAGCTACTCACTCTGGCGACCGTGGCGGCCTTCGCCGTCGTGTCGTTCGGCGCCCAGGCGCACGGCCCGACCCGCAAGAAGGTCGAGGAGACCGTCGAGATCAACGCGGCTCCCGACAAGGTCTGGGCCGTGATCGGCAACTTCCAGGACATGAGCTGGCTGCCGCCGGTCGAGAAGACCGAGGGCAAGGGCGGCAACGAGGTCAAGGCGACCCGGACGCTGACGCTCAAGGGCGGCGCCACCGTCGACGAAGAGCTGTACAAGTACTCCGCCGAGAAGATGAGCTACTCGTACCGGATCACCAAGGTCGACGTGAAGACCCTGCCGGTGAACGACTACTCCTCCACCCTCAAGGTCGAGGATGCCGGCGGCGGCAAGTCCAAGGTCGTCTGGGACGGCGCCTTCTACCGCGGCTACATGAACAACGATCCGCCGCCCGAGCTGAACGACGAGGCCTCCCAGAAGGCGGTGCGCGGCCTCTATCGCACGGGCCTCGACGCCCTCAAGGCCAAGCTCGAGAAGAGCGGTTCTTGATCGCTCCACGTTCGAGAACGGGGACGGGCCGGCGCTTCGCCGGCCCTCTCCTCCCCGGCCTGTCACGCCTTGGCCCCACGTATCTCGGCCGCACACGTCTCGGCCTCCCGCTTCTCGGCCTGCTGCTGCTCGGCGCGCCGGCCCGGGCCGACGAGGCCCTCGTCACCGCGCAGGGCGCCAACACCCTTGCGATCGTCGATCTCGAAGCCGGCAGCGTGGCCGCCCAGATCCCCATCGACGGCGCGCCCGCCGGCATCGCTCTTTCGCCCGACCGGCGGACCGCCTACGTCACCCGCCCCGAGGGGCCGGGCCTCGCGGTGGTCGACCTCGCCACCCGCACGGTGACCCGCACCCTCGCGCTGCCCGGCGGGCCGCTGGGCATCGCGGTCAATCCGAAATCCGGCGCCGTCTACGTGGCCGACTGGTACGGCAGCCGCATCTTCGTGGTTTCGCCCGACGGCACGACGCTGGTGACCGAGATCCAGGTCGGCGCCTCCCCGTCCGGCCTCGCCGTGACTCCCGACGGCGCCACGCTGCTGGTCGCCAACCGCGAGGGCGATTCGGTCTCGGTGGTCGACGTCGCCACGGCCCGGGAAGTCCAGAAGATCCCGGTCGGCCAGCATCCGTTCGGCATCACCCTCGATGCCGAAGGCGCCCGCGCCTACACCGCCAACGTGACCTCGAACGACGTCTCGGTGATCGACGTGCCCGGCCGGCTCGAGATCGGACGGGTGACCACTGGCGAGCGGCCCTACGTGATCGCGCTGGCCGGCCCGCGCGGCTTCGTCACCGACCAGTATTCGGGCACCGTCACGGTGTTCAACCTGAAGACGCTGACCAACGTCGCCGCCATCGAGGTCGGCGACCACCCCGAGGGCATCGCCGCCTCCCGCGACGGCCGCACCCTCACGGTGGCGAACTGGGGCTCGAACACCCTGAGTCTGATCGACGCGACCACGCTCAAGGTGACGGGCGAGATCAAGGTCCCGGACGGGCCGCGCGCGTTCGGGGATTTCTTGCGGTGAGTATCGGAGGCGGGGTGCGCCGCGCGTGAGGGGCCGGATCGTGCGGAGAGAGGGTACGAGTCTGTCGCCCCGAAGCGGACATTCGTCGGCCACTCGGAGTGCTCGCACGCGGTACACCGCCTGCGCTCCCACCGGCTTAGGCGCGGACGTGCGGGGGGGGGCGTCCACGAGGCCCTGTCGTCATGTCAGCTCAGCTCTGCTGCAGATGAAGCGAGGGTGCATATCGACGTCTAGATTCGAGGTCGCTAGATTGCCGATCTCGAAATTCGTTCGGGTCGACATCCCGCCACTGCCTCACGGTTTCAGCAGCACGGGCGTGATGTGCGCGTCACGCCGCTGCGCCAAAGGAAGCGGCTCGCGATTAGACGGTCTGAGACGGTGGCGCGGAGCCGCCCGTCGCCACATCCTGCGAGATGCTCATGCGTGCCGTTACCTACACCGAAGGCGCCCGGATCGATGCGCCGGACGCCCTCCTGGACACGACTTTCCCCGATCCTGTTCCAACCGGACGCGACCTCCTCGTGCGCGTGGAGGCGGTCTCGGTGAACCCGATCGACACGAAGGTGCGTCAGGGCGCCTACAAGCAAGGCTGCGAACCGAAGATCCTCGGCTGGGATGCGGCCGGGATCGTGGTCTCCGTCGGACCGGAGGCGCGCCTGTTCAAGCCCGGCGATGCGGTGTTCTATGCCGGAGCGCTCGACCGGCCGGGTAGCAACGCCGCGTTCCAATGCGTGGACGAGCGCCTCGTCGGTGCCAAGCCGGCCACCCTCGATTTTGCCGCCGCCGCGGCGCTGCCGCTCACGGCCCTGACCGCCTGGGAGATGCTGTTCGACCGGCTCGACGTCGCCAAGCCCGTGCCAGGTGCCGCACCGGCGATCCTAATCGTCGGCGGCGCCGGCGGTGTCGGCTCGATCGCGATTCAGCTCGCCCGGCAGCTCACGGATCTCACCGTGATCGCCACGGCGTCGCGCCCGGAGACGGCGCAATGGTGCCGGGACCTCGGGGCCCACCACGTGATCGACCATGCGAAGCCCCTCGCCGCCGAGGTCGCGGCGCTCGGTCTTCCCGGCGAGCCCGGGTTCGTATTCGCGACCACGCAGACCGGTGCGCATCTCCCGCAGATCATCGAGCTCCTCGCGCCGCAAGGACGCCTCGGCCCGATCGACGACCCCGAGACCCTGGACGTGATGCCGCTCAAGCCCAAGAGCCTGTCGCTGCATTGGGAGCTGATGTTCACCCGCTCGCTGTTCCAGACCGCCGACATGGAACGACAGCACGCGATCCTGACCGAGATCGCCCGCCTGATCGATGCGGGACGGCTGCACACGACGTTGAGCGAGACCTTCGGTCCGATCAACGCCTCCAACCTGGCACGCGCCCACGCGCTCGTCGAGAGCGGGAAGGCGAGGGGCAAGGTCGTCCTCGCCGGGTTCAGCGACTAAGCCGGCAGGCGAAGCGTCCCGGCTCGGAACCGAGACGCTTCCTGCATCAGCCCAAGATGCCTCCGCGTCGTGGCCTGGGCTAACGCTATTTCGACGTCGGCTCTGATGCCGCAGCCACTCGAAAGCGGACCTGCGGAAACCACCCCACCCAAACGTAGCCTATCCTCCACCAAGCTGGCGCGAAGCGAAGCTTCTGGGGTGGCAAACGGATGGGACCGGGCATCAAGCTCCGACCGCGAGAGCCTGCGACCCCCTGCCCCTCAGGCCGCCGCGGGCGGCTCCGGGGCGTCGGGCTCCTCGGGCGAGTTGAGGATGTCCTCCAGCTCGTCCACCAGCATGTCGATCTGGTCCTGCGTCGCCAGCACCCGCACGGTCTGGCCGGTTTCGGTGGCGAGGGCGAGCTCGATGCCGCCGCCGGAGCGGGTGGCGAGGATGCGGGCGAGTTTCTGCGGCGTGCTCATGCGCGGGGTCTCTCCAGGGGATCAGGACGGATCGGCGGCCAGCAGCGCCACGGCGACGGCGGGGCCGCAGGTGGAGGCCCAGTCGGCCCCGGCCTCGGCGAGGCGGCCGGCGATCAGGTCGGTGAAGGCGACGACCGGCCGTCCGAGGCGCGCGGCCAGGCGTTCGGCGAGGAAGCGGCCGGCGCCGCACGCCACCACGGGCGCCGCGTCCGGCAGGGGCCGATGCGAGAGCACCAGGGCCGCCGCATCGTGCAGCAGCCGAAGCTGACGTTCTGCGAAATGGGCCGCCAGGGCGCGCCACTCGGCGGCGCTGCCCTCGTCGCGGTCGCGGCCGACGATGCGGGCGAGGCGGGTCTCGCTCTCGGGAATCGACTTGCCCTTGAGGTCGACGCTGTGCTGCTGGTCGGCGCCCTCCGGCAGGTCGCCGAGGATGCGATGGATGTCGGCGGCCGTGGCGAAGGTCTCGGCCATCAGACCGGTGCGCCGGCCCCGGAACGGGGCGTGGTCGGCCAGCGCCACGAGATGCGAGCGCACCACCCCGGTATAGACGAGTTCCCCCGTCTCCAGGCGCTCGGCGTCGCTGTAGCCGGCCGCCACCGGAACCCCGGCGGCGATCGGGATCAAGTCGGCCGTGGTGGAGCCGATATCGACGAGGAGCCCGTCGGCGACGTGGCGGCCGATCAGGGCGGCGGTGGCGTGCCAGTTCGCCGAGGCGATGTCGGCGGCGTGCGCCGCGGCGGCTTCGGGGGCGAGGAGGCCGGACCGGCCGGCATAGATCCGCACCCGGCCGGTGAGGGTCGCCTCGGCCCAGGCGGAAATCTGCCGCACGCCGTCGGTGCGGCCGGCGAAGCAGTCGGTGAGTTCCCCCGTCATGGTGACGACGTGATCGGCCGTGTCCCGCGCCCAGTCGGGCAACTGCGCCAGGGTCTCGTCGAGGGCGGGAAGCCCCCGCCAGAGGCGGCAGGGCGCCTGCACCACGGCCGCGACGCGGCCGTCGCGGACCAGGGCCGCCTTGACATGGACCCCGCCGAGATCCCAGCCGATCACCGGCGTGTCAGGGGATGGAGTCTGTGGGGTCACGGGCGGGCCTGAACACGGGAGAAAGCCGGATGGCGGACGAATTCGAGATCATTCCGGTGCTCGACCTGCGCCACGGAGCGGTGGTGCGGGCGCGGGCCGGAGACCGTGCTTCCTATGCCCCGATCGTGACGCCCTTGGCAAAGGGGTCGGCGCCGGCGGACGTCGCCCGCGGGCTCCTGGCGGCGGTGCCGGCCCGCATCCTCTACGTGGCCGACCTCGACGCGATCGTCGACAGCGCGGCCCCCGACCGGGCGAGCCTCGCCGCGATCGCGGCCGCCTGCCCCGGCATCACCCTCTGGGTCGATGCGGGATTTTCCGGGCCGGCCGGGGTCGAGGCCTTCCTGGCGACCGGTCTCGGCCGGCCGGTGATCGGCAGCGAGAGCCAGGCCGACGAAGGGCTCGTGCGCGCCCTGGGGGAGCGTGCCGTGTTCTCGCTCGATACGCGGGAGGGCGAGCGCCTCGGGCCGTCCAGCCTGCACGACACGCCGGCCCACTGGCCGCGCGACGTCATCGTGATGACCCTCGGGCGGATCGGCGTCGGGGCGGGGCCGGACCTCGACCGTCTGGCGGCGGTGGCGGCGTCGAGCCCGGCGACGCGCCTCTACGCGGCGGGCGGTGTGCGGGGCCCGGCGGATGTGGAGGTCCTGCGCCGCCGCGGCGTGGCCGGCGCCCTCGTGGCCTCCGCCATCCATGACGGGACGCTGCGCGGCTGAGGGCGCGCCCAAAAAAGAGGGGCGGCCCGAAGGCCGCCCCGTCTCATGTTCATCGTCCGAGGAAGATGGAAGCCAGTCGCTGGAGCAGGCCCCGCGGTGCGGGCGGAGGCGCGCTCTGCCCAGGACTGCCCCCGATCTAAGCGTTCGACGCGAAGGGGTGCGACGCGGAGTTGCGCTGCTCGGTGACGACGGCAGCGGTGGGCTCGCCCTTGACGGCGCGCTCGATGGAGAGCTTCACGGCGTCGTAGTTGTACTTCTGGATCTTGGCGTCGTCGGCCGCTTCCCAGTGAATGAACACGCCGACCAGGATGAACAGGTCGTCGGCCTCATCGGCGGGAATCGTGCCCTCGGCCACGCAATCCTGAACGGCCTTGGCGACACCGTGCTGGGCAGGGCCGAACATCTGGACGGCCTGACGGGCGTCGTTGATGGTGACCTTATTGAACATCAGGGTGTTGGGCTTGCAGGGCAGGTTCGGCGCGATGACCGCGAGCAGGCTGGTGAAGCCGTGCTTGTTGTTCACGAGGCCGTTGCAGAAAGCGGCCTCGGCCGGCGAACCGCGCGGTCCGATGATCAGATCGATGTGGGCGACTTCGTTGCCATCGCCGACGAGGGCTTCGCCGACCAGAACCTTGTTGATCTTCGCCATGTGGGGTTTCTCCCAAAGTCTTGAAAAGACGTGGCCGCTCCCGAGCTCAGGGGGCGGCCGGCAGCTATCCTTGTTCACGGCGTCCAGTCCATCGAGGGACCGGACCGGTTAGCCCGGATCGCGGCGCGGACCCTACTCTGGGGTCCGGCCGGGAACAACCCTGCGCAGCCCGGTCGGCTTGGCAATTTATTCATCGGTGGACGGAACCTTCCCGAGAGGCCGTGAAATCCCGGTCGATCGGCCGGATTCAGGCTTCGGCCCGGAGGAGGCGATCGAGGAACAGCGTCGCCACCGTGAAGTCCGCGCTGGTGCCCGGATTAAGTCGGGCCGCCTTCCAGGCGCGGTCCCGGTCGAGGAGGGCGTCCATGGGGGCCGCGGCGAGATCGAGGGCGAGCAGCGCCTCGGCCTCGGCCCGCAGGGCCTCCGCCCGGTCGGGGCCGTGCTTGCGCGCCACGTGGCTGTCGGGCACCCGGGCGAGATAGGCGAGATACAGGGCGGTGGTGCACCAGGGAGGGGCGAGACCCCGCGCCCGGGCCGCGGCCAGGGCCGGCAGGCCGATGGCGAACAGATCGGCGAAGCCCGTCACGTAGGCCCGCGCGATGGCGTCGCGCGGGGCGGCCTCCGCCATGGCGGCCCGAAGCGAGGCGGGGCCTTGTGGATCGGGACCCTGCGAATCGGTGACGTCGTAGCGCTCGGCCCGGCCGAGGCCGCCCGGATTGGCCCGGCGGATCGCCGCGAAGACGTCGCGGGCATCGGCGGCGTCGAAGCCGTCGAGCACGGTGGCGAGGGCGGCCCGCAGCGGAGGGGCGCTCTCCGCCGCCCGGGCGAGGGGCGCGCAGAGGAGCAGGATGCCGAGATTGGTGTTCTGGCCGACGCGGTCCATCGTCGCCTCGACGGCCCGGAGCACCCGCCGGCCGGCCGGCGCGCCCGCCTCGGCCAGGGCCGGAGCCGAGACCTCGGCGCTCGTCACGAAATCCGCCACCGCCATGCGGTGGCCGTCGGCGAAGGCGTGGACGTTGCCGGGCTTCAGGGCGTCGAGCTCGTCGAGGCAGCTCGCGCGGTAGGCGGCGGCGACGGTCCCGGGTGCCATCATCCGAGGGCCGAGACGAGGCGGGGCGGACGGGCGGCCCGCACGGCGTTGAGGAAGCCGCGGGCGACGGCGAGGGCGATGTCGACCTCGGTGACCTGCTGCAGCCCGGACCAGGCCGGCATCGAGTTCACCTCCAGCACGAGGTAGCCCCCCTGCCCGTCCTCGACGAGGTCGATTCCGGAATAGTCGACGCCGACCGCCGCGGCGGCGCGCTCGGCGAGCTCGGCCGCGGCGGGCGGCATCGTCCAGGGCAGCGGCCGGCCCCCGCGATGGACGTTGGTGATCCAGCCGTCGCCCTCGCGGATCATGCCCGCGATGGCGCGGCCCTCGCAGACGAAGACCCGGTAGTCGCGCCACAGCCCGTCGGTGCGGGCGATGTAGCGCTGCAGGTAGTAGACCCGGGACACCGCCTCCTCGTCTGGCAGGTCCTCGGGGCGCTCGATCAGCTGGAGGCCCTCGCCCTGCGAGCCGAACAGCGGCTTCAGCACCAGGGGCCGGCCGGGGCGCGCCTCCCGGGCCACGACCGCGGCGGCGGCGTCCCGCTTCGAGAGCACGTAGGTCTCCGGCGTCGGCAGGCCGGCCCGGTCGATGAGCAGGCTCGTCATGGCCTTGTCGACGGAGCGCTCGATCGCGCTCGGGGAATTCCACACGGTCGTGCCGCTGGCCACCAGGGCGTGCAGCACGCCCAGGCGCATGGTGGTCGCCTCGAAGGTGCCCCCCGCGATGGTGCGCAGGAGGACGCCGTCCGGCAGGGTCTCGAAGCCGGGCACCCGCAGGGGCTCGGGGCCCCCCGTCACCACTGCGACGTCGGCCATGGAGAACAGCACCGGCGCGGCGCCGAGCTGTTCGAGGGCGGCCCTCAGGCGTGCCTTGTGCCAGTTGCCGTTATCGGCCGCGAGCCCGATCCGCATGCTTTCTCACAACCTCAACGTCGGTTCCCTCTCCCCCCTGCGGGAGAAGGTGGCCCGCGTCAGCGGGTCGGATGAGGGGAGCGCCATATCCGGATACGTCGCCCCCTCTCCCGCCTGCTCCGCAGGTACCCTCCCCCGCAGAGGGGGGGAGGGTTCTTGCACGTCCGCTCAGCGGAACGAGGCCTCGACCAGCTCCGGCATCAGCTTGCCACCGCGAAAACTCTTGCCGGTGGTGACCGAGGTGACGATGACCTCGGCCGGGCTGAAGAGGGCGCCGTCGATCTTGTAGAAGTCGCCGTTCACCCGGGAGAAGATGTCGGCGAAGGGCGCGCCGTGGTCGGCGGAGTTCGACGAGGGGATCTGCTCGGCGAGCTGCCGGGCGTCGGCCTCGTCGGCCTCGACGAAGAGCTGCACCCGGCCGCCGTAGATGATGGCGTCGTTGGTGCGGCCCATGGCCTGGATGAAGTCCGGGTGCGGCGGCGAGAGCGGCGCGGAACCGATGCCGTCCACGATCGTGTGCAGGTCGAAGCCGACCGTGTGGGCCTTGTGCAGGGCCACCTCGAGGACGCGGGCGACGACCTGGGTCGAGCCGGCCAGGCTCTGGGTTGGGGCGTAGATGAAGGTGAGCTGCTCGGGGCTGAGGCCGGTGGCCTCGGCCACCTTGGCGATGACGGAGGCCGGCGGGCCGCCGGCGGCTTCCAGCACCAGGGCGGTCCGCTGCGCGGTGTCCTTGTAACCGAGCTCGCCGTAGAGGTCCTCCACCGCCGCGACGGCGCGGCCGGGGCCGGAGCCGAGGGCGAAGAAGCCCGAATCCCCGGTCTCGTCGGCCAGCGACCAGCCGGCATACTGGCTGCCGAGGCAGGCGATGACCGGATCGGCGGCGTGCACGATCACCGAGTAGGGCCAGGACGCGATCGGGCCGGACGGCGCGATCGAGACGGTGCCGAGGCCGCCGAGACAGATCTCGGCGATGCGGCGGCCGGCCTCGATGGAGCCGCGCACGGTGGCGCCGGCATCGATCATGCGTGCGCCGTTCTCGGTGGTCACGGACAGGCGCAGGGCCTCGGCATCGGCGACCAGCCGCTCCACCAGGGGAGCGGTCAGAGCGTTGACGCTCGGAAACGGGAATTTCGCGCCGCTCGGGCTCGTGGTCATGGGTGTCCCTCCGTCAGGGCGAGCTGGATCCGCAATTCGGCGGCCCGGCCTCGCAACATCGCTCTCGTGGCGGCCGAGTCCGGCCCTGTGGCGAACAGGGTGCACAGGGGCGCGTGGCGCGCCACCGTGGTGCCGGGTCTTGGGCGGTCGCGCACGAAATCCGGCCAGGTGATCGGCGGCATCGGCGCGTAGCCGCTGGCCGCGTAGCAGATTTCGGACGCCGCCGCATCCACCGGTGCGGGTTCCGGATCGCCGAGGCGGCCGAGGCTCGCGGCGATATGCAGGCCGAGCAGGGGTGTCGCGCGCCGGTCGAGCACGTCGAGGGTCGCCCCCGGGCGGGGATTGATCTCGGTCAGCCACCAGGCCTCGCCGTCGACGAGGCAGTCGGCGCTGGCGAGGCCGGCGAGGCCGGTCGCCGCCGCGAGGCGGGTCACGCCCGCGACGATGTCCGCCTGCAGACGTGGCTCGAGGATCGGTGGTTCGTGGCGGCCCCGTTCCAGAGCGCCGGCATAGCGGAAGGGGTGCAGGGGAGACGGGGCGCACCATTGCTCGGTCACGCCCACGACTCGGACGGCGCCGCCGGCAGCCAGGACCGAGATTGCGACGGCGCGGCCTGGCACCCGGGCCTGAAAGTAGGCGCCGGGCGGCGCCGCACCGGCGGTCGCCCGGCGGATGTGGGTGCCGCCCGAGCCCCCGGCCCGCTTGAGGAGCCAGGCGGACCGATCCGGCACGGGGGCGCGGGTTACGGCCGGGTGCGGCACGCCGTGCGCCCGGCACAGGGCCGCGAAGGTGGCCGGGTCCTTCAGCGCACCGACGCAATCCGGGCCGGCGCCGAGGAGACGGTAGCGGCTCGCGATGGCCCGCATCAGCGCGGGCGCCGCCTCGAAGCCGCTGCCCAGCACGATGCCGAGGGGCTTTTCCGATCCCAGGGACGCGAGTTCGTCCAAGCGGGCGACGAGGGCATCACCCGCAAGCCCGGCCCCGAAGCGGCCCTCGGCCTGGCGGTACCCCTCGGCCAGCGCCTGCGTGTCGGCATCGCCGAACAGGTCGAGGACGAGGGGCCGCAGGCCCGCCCGCCGGGCCGCCTGAGCCAGGGCGCGGCCGGACTGGGCGGCGACGAGGAGGGTCTGTCCGGGGCCCAGCCCCGGGTGGGCCGCCCTCAGCCCGCCACCTCGACCGCCAGGGTGTAGGCATCGCGAAAATCGAGGCAGAGGGGCTCGTGGGATTCGAGCATGCGGCGGAACAGGCGGGATTCGGTCTGGTACTTGACGTTGCCGACCGCCAGCGCGCCGATGCCGACGCCCCGGCCCGTGGGCAGGGGCACGTCGATGGCGTTGACGTCGATCCCGGCGATGCCGGCGGGCGGCACGGCGTTGACGTCGGAGGCCACGAGCAGGTTCGGGGCGGATTCAAGATCCTCCGCCGTGAGGATCGGGATGCCGGCCGGGCCGGCCGAGAGGATCACGTCGGCCTTGCCGATCGCGGCGCGGCGCGCGGCGACGGTGGAGCCGTCCACGGCCTCGACCTCGACGCCGAAGCGCCAGCGCATGGTGTTGGCGATCTTGCTGACCCGCTCCTCGCCGTCGTGGCCGACGATCACCGCGTTGGCGCCGTGGAGGGCGCCGATCACGGCCGCGACATAGGCGACGACGCCGGCCCCGCCGAAGATCACGATGCGCTTGCCCTCGAGGCCGGTGTCGAACTTCGATTTCAGGGCGCGGGTCACCTCGGCCACCATCGCGGCGCCGGTGGTGAAGGAGCCGGCGGGGTCGGCGAAGATGTGGTTGGCGAAGGGCGGCACCAGGGCCTTCTTGGCCCGGTCGACCATGTCGAGGGCGTCCTCGGCGTTCTTGCCGCCGATGAAGATGCCGGTGCGGACGCCGTCCTGGGGGCTGCGCGAGAAGATCGAGTCCTGGACCAGGGTCGTCACGTCCGCGAGCGTGGCGTTGGTGTAGGTCGCGATCGTCTCGAAGCCCGCATCCACCGCCATGTTCACGTCGAACGGGCTCATGTGCTTCAGGGGCGTGATCATGTGCAGGATCGAGCGGGCCATCGTCGGACTCCCTTCGTGCTGTGACGCGGCCCGATCGTGCGCGGAGGCGTCGAATTGTCAAAGCCCGCCGGGTTCGGGTGGGCGGAAGCTCGGCTCTAGCGGGATTCGTCTTAAAGCGCGGTGACCGACGCGCCGGTGTTGCGTCCCCGGGCGATCAGGAACCTGAGGGGACCCGGCCGCTCCAGCATGCCCACGAGGGCGCGGGCCTCGGCCTCCGAGGGCACCAGGGCGAAGCCGGTGGGCCCCCAGGAGCTCTGGCCGTAGCCGGCGAGTCCGAGGTCGGCGACGGCGGCGAGCGCCGCGGCCACGGCGGGGCTGGCGAAGCGCCCGCCCTGGTGGGGCGCGAAGTGGTCGCCGATGAGCTGCTGGATCCGGGTGATGCCGGCGCCGAACCCCTCCGGCTCGGCCGTGACCGCGGCCGGCAGCACCTGCATCAGCACGATGCGGCAGATCTCGGCCGCCTGCGCCTCCGGGAAACGCGGCAGGTCGCGGAAGGCCGCGACCTCGCGGGTGCCGTGGACGCCGGTCATCTCGGTGTCGAGGATCAGCACCACGCGCCAGGCCTCCGGATAGGCCAGGCGGGCGATCACCGGCGGCGGGTTGCCGTCGGGGTCGCGGCCGCCATCGACGATGAGGCCCCCCTGGGTGAAGGCCGCGAGGCCGACCCCCGAGCGGTTCCCCCGGTCGAGGGCGTCGGCGAAATCCTCTGGCGCGAAGGGCCGCCCGGCCAGGCCAGCCAGCGCGGCCGCCACGCTGAGCGCCAGCTGCGTGCCGGAGCCGAAGCCCGCATGGGCGGGGATCGCCGATTCGATGGTCAGTGCGGCGTGACCGGCGATGCCGAGGTGGCCCGCGGCCGCCAGCGCGTAGGCGGCGGCCCGGCGTGCCTCCGGCCCGGTCACGTCGAGGCGCTCGGCCGGACGGGCGGTCAGGGTCACGGCGGGGGCGTCGAGGGCGAGGCCGATGCTGCCGAAGCGCCGGCCGAGGCCGCCATGCAGGTCGAGGAAACCGAAATGCAGGCGGGCCGGGGCGTGCACGCGAAGGCCGGCGCCGGGTCCGCCCGGCCCGCTCGGGATCCGCATCACGTCGATCCCCTCCATCGTGCCCCGTCCTCCCCGCTCCGAACGGCCTCGTGCCCCCGCGGGCCGCCGATCCCGCGCCGCCGGCTTCTCCCACGGAGCGCCGACCCGTCGCAAGCGCATCGGACAAATCTCCCGCCGCGGTGCCGGGCGTCTGATTCGCCCGACGCGGTTCAGGGGGGTTGCCTGGGGGGCGGCGGCGATGCAAACGTGCCGCCCCAACGACACGGACTGGCTCAGTCCCGCCGTGCGCGACGCCGAATACGGCGCGCGCCGGGCCCTCGATTTTCCAAGGTGCAACGCATGGCGGCCTGGGTGAAGGGTGGTGCGACGGACGCGGACGCGGCGGTGGAGGCCGCCGCCACGCTCCTCGCTTCAGCGCAGAATGTTGTCCTGGCGGGGCTCTGCGCCGAGTTGAGCGCGGTGCGCGCCGCCTACCATCTCGCCGACGCCCTCGGTGCCTCCGTCGATCCCGTGGCTGGCCCGAGCCTCTATGCCGAGCTCGGATCGCTCAGCCGCAGCGGGGCCATGACGACGACGCCCGCCGAGGCCGTCGGCCGGGCCGATGCGGTCCTCATCGTGGGCAACGCCCCCTGGGACCGCCCCATCGTCCAGGACATCGCCGGCACGCAGGCGACGCGGGGCCGCGCCGCCGGTTCCGAGCGGGTGATCCTGTCCCTGGGCGGCCCGCGCAACGGCGCCACCCGACACGTAGCCTATCCGGCAGAGGTCGGCGGCCTCGCCGTCTCGGTCGCGCATCTGCGCGCCTTCCTGAAGGGCAACCTCGGCGGCGAGGCGGCCTATGCCGACCTGGCCCGGCGCCTCGCCGCCGCGCAGTACGGCGTCGTGCTGTACGACCCGGCCGAGATCGGCGAACTGGGCGTCGAGATGCTCCAGGGCATGATCAAGGACCTCAACGAGGTCACGCGCTTCTTCGGCCTGCCCCTCGCCGATCCGTTCCAGGGCCGTGCCCTCCTGCAGCTCGCCGCCTGGACCACCGGCCAGGCCCCCCGCGTCGGTTTCGGCCGGCACGTGCCCGAGCACGATCCCTGGCGCTTCGACAGCGCCCGCCAGATCGCCGCCGGCGAGGCGGACGCCGCCCTGTGGCTCGCCTCCCTGCCCGCCCCGCGCCCCGACTGGCTCGGCACCCTCCCCAGCGTCGCCATCGTGGGCGTCGGCAGCCCGGAGGCCGGCGGCGACGTCGCCGACGTGGTCTTCGCCGTGGGCGTTCCCGGCGAGAGCGCCGGCGGCAGCCTGTGGGACGAGCGCCGGGCGGCGATCACCTACGCGCCGGCCCCCGGCCCGACCGCCGAGCTGAGCGCGGCCGGCATCCTCACCGCCATCCACGATCGACTTCAACACCGCCTCATGCAGAAGAAGGCCGCCGCATGCTGATCCGGATTCACGGAGGCCGGGTCGTCGACCCGACGGCCGGCCGCGACGCGGTCGGCGAGGTCTGGATCGAGAACGGGCGCGTCGTGCCCGTCTCCGACCGCGCGCCCGACCGCACCGTCGACGCCACCGGCTGCGTGGTGATGGCGGGCGGCGTCGAGGTCCATTCGCACATCGCCGGCGGCAACGTGGTGATGAGCCGCCTGCTGCTGCCCGAACTCTACGCCAGCGAGGCTGCGCCCGAGGGCCATCCGTTCGCGCATGCGGGCGGCTCGGCCGCCTGGATCGGCGCGAACTACGCCCGGATGGGCTACACCCTGGCGGTCGAGCCGGCGATGCCGCCCGCCAACGCGCTCGCCACCCAGCTCGAGCTCGCCGACATCCCGCTGCTCGACCGCGGCGCCCTGACGGTGATGGGCAACGACGACCACCTGCTCCAGCTCCTGCGGGCGCGCGAGGGCAAGGCGGCGGTGCGCGACCTCGTCGCCCTCTCGGTGGCGACCTCGCGGGGCCTCGGCGTCAAGTGCATCAACGCGGGCGGCGCCTCGGCCTTCAAGGACGGGATGCTGAAGCTCAGCCTCGACGACGAGATCCCGGTCTACGGCCTCTCCACCCGCAAGATCATGGGCGCCCTCCTCGACGCGGTCGAGGAGATCGGCGTGCCGCACCCGCTGCACGTCCACTGCAACAACCTCGGCATCCCGGGCGCCGACGAGTCCTTCGTGGACACCCTGGAGGCGGCGGAGGGGCGGCGCATCCACTTCGCCCATGCCCAGTTCTACGGCTACGGCGTCGCCGACCCCGAGAACCCCCTCACGGGCGGCTTCCGCTCGGCGGCCGAGCGCATCACCGAGGCCATGGAGGCGCACCCCAACGCCACCTACGACGTCGGCCAGGTCGCCTTCGGCCAGACCGTGACGATCTCCCTCGACATCCTGCGCCAGTTCGCCGGTCGCAAGGGCGCCAACCCGAAGAAGTGGATCGTCACCGCGGGCGACGCGGAGGGCGGCGGCGTGGTGCCGTTCCTCTACAAGCCGCGCGGCGCCGTGAGCTCCCTGCAATGGGCGATCGGCCTCGAGCTCATGCTCCTGTCCAAGGAGCCGGAGCGCACCATCCTGACCACCGACCATCCGAACGGCGGTCCCTTCACCGACTACCCGCGCATTATCCACTTCCTGATGGACAAGGAGGAGCGCGACCGCGAGATATCCTCCCTGCACAAGGTGATCGCCGAGCGCTCCGGCCTCTGCGCCATCGAGCGCGAGTACAGCTTCTCGGAGATCGCCCAGCTGACGCGCTCGGGTCCCGCCAAGCTCCTCGGGCTTGCCGATCGCGGCCACCTGCGCGAGGGCGCCCGGGCCGACGTCGCGATCTACCGCGACGACCCCGACCGCACGGCCATGTTCGCCCGCGCCAAGCTGGTGCTCAAGGACGGCGAGACCATCGTGGAGGACGGCGAGGTGGTGGCCTGGCGCTCGGGCCGCACCCTGGAACTCGCCGTCGAGTCCGACAAGGCGATGGTGGCCCGCTCCGAGACCTACCTGCAGGACCGCTTCGGCACCGGCCTGAAGAGCTTCGCGGTGCCGGACGAGGCCTTCCCGAAGCCGGACGTGTTCGCGGAGGTCGCATGTCGGTCGTGAGAAAGATGCGTCGCGTGGGGACGGGTGACTGAGATGACGGACCTCACCCTCAACGGCATTCCGGTGATCGACACCTTCGCGGAGGCGTTCGACGTCGCCGGAACGGCGATCATCATCACCAACGACACGGCCAAGTGGGCGATGATCGCCGCCACCGTGATGACGGGCTTCGCCACCTCGGTGATCGGCTGCGGCGCCGAGGCCGGGATCGACTGCGAGCTCTCCCCCGAGGAGACCCCGGACGGGCGCCCCGGCGTGCGCGTGCTGCTGTTCGGCTTCGAGCCGAACGGCCTCAAGGACCAGCTCCTCAAGCGGGTCGGCCAGTGCATCCTCACCTGCCCGGGCACCGCCTGCTACGCCGGCGTGGACGGCCCCACGAAGATCAAGCTCGGCGGCGCGATCCGCTACTTCGGCGACGGCTTCGCGGTGGCCAAGCGCCTGACCGACCCGGTCACCGGAAAGGCCCGGCGCTACTGGCGCATCCCCGTCATGGACGGCGAGTTCCTGTGCGAGGACTTCGTCCGCGCGGTGGACGGCGCGGTCGGCGGCGGCAACCTGCTGTTCCTCGGGCGCAAGCACGCCGACACCCTGAAGGTCGCTGAGATCGCCGTGGAGGCCGCCCGCGCGGTCTCCGGCGCGATCCTGCCCTTCCCGGGCGGCATCGTCCGCTCCGGCTCGAAGGTGGGCGCGCGCACCAAGGGCATGATGGCCTCGACCAACGACGCCTATTGCCCGACCCTCAAGGGCCGGGCCGGCACCGAGCTCTCGGCCGAGGTCGGCGTCGTGCTGGAAATCGTCATCGACGCGCTCACCTCCGACGCGGTGGCCGAATCCATGCGCGCGGCCCTGCATGCGGCGACCGAAGCGGGGGCGGCGCACGGGCTCGTGGCCGTCACGGCCGGCAATTACGGCGGCAATCTCGGCCGCCACCATTATCATCTGAAGAACCTGCTCTCGAAGGAGCCGGGCAGCGAGGCTGGAGCGGCATGAGTACCCTCACCCTGCGCCAGGAGCCGCCGGAGCGGCTCGATTTCCGGCACGTCACCCCGCTCGCGCTCAGCGGCCTGACCGAGGCCGAGGCGGGCAAGCTCCCCGTCGGCACGAGCCGGCGCGGCCTGACGCTCGGCGATTGCTTCACGCTGTCCCTCGACGGTTCCGACGGCCTCGTCATCGAGGGGGGCTCGTCGCGCCTCGACCGGGTCGGCGCATCGCTCAGCGGCGGCCGCATCCGGGTCACCGGCGATGTCGGGCAGCGCCTCGGCGAAGGCATGGCCGGCGGCTCGGTGACGGTCACGGGGTCGGCCGGTCCCTTCGCGGGCTCGGGTGCCACCGGCGGCACGATCACGATCGAGGGCGATGCCGGCGACCATGCCGGCGGCGCGGTCTACGCCGCCAAGGCCGGCCTCGACGGCGCCACCCTGGTGATCCGCGGCAGCGCCGGCGACTATCTCGGCGACCGCATGCGGCGTGGCCTGATCCTGGTCGGCCGGGCGGGCGCCCATGCGGGCGCGCGGATGATCGCCGGCACCATCGCGGCGACGAGTCTGGGCGACCATCCGGGCTACGGCATGCGCCGGGGCACCCTCCTGGCCGGCGCCGTCGGGGCCCTGTCCCCGAGCTTCGTCGAGACCGGCACGCACGATCTCGTGTTCCTGCGCCTCCTGGCCCGCTCGCTGCGCCCCCTCAGCCCAGCCCACGCGGATCTCGCCGCCGGGGCCCTGACGCGCTACTCCGGCGACCTCGCCACCCTCGGCAAGGGCGAGCTCTGGGTGGCGGCCTGAGGCCGTTTCCGGCTCTTTCGGGCGCGCCCACGGCGAATTGGAGGGCCGGGCCCACCGTCTCGGCCCCGGAGGGGCGGCCCTCGATGCCGGGCCGATGACCCTCCGGACTTGCACAATCCTCCCGATCGGACAATTTTCTGGGTCCGCGGGCGGTACCATAGTGCCGGTGTCCCGCTTGTCCCCAGCGCGAACCCGGCCTCCTCATGCTCATCCTGCTCTCGATCTGCCTCCTGTCGCAGCCCTCGCAGTGCCGCGAGGACAAGATCGACCTCTCGTTCGAGGCGCGCAGCCCGAACATCTGCCTGCGCAACTCCCAGAGCGCCATCGCCAAGTGGCAGGCGGAGCACCCGGAATGGCAGGTGACGCGGTGGCGCTGCGCCGTCCGGGGCAGCCAGCCGCGCGACCTGTAAGCGGGGCGCCCGCGATCAGGGGCGCGCGCCCCGCGCCCGCCGCGCGGCAACGCTTGCAACCGAACCGGCCCTGAGCCTACAGAGCATGCGCGCCCGATGTTGATCGCAAGGTCGTCGGAGCAGACGGGATGATCAGGCAAACGCGGAATGCAGTGCAGTCCGGGTGGCCGTCCTGGTCAAGGCCCGAGAAACACGTCGGGACGATTGCGCAAGACGGTTTGGCAGGACGATCGGGCAAGACGATGTCGGCACGACCATGCGCTCGCTGAAGGTCCGGTTCGCGCTCCTGCTCGGCGGCACCGCGCTCCTCGTGGTCCTGGCGGCCCTCGGCGTCCTCGCCTCGATCGGCGCCGCCGAGCGTACCATCGACCGGACGCTGGCGGCCCAGGGGCGCCTCGAACTTCTGGTCGAACTCTCCGGGCGCATGACCCAGTACGGGCTCGCCGCCCTGGAGGCGGTGAGCAACCCGGATGCGCAGCCGGAGGGACTCGCGGTGGCGCGCGCCCATGTCGACCGCGCCCTGGTGGCGGTGGACGAGGCCCTGGGGCGCTCCATCGCGTCGAGTGACGACCCCCTCGACCGCACCCAGTACGCCGCCCGCACCCGGCCCCTCGCCCAGCTGCGCGCGGCCCGCGCCGTCCTCGACCGGCAGGTGACCCAGGTGCTGCGCCAGTCGGAGGACGAGTCGCGCCGGGCGGCGATCCGGGGCGCCCTGAACGGCTTCGGTGCCATGACCGGGCAACCGCTCTCCTTCCTGATCGAGGTGGAGCGGCGCTCGATGATCGCCGGCTCGGACGCGGCGCGCGCGCTCTCCGGCACCCTGCGGGTCGCGTCGCTGGCCGCCGTGGCGGGGGCGCTCGCCCTCGTGCTCCTGCTCTACCGGGCGGTGACCCGTCCCGTGCTGGCCCGGATCGAGGCGGTGCGCCGCGCCGCCGGCGCCGTGGGCCGGGGCGAGCTCGACACCCGCCTGTCGGTGGCGACCCGCGACGAGCTCGGCCTGCTCGTGGCGAACTTCAACCGCATGGCCGCCCGCCTCGCCCGGCGCGAGGGCCGGCTCGCGGCCGACCGGGCCGCCCTGGAGGACACGGTGGCGGCCCGCACCCTCGATCTGCGCGCCGCCAATGCCCGCCTGGAGGCGGTGGACCGCTCGCGCCGGCGCTTCTTCGCCGATGTCAGCCACGAGCTGCGCACGCCCCTCACGGTCATCCTGGGCGAATGTGACATCGCGGCCCGCTCGGCCGGGCGCCAGACCGACGTCACCCCGGTCTTCGCCACCATCCGCAAGCGCGCCCTGCGCCTGAAGCGCCGGGTCGAGGACCTGCTGCGCGTCGCCCGCTCCGAATCGGGGCAGATCGAGCTCGACCGCCGCCCGGTGGGCGCGGGGGAGATCCTCGCCGACGCCGTCGACGGCATGGGCTCCGAGGCCGCCCGCCGCCGCGTGGCGCTGAGCCTCGCTCTGGTCGAGGCCGACCCGATGCTGCTCGCCGACCGGGAATGGCTGCGCCAGGTGGTCGAGAGCCTGATCGACAACGCCCTGCGCCACGCCACCGGGCTCACCCGGGTGGTGGTCGCCCTGGCGCGGGCGGAGGGGGGGCACGCGGTGGTGACGATCACCGACGACGGGCCCGGCTTCCCCGACCTCGGCGACGGCCTGTTCGAGCGCTTCCGCCGCGACAGCCCCACGGGAGAGGCCGGCTTCGGCATCGGTCTGGCCCTGGCGCGCTGGGTCGTGGAGCGGCATGATGGCACGATCCGCCTCGGGGCGGGTCCGGGCGGGCGCGGTGCGCAGGTGGCCCTCGATCTGCCCGCGCTGTCCCCCAGCGACGCCGAGCATCCCCCCTCGCCTCACCCGACGGGCGCCCAGGAGACCGTGGCATGACGCGCGTACTGATCGTCGAGGATGACAGCGACATTCGCGCCATGCTCGCCCGCGGCCTGGAGGCGGAGGGCTTCTCCGTCGGCGTCGCCGGACGGGTCGACGACGCCCTCGCGGCCGCCCGCGCCGAGGCGCCCGAGGCGGTGGTTCTCGACATCACCCTGCCGGACGGCTCCGGCCACGATGTCTGCCGCTCCCTGCGCGAGGGCGGCTATCCGGGGCCGATACTCTTCCTCTCCGCCCGGGACGAGGTCCGCGACCGCGCCGAGGGGCTGGCGCTCGGGGCCGATGACTACATCGTGAAGCCCTTCGTCTTCGACGAGCTCCTGGCCCGCCTCCAGACCCACCTCCTGCGCCGCAAGGCCTCGGAGGAGCCCCGCACCCTGGTCACCGCCGGCAAGCTGATGCTCGACCTGACCGTCCGTCAGGTCGGATTCGCGGATGCGACGGCGCGCCTCACCCCCCGCGAGGCCGAGCTCCTCGCCCTGCTGATGGACAACGCCAACCACCCGGTCTCGCGGGGCGACATCTTCGACAAGCTTTGGGCCGGCCAGGGCGGCCTCTCCCTGAATGTCGTCGATGTCTACGTGGGTTACCTGCGGACCAAGCTGTCCGACTTCGTCCGCCTCGGCGGCCCGGTCATCGTCACGGTGCGGGGCCGGGGCTTCATGCTGGACCTGAAGGGACAGGATTTCCGGCACTGAAACGGGCATGCCGCGTTAACGCCGACACCGGATTCGCGGGGGTGGACGGGAGGAACCGGCAATTTAGCGCTTGAACTGCCGGGCCAAATTGTCGATACCAGCGCGGCGACAGAAATCTCTGCGCCGTCAGTGTCTTACGATCTTCTTAGAGGCGATCGGGATGCTGCTGACGTTCAGAAGAAACCTTCAGGAGAAACACCATGACCTGGGCTGCCCCCATCGTTTCCGAGATCTGCGTCGGCATGGAAGTCACCAGCTACGAGTCGGCTGAGATCGACACCTTCAACTGAGTTTAATCGAACCCGAGGGTCCGAAGGCAGCGTCGGTTCCACCATGCATGTCGTGATCCTCGGTTCGGCCGCGGGCGGCGGCCTTCCCCAGTGGAATTGCCGCTGCCCGATCTGCTCCCTTGCCCGTGAGGACGAGACCCGCGTCAGGCCGCGGACCCAGTCGAGCATCGCCGTCTCCCCCGATGGAGAGCGCTGGCTCCTGGTGAACGCCTCCCCCGATCTCCGCCAGCAGCTGTTCGACAATCCGGCGATGCACCCGCGTACGGGGCTGCGGCACTCGCCGATCCAGGCCGTGCTGCTGACCAACGGCGACGTCGACCACGTCGCCGGCCTGCTGACCCTGCGCGAGGGCCAGCCCTTCACCCTCTACGGCACCGCCGGCATCCTCGACTCCGTCAACGCCAACCGGGTGTTCGACGTGATGGCCACGGGCGTCGTCGCCCGCGAGCCGATCGCCCTCGACCGGCGCTTCGAGCCGGTGCCGGGCCTGCACGTCACCCTGTTCGCGGTGCCCGGCAAGGTGCCCCTCTGGCTGGAGGACGAGACCCTGCAGATCGGCGCCGAGACCGAGACCACGGTGGGCGCGATGATCGAGTCCGGCGGGCGGCGCCTCGCCTACATTCCCGGCTGCGCCCGCGTCACCGAGGACCTGAAGGCCCGCATCGGCGGGGTCGACGGCCTGCTCTTCGACGGGACCGTGCTCCTCGACGACGACATGATCCGCGCCGGCGTCGGCACCAAGACCGGCTGGCGCATGGGCCACGTGCCGATGACCGGCGAGGGCGGCTCCATCGCGGCCCTGTCCGACGTCGCGATCGGCCGCCGGGTTTTCGTCCACATCAACAACACCAACCCGGTGCTGGTCGAGGGCTCCGAGGCGCGGCGCCAGGTCGAGGCTGCGGGCTGGACCGTGGCCCATGACGGTTTGACGCTGACTCTTTCGTGAGGCGTCCATCTGGCAGTTTAGTGCCGACGACATACATTGTGTCCGATTGAATTGCGTCGGCGCGCCCGCGGCCTTCACGGGGCGCGGCGCGATTGATAAGAAAAGTTCCTAAAACCGCTCCACGCTGATCCGCGAGCCACGCCATGACCGCGCCCTTCCCGACCCCGAAGACCGATGAGGCCCAGCGCCTGCTCTCGCCGGAGGAGCTGGAAGCGGCCCTGCGCGACATCGGCGCGCGCCGCTACCACAACCTGCACCCGTTCCACCGACTCCTGCACGACGGCAAGCTCAGCAAGGATCAGGTCCGGGCCTGGGCGCTGAACCGCTACTATTATCAGGCGATGATCCCGGTGAAGGACGCCGCCGTCCTCGCGCGCATGACCGACGCGTCCCTGCGCCGGGTCTGGCGCCAGCGCATCGTCGACCACGACGGCGACGCCCCCGGCGACGGCGGCATCGAGCGCTGGCTCAAGCTCGCCGAGGGCGTGGGCTTTGCCCGCGACTACGTGGAATCGACGCAAGGCATCCTGTCGGCGACCCGGTTCTCGGTGGATGCCTACGTGCACTTCGTGAAGGAGCGCTCGCTGCTGGAGGCCATCGCCTCCTCGCTCACCGAGATGTTCTCGCCGACCATCATCTCGGAGCGGGTGGCCGGGATGCTGAAGAACTACGACTTCATCACCAAGGACACGCTGGCCTATTTCGACAAGCGCCTGACCCAGGCTCCGCGCGACGCCGACTTCGCCATCGCGTACGTCAAGGAGCACGCCACCACGCCGGCCCTGCAGCGCCAGGCGATGGACGCCCTGACCTTCAAGTGCAATGTGCTCTGGACCCAGCTCGACGCCCTCTACTTCGCCTACGTGGCCCCCGGCCTGACCCCGCCCGACGCCTGGACGCCCGGCACGGGGCTCGTCCCCGAGCCCGCCGTGGCGCAGGCGGCCGGGACCGGCACCCTCGCGGCGCACGACGTGCCGCGCCTGCCCCGGGGCGTGCGACTGCGCCACGATGCCGTGCGCAACCAGCACGTCCTCCTGGCGCCCGAGCGCACCTTCGACCTCGACGCCAACGCGGTGGCGGTCCTCGAACTGGTCGACGGGCAGCGCAGCGTGCGCGCCATCGCCGCCCTGCTGGGCGAGAAATTCACGGCGGACCCCGCCGTGATCGAGGCCGACATCCTCGTGATGCTGAACGATCTGGCCACGAAACGGGTCCTGGAGCGATGAACGCGATCACGCCGAACGTCCCCACCCTGCCGGCACCGGTCGGACTCCTGGCGGAGCTCACCCATCGCTGCCCCCTGCGCTGTCCCTACTGCTCGAACCCGCTCGAGCTCGACCGGCGCTCGGGCGAGCTCGACACCGCCACGTGGCAGCGGGTGCTGACGGAGGCGGCGGGCCTCGGCGTGCTGCACGTCCACCTCTCGGGCGGTGAGCCGACGGCGCGCAACGACATCGTCGAGATCACCGCGACCTGCGCGAAACTCGGCCTGTATTCCAACCTCATCACCTCCGGCGTCGGGGGCGCCCTGCAGAAGCTCGACGCGCTCTACGAGGCCGGCCTCGACCACGTGCAGCTCTCGGTGCAGGGCGTCGACGCGGCCAATGCCGAGAAGATCGGCGGCCTCAAGAACGCCCAGCCGCAGAAACTCGCCTTCGCCGAGCGGGTGACCCAGCTCGGCCTGCCGCTGACGCTGAACTCGGTGATCCACCGGGGCAACATCCACGAGGTCGAGGGCTTCATCGATCTCGCGGTAAAGCTCGGGGCCAAGCGCCTGGAGGTGGCCCACACCCAGTATTACGGCTGGGCCTACGTGAATCGCGCCGCCCTGATGCCGAATAAAGCGGAGGTCGACCGCTCGATCCGCATCGTCGAGGCCGCCCGCGAGCGCCTGAAGGGCCAGCTCGTCATCGACCTCGTGGTGCCGGACTACTACGCGAAATACCCCAAGGCCTGCGCCGGCGGCTGGGGGCGCAAGCTCATGAACGTGACGCCGCAGGGCAAGGTGCTTCCCTGCCACGCGGCCGAGACGATCCCGAACCTCGAATTCTGGTACGTGTCCGACCATTCGCTCGGCGACATCTGGGCGAACGCGCCGGCCTTCACGGCCTATCGCGGCACGGACTGGATGCAGGAGCCCTGTCGCTCCTGCGACCGGCGCGAGAAGGACTGGGGCGGCTGCCGCTGCCAGGCCCTGGCTCTCGCCGGGGATGCGGCGGCCACCGATCCGGCCTGCTCGCTCTCGCCGCTCCACGCCAAGGTGCGGGGCCTCGCCGCCGAGGAGGCGGCCGAGATCCCGCCCGACTACATCTACCGGACCATCGGCAGTAACGTGCAGCCCAATGTGCGTCCGCCGCTGAATGAGGAAGCGCCGCTTTGAAGCCCGTCACACTCGCCGCGCTGCTGATGCTCGCCGGCGCACCCGCCCTCGCCCAGACCCCGCCGACCACCCCCGCGCCACCGGCGACGCCCGACGCGTCCGCCGTGACAAAGGCCAGCACCGCGACGACGCCCGACGCCTCGGACCTGCTCTTCGAGCAGCCGCAGATGAAGAACGTCCCGCCCGGGTCGAAGCTGACCTACGATTACCTGCGCCGCAGCGGCATCTCGAAGGGCCCGTTCGGACCGCCGCTGAACGACACGATCAAGCTCGGGATCGAGCCCGGCAACGCTGCGGAGAACCGCAACATCCGCGTGGAGATGTTCTCCGGGGCCAACCGTTTCCCGGCCGGCCCGTTCGAGGACATGCCCGGCAACCCGGTGATGACGCTCTTCCTGGAGCACCATCTCATGGATCTCGCCCGCGTGCTGATGGCCAATCCGCGCTACATCAAGAACGCCATCCGCAAGGGCCTGCGCGACAACGCCACCGTGACGCCGATGCAGATCGACTACAAGGGCCAGAAGGTCGACGCCTGGCGCATCGAAACTCAGCCCTTCCTCGACGACAAGATGAAGGAGCGCATGCGCGGCTTCGAGAACCTGAAATACACCTTCGTCACGTCCGCGGCCGTGCCGGGCGAGCTCGTCTCGATCGAGGCGAGCTCCAAGAACGCCGAGGGCGGCGAACTCCTGCAGGAGAACCTGAGCTATGATCCGAACGCTGGTTAAGCGGCTCCCGCACCTCGCCGCCGGCGCCTGCGCCGCGGCCTTCCTGGCGGGTGCGGCGACCGCGGCCGAGTCCGAGAACGACTACCCCACGGAGGCCCGGGCCGACTACATCTTCGGCTGCATGGCGGCGAACGGCCAGTCGCGCGAATCCTTGTCGCGCTGCTCCTGCTCCCTGGATGCCCTCGCCTCGCTGCTGCCCTACGACAAGTATGTCCAGGCCAGCACCGTGCTGTCCCTGCGCCAGGGCATCGGCCAGCGCACGGCCCAGTTCAAGTCGACCAAGGTCTTCGACGATCAGGTGGCCGACCTGCGCCGGGCCCAGGCCGAGGCCGAGATCCGCTGCTACCGCGGCGGGACCTGACCGGGTCACGCGGACGTCGCAGGGGCGCCGCCCGGCGGCGGCGCAGGACTTGGCCCCGTTCGGCCCCAGCGCCGGCAGGGGCGTTGCTCCGACCGAGCATTGCGTTCAAAGACAGCGGCATCCCGGCCGAGGACGCGCTCCGGTCGCGCCCGCCTTCGAACCCGAGCATCTCGTGCCCCCAGACCTGCCGGCTCCGCTGACGACGCTCCTGCCCGATCTCGGTCGGCGCGTGCTCGTGATGGGCATTCTCAATGTCACGCCCGATTCGTTCTCCGATGGCGGCCGCTTCGCGGATGTCGTGGCCGCCCGCACCCAGGCCGAGGCCCTGGTGGCGGAGGGCGCGGCCCTGGTGGATATCGGCGGCGAATCCACCCGCCCCGGCCACGTGCCCGTCCCGGCCGAGGAGGAGCAGGCTCGGATCCTGCCGGTGATCCGCGACCTCGCGGCCCGCCTGCCCGTTCCGATCTCGGTGGACACCTATAAGGCCTCGACCGCCCGGGTGGCGCTGGAGGCCGGCGCCCGCATAGTCAACGACGTCTGGGGCCTGCAGCGCGAGCCCGACATCGCCCGGGTCGCCGCCGATTACGGCGCGCCCGTGATGATCATGCACAACCGGGAGACGATCGATCCGGCCCTCGACATCGTCGCCGACATGCTGCGCTTCTTCGAGCGCTCGCTGGCCATCGCGCGGGCCGCCGGCCTGCGCGACGGCGACATCGTGCTCGATCCCGGTATCGGCTTCGGCAAGAGCTGGGCGCAGCACCTCGAAGCCCTGCGGCGCCTGCCCGAGATCGTGGCCCTCGGCTTTCCCGTCCTCGTCGGCGTCTCGCGCAAATCCCTCCTCGGACGCCTGCACGATGCCGAGACCAAGCCGGTGGACCGGCTCTTCGGCTCGATCGGCAGTCACGTCCTCGCCGCGACCCTCGGGGCGCTGATCGTGCGCGTTCACGATGTCCGCCCGCACGTCGATGCCCTGCGGGTGGTCGACGCCGTGATGGGACGCTCCGCATGAGCGACCGCATCCTCGTCGACCGGATCGCGGTCTTTGCCTTCCACGGCCTCCTGCCCGAGGAGGCTCGCCTCGGGCAACGCTTCTACGTCTCGCTCGATGTGCGCCTCGACCTCGGGGCGGCCGGGCGCTCCGACGACGTCGCCCGGACCGTGAGCTACGCCGACCTCACCGAGATCGTGACCCGGATCGCCACGCAGCGGCGCTTCGACCTGATCGAGGCCCTCGCGGAAGCCATCGCGGGCGAGATCCTCGACCGTCACTCGCCCATCACCGAGATCCGCGTGCGGGTGGACAAGCCGAGCGCGCCTGTCCCGGCCGTGATCGACGGCGTCGCCATCGAGATCGTGCGTCGCCGCGAGGCTGCTCGATGAGGAGTGGACCGGACTGGCACGCCGCCTATCTCGGCCTCGGCAGCAATCTCGGCGACAAGGCCGCGACCCTGGCCGATGCGGTGGCGCGGTTGGCGGCCACACCGGGCATCCGCGTCACCGCGCGCTCGTCGAATTATCGCACGCCGCCCTGGGGCGACACCGACCAGGACTGGTTCCTCAACGCCGCGATCGGGATCGAGACCAGCCTCACCCCGCACGAACTCCTGGAGGTGGGCCTCGCCATCGAGACCGCCATGGGCCGGGTGCGCGAACGCCGTTGGGGTCCGCGGGTGATCGATATCGACGTTCTGTCCTACGAGGGCGCGACGATCTCGGATGCGCGCCTCGTACTGCCACACCGTTTCGTGCGCGAGCGCGCCTTCGTGCTGGTGCCTCTGGCCGAGATCGCCCCCACCCTGCGCATTGGGCCGGAGACGGTCGCCGCAGCCCTCGCCAAGCTCGACGCCGCCGGCATCGAGCGGGTCTGATCTGGGCCGGATCTCGATCGGGGATCTGGGATCGACCCCGGCGGAAAGAGCCGCCCTCTCGGCATTCGAGACGCCGACGCAGCCGTCGGTCCAGGCGACGAGGCGGTGCAAGGGGCCGAGACGGGACAGCCCAAGTTGCGTTCGGCGATCGCGTCGGTACTCTCCGGCATGCGCCCGTCGCCCGCGCGGGATTTCTGGCCCTCCGGGCTGACCCCGAGGGAGACCGGATCGGGGCACGAGGATCCCAGCTCCCGCGCAGAGAGGCGTCAGGCGGCGAATGCCTAGCTCCACGCGGATGCGATCGGCCCTGTCCGGTTCGATCCGAAGGGCCGTCGCGAACCGCCGCCATGGGCTCTGGTCGACGATGCGCGCGCAGGGGTCTGAACGACGATGGCGGCGACGGAGCCCATCCGATCGCCGCCATCGCGGTCTCTCTCTCCTGTCGCCCCCGACATCCTTGGGGACAATATCAGGGGCTTGGAGCGTCGAGGAGCTTGTTGCCCTCTTCCTCCAGCAGCGGCACGTCGTAGTCGCGCAACACCTTTTCGATATCGGCGCGGCGCTTGCGCAGGATCGTGTTGAGGGTGCGCTTCCAGTCGTTCTCCTCCAGGCGCACCCCGAGGGCGATCCGGAAGGTGAGCGGCGGCCGATCGGGCTCCTGCAGCAGCGCCACCACCGTCATCGGCACGCCGCTGTGCTTGGCGAGCCAGCCGGCGGCGGGTCCCCAGAGGATGGCGGCATCGATGCGCTTCTCGGCGAGATCCGCGATGACCTCGGCCGAGACCGTCTGGTGCTTGCGGGCCGGATCGAGCTGATAGGGCGCGTAGGCCTTCATGGAGCTGACGAGGCCGACCTCGCCCATCCGGTTCACCGGGGGCGTGCCGCCGATGACGCCGATGGACTTACCCTTCAGCTTGGGATCGTCGAGCCGGGTCACCCCGTCGAACTCGCCCGTGCGGGTGACCAGCGTATAGGCGGAGCGGTAATAGGGATTCGAGTGCTGGACGAGCTCTCCACCGGCGGCCGAGCCGATGATAAGGTCGCAGAGGCCCGTGCCGAGGGTATTGCGGACGAAGCCGGGCCCCTGCGTCAGCCAGTAGTACCGGATCTTGACCTTGAGCTCGTCGGCGATGATCGCGGCGATTCGGTTCTCGAAGCCGTCCTCCTTGCGCTCGGAGAACGGCATGTTGCCGGGATCGCCGCAGACACGCAGAGTGTCCGTCGTCACGAGGTCCGGCAGCGATTGTGCCAACGCAGGTCGCGCTCCGGCTGCAAGCAACAGGAGCGCGAGCGCGAGGCCCGTCCGGGAGCCTGGATGCGCCATTAGCCGCCCAGGCACTCCTTCTCAGCCGTCTTGGCGGCCTCGGGCTTGTCTTCCTTGTCGGTCGGGCGGACGCGCGGCATGGCGCCGGACGCCCGGGCCTTCAGGTAGACGTAGAGGTCGTCGGCGTAGCACATGACGTTCTTGTTATCGCCGAAGGCCGGCATCACGCGCTCCTGGCCGGCCTGCGAGTCACGCTTGCCGCCAGCGAGGATGCCGATGAACTCCTCGTAGCCGATCGTCTTGAGCGAGTCCTTCAGGGCCGGCGCGTAGGTCGAACCCATGGCGTCGGGTCCGTGGCAGACGTGGCACTCGGCGTGATAGCGGCGGTAGCCCGAGTAGGCGTACCAGTCGAACTTCTTGCCATCAGCGGTGATGTGGTAGGTGGGGTGACCTTCCGAGTCCTGATACTTTCCGTCCTCGACCTTCACGGCCGCGAACTTGTCGATCAGCTTCGGGTCCTTCTCGGGTGCATTCGGATCGAGCTGATTGGCGAGGGCCGGATCAGCCTTCTTCGCATCCTGGGCCTGCACGGCGAGCGTTGAGACCGACGCGAGAGCGAACGCTGCCGCGAGAGGGCGGATGACGGCTTTGCTAAAGGTGTACAACGACGTTTCTCCCAGGAACACCACGTCGGCTCACCAGCCGCGTGTTTCGCGTGTTGTTCTTCCAATTCTAATCATAAAGGTGCCGGCGCGGAAACCCGCGCCGGCACCCTATGATCTACCGTTGCGTGCGACCGATTAGTTCGGCAGCGAGAAGACGGTCAGCTGACCACCGAGGTTGGTGTAGTTCGAGAGGGCGGCGTAACCACCCACCGCACCGAGACCGGCGTTCGGGTCGGTCAGGCCGGCCGCGAGGCCGATGCCGGCCCAGCCACCGACACCCGACAAGATGCCGACGTACTGCTTGCCCTTGTGGCTGTAGGTCATCACGTTGCCGATGATGCCCGACGGGGTCTTGAACTTGTAGAGCTCCTTGCCGGTCTTGGAGTCGACGGCCTTCAGGTAACCCTCGAGGGTACCGTAGAACACGACGTCACCAGCGGTGGCGAGGGCGCCGGACCACACCGAGAACTGCTCCTGGTTCGACCACTTGATCTTACCAGCGACGCCGTCCCAGGCGATGAAGTTACCCATGCCGCCGTGGCTGTTGGGGGCCGGGTACATGGCCAGCGTCGCGCCGACGTAGGGCTGACCCGGGGTGTAGGAAACCCGGAACGGCTCGTAGTCCATGCAGACGTGGTTGGTGGGCACGTAGAACAGGTTGGTCTTCGGCGAGTAGGCCGCAGGCTGCTGGTCCTTGGTGCCGAGAGCGGCGGGGCAGATACCCTTGGAGTTGGTATCCTCACCGTTCTGCTCGGTGGAGTACTTGGCCTGGACGAGCGGACGACCGTAGGTCTTGGAGCTCTTGTCCATGTCGACCTTCGAGGCCCAGTTCACGACCGGATCGAACTTCTCGGCGACCAGGAGCTCGCCGGTGGCGCGATCGAGGGTGTAGCCGAAGCCGTTACGGTCGAAGTGGGTCAGGAGCGGACGCTCCTTGCCGTCAACCTTCTGATCCGTGAGGATCATCTCGTTGATGCCGTCGTAGTCCCACTCGTCGTGCGGGGTCATCTGGTAGACCCACTTGGCGGCGCCCGTGTCGGGGTTACGCGCCCAGATGGTCATGGACCACTTGTTGTCGCCCGGACGCTGCTTGGGGTTCCAGGTCGAGGGGTTGCCCGAGCCGTAGTACATCAGGTCGAGCTTGGGATCGTAGGAGAACCAGCCCCAGGTGCAGCCGCCGCCGGTCTTCCACTGATCGCCTTCCCAGGTCTTCAGCGAGGAGTCCTTGCCAACCGGCTTGCCGAGCGAGGTGGTCTTCTCGGGGTCCATGATCATGTCGGCGTCGGGGCCCTGGGAGTGGCCGCGCCACACCTTCTTGCCCGTCTTGGCGTCGTAGGCGGTGACGTGACAGTTCACGCCGAACTCGCCGCCGGAGATGCCGACGATGATCTTGTCCTTCACCGGGAGAACGGTGGCGGTGTTGGTCTCACCCTTCTTGGGGTCGCCGTTCACCACCGACCAGTTCACCTTGCCGGACTTCGCGTCCAGCGAGACGACGGTCGTGTCGGCCTGGTGCAGGATGATGGCGCCATCGGCGTAGGCGAGGCCACGGTTGACCGTGTCACAGCACATCACCGGAATGACCGACGGGTCCTGCTTGGGCTCGTACTTCCAGACGATCACGCCGTCCTTGTCGAGGTCGAGGGCGTAGACGATGTTCGGGAATGGGGTGTGAACGTACATCATGTTGCCGACGACGAGCGGGGAGCCCTCGTGGCCGCGCAGCACGCCGGTCGAGAAGGTCCAGGCCACCTGGAGCTGCTTGACGTTGCTGGCGTTGATCTGGTCGAGCTTCGAATAGCGCGTGTTGGCATAGTCGACGGTCTGAAGGACCTGCTCGGCCGGGTTGGCCGTGCGCTTCAGGACGTCTTCGTTGGCGAACGCCGTGGTCGAAGCGACCATGCCGGCGCCGAGTGCGAGAAGATGTACCGCTCTCATGGATTCCTCCGACAGATCTTGCAGCCGCCATCATGCGGAAAACCCGCAGGATCACGCCGTGATCTGACTGTTTGCGACAGGGATAGGTTCGCCTCGGTAGCGGACGCCAAACCCTTATTTCCAAACCACTAATGGCCAGGACGGGGTTTGTGTAGTCAGGGGCCGCTATCCCTTTGCGGCGCCCCTCGAAACCGAAGCTTGAATGAACTCTAAGAAAAATTCGGCCGGCGTCAACTCGCTTGCGCCCTGTGCTTCCAGGCTTCGCACAAGTCCTCGTGAGCCTTTGGCCGACATTCTGTCAGGCTCACGCTTCGCAGCATCGGATTGTGCGTTGCAATATCTCAAATTGGTAAGACAAAGTGTTTTAAACAGCTTGGCCTCATCATCATGCGTTTGGCGCATGTAGCCTGAGCTTGGCCGGTGTGGTCATGCGATCGAAGCTGCGTTCGCGTCAAAGGAGCCCCTGCGAGGAGATGCGTTCGTGAAATAAAATGCTAAAAAGGAGGTATATTTCAAAATCACGTGCCGGGGCGGGGGATTGTGATGGTCATATCCGGCATCCGCGGAACCCTGGAGGATGCTCATCGGATGCGCGGTCTCGCCGCATCCGGCATGGCAGAAGTGAAGACAGCGCGCGATCGAGGCGCGAGCATTGTCCGATCCAGGGCGAATCAGCTTGCGATGATGCCCGGGAATCGGGCGGCGAGGGACGCTCGGTTTGCCTCCATCCAGCCGCGTTCGCGCTGGCCCCGCGGCCGATCCAGGGTGATCGTGCCGAGGAGGCTCGCCGGTCGTCCCGAGACCAGGAGCAGGCGATCGGCGATCTCGAGGGCCTCGGCCACGTTGTGGGTGACCATGAGGACGCCCATGCCGGAGCCCTCCACCGCCGCGACCACGAGGCCGCGCAGGGCCGCCGCCGCATTGTCGTCGAGGGAGACGAAGGGCTCGTCGAGGATGAGGATGCGCGGCTTCTGCGCGAGCGCCCGGGCGAGCGAGACCCGCCGTGCCATGCCCAGCGACAGAGCGCCCGGGTAGCGGCCCCGCCAGGGTGTCAGGCCGAGAGAGTCGAACAGGGCATCGAGGTTCTGGGTGCGGGCCGGCCGCGGCAGGGCAAGGCGGACGTTCTGCTCGACGGTGCGCCAGGGCAGCAGCCGCGGCTCCTGGAACGCCATGGCGATGCCGGCCTCGTCCGGCGGCGGCGTGACGCGGCCCTCGTAATCGGCGTCGAGCCCGAGGAGGATGCGCAGGGTCGTGGTCTTGCCGGCCCCCGAGGGGCCGATCAGGCAGGTGATGGCGGCCGCCGTCACCGTGAAGGCGAGGTCGCGCACCGCCTCCACGGGCTCCGGGCCGGCACTGCCATAGACCTTGCGGAGGATGTCGACCCGCAGGGCCGCGCCCGCGCCGTCGGAGGCGGAAACGGCCATCCCCTCAGCGCCAGCGTCGGACATAGGCTTCGAGCCGCTGGAGGATGAGGATGTCGATGGCGATCATCACGCTCATGAACACGATGCTGTAGCCGACGATCGCCGCCACGTTCAGGCTCTGGACGAAGTAGTAGTTGATCGCGAAGCCGACGCCGTTGGGCCGGCCGAGAAGCTCGATCACCAGCACGATCTTCCAGGCGAGCGACAGGCCGGAGCGCGCGGCGGCCACCGCGAAGGGCTGGAGCTGCGGCACCAGCACGTGCGCGATCCAGGTCCGCCGGTCGAAGCGGTAGCTGCGCGCCATCTCCTCCAGTTGCGGATCGAGGCCGCGGGCCCCCTCGCGCAGGATCACGGCGACGTTCGGCAGCTTGTTCAGGACCACGGCGACGATGGCGGCCGCCTCGTTCAGGCCGACCCAGATGTAGGCCAGCACCGTGATCACCAGGGCGGGCGTGTTGAGGAGAATGAGGAGCGGGGTGTCGAGGACGAGGTTGAGCCGGCGCGAGCGCCCGAGGGCGATCCCGAGGAGCACGCCCAGTGTCATGGCCAGGAAGAAGGAGATGCCGACCCGCGAGAGGGTGATGCCGACGTTCCACCACAGGTCGCCGGTGGCGGATTCGCGCACGATGAAGTCCAGGATCGCCAGGGGCGCCGGCAGCAGCCGCGAGCCCGCGGCCGAGGCCGCGACCTGCCACCCCGCGAGGAGGACCAGCACGGAGGCGAGACGGGTGGCAAAGCCCATCGGATCAGGGCGTCGGACGCGCGGAGGGCGGGCGCGGGGCGGCCTCAGCCATTGCCGGTGCCGTCGAAGTACAGGCCCGCGGGGAGCGTCGTACCCGCGCCGACCAGGCGCTCGCCGCCGAGCCGGGCCATCACGCTGAACAGCGTCTCGCCGTCTTTGCGCTCCGTGGCGAGGGGCCGGCGCGGGATGCCCGCGAGGAAGTCGCGCTTCAGGACCTGGAAGGTAGCCTCGTCGTCAGCCGACATCAGGGGGCGCACCACGTCCCAGGCAGCGGGATCGTTGGCGAGGAGATCCTTGGCGGCCTTGGAGGCGCGGGCGAACCCCGTCACCGCCTCGCCCTTGTCCTTCACGGTGGCGTCGTCGAGGAGGTAGCCGATCAGGGCCATCGAGCCGGTGGCGCCGAAGGCGCGCATGATGTCGTCCGAGCCGATCAGGCGACGGAAACCCTTGGGCTCCAGGCGGGCGCAGTAGGTCCAGTACAGCAGCCCGGCATCGAGCTCGCCCTGCTCCAGCTTGAGCGCCAGGAGGGGCGGCGCGCCGAACGCGATGGTGGCCTGGGTCTCGAGGTCGATGCCGACGGTGTCCCGGGCCTGGGCCTTGAGCAGGAGCCAGTTCTTGTCGAGGGGGCCCCCGGCCACGCCGAGGCGCTTGCCCTTGAGGTCGGCCAGCGTCCGGATCGGGCTGTCGCCCGGCACCATCAGCGAGCCCTCGGTGGTCGAGTAGGGGAAGAAGCGGATCGCGCGGCCCTCGTTGCCGAGCCGTGCGGCCCAGAGCAGGTCGCCCACGATGGTGTCGACCTGGCCCCCCAGGAAGGCGATCCGTGCCGCGTCGTTGCCGGCGAGCTTGACCACGTCGAGGGTGAAGCCGTTGGCGCTGTCGAGGCCCCGCGCCTTGATCACCGCCGCTTCCCAGGAGACCGTGCCGAACGGCAGGCTGCCCACCCGGAAGGACGGCCCGGCCGCCCGCGCCGGCCGGGCGAGGCTCCAGGGCAGGGGCAACAGTGCCGCCGTCGCGAGCAATCCGCGCCGTGACAGCATGAGGGACTCTCCCTGGTTTCCAAGTCGAACGCTCGGGGTGTCCCGTGAAGGCCGGCGTTGGTTGGCAATCTTCATAGGAGGTCGGGCCCAGGGCGTCCACAGGACGAATTGGCAAGTCCAACGGGCGGATGGTCGCTTCCGAACTGGCCAATCCTTCCGGATCCGGCGCGACACCTTGCGAACCGGGCGTGATCCCTTGCGCACGGCCGGGGCCGGGCGCAGAGAGTCGGCAACGCTGCGTGTTCGAGGGAGAGTGGGACCATGGCCGGCACACGGGACGACGTGATCGACGACGCCACCGTCACGGAGCGCCTCGCGCGCGAGCTTCCGGCCTGGCGCCTGGAAGAGGGCTGGATCCGGCGCACCTACAAGACCGCGAGCTGGAAGGGCACGCTGATGGTGATCAACACGGTCGGCCACCTCGCCGAGGCCGCCTGGCACCACCCGGACATCACCGCCTCCTACGCCTGGGTCGAGGTTCGGCTGACCAACCACGCCGCCAAGGGCATCACCGAGAAGGACTTCGCCCTGGCCGCCAAGATCGAGGAGGTGGTCGGCTGGCAGCCCGGCACCGAGGGCGGCGCGCTCGAGGGCACCCCCACCGATCCGCGCTTCGCCTACATCAAGTACGACAAGTAGTCGGCCGCGTCCGGGTCAGTCGGCCTGCTTCACCCGGCGGCACTCGGTCTTGAGGTAGCTCGTCTTGCCGACCTCGTCCCGTAGGTCGGTGCGGGCGATGATCTCCTGCCAGCCGTTGGTGCAGCCGAGCTCGTTGGCGACGCGGACCTTGCGGACTTCGCTGGCCTTGTCGTCGGTGCAGGCCTCGATCGGGATCCCGTTGGCGCAGACGAGGACCACGGCGATGAAAGCGTTCATGGGCGAGCTCCGGCGGTTCGTTGCCGGACAGGTACGCCACCGGCGCCCCTCCGGTCTCAATCGATCGTGAGAATGTGATCGGCGGAGAAGTCCCGCCCCTCCACCGGGTTCGCCACCCAGCGGGTCCGGCCGATCCACAGGTCGTGCCCGGCATGGAAATGGCCCGAGACCCAGAGGTCGGGCCGGTCCGCCTCGGGCAGGTCTTCCAGGGCGGTGGTGGCGTAGAAGGCCGGGACCCACCAGGGCACGCCGGGCACGTGGCGGAACGCCTCGGCCGCGCGCGGGCTCGCCGGGTGATGGGTGACACAGACGGTCGGGCCGGCATGGGGCTGCGCCAGGGCGGCGGCCAGCAGGGCACGCTCCCGCTCATGGGCCGCCATCGCGTCGGCGGGCGACCAGGCCGTGCCGTCACCGTTGCGGATGGAGCCCCGATACTCCCGCGAGCCCGTGACCGGATCGGTCATCCGCGCGGCCGCGTAGGCGACCGGATCCGACGGCGCGTCGGCGCCGCTCTCGTCGAGCCAGAGGCCGGCCAGCGACCAGTCGCTCCACAGGGTCGTTCCGACGAAGCGGACACCGTCGAGGACGATCGCCGCCCCGCGCTGGAGCAGGTGGATGTCCGCCCCCTCCCCGTTCAGGCGCAGTACCTCGGTCTCCAGGGCGGCGAGGAGTTCCGGAGCCGTGCGCCGGTCGCCGGTGGGCGCGTAGTGCTCGTGGTTGCCCGGCACCAGCACGATCGGGCGTCCCTGCGCCAGGGTCATCAGGGCCGCGAGCCCCGATTCGGGCCTGCCCTCGTGCAGGTCGCCGGGGCAGACCAGCACGTCGAAGGGCCGGGTCGGGCGCGGGATGACGTCGAGGCGCCGGCGCTCGAGGTGCAGGTCGGAGATGGGGAACAGGCGCATGGCGGGGGCTCGAAGCCTCTCAGGGAACCGGACTCTCGGACACGGCCTTGGCCGCGCGCCACTCGGCGCGGGCGGCCTTCAGGATGTCGCCCGCCGAATCCGCGTTGAGGATGGCGATGCCGGCCGCCGCGATGAGGTCGGGCCAGGCCGACAGGGTCAGGGCGGTGGCGAGGCCGGCGGCGATGATCGCCAGGTTGGCGAAGGCGTCGTTGCGGGCGGAGAGGTAGGCCGCCCGGGTCAGGCTGCCGCCGCCCGAGCGGTGGCGGGCCAACATCATCGCGCAGGTGAGATTGACCGCCAGCGCCCCCATGCCCGTGAGCGTCAGGGGGATCGGGGCCGGCGGCGCCATCGTGGCGAACTTGATCCAGGCGGCATAGGCGGTGGCGAGCGCCGGCAGGAGCAGGATGACGGCGAGGACGGCCCCGAGCCGCGCCCGGTTGAGCACGCTCCAGCCGATCCCGGCGAAGATCAGCAGGTTGATCGCCGCGTCCTCGAGGAAGTCGAGGCTGTCGGCGATGAGCGCCAGCGAGCCGATCGCCAGGGCGACCGTGATCTCGATGCCGAAATACGCGAGGTTCAGCCCGGCGACGCGGGCGACCACCGGGCGCAGGGTGGCGGACGGGGTGGGCGTGGCGGACACGGGCGGCGGCTCGTCTCGTGACGGTGCGGTCTTCAAGGTGAGGTCCCCGGACCCGGGCCCGGCGCCTCGCGGCAAGGGTCTCCATGGCGCGAAGTGCCTCCGTCTGTCGAGGCTCACGACTCGGCGCGATGCTTTTCGGCTGCCGGATACTGGATTTGGCCCGCCGCCTGTGCGAGGCGAAAAGCCACGCCGCACGAGACCCGCGTGCCACACCCGAAGTCAGGGGAAACTGCCGATGATGCCCGAACTGCGCGTCCTGTACTTCGAGGATCTCGAGGTCGGCCTGTCCGAGACGCTGAACAAGGTCATCGCCTCCTCCGACGTGGTGGGCTTCGCCGAGATCACCGGCGACCGCAATCCGATCCACCTGTCCGAGCACTTCGCGGCGCGCACGCCCTTCGGCACCCGGATCGCCCACGGTCTCTACACCGCCGGCCTGATCTCGGCGGTGCTCGGCACGCGCCTGCCCGGCCCCGGCGCGGTCTATATCAGCCAGACCCTGAACTTTCGCGCGCCCGTGCGCATCGGCGACACCGTCGAGGTCACGGTCGAGGTGGCCGAACTCGTCCCGGAGCGCCGCCGTGCCCGCCTGAAATGCACCTGCTCGGTGGCCGGTGAGGTCGTCCTCGACGGCGAGGCCCTGGTGAAGGTGCCGACCAAGGCTGAGGCCGATCCCCTGGCGGTGCGCATGGGCGGGCGTCCGGCGAGCGCCTGACGCCGCCTTGGCCGCCCCTTGCCGACCCGCGCCGATCGCCATCGAGGATCCCGCCGACCCGCGCCTCGCGCCCTATACGGCGATGCGCGAGCGCGACCTCGTCGGGCGTGCCGGCCGCTTCATCGTCGAGGGCGAGGTGACCCTGCGGGTCATGCTCTCGGCCCGAGCCCGGTTCGGCCTCGAATCGATCCTGCTGGCGCCCGAGCGCCTGGCCGGCCTGGAGGCGGCCCTGGCCCGTCTGCCCGAGCCCGTGCCCGTCTACACCGCGGCGAAGCCCGTGATGAGCGCGATCACCGGATTTCCGATCCATCGCGGCGTCCTCGGCGTGGGCCTGCGCGGGGCGGAGGCCACGGATGCCGTCCTCCCCGGCCTGCCGCCCGCCCCGGCACCGGCCCTCGTGGTCGGTCTCGTCGGCCTGACCAACCACGACAATGTCGGCGGCCTGTTCCGCAACGCCGCCGCCTTCGGGGCCGACGCGGTGCTCCTCGATGCCGGCACCTGCGATCCGCTCTACCGCAAGGCGATCCGCGTCTCGGCGGGCGCCGCCCTGATCGTCCCCTTCCTGCAACTCGCCGATGCGGACGCGCTCCTGGCCTTCGCGGCGCGTCACGCCCTGGAGCCCCTGGCCCTGAGCCCCGGCGGAGCCGAGACCCTGGCGGCCCTGGCGCCCCCCGACCGGACCCTGCTCCTCCTCGGAAGCGAGGGGCCGGGCCTGCCGCCGGACCTGATGGCGCGCCTGCGCACCGTCCGCATCGCGATGGCGCCGGACTTCGATTCGCTCAACGTCGCCACGGCGGGCGCGATCGCGCTGCATCACCTGTCCCGGGCCGCCTGACGGCGGATCGCGGGCGTCCGCGGCCCGATGGGCCGGGGATGCGCGACACTGCGCCCCCATTGCCGCCTGCACCGCTACGGTCAAGATTAGACCGCGAGCCCTGGACGGACCATGCTCCCGCGCCACATGGATGAGGCGCGTGGGCCTGTAGACGATGGAGTTTTGAGCGTTGTTGCAGTCACGGGACGGCTTGCGGACTTTGTCCGGACGCCGCGTCATCATCGTCGGTGCCGGTCCCGGCGGCCTCGCCACCGCACTCCTCCTCGCCCGCGCCGGCGTGCACGTCACGTTGCTGGAGAAGGATCCGGCGGTGGGCGGACGCACAAAGACCGTCGAGGCGCCCGGGGGCTTCCGGTTCGACATCGGCCCGACCTTCTTCCTCTATCCGCAGATCCTCGCCGACATCTTCGAGACCTGCGGCGAGCGCCTGGAAGACCACGTCAAGCTCGAGCGCCTCGATCCGCAGTACCACCTCGTGTTCGAGGCGGGCGGCGAGATCCGCGCCACGAACGACATGGACCGCCTCGAGGCCGAGGTGGCGCGCATCGCGCCGGACGACGCCAAGAACGTGCGCAAGTTCTTCGCCGACAACCGGGTCAAGCTGAAGTTCTTCAAGCCCGTCCTGGAGCAGGCCTTCCATACCCTGCGGGCCATGGCCTCCCCGGCCATGATCGCCGCCCTGCCCCACCTCCATCCGGGGCGCAGCGTCGACAAGGACCTGCAGCGCTACTTCAAGGACCCGCGGGTCCGCCTCGCCTTCGCGTTCCAGACCAAATACCTCGGCATGTCGCCGTTCCGGTGCCCGAGCCTGTTCACCATCCTGTCGTTCCTCGAATACGAGCACGGCGTCTACCATCCGGTCGGCGGGTGCGGCGCCGTCTCGGAGGCGATGGCGGGCCTCGCCCGCCGGATGGGCGTCGACATCCGCCTCGGGGCGGGCGTCGAGCGGGTGCTGTTCGAGGGCAAGCGCGCCAGCGGCGTCGTCTGCAACGGCGAGACCCTGCAGGCCGACGCCGTCGTCATCAACGGCGACTTCGCCAAGGTCATCCAGGACCTCGTGCCGCAGCAGCATCGACCGCGCTGGCGCGACACCAAGATCGCGAAGGCGCGCCTCTCCTGCTCGACCTTCATGCTGTATCTCGGCCTCGACGGGCCGATGCCGGAGGCCCTCGGCCACCACACCATCCTGCTGTCGGAGGATTACGCCCGCAACATCCGGGAGATCACCGACGGCATCCTGCCGATGCAGCCCTCGCTCTACGTGCAGCATGCGGGCTTCACCGACGGCGGCATGGCGCCGCCCGGTCAGACCAGCCTCTACGTGCTGGTGCCGGTGCCGAACCTGAAGGCGGGCATCGACTGGAAGGGGCTACGGGAGACTTATCGCCGCCTCGTCCTCGACCGCCTGAAGCTGCTCGGCCTCGGCGACATCGAATCGCGCATCCGGTACGAGCGCATCGTCGACCCGACCGAGTGGCGCGACGACTTCTTCGTGCACGAGGGGGCCACCTTCAACCTCGCCCACGACCTGATGCAGATGCTCTACTTCCGCCCGCACAACCGCTTCGGGCCGGGGCTCTACCTCGTCGGCGGCGGAACCCATCCGGGCTCCGGCCTGCCGGTGATCTACGAGGGCGCGCGCATCACCGCCCGCCTCCTGATCGAGGAGCTCTCCGCCGGGCGCGTCGGGGCCGCCAGTGCCGGCATCCCGGCCACCGCGCCCCTGGCCACCTCGGGCGACGCCACTTGAGGGGGCTGTCGCGGCCCCTGGCCGGTCTCTGCGCCCTCGTCCTGGTTTCGGGGGCGGCCCGGGCGGCCTCCGTGGCGGTGGAGGTCGAGGGCATCGAGCCCGGCGGCCTTGTCTCCGTCGCCCTGTGCCAGGACGGCCTGTCCGAGGCCGATTGCCGGACCGGGCAGCAGGCCGAGCCCCAGGCCGCTGCCCAGCGCTTCGTCTTCGCGAACGTGAGGCCCGGGATCTACGCGGCGGTGGCCTATCAGGACACCAACCGCAACGGCCGCCTCGACCGGACCGGCCTCGGCCTGCCCCTCGAGCCCTACGGCTTCTCCGGCGAGTCCGTCCGGTCCGCCCGCCCCGATTTCGCGCGCGCGCGTTTCACCGTGCGGGAGCCGGGCGTCGGCGTGCGGGTTCGCCTGTCGCGCGCGCTGCCGCCCCGCTGAGCGCCGCGTGAGCCTCCCTTCCGAGCCGCTCCTGCGGGTGGCCGGCGCCGCCCTCGCCTATCGCGGCACCCGCGTGCTGGAGCGCGTCGACCTCGCCCTCGGCGCCGGCGAGACCCTCGCGCTCCTCGGCCCCAACGGCGCCGGCAAGACTTCGCTGATGCGCCTCGTCGCGGGTCGGCTCGCCCCCCGTGCCGGCAGCGTCCGCGTGGCCGGCGACGATCCCCATCGGACGCCGGCGGCGCGCCGGGCGATCGGCTGGGTGCCCCAGGAAATCGCCCTCTATCCCCGCCTCTCGGTGGCCGAGAACCTGTCGGTCTTCGCCCAGCTCGCCGGCATCCCCCGGCGCGGGCGGGCCGAGGCGGTGGCGACGGGCCTCGCCCTCTGCGCCCTCGGCGAGGTCGCCCGGCGCCCGGTGGGGCTGCTCTCGGGCGGCTACCAGCGCCGGGTCAACATCGCCGCCAGCCTGATGGCGCGACCCCGCCTCGTCCTCCTCGACGAACCGACGCAGGGCGTCGACCTGCAAGCCCGGGCGGCCATCCATGCGGTGCTCGCGCGCCTGCGCGAGGCCGGCACGGCCCTCCTCGTCGCCACCCACGACTTCGCCGAGGCCGAGCGCCTGGCCGACCGGGTCGCCATCCTGGCGCAGGGGCGGATCGTCACCGACGGCCGCCTGTCCGATCTCCTCGCCCGCATCCGCGCCGAGGCCCCCGAGCACGAGGCGGCCCTCGTCGCCCCCGCCGATGGGGCGGCGGAGGCGGTCCTGCGCCAAGCGGGCTTTGTGCCCCTCGACACCGGCTCGACCTGGCGGGCGCGCCGCCTGAGCGGCACGCCCCGCGACGGCGCCGACCTGCTCGCCGACCTCCGGAGCGCGGGCGTGCCCATCGCCGAGATCCGCATCCGAGCCCCCGGGCTGGAGGCGGTGTATCGCGATGCGCTGGCGGGATCCGCGCCGCCGGCCGCGGACGAGCTCGCCGAACGGGAGACCCCCGCATGATCTCGGCCGCCTTCCGCGTGATGCTGCTCGGCCTGGTGCGCGACCGGGCCGCCCTGGTCATGGCCTTCGTGCTGCCCACCGTGATCTTCGTGATCTTCGCCGCGATCTTCTCCGGCGCCCTGGGCGACCGCATCCGCATCCATGTCGGCCTCCTCGACTTGGCCCGGACGCCGACGACGCAGCGCCTGATGCAGGCCCTGGAGGCGGACCCGTCCCTCCGGGTCGGACGCCTCGCCGCCTCCGATCTCGACGGCGCCGTCGCGGCGGTGCGCCGGGGCGAGGTCGACGTCGCCCTGGTGCTGCGCGGCGACCTCGAGGCCGGCTCGTCCCGCGCCGACCAGCCCGTGGTGCTGATCGAGAATCCCGCCAAGGCCCTCGCCACCCCGATCGCGCTGGGCCAGCTCCAGCGCGTCCTCAACGAGGCCCTGCCCGACGTGGTTTTGGCCCGGATCGTCGCCGACGTGGAGCGCTCGGGCAAGATCGGCCCGGACGAACGGGCCTTCCTCAACCAGGCCTTCGCCGAGCAGCGCGCCCGCAAGGAGCCCTTCGCCTTCGCCTCTCTGGTGGAGCGACGCAGCACCGCCTCGGGTGCCACCAACGATCGTGTCAGCTACTACGCGGGGGCGATCACGGCGGTGTTCCTGCTCTTCGCCGCCATGCAGGGCGCCCTCTCCCTCGTCGACGAGCGCCAGTCCGGGCTCGCCGACCGGCTGATGGCGGGGCCTGGCGGGCTCAGTGTGGTGGTGCTGGGCAAGTTCCTGTTCCTGGTGGGCCAGGGCTTCGTCCAGGCCGGGCTGATCTTCTCGGCCGCCGCCCTCCTGCACGGCGTCGACATCCTGCCCCATGTGGGCGCCTGGCTGGTGACCTCCCTCCTCGTCTCGGCGATGGCGGCCGGCCTCGCCCTGGCCGCGTGCGCGGCCTCCGCCACCCGCCAGCAGGCGCACCTGGCCGCGACCTTCGGCGTCCTCCTGCTCTCGGCGGTGGGCGGTAGCATGGTGCCCCGCTTCCTGATGCCGCCCTGGCTGCAGGAGGCTGGCTGGCTCACTCCCAACGCCTGGGCGATCGAGGCCTACCAGAACGCCTTGAGCGAGGGCTGGGCCGCGGCGCTGCCCGCCTGGGGCGTGATGGCCGCCGTGGCGGCGGCGGGGTTGGGGGTCGCGCTGGGGCTGGTGTCGCGGCAAACGAGCTAGGAAGGTACGGGCGAAGACGGCGTCGGTCCACGCCGCGACCGGTTAGCGCGTTGACCGCGCGGCCATCCGGTCTAGCTTCATGCAGGGTATGGGCTTTCGGACCGGCCCGGGGAGTGACACGAACATGCGGGCTGGGTCTTCGGTCGCCGTCGTCGGCGCAGGGTTGGGCGGCTTGGCGGCTGCCTGCGTGAGCGCCGCGCGCGGCCACACCGTCACGCTCTACGACAAGAACGACTGGCTCGGGGGCAAGGCCGCGGTCCTGCACGAGGGCGGTTTCCGCTTCGACATGGGGCCGACCATCCTCACGGTGCCCAAAGTGCTGGAGCGCATCTTCCAGGAGGCCGGACGCAACATCCACGACTACCTGGACCTGCGCCGCCTCGATCCGCAGTGGCGCTGCTTCTTCGACGACGACACCCAGCTCGACCTCATGGCCGACGTGCCCACCATGGCCGCCGACATGGAGCGCTTCGCGCCCAACACCGGCGCGGGCGAGGGCTACAAGAAGTTCCTCGAGATCTCCGAACACCTGCACGACGTCTCGAACAAGTTCTTCTTCTGGAAGCCGGTCGAGGATTTGTTCGACACGATCAACATCCGCGCCAACATGAATCCCGGCACCTTGCGCGACGTGCTGTCCCTGCGCATGGGCTCGTCGGTCGCCGGCACCATCCGCTCGAAGGTGAAGGATGCGCGCCTCGCGCAGATGCTTGACCACTTCGTCCAGTATGTCGGCTCCTCGCCCTACGGCGCGCCCGCCGTGCTCTGCGCCATCGCCCACATGCAGACCGCCGAGGGCGTCTGGTACCCGATGGGCGGCACCCGCGCCGTGGCCGAGGCCCTGACCAAGCTCGCCTCCGAACTCGGCGCCACCCTGCGGCCCGGCGACGAGGTCACCGGCCTCGCCATCGAGCAGGGCGCGGTCAAGGGCGTGCGGACCGCCTCCGGCGTCACCCCGTTCGACGCCGTGATCTCGAACATGGATTCGGTACGCACCTACCGGGAACTCGTCGGCGGCGACGTCGGCAAATCCTACGAGAAGAAAAGCTTCGAGCCGGCCTGCTCCGGTGTCGTCCTCTATCTCGGGCTGAACAAGCGCTACGAGCACCTGAATCACCACGACTTCGTCTTCTCCCGCGACCCCGAGGAGGAGTTCGACTACATCTACCGCAAGGGCGAACCGGCCCCGGACCCGACCGCCTACCTCGCTGCCCCCTCCTCCACCGACCCGTCGGTGGCGCCCGAGGGCGGCGAGGCGCTCTACGTCCTCGTGCACACGCCGTATCTACGCCCGCACCACGACTGGTCGAAGATGTTCCCGGCCTATCGGCAAGTCATCCTCGACAAGCTCAAGCGCACCGGCAACATGCCCGACCTCGAGGAGCGCATCGTCGTCGAGCGCCACCTGACGCCGCAGGACATCCACGAGCGCTACAAGGTGCTCAACGGCGCGATCTACGGCCTGGCCTCGCACGGCAAGTTCATGGGCGCCTTCAAGCCGGGCAACCGCTCCCGGCAGGTCCGCGGCCTCTACCTCTCCGGCGGTGCGGCCCATCCGGGTCCGGGCATGCCGATGGTGATGATGTCGGGCTGGATCGCGGCGGATGCCCTCGACACCGATGCCCGGGGAGAGGAGCGCGCCAGCGCCTGAAGGCCCGACGCATGTCCCGCGAGGACGGCCCCGCCCGATCGCCCGCCCTGTGGCGGTTCATGGTCGGGTATTTCGACCGCTACATCCGACGCCATCTCAACGCCCTGCGGCTCGCCCGCTGGGGCGTGCCAGCCTGCGCCGACCATCCCGGGCCGGTGGTGGTCTACTGCAACCATCCGGCCTGGTGGGACGCCGCCGTGGTCATCCTCCTGGCCGGACGGCTGTTTCCCCGCCGCGAGAGCTATGCGCCCTTCGACGCGCGGATGCTGGAGAAGTACGCGGTCTTCGCCCGCATGGGGGCCTTCGCGGTGGACCTCGACTCGGCCCGCGGCGCCGCCCAGTTCCTGAAGGCGACGCGGCGCATCCTGGGGGCGCCGAACCGGATGATCTGGATCACCGCCCAGGGGCGCTTCCAGGACGTCCGCGCCCGGCCTCTGGGCCTGCGCGCCGGCGTCGGCCGCCTGCCCGAGATCGCACCCGACGCCCTGTTCGTACCGCTGGCCCTCGAATACGCGTTCTGGGAGGAGCGCGGTGGCGAGGCCTTCGCGGCCTTCGGGGCGCCGATCCCCGGAGCCGAGCTGCTCGCCCTGTCCCGGGCCGAGCGCCTCGCCCGGATGGAGGCGGACCTGACCGCTACCCTCGACTGGCTCAGCGCCGACGTAGTCGCGCGCGAGGCCGGACGCTTCACGCCGCTCGCGTCCGGTGCCAAGGGGATCGGCGGGATCTACGATCTCTGGCGGCGCCTCGGGGCCGTCGTCACGGGCCGGCGCTTCGAGCCGGCCCACCGCCAGAAGGGAGATCCGGTTCCGTGATGCTCGGTTTCGCGATCCTGGCCCTGGCCTGTGCGCTGCTGCCCGCCCTGGTCGCCTGGGTGAACCTCTCGATTCTGCGCACCCCCGAGCCGGATCTCGACGTCCGGGCACGGGTCTCGGTGCTGATCCCGGCCCGCAACGAGGCCGCGGTGATCGCCGCCACCGTGCGGGCCGCCCTGTCGAGCGCCGGTGTCGCCCTGGAAGTGCTCGTCGGCGACGACCATTCCACCGACGACACCGCCGCCATCGTGGCCGCCATCGCCGCCGAGGACCCGCGCTTGCGCCTCGTCGCGATCCCGCCCCTGCCCGAGGGCTGGACGGGGAAGAACCACGCCTGCGCGCGGCTGGCGGAGGCCGCGACCGGGACGCATCTCCTCTTCGTCGATGCCGACGTGAGCCTGGCGCCCGCGGCTGCGGCGGCCCTCGCCGCCCATGCGCGCCGGACCGAGAGCGCCCTGGTGAGCGGTGTGCCGCGCCAGTTGATGGGCTCGCTGGGCGAGCGCCTGACGGTGCCGATGATCAACTTCCTGCTCCTCGGCTACCTGCCGATGGCGATGATGCGGGCCTCCCCGCGCCCCAGCCTCGGGGCCGCCTGCGGCCAGCTCATTCTCGTCGGTCGCGAGGCCTACGCGGCCACCGGCGGGCACGGCGCCGTGCGCACCAGCTTGCACGACGGGGTCGTACTGCCGCGCCGCTTCCGGCAGGCCGGCTACCGGACCGACCTCGTCGCCGGGCACGCCCTGGCGACCTGCCGGATGTACCGCGGCTTCGCCCAGAGCTGGGCCGGCTTCTCGAAGAACGCCCACGAGGGCATGGCGACCCCGCGGGCCCTGCCGGTCTGGACCCTGCTCCTGGTCGGCGGGCACGTCCTGCCCTGGCTCCTCCTCTTGGCGGCCCTGACCGGCCTTGAATCCGGCCACGCCGCGTTCCTGGCCTTCGCCGCCGCCCTCGTCTCCCTGGCGACCCGGGCGGCGATCACCCTGGTCACCCGCGAGCCCCTGGGGACGGTTCTGCTCCACCCGGCGACGGTCCTCGTCGCCCTGGCGATCCAGTGGACCGCCCTCCTGCGGCGCAAGGGCAGCGGCACGCCTCTGTGGAAGGGCCGGAGCTACCCGATCGGCGGCCCTTGAGTCTCCGCCGCGATCCAGGCCGCGGTGTCGGGATCGGCCCCCGCCACCGGCAGGTGCAGGATGATCGGCGTCTCGTAGGGGTGGCGCCGAGGGCCTCGGCGAGGCCCTCGCGGCTCTTCAGGATCGCGACGACCTCCGAGCCCTGCTTCACCGCGCCCTTCCAGGCGTAGACGGAGAGCATCCCCGGCAGGACGTTGACGCAGGCCGCGAGGCGCAGACGCACCAGCGCCTCTCCGACGGTCAGGGCGGTGCCGGCATCCGGGAAGGTGGTGTAGACGAGAAGCGGCCGCTCCATGCTATGGGTCTCCGACCAGGGTTCCGCCGCTCCACCGGCGGGAGCGGGCCGGCGGGACTGCCGGCAGGACTGGGAACGGGACGCTGGAGCGAAGGCTCCGCGTCGGCAAGGTGGTCGGCAAGGCGGATGTGAGCCCATGGCCCGGCGTTTCGAACGGCTTGCCTTCGTCGCAAGTCCCACGGAGGACGCCCGCCAGGCGGCCGCGACCCTGATGCGGCGCTACGACCACGTGCCGCCGGACGAGGCCGACGTGGTGGTGGCGCTCGGCGGCGACGGGCTGATGCTCCAGACCCTACACCGCTTCATGCATGCCGGCACGCCGATCTACGGCATGAACCGCGGCACCGTCGGCTTCCTCATGAACGAGTTCCGCGAGGACGGGCTGATCGAGCGCCTGGAGAACACCAAGCGCAGCATCATCCACCCGCTGATGATGGAGGCCGTGGACACGGAGGGGCGCCGGCACCAGGCCCGCGCCCTGAACGAGGTCTACATGCTGCGCCAGACGCACCAGACCGCCAAGCTGCGGATCTCGATCGACGGTCATGTCCGCCTGCCGGAGCTCATCGCCGACGGCGTGCTCGCGGCGACCCCGGCGGGGTCCACCGCCTACAACCTGTCGGTGGGCGGCCCGATCCTGCCCCTCAACGCCCGGCTCCTGGCCCTGACGCCGATCTCGGCCTTCCGGCCCCGGCGCTGGCACGGGGCCCTGCTGCCGGACTATGCCCGCATTCTCATCGAGGTGCTCGACGCCGCGCACCGCCCGGTGGCGGCGGTGGCCGACCACACCGAGTTTCGGCGGGTCTGCACGGTGGAGACCTGGCTCGACCACGCCACCAACCTGACCCTGCTGCACGATCCCGGCCACAGCCTCGACGAGCGCATCCTGCGCGAGCAGTTCGGCTGATTGCCCCTCACGCGGCGAGGCGCGCCCGGTCCTCGCGGTAGCTGGCGATCAGCGCCTCGGGGATCGCGTCGAGCACGACCTCGGTGGCGAGGGCACGGCGCCGGGCGCGGCTGCCCTCGAACTCGGCGAGCAGCGCGTCGGAGAGTCCGTCGAGGATCAGGCCCACCGGGTCGGTGCGCCCCGTCTCGACGTCGGCTGGCGCCTCGGCCGGCACGACGGCCCGGATCGCCACGACAGGGGCGACGTCCGATTCCACCGGCGCATCCGAGGTCGGCAGGTCCGCGACGACGGGCGGCGCCTCCGCAGCGGAGTCGACGGCCACCGGCGCGGTCTCTTCCTGGATCGCTTCCGAGGTTCCTTCCAAAGCCGCGCGCGCGATCGCCGCGACGGTCTCGGCGACCGGTTCGGGGGCTGCGGCGCCCGGTGCGGCCTCCAGGGCCTGTGGGGCGTCCCAGTCGGCCAGAACCTGGCGCTGGGCCTCGCGCCATTCGGCGTCGAGGATCTCGCGCTCGATCCGCAGGATCTCGCTGCGCTCGGCCTCGGCGGCGAGTTCGCGGGCGAGCACCCGGGCCTCGTCGCGGGCGGCCTCCGCCTCGAAGCGGGACAGGAGCGCCATGACGCTCTGCGCCTCCGCGAAGGGCATCGTCTCGCAGGCGGTCAGCGCCCGCTCGATCATCAGGCGCGACAGGCCCGCTCCGGCGCTGGCGATGGCACCCTGCCCCGCCTCGCGCCAAGCCGACAGCGCGGCGCTGAAGGCCGGCAGCAGCACCGGCGGAAGGCCGGCCTTGCGGTGCAGGGCCGCGAAGGCGGCGGTGGAGGCATCGTGCATCAGCCCGGCCACCCGGCGGACGGGGAGGCCGGCCAGGTCGGCCAGGGCCATCTCGGCGAAGGCCATGTTGCCGGACAGGATCGCCCGCAGCAGCAGGCCGGCATTGAGCTGGCCGCAGGCCTTCAGGTGGGCGACGAGCCGGGCGAGGTCGACGGGATGGGCCTCAATGCAGAAGGCGAGCGTCGTGCGCTCCTGCGCCTCGCGGCTGGCGCGCGCGCTGCGGGCCGGGGTGAGCCAGCCGGAGGACACCGCGAAGGCGGAGAGCGATTCGGCGAGGCGCGTGGTCACGCTCTGGCGCACTTCGAGGGGCAGGTAGGGCCGGGCCAGGACCGCCTCGCGCAGGGCGGCTACGTCGCCGTGGCGCTCCACCATCCGCATCAGGCTGCCGGTGGTGATGTGGGCACTGCGGTTGCGGGCGAGCACGACCAGGGCCTCGGGCTCGGCGATCTCGGCGAGCGCCCCGGCGACGGCCGGCGACAGGTCGAGCCGGCCCGCGATGGCGCGGCGGGCGGCGAGGCACCCGATGGCGACGCCGTCGACGAGGTCGGCGTCGCTCAGCACGGGCGAGCGGGCCAGCACCAGGGTGGCGATCTCGGCCTGGTCGCCCGCCAGCGCCACGATCAGGGGACGGGGGGCGTTCGCGCAGGCGGCGCAGGCCTCCGCCAGGGCTCGGCGCACCAGGCTGGAGGGGTCGTCCAGGAGGGCGAGGAGTGCGGCCTCCGCCTCCCAGGCCACGTCCTCGCCGAGACCGTCGTAGAGGTAGGCCCGGGCCAGCGCACCCGCGGCCTCCGCCCGTCGCGCCGCGGAGGTGTGCTGCGTCCAGGCGAGGAACTGGCGGATGATCATGAGCCGCTCCGGATCGTGAAGAGGGACAGGTCGAGGGGGGCGCCGGGGCGGGGCGACTGGCCGGAGGCGCCGAACTCCGCCGGACGGCGCGGCGGTAGGGGGGCTCCCACCAGGGCCGCGGAGGCGGCCGGCACGGGGTTGGCGGCAATCGCCGGCGCGGCGACGGGGGGCGCGCCCCCGGTCACGCTCTCGGTGCCGTCCGAGCGCGGGAAATAGGTCGGCGCCGCGCGAGCCGGCTCCGGCCGAACCGCATCGGTCCCGCCGCTGCGCCCCTGCCAAAGGCGGGCGACCCCGGCCGAGACGCCGCCCTGCTGGCGCGGATCCGTCTGGAACATCGAGCGCAGGCCGCCCTCGTTGAGGGAGGCGTAGGCGGTGGTGCCCTCGGGCAGGCTGATCGTGGCGGCGGGGGTGGCCGGCGCCGCGCCCGTGCGGGCCGCGGCGAGGTGGGCGTAGAGCTCGGCCGCGCCGCGGGGGCGCCCGGTCCTGTCGTAGAACAGGCCACGATTGGCGGCCGCCGCCTCCGGCATGTCGAGGGCGGCGGCCCGGGCCGGGCTCGCCTGGGCGGTGGCGATGAGGGCGGCGGCGCCGCGCGCGCCGAGGACGTGGGCGGCGTAGAGGTCGCCGCCGGTGGGCTCGCGCCCGAGGGCGCCGGTCAGGGCTTCCCGGTTCTGCTCGGTCAGGGCCCCCGCCAGGGTGGCGGCGATCCGCGGATCGCGGCGCAGGTCGAGGATGGTCTGCTTGGCCGCCGGATCGCTCACCGCGTAGGTGCCGTCGGCGCTCTTGGTGATCGCGTCCGCGTAGGTCCCGAGGCCGAGGCGGGGACCGGCGGTCTTCAGGGTGCCGAGCCACGTCTGCTCGATGAACTGGAACAGGCCGGTGGCCGAGGAGGTACCCGCCTTGGCGGAGGGGTCGAGGGCGGATTCGCGCTGGGCCGTGGCCAGGAGATAGTCGAAGCCCGCGCCGGAGGTCTGTGCCCCGTCGCGGATCGCCTCGATGACCCCGCTCGACGCCCCCGTGCGCCCGGCGGCGCCGTCGCGCGTGCCCAGGTCCCGGCTGACGCCGGAATCGCGGGCAGTGGCGGGGGGCGTGGTGAAGAGGAACATGGCCGTCCGGCTGGGGGCGGACCCAGGCGCCGCCCCAACGGCAACTTTGTTCTCCCTATGGTAAAGGAAGATTGAAGAGCCGGCTCGCGCACGATGCCCGATTTCAGGATTGGCCCCCGCCGGACTGGTCTTCACCCGCGAAGGCCAAGTCCTCGTCCGCCCAGCCGGTCAGGCCGCCGAGCATGAGCTTGACCATACGCCCGAGCTCGGCGAGCCGCAGGGCCGCCCGGTCGGCTCCGTTGCAGTGGGGCCCGGCGCAGTAGACCACGAACAGCGTGTCGGCGGGCCAGGCGGCGAGGCGCTCGGCCGTGATCAGCCGGTGCGGCAGGTGCACGGCGCCGGGGAGGTCACGGCGCCGGAACGCCGCCGCCGAGCCGACGGCGTGCAGCAGCACGAAGTCGGGCGGGCCGGCCTCCAGGGCCGCCGCCACGTCGGCGCAATCGGTCTCCAACTCCAGGCGACGCCGGAAGTGATCGCGGGCGATGGCGGGCGGACAGGCGGGTATGGCGGTCACGGGGCTCATTGGGGTTCTCCGTCGCAGGGGACGGCAGACCTAGCAGCGGGCGCGCCCCTTGGCGGCGGCCCGGATTGCCGGTTAGCGTCGCGATCATGCCAAAATCGCAGGCGCGCCTGTCCCCCGCCGACCGTCTCGTGGTGGTGCTGGCCTATGACGGCCTCTGCACCTTCGAGTTCGGCGTCGCCGTGGAGATCTTCGGCCTGCCCCGCCCCGAGATGGGGCCGGACTGGTACCGCTTCGCCGTGGCCGGGCTCGATCCCGGGCCCATGCGGGCCGAGGGCGGCGTGCGCCTCCTCGCCGATGGCGGGCTCGATCTCCTGGAGCGTGCCGGCACCATCGTGGTGCCAGGCTGGCGGGGTGCGGACGAGCCGGTCCCCGAAGCCCTCTCCACCGCCCTGCGGGCGGCCGCGGCCCGCGGGGTGCGCATCCTGTCGATCTGCTCCGGGGTCTCCGTGCTCGCGGCGGCGGGCCTGCTCGAGGGGCGCCGCGCCACCACCCATTGGCGCCATGCCGAGGCCCTGGCCGCACGCCATCCCGGCATCCGCTTCACCCCCGACGTGCTCTACGTGGACGAGGGCGCGATCCTGACCTCCGCCGGCTCGGCCGCCGGGATCGACCTCTGCCTGCACCTCGTGCGCCGCGATTTCGGGCCGGCCGCCGCCAATGCCGTCGCCCGGCGCCTCGTCGTGCCGCCCCACCGGGACGGCGGCCAGGCCCAGGTGGTCGCGGGTGCGGTGCCGACGCTCCACGAGGCGGCGCGGATCGGGCCGCCGCTCGATGCCATGCGGGCGGCGCCGGCCCGGGACTGGCCGGTCGCCCATCTGGCAGACCGTGCGGGCATGAGTCCCCGAACGCTCCTGCGTCGCTTTTCCGCCGCCACCGGCACGACGCCGGCCCGTTGGCTCCTCGATCTGCGCCTCGCCCGGGCCCGTGACCTGCTGGAGCAGGCGGACCAACCGCTCCAGGCCGTCGCCGAGGCGGCGGGCTTCGCCACCGCAGCGACCCTGCCCCAGCAGTTCCGCCGGCGTTACGCGGTGACGCCCGCGGCCTACCGGGCCACCGCGCGCACGCGACCTTGACGCCGCGCCGCCGAGCGATGGCCCGCCAACGAAAAAGCGCCCCGGAGGGCGCTGGGTGGGATCTGGAAGGATTGGGAAT
>NZ_LMML01000003.1:139807-139972 GCF_001422215.1 Methylobacterium sp. Leaf89 | reverse complement strand
TTCGAACCCTCGACCCCAACCTTGGCAAGGTTGTGCTCTACCCCTGAGCTACACCCGCTCACACCCGTCGTGGCGAAGGAGACCCTCGCGCCGGACGGTTCGTCGTCTCAACGAAGCAAAAAGCCACTTCCAGCGGCTGTCGCTCCGGTCGTCTCGTTCGGTTAA
>NZ_LMML01000003.1:0-139791 GCF_001422215.1 Methylobacterium sp. Leaf89 | reverse complement strand
TTCGAACCCTCGACCCCAACCTTGGCAAGGTTGTGCTCTACCCCTGAGCTACACCCGCTCACAACCGCGCCGCTGGTGGGAAAGACCCGCCGGCGGCCCCGGACGGCGTCTCTAAACACCATTCCGTCGGGTGTTGCAAGCGCTGAATCCCGGCGCTCGCCCCGCGGGCCGTTTGCCGGCATCGCACCGCCCCTTAGGGCTGCCACTGCGCGGGCGGGGGCAGGCCCTCGCGGATTTCACGCAGGCGCGCGCGGGTGGCGGCGGTGGTCTCGGCCGGGAGCGCATCGAGGGGGAAGAAGCCGCAGGCGGCGATCTCGCGGTCGGGCTGTTTTGGCGCCCGCACCGCGAAGGCGGCGGCCACGTAGAGGGCGACGTGGTCGCGCCCGGCCCCCGTGCGGCTGTGATAGAAGCCGTGCAGCCGCAGAGGATGCCCGGGATCGACGACGATCTCGGCCTCCTCGCGGAACTCCCGGACCATGGCCGTCACCGCGCTCTCGCCGGCCTCGATGCCGCCGCCGGGCAGGTGCCAGCCCGACACGTAGGTGTGGCGGACGAGGCAGACCCGGCCTTCGGCGTCGATGGCGACGCCGCGAACACCCAGGGTCATGCCGCGCGTCGCCAGGGCGCCGTAGTGGATCAGGCGCCGCATCCAGGGGCGTTGCAGGAGCATGCGGCTCAGACGACGCGCAGGCGGATGGCGCCGAGGCCCTCGATGGCGGCCGTCATCGTTTCGCCGCGCCGGACGGCGCCGACGCCCGACGGGGTGCCGGTGAAGATGAGGTCGCCCGGGTGCAGCTCAAAATAGGTCGAGAGCAGCGCGACCTGCTCCTGCGTCGACCAGATCATCTCGGAGAGGTCGCCGCGCTGGCGCTCGCCCGCGTCCACCGCCAGCGTGATGGCGCCCCGCGCGGGATGGCCGATGGCCGAGGCCGGGTGCAGCGGTCCGATCGGCGCCGAGGCATCGGCGGACTTGGCGAGGTCCCAGGGGCGCGCCAGGCGCTTGGCCTCGTCCTGGACGTCGCGCCGGGTCATGTCGAGCCCGACGGCGTAGCCGTAGACGTGGTCGAGGGCGGAAGCCTCCGGGATGTCGCGGCCGCCCAGCCCGAGGGCCGCCACCATCTCCACCTCGAAGTGGTAGTTCTCGGTGCGCGGCGGATAGGGGTGGTCCACCGGATCGTCGCCCGTGACGATCTGCAGTGCATCGGCGGGCTTCATGAAGAAGAACGGCGGCTCGCGGTCGGGGTCCTTGCCCATCTCGCGGGCGTGGGCGGCGTAGTTGCGACCGACGCAGTAGACCCGCCGCACGGGAAACAGGTCGTCGCTGCCGACGATCGGAAGGGCGATGCGGGGCGGGTTCGGGATCACGGACAGCATGGGTCTCCAACCTCTTCTCTCGGCGGATGCGGCGCGGCGCCCGGTCGCTCGCCCTGCACAGGACGCCGCGCCATCCCTATCATAGGCAGCGGGCCCGGCCGCGCCATCCTGCCGCGAGCCGAGGCCTGCCGTTGCGAGTTCCGTGGTGACCGACCCCTCCCGCCTGCTGGCGCACCTCGCCGCGCATCTCGGCGCCGCCCACGTCCTCACCGACCCGGCCGACCTCGCGCCCCACCTCGCCGAGACCCGCGGGCTGCGGCGCGGCCACGCCCTGGCGCTGGTGCGGCCCGCCGACACCGCCGAGGTCGCCGGCGTGGTCCGTGCCTGCGCCGAGGCCGGGGTGCCGGTGGTGGCCCAGGGGGGCAACACCGGCCATGTCGGCGGCGGCCTGCCGCAGGGGGGCATCGTGCTGTCGATGGCACGCCTGACGCGCCTGCGGGCGATCGACGCCGTCAATGCCAGCATCACCGTGGAAGCCGGCATGGTGCTGGCCGACGTCCAGGCGGCCGCCGAGGCCGCCGGCCTGCTGTTCCCGCTCTCGCTGGCCTCCGAGGGGTCCTGCCGCATCGGCGGCAATCTCTCCACCAATGCGGGCGGGACCGCCGTGCTCGCCTACGGCAACGCCCGCGACCTCGTCCTCGGGCTCGAGGTGGTGCTGGCCGATGGCCGGGTCTGGAACGGGCTGAAGGGCCTGCGCAAGGACAATGCCGGCTACGACCTCAAGCACCTGTTCCTCGGCTCGGAGGGAACGCTCGGGCTGATCACCGCCGCGGTGCTGAAGCTCTTTCCCCGGCCGACCTCCCGCGCCGTGGCCTTGGTCGGCCTCGCCTCGGCCGAGGCCGCCCTGGCGCTGTTCCGGCGCTTGCGGGCGGAGGCCGGCCCGACCCTGACCGCTTTCGAGTACATCGCCCCCTTCGGGCTGGAGATCGTCCTGCGCCATCGGGCCGGGGCCCGTCGGCCCCTGGCCGGGGCGCACGGGGCCTACGCGCTGGTGGAGCTCTCCACCACCCGACCCGGCGAGGACGCGGCGACCTTGATGGAGATGCTGCTCGCCCGGGCGCAGGACGCGGGGCTCCTCGAAGATGCGGCCTTGGCGGCGAGCGAGGCGCAGGCGAATGCCTTCTGGGATCTGCGCGAGAGCCTCTCCGAGGTCCAGAAGGCGGAGGGCGGCTCGATCAAGCACGACGTCTCGGTGCCGCTCTCCCGCCTACCCGAGTTTCTCGCGCGGGCGACGCGGGCCTGCGAGGCGGCGATGCCCGGTCTGCGCGTCTGCGCCTTCGGGCACTTCGGTGACGGCAACATCCACTTCAACCTCAGCCAGCCCGTGGGCATGGACCGCGCCGCGTTCCTCGCCGCCTGGGAGCGCTTCAACCGGATCGTCCACGACATCGTCGCCGGGCTCGGCGGCTCCATCGCGGCCGAGCACGGCGTCGGCCTCCTGAAGCGCGACGAACTGGCGCGCTACGCCGACCCGGTGGCCCTCGACCTGATGCGCAGCCTCAAGGCCGCCCTGGACCCGGCAAACATCCTCAACCCGGGCAAGGTTCTGCCCGACCGCCGGGCCGGCGAGGCGGCGTCATTCGGCTTTTCCGAAGACTCAACAAAAATTTAATCGGAACCGGACCGGGCTCGTCCGGATTGTTGTTGTGCAGCGCACAAAGACTTGCCAGATTATCGACGGCAATGCGCCATAAATCGGCTCCGCTGCGGGCGGAGGAGGTTGCACGACAACGGCGCACGGCTGGTTGCAGTGCGGTGGGTTAGGCCGGTCTTAACCCTTCCGCCCTCTCTTGGACGAGAGAACAGATCAGACGTCGCGATCGAAGACCGAGCAGGAGACACGTTCGATGCCGACTTCCCAGGCGAGAGTCCCGACGGCCGAGGCGAGCCGCTACCTCAAGCAGCTCTGCCGTCACTGGAGCCACAAGTTCCCAGTGGAAGCCACCGAGGAGGCCGGCCGGGTGCCCTTCGGCGAGGACCGCGTCTGCACCTTCGAGGCCGGCCCCGACGCCCTGCTGATGCGGGTCGCGACGCCCGATCCGGCCGCCCTGACGCGCCTGGAGAACGTGGTCTCCGACCATCTTCTGCGCTTCGCCTTCCGCGAGAACCTCGGCGAGATCACTTGGTCCCGCGCCGCTTGAACCCACGCCGTGGCCGGCCCGCCCGGCCTGCGTCCACCGAGGGTTGACCTGCCGTCCCGGGACCTGATCTTGAGCGCACAGCGCTGAAGGCAGCATCGGGAGACAGGCATGGACGGGATCGCGCAGACAACCGCTGGCTCCACACCGACCGGGGCCGCGTCGTCGCACGGGGCACGGCATGCCGAGCGCCTGGAGCGCCTGGCCGAGGTCGCCGTGAAGGTCGGCCTGGGTCTCCGGCCCGGCCAGGAACTCGTGATCACCGCGCCGCTCGAGACGGTGCCGCTGGCCCGCCTCATCACCGAACAGGCCTACAAGGCCGGCGCTTCCCTGGTCACCACCTTCTACACGGACGATGCCGCCACCCTGGCGCGCTTCGCCCACGCCCCCGAGGCGGCCTTCGACACCGCAGCCGGCTGGCTCTACAGCGGCATGGCCGAGGCCTACCGCAACGGCGCGGCCCGCCTCGCCATCGCGGGCGACGATCCCTCCCTCCTGGCCGGCCAGGACTCGGCCAAGGTGGCCCGTGCCAACCAGGCCCGGTCGAAGGCTTATGTGCCCGCCCTGGAGCTCATCGCCAACTTCTCCACCAACTGGACCATCGTCTCGGCGGCGACGACGCCCTGGGCCCGCACGGTGTTCCCCGACCTACCGGAGGCCGAGGCCGTGTCCCGCCTCTGGGACGCGATCTTCGCGGCCTCGCGGGTGGACGGCCCCGACCCGGTGGCGGCCTGGGAGGCGCACAACGCCGCCCTTCACGCCCGGATGAACGCGCTCAACGCCCACCGCTTCGCGGCCCTCCGCTTCTTCGGACCCGGCACCGACCTCACGGTGGGCCTCGCCGACGACCACGAATGGTGCGGCGGCGCCTCGGCCTCCCGCAGCGGCATCGTCTGCAACGCCAACATCCCCACCGAGGAGGTGTTCACCACCCCGCACAAGGACCGGGTCGACGGCACCGTCACCAGCACCAAGCCGCTCTCCTACCAGGGCACGCTGATCGACGGGATCCAAGTGCGCTTCGAGGGCGGCCGCATCGTCGAGGCCACCGCCCGCACCGGCGGCGACGTGCTCGCCAAGGTGCTGGAGACCGACGCGGGCGCGCGCCGCCTCGGCGAGGTCGCCCTGGTGCCCGCCTCCTCGGCGATCTCCGCCTCGGGACTCCTGTTCTACAATACCCTCTACGACGAGAACGCGGCGAGCCACATCGCCCTGGGCCAGGCCTACAGCAAGTGCTTCCGCAACGGCGGCGCGGAGTTCAGCGCGGACGACCTCGCGGCCCGCGGTGCCAACCGCAGCCTGATCCACATCGACTGGATGATCGGCTCCGACCGGATCGACGTCGACGGACTCTCCGCCGAGGGCCGGGCGGTTCCGGTAATGCGCGCCGGCGAGTGGGTCGACTGACGCCCTCCCGGCGGCGTCGCCCGCCGGCCTGAGCCGATACGCCATCCGTCCGCGTGGGCCCTCTTCCGTGTGAAGGCGCACGCGATTGATGGCTCTCCAATTGACGTGGGCAAATTTCCCACGCATGGTCCGGACGTGGTCGCACCGGCCACGGACTTTCGAACGGATGTCCGTACAGACTTGCCGCCGCCCTCGGGCGGGTTCGGCAGGCGTAGACAACCGCCCGATCCCCGCGCTCCCGTGTCTGCCGGCGCACGGATGCGGAGATCGGGGCCGGCCTCGTCGCGGTGACGCCCGGGCGCCCGCGGGTTTCCGCGCCGGGTGTCCGGCACCGGTCTGCGGGTTGGAACCGTCGTTCGGGTTCGCCATCTCCCGAGGGAGACAACGAGGATCTCATGACCAAGCCCCTTCTCCTGGCCGGCCCGATGGCTGTCCTGCTCGCCGGCGCGGCCTCCGCCGCCGACCTTCCGCGCCGCGTCGCGCCGCCGGTCTTCACCACGGTTCCGGTCTTCAGCTGGACCGGGTTCTATGCGGGTCTCAACGCCGGCTACGGCTTCGATGCCAACAGCAGCCGCGGCGCCACCGTGATCGGTACCACCGCCGCCTCCGGCGTCGTCGCCAACGGCGCCGATCCGGGCCTCGTGGCCTTCAGCAACCGCAACGCCAACAACGGCTTCACCGGGGGCGGCCAGATCGGCTACAACTATCAGTTCACGCCCGGCTCCGGCGTGGTGGTCGGCGTCGAGGCGGATGCGCAGTATCTCGGCTTCGGCACCAACCGCAACACGGCGTCCTTCGTCGGCACGCCCAACGCGGACCTGACCTTCGTCAACCCGAACGGCCTGTCGAACCTCGACTACTTCGGCACCGTGCGGGGCCGCCTCGGCTACGCCTTCGACCGGACCCTGGTCTACGGCACCGGCGGCTTCGCTTATGGCGGCGGGGGCGGCTCCAGCTTCGGCCTGCCCAACAGCAGCACCGATACGTTCCGCACCGGCTGGGCCGCGGGCGGCGGCATCGAGTACGCCCTGCCCTCCGACTCGTTCCTGAACTTCTTCAAGTCCTCCGCCGTGACCGTGAAAATCGAGGGCCTCTATGTCAGCCTCGACCGGAACAGCACCAACGGCGTGTTCGCCTATTCGAACTCGACGGGCGCCCAGTACAGCGTTTCCGGCACGGGTTATGCAGCCGCGACGGGCTATACCAGCCGTCGCTCCGACGAGTTCGCCGTCGTCCGCGCCGGCCTGAACTACAAGTTCGGGACGTACTGACCCGTCGCCGGACCCGCTTTTGGCCCGAGCCTCCCCAGCCCGATCAGACTGGCCGCTCGGTCAAACGGCGCCCCGGGAGCGATCCCGGGGCGCTGTCGGAAGCCAGGTGCCTTTCAGAAGCCAGGCGCCTTGGCGGCGCCGAGGATGCGGGCGGGGCGGCCCTCGTTGCCCCCCTGGAGCACGACGACGTAGGAATCGGCATCGGCGACCTGGGCCGCGTGGCGCGGCACCTCGAAATGGGCCGCATGACCCGTCCAGGGGCCGATCCGGTGCATCCCGCGCACGACGTTGATGTAGTCGAACACCTGTCCCTTGTTCTCGCCGCCGCCGATGGCGATGCGCCGCCGCCGCATCACGGGCAGCAGCCAGAGCTCGGCCTTGGTGTCCGGTCCCGTGCTCGCGCCGACATCGACGCAGATCCGGTCGCCCTCTTCCCAGCTCCGGACCGGCACCTGGATGGGGCTGGTCGCCCGGGCCCGGCGCAGGGCCCGTTCCAGGGAGTTGCGATCCGAACGGATCATCGAGGGCTCGCCGTTGACGATGGCCTGCGGCGTGAAGACCTGTCGCTCGCCGCGTAGAGAGGCGTAGGCCCGCTGCCGCGCCGTGAAGGCGGGCTGGGCATAGGCGTCTTTCCAGCCGAGATAGTCCCAGTAGGTGATCGGGAAGGTCAGGGCGATCACGCCGGGCTCCCGGGCAAACTCCCCGAGCACCCGCGAGGCCGGCTGACAGGAGGCGCAGCCCTGGCTCGTGTAGAGTTCGATCACCACCGGGGTGCGCTCGCCCGCCAGGGCCTGGGTCGCACCCGCCACCAGGGCACCGGCGGCGACCAGGAGGGCGAGGCGCAGGCCGACGGTTCGGCGCGGAAGGGACGGGGCGGCGCGGCTCATGGGATCAGGATACCGTCGCCGGGCCATTCCCCGTCATCACGGTCGCTCGATCCTCCGGCGCGCCGGCCGGGGCCGTCGTTCCCGAGGCCGGACCCGGAGCGGGTTTGGGCTTCGGCAGCATCGCGGGACGCCAGCGCCGGTGCATCCAGAGCCATTGACCGGGATTCTCGCGGATCCAGCCCTCGATCACCCGAGTCATCGCCTGCATCGCCCCCTGCACGTCGATGGCGCCCGAGGCGTCGCGCGGCAGGTCGACAGGCGGCGTCAGTTCAAGATGGAAGCGCGTCCCGTCGCGGCGGACCACTCGCGCGCCGTGGACGGGACATTCGTAGTGGCGGGCGAGCTTGCCCAGGAGCGGATTGACCAGCACCGGCTTGCCGAAGAACTCCACCACCACCCCCCGGGTGAAGTGCTGGTCGATGAGCTGGCCGAGATGGCCGCCGCGCTCCACCACACCCTGCATGGCGAAGACCGCGCCCTGCCCGGCCGCCGCCAGGCCTCCCATGGTCTGGCGGCGGACCTCCTGGACCAGGCGCGCGGAGGCCGCGTCGTTGGGGGGCCGGAAGATCGCGGTGGCGTCGAGGCCGAACTGGGCCGCGCAGATCGCCGGCAATTCCCAGTTCGCCAGGTGGGCGGAGAAGATCAGGCCCGGTTTGCCGTCGTCGCGCAGGTCGGCGAAATGCGTCTCGCCCGCCACCGTGATCCGCCCGTCCGCCGCGAGATCCGCCGGATCGAGATCGAACAGCGTGTGGAGATGGGCGTATTCCGCACCCGTCCGGCCGAGATTGTCCCACGCCTCCCGGGCGAGGGCGCGGATCGCGGCCTCGTCCCGCTCGGGGAAGGCCGCGCGCAGATTGGCCGTCGCGATCCGGTGGGCCGGCAGGAAGGGACCGACCGTCCGGGCGACCCAGCCGCCGACCCGGCTCGCACGCTCGGCCCCGAGGAGGCGCGCCAGCCAGAACAGCCCCCGGATCAGGGGAATCATGGCGAGGCCGGCCAGCCGCGGCAGGTTACGCTTCAGGACGAGGGCAAGGCGAAGCAAAACGAATCCCGTGACGCGGGGCGTTCCGGCGACGACCCTGGCCCCTGGCATAATTCATTTTAGCCCGGGAGGGCACCCGTGCGGCCTGCAACTCAGAGCGTCACGAGGATCTTGCCGAAGACCTTCCGGGATTCCAGGCGCTCCAGCCCCTTCGCGAAATCGGCCAGGGGCAGGACCGTGTCCACCACGGGGGTGATGCCGTCCGCCATCTTGGCCATGGCGTCGCGGATATTGGCCATCGAGCAGCCGAACGAGCCGGTTATGCGGTACTGCTGTTGGAATAGCTGCATCAGGTTCATGCTGGTCGAGACGCCCGAGGTGGAGCCGCAGGTGACGAGCCGTCCCCCGCGCTTGAGGCAGAGGAGCGAGCCGTTCCAGGTGTCGGGGCCGACATGTTCGAAGACCACGTCGACGCCCTTGCGCTTGGTCAGGCGGCGGACCTCGCCCTCGAATCTCTCCTCGCGGTAGTTGATGACGTGGTCGGCGCCGAGCGCCTTGGCCTTCTCGCCCTTGGCGTCGTCGCCCACCGTGGTGAAGACCGTGCAGCCGATGGCCTTGGCCATCTTGATCGCCGCCGTGCCGATGCCGGACCCGCCGGCATGGACGAGGATGCTCTCGCCCGGCTCAAGGCGGGCATTGTCGAACAGCATGTGCTGCACGGTGCCGAAGGCCACCGGGGCGCAGGCCGCATCGGTGAAGCTGACGCCGTCCGGCATCTTGATGACGAGGCGCGCCGGCATGGTCACCCGCTCGCGGGCGAAGCCGTCGATGTGGAAGCCCATCACGCCGGAGACGTCCTCGCAGAGGTTGTCGCGGCCCTCCCGACAGGCCTTGCACCGGCCGCAGGTCCGGGCGCCGTACATCGCCACCCGGTCGCCCGCGGCCAGGCCCGTGACGCCCTCCCCGACGCAGACGATCTCGCCCGAAGCCTCGGCCCCGACCGCCAGGGGCAGCTTGCGCTTGGCGAAGGCCATGCCGCGGAAGCCCCAGACGTCGATGAAGTTCAGGCCCACCGCGCGCACGCGGATCTGGACCTCGCCGGGGCCGGGGGGCGCGGGCTCCGCGACATCCTCGAGGCGCAGGTCGCGGTCACCGTGGAGCTGGAGGGATTGCATCGGTTCGCTTCCGTTCGCGGGGCGCCGCGGATGCCCCCGCAGGGGCTGGGCGTTCATGCGCCCCTCGCTAGCCTCCGCGGGGCCAGGCATCAACCCGCCGGGCCGGCCTCACTCCGGCGACAGGTAGCGCCGCCGGGCCCAGCCGAGGATCGGGCCGGCCTTGACCCGGCACCAGGTCAGACCGCTCGGGGTGTCCGCGGTGCAGCCGAAGCCGCGCAGGCGGGCGCCCAGCGGGGCCTGGCCGAGGGCGGGCGCGGCGGCATCCGGCGTCTCGCGGATGCTCAGGGTCTCGCCGCGCGGGAGCCCGTCGACCCGGAACGCGTCGGCCGCCGCGGCGGGGCCGGCGGCGAGGAGCAGGAGGACCAGCGCGGCGGGGATCGGGGACATGCTCGGTTCCGCCTCAGGAGCGATGGACGCCCATCATCGCGGTGAGGCCGCCGTCGACGGGCAGCACCGCGCCGGTGATGTAGGCGGCGCCCTCGCCCATCAGGAAGGCCGCGAGGGCGGCGACGTCCTCCGGCCGGGCGAAGCGGCCGGCCGGGATCTGGCGCTCCATGGTGGCGCGGTAGGCGGCGTAGGGGGCCATCATCCCGGTATCGATGAAGCCCGGCGCGATCACGTTGACGGTGACGCCGCGCTTGGCCGACTCGACCGCCAGGGTGCGGCAATAGGCGATGAGGGCGCCCTTGGTCGCGGCGTAGGCCGCGTTGCCCGGGTTGGCCCGGAGGGCGGCCACCGAGCCGATGGCGACGATCCGTCCCGCGCGCGCGCGGGTCATGCCCCGGACCAGGGATTTCGCCAGGCGCGTCAGCGACCAGAAGTTCACCTGCATGGCCGCCTCGGCCCGGTCCTGGTCCAGCATCGCCGCCAGGGCGTCGTAGGACTGGCCGGCATTGTGGACGAAGCCGTGGAAGCCGTCGCTGGCCTCGAGCTCCTCGCAGAACGCCGCGACGACGGCGCGGTCGGCGAGATCGAGGGCCTGCGCGGTGATCGTGCGGTCGGGATGGGCCGCCGAGAGGTCCGCCACCAGCGCCTCGGCGGCCTCGGCGGAGGACCGGTAGGTGAAGGCGACGTCGTGGCCGGCGGCGACCAGGGCCCGCACGATGGCGGCGCCGAGGCCGGAGGCGCCCCCGGTGACGAGGACGCGGCGGCCGGGCCCGGCGCTCGGGTCCGTCGTCATGCCGGCTCGTCCGCCAGAACAAGGCAGGTGTTCTGGCCGCCGAAGCCGAACGAGTTCGACAGCACCCGACGCACCGGCACGTCCCGGGCCTCGGCTACGATGTCGAGGGGAATGGCGGGGTCGGGCACCGCGTAGTTGATGGTCGGGGGGATTCGGCCGTGCGCGATGGTGAGGAGCGAGATCACCGCCTCCACCGCGCCCGCGGCCGTGAGGGTGTGCCCGATCATCGACTTGTTGGACGAGACCGGCAGGGTGCGGATGCGGTCGCCGAACACGGCGGCGCAGCTCATCGCCTCCATCTTGTCGTTCTCCGGCGTCGAGGTGCCGTGGGCGTTCACGGTGTCGATGGCGTCGGGCGCCGTGTCGGCATCCGCCAGGGCGGCGCGGATCGCCGCGATGCCGGGGGCGCCGTCGGGGCTCGATCGGGTGCGGTGGAAGCCGTCGCCCTTCTCGCCGCAGCCGAGGACGTAGCCGAGGATCCTTGCGCCGCGGGCGCGCGCCGCCGCGGCGTCCTCCAGGACGAGGGCGCCCGCGCCCTCCCCCATGACGAAGCCGTCGCGGTTCTTGGAGAACGGCTTTGAGGCGGCCTCGGGCGGGTCGTTCTGGGTGGAGAGGGCCGAGAGCAGCGAGAACCGGATCAGCGATTCCGGGTTCACCGAGCCGTCGGTGCCGATGCAGAGGGCGGCCGTGACCTCGCCGCGCCGGATCGCCTCGACGCCGAGCTGGATCGCGGTGGCGCCGGACGAGCACGCGGTGGAGAGGGAGATCGGCGAGCCCTTGGTGCCGAAGCGGTCGGCGATGTGGTCGGCCACCGTGCCGAAGATGAACAGGTCGTGCCAGGGGTCGAAGCGCCGGCTCGCGGCGGCGCGCTGCAGGTCCGCATAGGTGATCGGGCCGGTCTGGCCCGAGGCCTCGGCCAGGGCCTGGCGCTGCGGCCACTCGATCTCCACCGGGGGGACGGCGATGAACAGGGCGCCGGGAAAGTCCCCGGGCCGGCCGATGCCCGACTGCGCGATCGCCTCGTCGGCGGCGGCTTCCGCGAAGCGCTGGGACAGGGCCGGTGCCACCAGGGGGTCGGTATCGAGGAAGTCGACAGTGCCGGCGATGCGGGTGCGCAGGCCCTCCGTGGGGAAACGTCGGATGGCGTGGATGCCGGAGCGTCCGGCGGTCAGGGCGGCCCAGTTGTCGGCCTGGCCCTGGCCGAGGGAGGTGACGATGCCGAGGCCGGTGACCGCCACCAGCGGCCGGCCTTTCGCGTCGCGGACCTTGGCGTCCCGGGGAGGTTGGTTCGTCATCGCGCCGTCTTACACTCTTTTCGTCACCACCGGAGTCCGGGATCGCCCCGGGTCAGGCCGCCGTCACCCGGATCACGCCCTCGCCCCGGCGATGGCCCACCACCGTCACGGCGACCTCGCGCAGGCCCTTCTCGGCGACGAGCGCCGCCGCCAGGGCCGCGCCGAACGGCGCCACCGTCTCGAGGGTGTGGCCGGTGACATCGCCCAGAGCCGTCACGGCCACGCCCGGGGCGAGGCGCGCCAGGGCTGCGCCCTCCTCGGTCGTGACCGGGGCGACGCCGGTGGCACCGGCGAGGACGATCTCGGGCGCCGCGACGCCCGCCGTCGTCCAGAGGGCCGCCAGGCTGGCCTCGGTGCTGCCGGCCGTGCGTGTCGTGCGGTCGCTCGCCACCGGGCCGAGACGCGCCAGCGCCCGGGCCCCGCGGGCGGCGGCATGCTCGGCCGCTTCCAGAACCAGGAAGGCGGCGGCACTGCCGAGGATGAAGCCGGCCTCTGCCGCCGGGGTCCGGTCGAAGACCGGGCGGAAGTCGCGGGCGCGCAGGAAGCCGCCCATCTCGTGGATGACCATGACGTCGGGTCGCTCGGCGCTGTAGGAGCCGCCCACCAGCATGCAGTCCACCTGCCCCGAGGCGATCCGCGCCTGGGCGATGCGCAGGGCGTCCGTGCCCGCGGCTTCCTCGCCCATGAAGGTGCGGGACGCCCCCGTGACCCCGTGGACGATGCCGATATTGCCGGCGAGCAAGTTCGAGAGCTGGGCCAGGAACAGGGTCGGGCGCAGGTCGTTCTGCAGGTGCTCGTTGAGGTAGGCGCCCGGATCGGCGGCCTCCCGCAGGCCCGTGAGGATCGCGCCGTCCACCGCCGTGTCGCGCTCGCCGCCGCCGGCCGAGACCACGAGGTGCATGCGGCCCTTCAGGTCGGCATCCCCCTTCACCCCAGCGGAATCCAGGGCGAGGCCGGCGGCGTAGACGCCCAGGCGCTGCCAGGGCTCCATCTGGCGCTGGTCGGACTTTTTCGGGATCTGGCCGTCGAGGGCGAGGGGCGCCATCGGATGCACCGTGTAGGGCGCGAAGGCCTGCGTGTCGGTGCGCGCCGGCGCGCCGGCCCCGAGGGCCGCGAGATGCGCCGCGATGCCCTCGCCCGCGCAGGAGACGAGGCCGATGCCGGTGACGACGACGTCGCGCGAACTGCTCATCTCACCTCGTCGCTCATCTCTGGACGCTCGCTCGCCGCACGCTCACGCGGGCTCGCCCGCGAGATCGAACAGCCCGATCTTGCGGGCCCGCGCGCGCATCGGCCCGTCGAGGCCGGCCGGGAACGGCATGGTGCGGAAGCGCAGCTCGGCATTGGCCAGCGGCTTGCCGTCGTGCTGGATCGCCGCCTTCGTCACCGCGTAGCCTGAGCCGTCATGTTCGAGGCTGGCTTCGATCTGCAGTTCGGCGCCCGGGCCGACGAAGGACCGGAAGCGCGCCTTGTCGACGCCCATCAGGAACGGCATCTGCCGGAAGCCCAGATGGGCGAGCACGAGGTAGCCCGAGGCCTGGGCCATGGTCTCGGTGAGCAGCACGCCCGGCACCAGCGGATGGTCGGGGAAGTGCCCCTCGAAGACCGGGCTCTCCATCGGCACGCGGGCCAGGGCCTCGATCCGGCCGGCCTCGCGGTCGAAGCGGGTCACGGCGTCGATCATCTCGAAATATTCGAGGCGCATGGCGTCCTGGGTCCCGGGCGGGCGGGGGTCGAAGGGGCGGCGTCGGTCGCCCGGGGCGTCCCGGGCGGCCCGGCTTCAGGCCTTGGCGGCCTTCTCGGCCACGAGGGCGTCGATGCGGGCGCAGAGGTTCTTCAAGACGAAGTACTCCTCGGCCGGCACCTTGCCCTCGTTGACCTCCTGGGTCCAACGCTCGAGGGGGAGCTTGATGCCGAAGGCCTTGTCCACCGCGAAGGCGATGTCGAGGAAGGCGAGCGAATCGATCCCGAGATCGTCGATGGCGTGGCTCTCGGGGGTGATCGTGTCCCGCGGGATGTCGGCGGTGTCGGCGATGATGTCCGCGACGCGGTCGAAGGTGGCGGTGTGGGTCTGGTCGGACATGCGTTCTCGCCGTGTGACTGGGTATCCCGCCGGATTCGGCCCGTGCCGATCGGGGGCCGGAGCGATCCGGCGCATGATGCCCGGTGCCCCCGGTCGCGCAGCATGCCCCGTGGGCCGGCGCTGCCGCCGCCCTGGACAGTGAAGGCGGTCCCTTACACGAGGGGGTCAGGAGGGGCAACCGTGGCCATCACGGCGTCGCGATCCGGCCTGCGCCTCCATTCCGATCCCGCGGCGATGGACTAGATGCACTGGCAGGACGTGGCCGCCGCGGCCGCTCCGCACGAGGTCGCACAACACGATGGTCCAGCTTCCCTCCGTGACGCCGGCCGGCACGCCGCCGGCGGGCGCGCCCGACCCGCGCTCGCTTTCCGACCCTCCGCCGCGTGCGGGGGCGCACCCGGTATCGGGCTCGGCGCAGAGCCTCGCGCGCCTTGCCCTGTTCCTCGCCCTGGCGGGCCTCGGGATCTGGGTCCTGCACCCCTTCATCCCGGCCCTGGTCTGGGCGGTGATCCTGGCGATCGCCCTCGGGCCCCTCTACGCCCGTGCGGAGCGGCGCTGGCCGCCGGGCCGGCACAACATCCTCCTGCCGCTCCTCTTCACCGCGGCGGTGGCCCTGGTCTTCCTGATTCCCCTGGTGGTGCTGGGCGTGCAGGCGGCGCGGGAGGCCCACGACGTGGTCGCCTGGGCCCGCTCCTTCGAGAAATCCGGCATCCCCGTGCCGGACTTCCTCGGCCACCTGCCCTTCGGTGCGGCGCAGGCGCAGGCCTGGTGGGCGGAGAACCTGAGCCACCCCGCCGCCGGCTCGGAGCTCCTGCACCGCTTCGACAATTCCTCGGTGATCGGCGTGACCCGCAGCCTCGGGGCGCAGATCGTCCGGCGGGTGGTCCTGTTCGGCTTCACCCTCGTGGCGCTGTTCTTCCTGTTCCGCGACGGCCGGGCGGTCGCCGCGCAGGTGCTGGCCGCCAGCGCCAAGCTGTTCGGCCCCCGCGGCGAGCGGGTGGCACGGCAGATGGTGGCCTCGGTGCACGGCACCGTGGACGGCCTCGTCCTGGTCGGCCTCGGCGAGGGCCTGCTTCTGGGGATCGTCTACTTCTTCGCCGGCGTGCCGCACCCGGTGCTGCTCGGGGCCCTGACGGCGGTGGCGGCGATGATCCCGTTCGGGGCGCCCCTGGTCTTCGGCATCGCGGCCGCGATCCTGCTCGCCAACGGCGCGGTGGTGCCAGCGGCGGTCGTGGTGGTGGCGGGCTTCGTCGTCACCTTCGTGGCGGACCACTTCGTGCGTCCGGCCCTGATCGGCGGCACCACCCGCCTGCCCTTCCTCTGGGTGCTGCTGGGCATCCTCGGCGGCGTCGAGACCTTCGGCCTCCTGGGGCTGTTCCTCGGCCCGGCCGTGATGGCGGCGCTGATCCTGCTCTGGCGGGACTTCACGCAGGGCGAGCTGGCCGAGGGCCCCCGGGCCTGAGCCCCGGGGTCCGCATCCGGTGCCCGGACGCGTCGGTCCGAGGGCTCACGAGGCCCCCGGGCGGCTCAGCCAGGTCGGCCCGCGCCCGATCCCCGGTCCGGTCGCGCCGCGGTCTTACGCCGGCACCCCGCCACGGTACCGGGCGAACGGGCTTCGGCCTTCCGGGCCGAACAGAATTACCGCATAGGTGTCGGGCTCCATGCCCTCGACCTCCATGCCGGGCGAGCCGGCCGGCATGCCCGGAACGGCCAGTCCCGTGGCCTTGGGCGTCTCCGCCAGCAGCCGCTTGATCGCGCCGGCCGGCACATGCCCCTCGACCACGTAGCCGCCGACCTCGGCCGTGTGGCAGGAGGCGAGGTCCCGCGGCACGCCGAGGCGCGCCTTCACCGGGTTCACGGGCCCCTCGGTCACCGTCACCGTGAAGCCGGCCTCCCGCAGGTGTGCCACCCATTTCTCGCAGCAGCCGCAACTCGGGTCCTTCGTCACGGCGACCCAGGGCAGACCCTCCGCCAAGGCGGGCCTTCCGAGCGTCAGTCCCACCACCAGGCCGACGAGCACGTCTCGCCGGGACGCCAAGGTTTCCGTCTCCATCCTCATCTCCCGTTTGTCCTCTATTCGGTCGCCCGGGCCCGTTGACCGATCCCATCCCCCCCGCCCCTGTCCCGACAGCATCGGGCTCAGGTGCGGGGAGGCTCGGCGGCGCGCTACCAGCGGAGGAGACGCGGCCCCAGAACCGCCCCGGCCAGGGTGCACAACGCGATCGTCCCGCCGTACCAGACGGCGACGAACGGGACGGTGTCGTCCATGCAGTGCAGCGAGTAGCCGAGCGCGCTCACGGCGCCCGCTGCGAGACCCACCAGGGCTCCGGCGCGAATCAGGTCCGTCGGAGCCCCGAACCGGCGGACCGCCCAGGTGACGACGGCGAACGGAACGATGGCGATCAGGGGGATCGAGACCAGGCATTCGAGCCAGGAATGGCCCGAGATCTGGCCATGCCAGTGCTCGCGCGGCACCGTCGTGAGGCTGGCCCCGGCCAGGGCCGCGACCGCGACGAACGGCAATGCCGCGATCCCGAGATGGACGCGGCTCTCCCCGCCCGGACTGGCCACCCTGACGAGATACCGGATCGCGAGGCCACCGACCGCGGCTGCGAAGGCGAGCTTGAAGGCGAGGAACAGGAGCGGGCGGCCCTGCATGAGGCCGGGGCGTACGCCGAGGACGGCGAGCGCGAGAAAGAGGGCACAAGCGGCGCCCATGGCCACGGCGAGGCCGAGCCGCCGGGTCATCCACGAGGTCCGAACCGGTTCGCGCTCGAAACTGCTGCCCAGGAAACCGATGAGGTCGTCCGTCTTCATCGCGCCGTGCCTCCGACCAGTTTCGCCAGCGCCTTCAGGCCACGGTGGACGCTCACCTTGACCGCCGTCTCGGACATGCCGGAGCGCGCGGCGGCCTCGGCGGTGCTTAGGCCGTCGACCTTCGTGGATTGGATCGCGCTTCTCATCTTGGCCGGCAAGTGCGCGAGCAGGCGCGCGACATCGAGGGAACTCTCCGCCGCGACGTGATCGCCGTGGGCCAGCAGCACACCCGCATCCTCGACGGGGACGTTCGCAGCGGTCGCGCGCGTCTGCCGGAGATGGTCGATCAGTTTGTATCGGGCGATGGCGTGGACCCACGGCGTCACAGGCTGCGTGACGTCATAGGTGTGCCGCCGCGTATGGATCACCATCAGGGTTTCCTGGACCAGGTCCTCCGCCTCGGTGTCCGTCCGCCCGGACCGGACCAGCTTGCCTTTGTAGTACGCGCGCAGATGCGAACCGAGGCGCTCGAGGAAGCGCCGGTAGTCGACGGCGCTCCCCCCGAGGCTGGCGATGAGCAGGCCACGCAGTTCTTCCTCCGCCTGGGACACGCGAGCTAGGCGAGCCGGTTCATGGCCGCCGAGCGGAAGAACGAAGTCGATCGCATCATCCGCCACCCCGCAGAACTCCTCATAACGGCCACGCGGTGTCGCCGAAGCACGCCGTTCGTCCGGCGATCCAGTTCACGCGGTCGGCGGCCCAATCGCCACACGGAATCGCTCCCGGCGCTCAAACGGACAGTCCGCAATCCTGGCCCGAAAGGTTACTGCGCTCCCGTCATGCCTTCACGCACAGGTATGTTGCGGGGATGATTGTCAAGCTTAGGTAGCATTCCTATACCCCGGACGGGTACGGTGAGACAGGTGGGCAGGGAGGTTTCCGAGCCTTGGCGCCGGCGCGCTCCCCATCCCACGACAAGGTGTTCCGGGCCGGATCCGGCTAGGTCTGACGTCCTATCCGGTGACGGCGTCGGCCGTGTCCCCGTGCGATGTCTCGCTCGGTCCCTCCCCGCGATTGAACTGACCCGGACAAAGACCGGCCGTCCGGCCATCGACGCTTTTCTTGGAGTGCAGGCATGATCGAGGTGATCCCGAACTGGCATCCGGTCGCGGTCCATTTCACGGTCGCTCTCCTCATCACGAGCAGCGGCCTCTTCGCCCTCGGGACCTTGCTCGGGCAGCGGCCGTACGGAGGCGCGCTCACGACGGCCGCCCGCTGGAACCTCGCGATGGGTGTCGGCATCACGGTCGCAACCCTCGCCACGGGCTGGTCGGCCTACAACACGGTGGCGCACGACGCGGCCTCGCACCGGAACATGACGATCCACCTGCGTTGGGCCGTGGCCACCGCGCTGGTCTTCCTCGCCGCCGGGGGCGTCGCCTGGTTGGAGCGCCGAAAGAGCGCCGGAGCGGGCCTCGTGCTGCTGGCGTTGCTGGCGGGAGGTTCGGGCGCGCTCGCGGTGACGGGCTGGCTCGGGGGCGAGAACGTCTACCGCTATGGCCTGGGCGTCATGGCACTCCCGACATCCGGCGACCACGTCCATCCCGGTGGCGGCGACCATGCCGAGGGGCATAGCCACGCGCACGACCACACCCCCACGAATGACGCCGTCACGCCCGATGCCGTGGGCAGGACCGATGCGGTCCCGGCTCCGAGTGCCCTTCCCAACGACCATACCCATTGACCGTCCCGCCGCCGCCCGCTGCGTCGCCCATCCTGCAGAACCTGTCCGGGACCCGGCTCATGGCGGAAATACAACAGAGGGTTGTTATCGGAGATTGTTGCTGTCGGGGGGATTGCAGGCCCCGCCGGGCTGCGCGATGTTTTCTCCAGATCGGGCCGGAATCCTGAGCGATGCTCTTCCTGCGCACAGTGATGCTCGCCGTCCTGGCTTTTGCTTTGGCCATCGCGCCGGCGGCGGCATGCACGATGGGCCGTCAGGCCGCGGCGGCCGACCGTTGGCTCTCCGACGCCTCCGCGCGGATGCCGCACGCCGACCCCGCGCGGGCGTCGCGGGATTCCGACACGCCGGACAGCGCGCGGGACGCGGCGCGTCATGCGCCGTCACAGGACGGTCCCTCCGCGTCCGCCGGCGATGACGGCGGCCCGGGACACCGACACGGTTCGAAGCGCCCGGGCGGCCCGTCGCCCTGCTGCGCCCTCGGCTGCCAAGCCGCGTTGCCGACGATGGCAGGGGGCGGACCGCCCTTGGAGGACACGCCCTCCGACCGCGGACGGATCGGACGGGCGGACGGACCCGTCGACGCCCATCCGCTCCGGATCGAGCGACCGCCGAGGCTCGGCGCCTGATGCGCGGGCGGCTCTCGCGACCGCCGACGGCCGTTCCGACGGGACGGCCACCCCCTCCCCCCTCATCGCCTTGGTGCCCTGGTCGAGCGCGACCCCGTCGTCGGCTTCCGCCGTGCGGCCGGCGGCTTGCCGGGCCATGTCCCCGGCCCTCCGCCTCAGTTCGGGAAATATACGATGTTCAAGTTGCCGAGACCGGCCGCGCTCGCGGCGGTCCTGCCGCTCGCCGGCTGCATGCCCGCCACAGTGCCCGTCGGGCTTGTCCTGCCCTCCGATCCGAACGTGACGGTCCCACCCCCTCGCTACGCGACGGTCACCCGGGGCGTGAAGGATTTCGGTGTGGTCGAGACGAAGGACTGGCTGGAGCTCAACCGGCAGGTGGCCCCGAAGGCGGGGTCCGGCGGGACGGGAGGCATGCCGGGCATGGACGGCATGGGCGGAAAGCGCGATTCGGGAGGTCGGTGATGGTCCGTCTCTGTAACCCGATCGATCCCCCTCCCGGACTAACGGTCATGGGACGCAACACGACCACGCCGGGAGATGCCGGTACGACGGCGCGCCCTCCGGGCGGCGCCGCCCGGGGGCGCCCGGGGGGCAGGAGCTTGACCGGGAGCTTGGCCGGCGTGGCCTTGCTGCTGGGAGGCTGCGCGAGCTTCTCACCGGATGCAGGCCTGTCGGTCGCCAGCGAATACGCCTCGCTCGAACTCGGCAAGGACATCGCGAAATCGAGCGACCAGGGGATCGCGCCGAGCGCGGAGGCGCGGGTGGATGCGCTGCTGCGGCGTCCCCTCACGGCGGATGGCGCCGTCCAGGTCGCGCTCCTCAGGAACAGGGGCTTGCAGGCCGCCTTCAACGGCCTCGGCGTCTCCGAGGCGCAGTACGTGCAGGCGACCCTGCCGCACGCCCCGACCTTCTCGATCACGCAATGGGGGCTCGGGTTCAACACGGAGATCGAGCGCTCCGTGGCCGCCAGCGTGCTGGACCTGGCGACGCTGCCGGCCCGCGCCGAGATCGCCCGCCAGCGTTTCCGGGGCGACCAGTACAACGCGGCGGACCAGGTCCTGAAACTCGCGGGCGAGGCCCGGCGCCAGTTCTATCGGACGGTGGCGGCCAACCAGGCCATCGCCTTCCTCGAACAGGCGCTGGCGAGCACCGAATCCGCGTCGACCCTGACCCAGCAACTGGGCGAGACGGGCGCACTGAACAAGCTGGAGCAGGCGCGCGAGCACGCCTTCTACAGCGAGTTGGGGGCGCAGCTCGCCAAGGCGCGTGTCCAGCAGCGGGCGGAGCGGGAGCGCCTGACCCGCCTGCTCGGCCTCTGGGGGCGGGACATCGAGTTCCGCCTCCCGAAGGACCTTCCCGCGCTGCCCAAGCGCCTCGTGGACGGTCGAGGCATCGAGGTGGAGGCGCTGAGGCGGCGGGCCGACGTGCAGGCGGCCCGCTTCGAGCTGCAATCGCTCGTCGGGCAGTTCGGCCTGGACCAGGCCACTGGCTTCATCAGCGTCTTCGACGTGGGCTTCGCGAACCAGTACGCCCGGTCGCGGACGTTCGAGAGTGGTGCCGCCCCGAAGGTCGACAAGGGCAGCCTGAACGGATTCTCGGCCGACCTGACCATCCCCATCTACGATTTCGGCACGACGGCGGTCCGGGGCGCGAAGGAGGCCTATCTCGCCACGGCGAACCGGCTGGCGGAGCGTGCGGTGAACGCCCGCTCCGAAGTCCGCGAGGCCTATCAGCGGTACCGCGGCCAGTACGACATCACCCGGCATTACCAGACGAGCGTCCTACCCTTGCGCAGGACGATCCAGGACCAGGCCCTGCTCCAGTACAGCGGCATGCTCCTGGACGTGACGACGCTCATCATCGACGCCCGGGCCCGGATCCTGAGCAACATCCAGGCCATCGAGGCGAAGCGCGACTTCTGGATCGCGGCGACCGACCTCAAGGCGGCGACCGTCGGCGGCGGGTTCTCGGCGGACAACTTCGGCGGCGAAGCCGCCGGAGGCACCCCGGGCGAGAGCCTCGCCGTCGGGACGCCCGGCGGTTGAGCCCCGGAGCCCGGTCCGCCCATGTCATTCGGAGAGGCCTCATGACCGACATCTCGCGCAGAAGGATCCTGGGAGCGGGCGGCCTCGTGCTCGCCGGCACGTCGATGATCAGCGGACGGGTCCAGGCCGCGGGCCTGCCGGAGGCCCCGATCATGGACAAGGCGACCATGCAGCCGCCGCTCTATCCGACGAGCGGGCCGGACTACCAGCCGGTGGTGACGCTCAACGGCTGGACGCTGCCGTGGCGCATGCGCGGCGACTGGAAGGAGTTCCACCTGATCGCCGAGCCGGTCGTGCGGGAGATGGCGCCCGGCATGAACGCGCGGCTCTGGGGCTACAACGGGCAATCGCCGGGCCCGACCATCGAGGCGGTCGAGGGCGATAAGATCCGCATCTTCGTCACCAACCGCCTGCCGGAGGCGACCGCCGTGCACTGGCACGGGCAGACGCTCCCCAACGGCATGGACGGGGTCGCCGGGCTGACACAGCCCGGCATCCCCCCGGGCAAGACCTTCGTCTACGAGTTCATCCTGAGGCGCTCCGGCACCTTCATGTACCACCCGCACTCGGACGAGATGGTCCAGATGGCGATGGGCATGATGGGGTTCGTCGTCGTGCATCCGCGCGACCCGGCCGAGCGGCGGGTCGACCGCGACTTCGTCTGGTTGCTGAACGCCTACGACATCGAGGCCGGGTCCTACGTGCCCAAGGTCAACACGATGCTCGACATGAACCTGTGGTGCTTCAACAGCCGCGCGTGGCCCGGCATCGACCCCCTGGTCGTCCGCCAGGGCGACAAGGTGCGGATGCGCTTCGGCAACCTCACCATGACCAACCACCCGATCCACGTCCACGGCTGCGACTTCAAGGTCACCGGCACGGATGGCGGCTGGATCGACGAGCGCTATCAGGTGCCGGAGGTGTCGGCCGACGTCGCCGTCGGACAGATGCGGGTGATCGAGTTCAACGCCGACAACCCGGGCGACTGGGCCCTCCACTGCCACAAGTCGCACCACACCATGAACGCGATGGGCCATGCGGTCCGGACGTATATCGGCGTCAACCTGAAGAGCACGACCAAGCAGATCCAGAAGATCGCGCCCGGCTACATGCCGATGGGTTCGACGGGCGGCGGCATGATGGCCGAAATGGAGATGCCGCTCCCGGAGAACACGCTGCCGATGATGACCGGCGCCGGTCCGTTCGGCTCCGTCGAGATGGGCGGGATGTTCACGGTCCTGAAGGTGCGGCCTGGACTGGCGGCCGACGATTATCGCGACCCGGGTTGGTACCAGCACCCGGCAGGCTCCGTGGCCTACGAGTGGACCGGCGAGCCGATGCCCGAGCCGGCGCGCGCGCCGGGCACGCCGAAGGGCCGGCGGGCGCGCCAGACCGACCTCCGGGCCGTGGATCCGCGCACGCGGCGCACCGCGTCCAACGCGGGCGGCCATGAGCCCTGACCTGTCGACCGCGCGTCGCCCGCGCCCGCGGACGGCCCCCCCCCGGGCTGCCGCCCGGGCAGATCCGTTCGGACCGGGAGCGATCCCGTCCGGACTCCGCCGCACCGGTCGCCGATCCGCTCGACGGGGCCGGCGTGGTGCTTCGCTGGTTTCAAGGAGAACCGACCATGAGACGCAAGATCCCGCTCGCCGTCCTCTCGATGGCCTTCCTGGCGGTCGCGATGCCCGCCTGGGCGCAATCCGTGAGGGGGACGGTGACGAAGATCGACCCGGCCGCCGGCAAGGTGACCCTCGACCATGCCGCGATCCCGAAGCTCGACATGGGCGCGATGACGATGGCGTATCCGGTCAAGGACCCTGCGGTGCTCAAGGGCCTCAAGGCCGGGGACAAGGTCGATTTCGACGTGGTCGAGACCGGCGGTGCGTACACCGTCACGACGATCCAGAAGGCGAAATAGCGCCCTCCCCCCAGGGGCCCTCGCACGATCGCCACCCGGTCCGGTGCGAGGGCCGTCGAGCCTTGAAATGGAGCCCCGATGCGACGCCTGATCCTGTCCACCGCGCTCGCCGCCGTCCTGGTCGGTTCGGTCGCGCCTCCCGCCGGCGCACAGCCCGCGAAGGCCGCGCCCGCAGCCCTGGAGCGGGCGCGCGACACGATGGCGACCCGGTTCCGGGACACGAAGCTCACCGGCGACCCGGACCGGGATTTCGCCGCGCTGCTGATCGCCAGCCTCGAGGAGACGCTGTTCCTGGCCAAGACGCAGCTCGATTACGGCGCCGACCAGCAGTTGCGCGCGATCGCACAGACGATTCAGGAGACGCAGCAGGCGCGGATCGACGCCCTGAAGCAGTGGCAGGTCCGCAGCCGCGAGGCGGGCGACCGGTCGCAGCCCAACCCGACGCCGCCGGGCGAAGGCCCCCTGGACCGGGCGGCGCCCGCGAGACCCCAGCCTGCATCGCCCCCCGCACCGGAGAAGCCGGCCGCGTCGGCGACGCCCGCCAACGCGCCCCTCGTCGCCGGGACGGTGAAGAAGGTCGACGAGGCTGCGGGCAAGGTCACCCTCGACCACGCGTCCATCCCCAATATCGACATGGACGCGATGACGATGGCCTACCGGGTCCAGGACCCTGCTCTGCTCAAGGGTCTCAAACCGGGCGAGAAGGTGCGCTTCTCCGCCGAGCGCATCAACGGTTCGATCGCGGTGACGCGGATCCAGAAGGCGAAGTGAGGGCCGGCGGCGGGCATCTTGGCCATCGTCTCGCGATCGAGCCCAAAACCAAGGGCTGCCTCGCGACGAGCGTTGCCGTCGATGAAACCGAACCGCCGCGGAGACCTCCACGGCAAACATCCTGGGGCCTTCCCGAAAGCGAAGCCTCGCCACTGGCGGGCTTTGACCCCGCCCGTATCCGCCCTTCGCGGACGCTCTCGGGGAGGGCTCTCGGGGAGGGGCTTGTCACCGCCCGACACGGACAGGTCGCGGGCACAACGGCCGAGCAGGCGTGCGTACGGTTCGATTGCCTCGTCTGCGACCGCGTTCTTGAACCGCACTAGTGGACCGCACTCTTGGACCGCATGGCGAGGACCCCCGCTGGCAGGGGCCGGTCGATCGCGGCATCGCCTGCCGCCGCGAGTGCCCGGACTCCGTGGTCCGGAACAGGAGGCGGTCACCGGCCGAGATCAGGGCCCCCGCGCCGAAGTCTCTGCCCGGCCCGATGACCCCGTGCCCGAGGGGGTCCCCGGGGGACCGATTCGCACCAGTTCGGCCGGGTTCTCCTGGTCGAGGATCGTGAGGGCGGCCGCGAGCCGCACGTAGTCGTTGACCAGCCTCACGGCATCGAGGCCGAGCGCGATGCCGATCTCACCGGGGTCGAACCGCCAACCCGCGTTGGTCAGGCGCGTCCCATCGCCCCCGACCCGCCCGGCGACGGCGAGGAAGGCGGCGCACGGCCTGACCGTGCCGGGTCGATCGAGATAGGACCGAATGGCCTCCACAGGGCCGGGGAAGCCGGCGGTCGCGACCTTCCAGATCGGGGTCGGGTCGGCGCCCGGCCGCGGCAGGACGGCGAACCGGGCGTAGGTGCCGCCGATGTCGGCCAGGAGCACGGGAAAGGGAAGCATCGCTCTCGATCTCCGGGCCTCAAGGCCTCGCGGCTTCCGCCGTCTTGAGGCTGAGGACGTAGTCGATGACCGCATCCAGCTCGTCCCGGTCCAGCCGCACGCTCGGCATCCATTGATGGTGGCTCTGCAGGAAGACGTTGAGCGCGACGCCCGTGGTCGAGGGCATGGCGGCGATGGTCCGGAAGTCTGGTCCGACGTGTCCGCCGTCCTGCGGCTCCCTGCCGATGACGTGGCACCGGCTGCAAAGCTGCGCGGCCACGGTCCAGCCCCGGATGCGGTGATCCTCCCCCGGGCCGGCAGTGGCCGTAAAACCCAGCGTGACCGCCGCCAGCCCCGAACAGGCCAGCCATCCGATCCGGGATGGTGTCGCTGGGGTCATGGCTTTCGCGCCAGCTTGAGCCATGCCAGAGCGGAGGCGAGACTCACGCCGCCGAGCGTCACGTGGGCCCAGGTCGCGACATCGTTGGCGGCGAACCCGAGCATCCAGGGGGCCAGCAGCGTCCAGGCCCCGATGAGCGCGATGGCACGCTCCAACACGGCGCGGAAGCGAAGCTGGTTGGCGGTGGACAGCCCGAAGACCAACAGGCCCGGCAGGAGCGCGGAGGCGCCGGGGCGGCCTTGGTCGACGAGGATGAGGACCCACGCGGCCAGCACCAGCGCGACGCCGGCCGCGTGCTGCAGGGCGCCGAGCAGGATCTCGTCCGTCCGCCATTCCGGTGGCGAGGGGCGCGCGTGCAGGTTGGATCGAGCCATGGGACGCCTCCGACCGGTGCCCGCGACAACATCCGCCGCGGTTCGCTGCCGTCATCCTCTCGCCGCGCGGGCCGGCCGGCCTTGATCTCGCTCAAAGTCTCTCCGCGGCGCGGCGTCAGGCATGAACCTCGGCGATGATGCAGCCTGGGTCGACGACCTCGCTGGCCGGCGCAACGACCTCCAGGCGCCCGCCGACCGGCGAGACGATGTCGTGGAGCGCCTCGCCGATCCGCACGGCGGCCACGGCCTCCCCGGCCCTCACCCTGGCCCCGTCCTCGACCAGCCAGCGCTCCAGGATGCCTTCGGGCAGCATCCCCGTGGACCACAGATCCTCGGATACGCGAACGTCCGGCATGGCCGGCCTCCCTTGCTGACGCGCGCCCGGAAGATCGTGGCGCAGTGACAAGGTGATGGTACGGGATCGGGTGACGCGTTGATCTGGATCAGGACCCGCTGACCTCCGGCCCACGACGGCGGGGCGGACGTCGGGGCCGCGTTGAGGCAGGTCAAGGCGCCCGGTGCGGCGCGGCGCATGCTGCTCCCGGGTTCCTTCTCGGGACAGCCGCATGCTCCTCGCCATGTCCGCCAGCGTCGCCCTCGTCATCACCACCATCCTGGTGCTGTACGAGATCCTGCGCCTAACCTCCGAGCACCTGGCGGAGCTTCCGATTCCACCGCGCGCCCGCATCCTCGTCGTGGTGCTGGCGGCCTTCGTCGGGCATACGGCGGCGGTGTGGATCTATGCCGTCGCCTATTGGCTGCTCGTGCTGCAGCTCGGTAACGGCGCCTTTGCGGGCGTACCGGTCACCACCTTCGAGGACTGCCTGTACTTCTCGGTCGTGACCTACACGACGCTCGGCTTCGGCGACCACTTCCCGGTCGGGCATGCGCGCCTCATCTCCGGCGTCGAGGCCCTGAACGGCCTGTTGCTGATCGGCTGGTCGGCCTCGTTCACCTATCTCGCCATGGAGCGATACTGGCCCCTGCACGGCAAGGGCCACGCCCATCGGGTGGCGTCGTCCGGCTCCGGCAGCACGCTCCTTGCGCCGAAGCGGACGCGCTTCTTTCCGCAGACGGGGGCCGAGTTTGCGGCAGATCAAGGCGCCCAGCCGGATCCGGGGTCAACTCCGCTCGCGGGGGACGCGGCGGCGTCTCGTCGCGCGCGCACGGAGGCGACCCGATGAGGATGTTCCTGGTCACGTTCCACAAGCTGGTCAGCGACGATACCGGTCACGAGCGGCCTGCGCGCCAGCACCAGGTCCTCGTTCCGGCCACGTCGGAGGCCTCCGCCCGCGCAGCCGGGCAGGCGCTGTTCTGTGAAGCCAACGGCATCGTGGATTGGCGGCTGCGTGCGGATTCCTGCGAGGCCGCCGCGGTGCAGGAAGAACGCGCCTAGCGGCGCGAGGATCGGGAGCGAGGTCATGGCGCACGAGCTTACCGAACCGGTGCACTGGCGCGGGCGGCAGTGGGCCGTCACCGGCTACGGCATCGAGGCACTCGATGGGATGTACCACGTGTCGGCCGCGGAGATCTGGTCGGGCCCCGACGGCACGCTGCCGTGGCTCGAAGCCCTGCACCGTCGCTACGGCACGGACCACGAGGACCTGGACGCGGCCCTGAAGGTCGCCCGCACGATCTGGTCCGCCCCCGATGCCCTGCCCCCCCTTGGGCACGACACGGGCCCTCGTGGCGCGCGCGGCATCGACCGATGACCGAGATACCGGTCCCGGTCGCAAGCATCCTGACCGAGCCGAATGACCCGGAGGGCCTGAGCGCCGCCGTCGGCCCCTCGAAACCACGCCTGCTGGGTGTTCTCGGACCGGGCCTGATCACCGGGGCCTCGGACGACGATCCCAGCGGCATCGCCACCTACGGGCAGGCCGGGGCGCAGCTCGGGTACGGCCTGTGCTGGACCATGCTCTACAGCCTGCCCCTGATGGCCGCCGTGCAGATGGTCTCGGCCCGGATCGGGCGCACCACCGGCCACGGCATCGCCGGCGTGCTGCGCCAGCACTATCCCAACGGCCTGCTCCAGGGCGTGGTCCTGCTCCTGCTCATCGCCAACATCCTGAACCTCGGCGCCGACCTCGGCGCCATGGCCGATGCCCTGAATCTGCTGCTGCCGGGCCCGCGCTGGCTCTATGTCGGGCTGTTCTCGGGGGCCTGCGTGTTCATGCAACTGGTGCTGCAGTACACCCGCTACGTCGCCGTGCTGAAGTGGCTGACCCTGAGCCTGTTCGCCTATCTCGGTGTGGTCGTGTTCGCCCATGTCTCCTGGTCCGAGCTCGGATGGGCCATGGCCGTGCCGCGTCTCGACGGCAGCGGGGCGAGCCTCACCACCCTGGTGGCGATCTTCGGCACCACGATCAGCCCGTACCTGTTCTTCTGGCAGGCGGCGGAGGAGGCCGAGGACCTGCACGCCTTCCCGCGGCGGCGCGACCTCGCCCACGCACCCGAGCAGGGAAAGGCGGCCCTTCACCGCATCCGGGTCGATACCCTCGTCGGCATGACGTTCTCGAACATCGTCGCCCTGGCCATCATGGTGACGACCGCCGCGGTGCTGCACCCGCACGGCATCACCGACATCCAGACCTCGGCCCAGGCCGCCGAGGCGCTCCGGCCCATCGCCGGCCCCCTGTCGGCGGGCGTCTTCGCGCTTGGCATCGTCGGCACCGGGCTCCTGGCGGTGCCGGTCCTGGCCGGCTCGGCGGCCTACGCGGTCGGCGAGGCGCAGCACTGGCCGGTCGGATTCGGACGTCACCTGCTCGAGGCGCGCGCCTTCTACGGGACGGTGGCCCTCGCGACCCTCGTCGGCATGATCATCAGCCTGGGCGCCGTCGACCCGATCCGGGCGCTCTACTGGAGCGCGGTCGTCAACGGCGTCATCGCGGTGCCGATCATGGCCGTGATGATGCTGGCCGCGTCCCGCACCGACATCATGGGGGCCTTCGCCGTGCGCGGGCCGCTCCGGTGGCTCGGCTGGGCGGCCACCGCCTGCATGATGCTCACCGTCGCCGCGATGCTGATCAGCGCCGTCCTTCCGTTGCGATAGATCAAGGTCGACCGGACCTCCCTCCCCGATTCTCGGCGCCTGCAGCTTTGGAAGGACGGGCCATGACAGGGACGGATCAAGCCTCGAGACGGGTCGTGCTCGTGGCCGAGCCGCAGGCGCTGCCGGCCATGTGGCTGGAGGACACGCTGACGGATGAGGGCTACGCGGTCGAAGGCCCCTATTCCACCTGCGAGGAGGCCGTGGACGGGTTGGCCCGCAGCGAGCCGGCCTTCGCCCTCGTCAGCGTCGACCTGCAGGAAGGCCCCTGCTTCCCCCTGGCCTGCGCGCTGCGCCGCCGCGGGATCCCGTTCGCGCTGTTCGCGGGCTCGATTCCCGTTCCAAAAGCCTTCGGCGACGTCCTCGTCCTCGACCGCCCCTGCCTGACGGAGGCCGTCGCACGGGCGATCCGGCTCCAGCGATTGGCGGAAGGGGCCCGGGCCGAGCCCAGGGAATGCCCGATGGAGGGCGGGATCCGCTCCGGCCAGGCCCTTGAGGTGGATCAATGCCCCGCGGCCTGCGGAAGCCAGGATACGGCACCCGGCCATCGTCACGAGGACGGATGCCGGTCCCTCCCCGAAGGAGATCTCTCATGAACGACAAGATCCTCCGCCAAAGCATCGTCGACGAACTCGACTTCGAGCCCAGCATCGATGCGGCCAACATCGGCGTCGCCGTGGACAACGGCATCGTCACGCTCACGGGCCATGTCGGCAGCTACACCGAGCGGCTGGCGGCCGAGAAGGCGGCCCGGAAGGTGCGCGGCGTGCGCGGCGTGGTCGAGGAGATCAAGGTCCGCTTCGCCGGCGAGGCACCGCCCCGCGACGAGGACCTGGCCCGACGCGCCGTTCAGATGCTCGACTGGTCCGTCAGCGTTCCGCCGAACGCCATCCAGGTGAAGGTGCAGGACGGCTGGGTCACGCTCACCGGCGAGGTCGCGTGGCAGTACCAGAAGGAGGAGGCCCAGGCCGCGCTCAAGCGCCTCTCGGGCGTTGCCGGCATCATCAACATGATCGAGGTCAAGCCGGCGGCGAGCGCCACGGACGTGCGCGCGAAGATCGAGGCGGCGCTCAAGCGCAACGCCGAGGTCGAGGCCGACGCGATCAAGGTGACGGTCAAGGACGCCAAGGTGACCCTGGAGGGCAAGGTGCATGCCTGGCACGAGCGCAACCTCGTCGAGAACGCCGCCTGGTCCGCTCCCGGCGTGCGCTCCGTCGTGGACCACCTGACGCTCGCTTGAACGACCGACCGGGGTCGGGCTCGCCGCCGGCCCCGCGCCGCCCCTTCCGAAGCCGACGCCGAACGGGAGATCCCCATGTCCTATGCCAGCCTCATGGTCTCGGTCGATCTCGGCGAAGCTGCGCGCGGCCGGATCCGCCTCGCCGGGCACCTCGCCGACGACTTCAAGGCCCGCCTCATCGGCATCGCGGCCGAGATGCCGGCTTACGAGGCTGCGCCCATCGGCCCGATGCTCGGAGGCGCCTTTTGCCTCCCCTCGGTTCAGGAGGCCGTCCTGAACGACCTTCGGATCGCGCACGCGACCTTCGACGAAGCCGCCGCCGGCCGAAGCCGCGTCGAGTGGCGCTCGAACCTGGACTTTCCGCTGGAGTTCCTGGCCCGCCAGTCGACCGCGGCGGACCTCGTGATCGTTGGCCGGGGCGACGCGGGCAACCCGCTCCTGTCGGTCGATCCAGGGGATGCGGTGATGCGGCTCGGCAGCCCGGTGCTGGTGGTCCCGCCGGAGATCGACCACCTCGATGCGCAGCGGGTGGCGGTCGCGTGGAAGAGCACCCGCGAAGCGCATCGGGCCGTCCGCGATGCGGTGCCCTTCCTGAAACGGGCGTCCCATGTCGTCGTGCTGACCGTCGATGAGGGCCAGGGCGCCGGCGATACCCGGGACATTGTCAGCCTCCTCCAGGCCCATGACGTCCACGCCACCGCCATGCCGAAGGACGCCTATGGCGCCACGACCGCCGAAGCGCTCGTCGAGGCGGCCAGCGAGTACGCCGCCGACCTGATCGTGGCAGGGGCCTATGGCCACGGCCGCCTGCGCGAATGGGCCTTCGGGGGCGTCACCCGCAACCTGCTCGCCGGCTGCCCCGTCTGCTGCCTCCTGAGCCACTGACGGAGACGAACGCTCGGCTTGGCGCGACCCCATGACCGGCAGGCTGAACCTCATGATCCCGCACGACGGCTCCGTCGTCGTCTGCGACGGCCGCAAGGCCTTGGTGCTCCGCAACGAGGGGCACCCGCGCGCCCTGGACCTGCGAATGGAGAGGGTGTTCGAGGCCCCCCCCAACCCGCCGACCCGCGAGCAGGGCGCGGACAGGCCTCCGCGGGTCAGGCTGGGCGACCGCCGCAGTTCCATCGAGCAGACGGACTGGCATCGGATGGCCGAGACCCGCTTCGCCCTGGACGTGGTGACGGCCCTGGACTGCATCGATCCTCTCCTCGCCTTGGTCGTGGTCGCACCGCCGAGGATGCTCGCGGAACTTCGGCGTGTCCTGCCCGAGCGCCTGCGTCGGGCCATCGTGGCCGAGGTCGACAAGGACCTGACCAAACACCCGGTCGAGGAGATTGGGCGCCATCTCGCCGATGCCTGAAGGACCGACCCCGGGCCGCCGGCCCGAAGCCGATGGTGGGCGACTCCACAGGCCGCCCGCAAGCCGGGCCTGCCGGGTGAGGCGAGAACGGGAGGATCCGGGCGCGGAGCGCGGCGTGCCGGGACCGGCGCCTCAGTGAGCCATCAGCACCGGCATCCGGGCGTTCTCGATGACGTGGCGGGTGACGCCGCCGACCAGGAACTCACGGACCCGGCTGTGGGTGTAGGCGCCCAGCGCGAGCAGGGAGGCGTCTCGCGCCTCGGCCTCCGCCAGGATCGCCGCCCCGACCGAAGCCGTTGCCGTCATCGGCAGGTTCACCGTCTCGGCCACGATGCCGTGCCAGCGCAGGTGTTCCGAAAGGTCGGCGGCGCAGGCCTCCGCGAACCGCTCAGTGCGGACGTGAAGGACGGTCACGCGGGTGGCCTCGCGCAGGAGGGCGATGGACTGGCCGAGCAGGCGCGTCGCTTCCAAGCTGCCGTTCCAGGCAATGACCACATGGTAGAGCGGATCGTAGGTGACGGGCTCCCCGATCATCAGGGTCGGTCGGCCGACGGAGAACAGGGCCGTGTCGAGCGCCCGCCCGGTGAAGGGCCGCGCCGGATCGGGGCGGTCGACGATGATGAGATCGTTGACCCGGCCGAGGCGCGTCAGGAGCGGTTCGACCTCGCCGGAATGTTCGGACCAAGCCGCGAAAGTGGCATCGAGGCGCTCGCCGGCCGGCATGAACGCGACGCCCTCCCGGGCGCACCAGGCTTGCAGGGCTGCCTTTCCGGCGATGGCGGCCTCGCGCACGCCCTGCTCGATCGCCTGGATGGTCAGGTCGTCCACGGCCACCAAACTCGCCATTCCGGCGAGGACGTGCTCGGGACCGGGGGCCATGAAGCCGACCCCGATATGGGCGTGCAGGCGGCGGCTGAGGCGCAGCGCGGCATCGAGCCGGGGCGTCGCGTCGTTCCCGGGGGCCGTGGGTACGAGGAGGCAGCGCAGGTACACGAGTTCCTCCTCGATCAGCGTTCCAGCGTCTTCAGGTAGGCGATCAGGTTGTCCGCCTGGTCCGGTTCGAGGCGAAATTCCGGCATGGCGGGATGCCCGGTGGTGATGCCCTCCGCCAATGCCTCCGCGAGGTTCTCGACGGGGTAGTGCGTGTGCAGCTCACGGAATGGCGGTGCGTCCCGGAGCGGGCTCGCACCCTGCCGCCCCACGGCGTGGCACCTGGCGCAGTTCGTCCGGGCGATGGTCTCCCCTTGCTTCGCCTTGAGGTCCCAGGCGGCGGCGGGGGCGAAGACGGACAGCCAAAGGAATGGCGCCGCGCTGATCGCCAGCAGATCACGTCGTTTTTGAAAGACGCGGCGCATCAGTGGCTCATCAGGCAGCAGAGGGGGGTCGTCTGAATGATGTCGCGGGTGACGCCGCCGAAGATCCATTCACGAAGGCGGCTGCGCCCGTAGGCCCCCATCACCACCAGGTCGGCTTCCTCGCGCCGGGCGAACCGAAGGATCTCCTCAGCGGGGTTGATCTCCGGGCTGCGCAGCAGATGCGTGGTGACCGTGACGCCGTGGCCGGACAGATAGGCGGCGGCATCCTCGGCCCCCTCCTGGTCCGCCGCCGGGCCGACCACGGCGATGTGGACCTTGTCCGCCCGTGCGAGGAGCGGCAGAGCGTCATGGACGGCCCGGCGCGCCTCGCGGGTGTCCTTCCAGGCCACCACGATCCTCTTTGCCGCGAGATGTGCGAGTCCGGGCGGCGTGAGCAGCACGGGGCGTCCGACCTCCATCAGGAGCGGACCGACCGAGACAGCCATCACCCCCGGGTCGCCGTCGCCCGGCCCCTGCCGTCCGACGACCACGAGATCGGCGCTGCGCGCCTGTGCGGCGAGGTAGGCCAGGGGCGAGCCGGTCACGGATCTCCAGGCCCGAGACTGCGCCGCTGCCGCCTCGCGCGCGAAGAGGGCCTGGGCCGCGGCGAGATCCTCCTCGGCCGATCGCTCCTCGGCCGCCCAGGCGCGCTCGGCCTGCAGCACGTCTCCGATCGGTATCGGACCGAGGACCGGGCGTCCGGCGACGCCGGTGAGTTTGGACCCGAAGCGCTCGGCGAGGCCGGCGGTAAGCCGAACGCGGTCCGACGCAGCGGCCCCGAGATCGACCGAGACCATGATGTTGGAGATCGTCACGAGTTCCCCCCCCGAGCCCGGGCTCGACCGCCCTGTCGGGACACCTTGCCTGCGATGGCCCCCGGTGCCTTTGATCCATCTCAAGGACCGGCGGATGGCCGGCCACGTCCGCCTCGCGGCAGCGGCGTCTGGCGCGCGACGGTCCTTCGCGAGGGCGCGCCTGGCGGGGAATCGGGCGGGCGCCGAAGCCCTCCCCGGTCCCCGATCGAACGACCCGAATCCGGGCTTCGCCCTCCATCGGGCCCATCCTCTGCGCGTCCCGCGCATGACGGGGAGTGGCCGCCGCCCGTCCCTTGGACAATCCCTGAAACAGTCCCTCGGACAGCTTCGCGCGCCGCCCCCGCGGGAGGGGGCGTCCGGATTGGCAGCGCGCCATCCGGTCCCGCTGATCCGCGTCGGTCATTCCGAACCCGCCCGCATCGGTGGGGCGGGGAAACACCGGTCCCGTCACCAAGCCAGCCGGAGGCGGTCGTCGACGGCATGGACGCCCGGGGTCGACCAGGCCGCACGCTCCGCGAGTTCGCGCTCCCGCCACAGGTCGACGCATCCGTCGAGGATCACCGTGTCGCCCTCCACGCGCACGGTAATCGTGTCGGGATCCCGCGCCGTCCGTTTCAGGGCTGCGAGCACCTTCGCCTTCACGTCGCGCGACCGAACGGAGGGCTTGACCGCGAGGAGGTTCAGGACCTCCCGGACTCCGGCGAGCTTCGCCACTGCGGATTGCGCCGCAGCCCTCTGATAGTACCAGGGGACGCAGCCATCGAGGGTGACACGGCCCTCCTCGACCTTGACCTTGATGGCTTCGTCCGGGACCTGGACGTTCCAGGCCAGAACCTTCACGACGCGGGCGGCGAGCTCCTCGTCGCCGGTTTTCTGGTCTGCGGGGTAGCGGACCTCGATCTCCTCGACGACGGCCCGGACTCCGCGGACCCGCTGCGCGACCTTCTCGGCGGCGATCTTCTCGGCATAGGTGGCGACGTGGCCGGACAATGTCACGAGACCGTCCCGAACGGCCACGCCGATATGCGCCGCGTCCACCTTCGGATCGAAGTCCAATTCCTCCAGCACGTGCTGGCGCAGGGTCCTGTCGTCCATCGTCCGTCTCCCGTTCGCGTTCACGCGGGGCTTCAGAGCACGAGCCAGAGCAGGGCCGGCGTGACCAGCGAGGCCAGAATCGCGAGACCCAGGGCCTGCAGGCTGCCGATGCTTCGGTAGCGGTGCCCGTCCGAGACGACCGAGGGTGCATCCGTATTGTGCGCCCGAAGCGTGACCGGCATCCGGACATGCTGGACCGACCGGATGTAAGTGGATCTCATGACCAGGGTCATCGTCGGCTCCCGTTCGCGATTACGCGAGGCATGATGACCGTCGGACCGGCGACGGCCTTGAGATGGATCAAGGCCGTCCCCTTCGGGGCCTGCGGGCTTCACGTCGTCGGGCGCCGGGCGAGCGGCTGAGGCACCAGGACGGCCGCCCCCCGCAAGATCCCGGACCGGTGATCCGCGATCGCCTCGTTGGCCCGCTCCAGCGGGTAGGGACGCGTGTGGGTGACGATGCCCGCCCGCGGGACGAGCGCGAAGAAGCTGCGGGCGTCCTCGCGGGTCAGGTTCGCCACCGACAGCACCGCGCGCTCGCCCCAGAGAAGTTCGTAGGGAAAGGCGGGGATATCGCTCATGTGGATGCCGCCACAGACGACCCGGCCACCCTTGCGCACCGCTTTCAGCGCCGTCGGGACGAGGGCCCCGTCCGGCGCGAAGACCAGGGCGGCGTCCAGCGGCGCCGGCGGCGGCGCGTCCGTCCCGCCGGCCCACTCCGCCCCGACGGATCGCGCGAAAGCCTGGGTCTCGCGGTCGCCGGGGCGGGTGAAGGCGAAGACACGCCGGCCCTGCCATCGGCAGACCTGGGCGATGATGTGGGCCGCCGCGCCGAAGCCGTACAGCCCGACCGTCTCCGCCGCGCCGGCCATCCGCAAGGTTCGCCATCCAATCAGGCCGGCGCAGAGCAGCGGTGCCATCGCGACCGGGTCGAGATCGACACCGAGGGGGATCGTGAAGGCTGCCTCGGCCAGGATGTCGGTCGCGAAGCCGCCGTCGCGCGTGCAGCCCGTGAAGCCGGGCGCGTCGCAGAGGTTCTCGCGGCCGGCCTCGCAATGGGAGCAATGCCCGCAGGCATGCCCGAGCCACGGCACGCCGACCCGGCTGCCCAACGGAGGCTCGCGGACATCCGGGCCGCGCGCCGCGACGATGCCGACGACTTCGTGGCCGGGCACGATGGGATACGTCGCCTGCGGGAGTTCTCCGTCGATGAGGTGGAGGTCCGTGCGGCAGACCGCGCAGGCCTCGACCCGGATCCGGACCTCGCCGGGCCCCGGTTCCGGGGTCGGGCGGCACTCGGGGGCAAGGAATCCTCCGGCCTCCCGCAGGACCATCGCGAACATGGTGCCCTCCTCCGACAGCAGGCGCGTTGCGGACGTTCCGCGAGGTGACGTCGCGCGACGACCCGCCGGCGCGGCCGGTGATTGCCCCCGCGGACGCTCTGTCGGCCCTCACCCGGCGGTGCGACGGCCGCGTGGCTTCGGGGGCGGTGACCGAGCTTCGACGACCGCTGCGGGTCTCGGATCGAAGGGGAGCACGGAGGCACCGGCGGCGATGATGCCGGCCAGGGTCCGCACATCGTCCGGCATCCTCGGATCGCGCGCGATGCGTTCCGCCTCGCGCTGCAGGCGCAGATTGCAGGGGGCGGGAGGCAGGCCGGCGACAGGGGTACAGGCGTCGTGCCGTGCGCACGCCGCATCGAGGGCGTCGATGGGAGGGAGAGGGGCGTTGTTGCCCAGGCCGCAATAATTGCCGTGAAAGACCAGTGCGGGCGCAGGGGACTGCGCCTGCGCCGGAAGCGAGACGCTCAGACAGACCATGAGGGGGAGAAGGGCAGTCGCCGGCAACATGGTCCGCATCCCTGTGCGCGCAGAACGATCCGCAGGCTGCCTCCGGCAGGACGGAGCGGCGTTGATCCAGCGCAAGGCGGGACGTTTGGCAGACCGCATCATGTCCGGAAGATCACCGCACCCCGGGACCCCGACATGGATGAGCCGCTCACAGGAGGCTTGGATGGAGGCTTGGACGCCGCCAGCGGAGGCACCCCGCTCCCGCCTGCCGACCCCTTCGCGCCCGGTCCCCTTGGCCCGGACCAGTTGCGGGAGATCCACGCCTACTGGCGGGCCGCGAACTACCTGTCGGTCGGGCAGATCTACCTGATGGACAACCCGCTGCTGCGCGAGCCCCTGGGGGCGGAGCAGATCAAGCCGCGGCTCCTCGGCCACTGGGGCACGACGCCGGGACTGAACTTCATCTACGCGCACCTGAACCGCGTCATCCGGCAGCGCGACCTCGACATGCTCGCCGTGTGGGGGCCGGGCCACGGGGCGCCGGGCCTCGTCGCCAACGCCTACCTGGAGGGCACCTACAGCGAGACCTACCCGGACGTGGCGCAGGACCTCGACGGCATGACCCGTCTGTTCCGCCAGTTCTCCTTCCCCGGGGGGATCCCGAGCCACGCCTCGCCCGAATTGCCGGGTTCCATCCACGAGGGGGGCGAACTCGGCTATTCACTGGCGCATGCCTTCGGGGCGGCCCTCGACAATCCGGACCTGACCGTCGCCTGCATCGTCGGCGACGGCGAGGCGGAGACCGGGCCGCTGGCCGCCTCCTGGCACGCGAACAAGTTCCTCGACCCGCGCCATGACGGGACCGTCCTGCCGATCCTGCACCTCAACGGCTACAAGATCGCCAACCCGACGCTTCTCGCCCGCATCCCGCAGGCGGAGCTGCGCAGCCTTCTCGTCGGCTACGGCTACGAGCCGGCCTTCGTCGAGGGCCACGAGCCCGCCGCGATGCACCAGGCCATGGCGACGGCTCTCGACGCGGCCTTCGACGCCATCGCGGCGATCAGGAGCGCCGCCCACCGGGGCAAGGTCGAGCGGCCGCGCTGGCCCATGATCGTGCTGCGCAGCCCGAAGGGCTGGACCGGCCCCGAGACCGTCGACGGCAAGCCCGTCGAGGGGACCTGGCGCGCGCACCAGGTTCCCGTCGCCGCCGTGCGGGACAACGCGGACCATCGCGCCATCCTGGAAGCCTGGATGCGATCCTACCGGCCCGAGGAGCTGTTCGGGCAGGACGGCGCGCTGGTTCCGGAGCTCGCGGCACTGCCCCCGAAGGGCCGCCGGCGCATCTCGGCCAACCCGCACGCCAATGCCCACACGAGCGCGCCCCTACGCCTTCCGGACCTGCGCCGCCTCGCCGTCGCGGTGCCCGAGCCCGGCCGGGTCCGGGCCGAGGCCACCCGCGTGCTGGGGACCTACCTGCGGGAAGTCCTGATCCTCAACGCGGAGGCCCGCAACTTCCGCATCATGGGTCCCGACGAGACCGCCTCGAACCGCCTCGACGCCGTCTTCGCGGTGACGAGCCGGGCGTGGCAGGAGGCGATCCTGCCGGGCGACGACCACCTCGGGCGCGACGGGCGCGTCATGGAGGTGCTGAGCGAGCATCTCTGCGAGGGCTGGCTCGAAGGCTACGTCCTCACCGGCCGGCACGGCCTGTTCGCGACCTACGAGGCCTTCGCGCACGTGGTCGATTCGATGGTGAACCAGCACGCCAAGTGGCTGAAGTCCGCGCGCGAGCTGCCCTGGCGCCGGCCGGTCCCCTCCCTCAACATCCTGCTGTCGTCGCACGTCTGGCGCCAGGACCACAACGGATTCAGCCACCAGGACCCGGGCTTCATCGACTTCGTGGCCAACAAGCGCGGCGACACGGCGCGCATCTACCTGCCGCCGGACGCGAACAGCCTCCTGTGCGTCATGGACCACTGCCTGCGCACCTACGACCGCATCAACGTGGTGGTGGCCGGCAAGCAGCCCGCCCTGCAATGGCTCAGCCCGGACGAGGCGGCCAAGCACTGCGCGGCTGGCGCCTCCATCTGGAATTGGGCGACGAACGAGGGCGAGTCCGAGCCCGACGTGGTGATGGCCTGCGCCGGGGACGTGCCGACGATGGAGACCCTCGCGGCCGTGGACTGGCTGCGCCGGCATGTTCCCGAGCTGCGGATCCGGGTCGTCAACGTCGTCGACCTGATGACGTTGGCATCGCGCGAGATGCATCCGCACGGACTCGACGACCCGACCTTCGACAGCCTCTTCACGCGCGACCGGCCGGTGGTGTTCGCCTATCACGGCTATCCCTGGCTCATCCATCGGCTGACCTACAAGCGGACGAACCACGGCAACTTCCACGTGCACGGCTTCATCGAGGAAGGCACGACGACGACGCCCTTCGACATGTGCGTCCTGAACCGGCTCGACCGGTTCCATCTCGCACAGGCCGCCCTGCAGGCCGCGCCGCGGCTGGGCGCCCGGGGGGAACACGCCCAGGAGGCGCTTCGGGACGTGCTGGCGACCCATCGCGAGTACGTCTGCCGGACCGGCGACGATCTGCCGGCGGTCCGGGACTGGGTCTGGCCCGAGGGCCCCGCGCACGCCGACCGGCGCCGGATCGAGGCGGACCTGATGCAGGGCGATCCGCCGGACAGGCACGAGCCCCCGGCCGGCGAGACCGTCGACGGCTGGACGGTCCTGCCGGAAATCGAGCAATGATCCTTGTCCTCAACGCCGGCTCCTCCAGCCTGCGCTGCGCCTTGTTCCGGTCCGGTGCGGATGCCCCGGTCTGGCGCGCGCACGTCGCCGACATCGGAAACGCCCCGCGGCTCGCGGTGGATGGCCTGGCCCGCGACGACGAGCAGCCCCCGGCCGGGGACCATCCCGAGGTCGCCCGGTGGCTCTTCGGACGGCTGCCCGCCGCGCCGACGGCGGCCGGGCACCGCATCGTCCACGGGGGCTTGCGCTACGCCGCGCCGGTGCGCCTCGATGCCGAGGTGCTTGCCGACCTGGAGACGTTGGTCCCGCTGGCGCCGGCCCATCAGCCCCAGGCGTTGGCCTGCATCCGGACGGTGACGGAGACCTGGCCGGACCTGCCGCAGGTCGCCTGCTTCGACACCGCCTTCCATCGCACCCAGGACCGGCTCGCCCAGATCTATCCCCTTCCCCGCGCCCTCCTCGACGAGGGCTTCATCCGCTTCGGCTTCCACGGCCTCTCCTACGCCCATGTCGCCCGGCTTTGCCCGCAGGGCCGGGTGCTCGCCGCCCATCTCGGGCACGGGGCCAGCCTCTGCGCCATCCGGGACGGGCGCAGCGTCGCCACCACCATGGGCTTCACGACGCTCGACGGGGTGATGATGGGCACCCGCAGCGGCTCGGTGGATCCGGGCCTGGTCCTGCACCTGATCCGCGAGCGCGGCCTGTCGCCCGATGCGGTGGCCTCGCTCCTCAACGAGCGGTCGGGCCTCCTCGGGGTCTCGGGGATCAGCGACGACGTGCGGGTGCTGGCGGCGAGCCCAAGTCCCGATGCGCGGGAGGCCCTCGACCTGTTCGCCTACAGGATCGTGCGCGAGGCGGGCTCGCTGCTCGCGGCCCTCGGCGGCCTCGACACCCTCGTGTTCACCGGGGGCATCGGCGAGCACGCCGCCGAGGTCCGCACCGCCGTCTGCTGCGGACTGGGGTTCGCAGGCGTGGCCCTCGACGCGGACGCCAACGCCCGTGCCGCGGGGGTCATCGGGGCCCGCGCCTCCCGCGTGCAGGTCCGCGTCGTCTCCGCCGACGAGGAGCGCGAGATCGCGGTCGCGACCGGAGGCTCGGTGCACGGGGGCCTCGACGGGCGCGCGGCCCGGGCGCCGGCCCTTGCGCATCGGGCGCCCAGACTTTAATTATTCCAGATAAGATCTGTCCCACGTCGGAGGCGGCCGGCGCCGTGCAGTCGAGATGACGCCCAACACGAAGCCCTCACCCGTCCGCCAGTTCAAACGGTATGGCGGGTGCAGGCTCTACGACCCCGAGAGCCGAGCCTATCTGGCGCCCGAGGACCTGGAGCGGCTGATCCGCCGCGGCGTCAGGATCAGCGTGCGCGAAGCCGGGTCGGGTCAGGACGTCACCCACGAGGTCGTTCCCCCGAATCTCCAGTGAGCGGCGGGCCGAAACCCAGCACGGGTCGCGCGCCACCGCTCACCGCCGATCTCGCTCCGGAGCGGTCGCACCCGCGGCCCGGAGCGACCGGCTCCATCGCCGCGAGCGGAGAGCCTTCCCTCCGTGGGAACCCTCGGCGTCAGGTCTGACGTCCAGCGCCGGCGCGGCCGACGCGGGCGACCATGAACGTGCGGTAGACTCCGTCGTCGGCATCACGGATCGAGACGTAGTCGCCCGGAACGAAGGCGTGCGTGCCGAGGTGGTAGCCCGGCTCGTCGTCCTCGTTCGTCCAATCCTCGTAGTCGATCAGCCAGGTCGCGCCGCCCTCCCCGCCGGCCCGGTGAACGAGGCGACCGTCGCGGTCGCGTTGGCCCGCCCAGAAGCGGCGCACGCGGCAACTGTCGCGGGTCTCGCGCCAGAGGGCGGGATCGAGGTGCCCGTCCGGTCCGAGCGGCACGACCATCTCGTAGCCCCGGGCCACGCTGCCGTCCGGAAAGTCCGGGCAGCGGGCCAGCGTCAGGGTCACCCGATACAGCATCCCCGGCAGGGCGTGCTGTCCGGGAGGCTTGCCGTGTCGCTGGTCGGATGGGGAGGATCCCTGTGTCCCATGAGGCATGTCCCGTCTCCTCAGCGCAGGGCGACGATGTGATCGACGACGGTCCGGACGCCCGGTACGGACCAGGCCGCCCGCTCGGCGGCATCCCGTTCGATGCCGACCGTGACGGCCCCCTCCAGGGTGACCCGGTCGCCCTCGACGCTGACCTTGATCGCGTCCGCCTCGAACAGGGCGTTCCGCCGGAACGCCTCCAGGATCTTCGCCTTGACCGCCGTCGGGTGCACGTCCGGCCTGACCTCGACGAGGTTCGTCACACCGAAGACGCCGGAGAGCTTGCGGACGGCCGCTTCGGCGCCCATCGCCTGGTACTGCCAGGGCACCGCCCCGGTGAGCGTCACCCAGCCCTGCGCGACCTTCACCTGGATGGCGTCCTTCGGGAGGTGGACGGACCAGTCGAGGATGGCCAGGGCCCGCGCGGCGATCTGATCGTCCTCGATCTTCTTGGCGTCGGGAAGGCGAACCTGGATCTCCTGGGCGATGGCCCGCACGCCCTTGACCCGTTTCGCCGCGCGCTCGGCCTCCACCTTCTCGGCATAGCTGCCGACATGCCCCGTCAGGGTCACCACGCCGTTCGAGACGGCGATGCCGATCTCGGCGGCATCCAGGCTCGGGTCGAAGTCGAGCTCGTCGAGCACATCGCGGCGAAGATCCTTGTCGGTCATGGCGTCTCTCCCATCTGCTGTCGTGAGGAAGTCCGGACCAGGATGACGCGCCCTAGGCGGAGGAGCCTTGATCCAGCGCAAGCCCGACGCGCTGTTCGGCGCGGACGAAGGCGATGCAGCGCTCCATTTCCCGGCGCAGGTTCGCGAGAGGCTCGTCGATGCCGCAGGCACGAAGGTCCGCGCGAAGGCGCGCGAGCAAGGCGTCGTCGTCGGACACCACGGCTTCCTCGGCGAAGGACGTGACGTAGCCGGAGGCCGCGTCCCCGGTCAGGTGCATCCGCTCGGCCGCCCAGGTCGCCAGCAGGCGATTGCGGCGGGCACGCGCCTGGAAGCGCAACTCCTCCTCGTGGGCGAAGCGGCTCTCGAAGGCCCGCTCGCGCTCGTCGAACGTCGTGTTCATCGGATGCCTCACCTGTCGGGCCACGTCGGGCCACGTCGAAACGGCTCCCTCACTCTCGCCCCGCCGGGATGCGCGCACCTTGAGGCAGATCAAGGCCCGGCGGGCGGCGTCCGGCACGGCTCTCCACCACGGTCCCGAGATGCCGGAGTGCGGTCGCGAGCGGGGCATCGCCGGCCGGATCGATGCGGGCATCCTCGACGATGCCGTTCTGCAGGGACGTGGCGTCCCCGTCGGGATGGCCGGTCGGCACCGCTTCCTCGTCCCGCGTCGTGACATCGCCATCCTGCGCGACCACGAGGTCGGGCTCGATGCCGCGTCCCTGCACCCTTCGGCCCGCCGGCGTGACGAACCAGGCCGTCGTCAGTCGCAGGCCGCGTCCGCTGCGATGGAGATACGTCGTCTGAACGGCACCCTTTCCATAGGTGCGCGTCCCGACCAGGGTCGCGCGTCGGTGGTCCTGAAGCGCGCCGGCCACGATCTCGGCCGCGGAGGCGGTGTCGCCGTCCACGAGCACCACCAGGGGAAGCCCGTCGACGAGGTCCTTGCCGCCGCGGTCGAGCGCGAAACGCTCGACGTCCCCGGGGCCGCGTCCCACCAGGCGCACGATCTCTCCCCGCCCTAGGAACGCCCCGGCGACCGCCACGGCCTGCACGACGAGACCGCCAGGGTTCCCGCGCAGGTCGAGGACGAGACCCGTGATCGCCTCCGGACCGATGTGAGCCTGGAGGCCCGCCACGGCCTTGAGCAGCCTCCCGGTGGTGAAGTCGTCGAAGTGGTCGAGCCCGACATAGCCCACGGTGCCCAGAAGACGCGTGCGGACCGGGTGCAGGGGAAGCCACTCCCGTGTCAGGGCGACCTCGGTGGCGGCCTGTCTCTCCGAAAGGCGGACCCGCAGGTGCACGGCGGTTCCAGGATCACCGCGCAGGAGGTCGACGATCCCGGTGCGGTCGATGGTGTGGACGGCCCTGCCGTCGATCCGCTCGATGATCGTTCCGGCGTGCAGACCGGCCCGGGCCGCCGGGGCGCCGGGCAAGGCGGACCGGACGCGCCCGCCTGCCTCGACCGTCACGCCGATCCCCGCGTAAGTCCCGGTATCCTCCTCGTCGAACGCCTGAAGCTCGGCCGCGGTCACGTATCCCGAGTACGGATCCAACGATGCGACCATCCCGGAGATCGCCGCATCCACGAGCTGACCGTCGCGGCGCTCCTCCGCCGCCTTCGCGCGGATGGCATGGAACGCCGCTCCGAAGACGCTGAGGGCTTCGTAGAGACCGCCGGGCGTATCCCCGGTCCTTTCCCCGGTCCCCCGCCGGGCGTCCGGCGATGCCGTGCACGCCAGGAGGGTGGCGGCAACGGCCGCGAGGCCGGCCAGCCAGCGGGAGCGGTGGCGAACCCGACGAGGGATCGCCCGTCGCGCGGGTTGGGCGTCGTTCGGGCCGGGCATGGGCAGGCCTCGCGATGGGCAGGCCTCGGGATGGACAGGCCTCGGGGAAGGCATCCGCGAGACTGCCCAGGCCACGGTCACCCCTGCCTTGAGATGGATCAAGGTTCCCGGCTTCCCGTGCGGACAGGGTCTGCGCCTGTTCGCAGCGGAGCACCGCATGACCTGGCGCCTGTCCCTCGGAGCCGCGGCGACCCGCGGGGCACGCCTCGCGGTCGGCGACGAGGGGGGACGGACCGCCGATCCCCGAACGGTCGGGAATGCGACGTCCCTTCGGGGATGGCGCGAGGCTGCCGGCGGTCTCGCGCCGATCCGGATGGCCATCGTCCATCCCTGCGATGCGACCTCCCTCCTGGGTGCGATCGCGGCCTGGGAGGCGGGTCTGATCGAACCCGTCCTGGTCGGACCGGAGGCGCGGATACGGGCGGTCGCCGCCGAGGCTGGCCTCGCGCTCGATGGCTTCGAGCTCGTCGACGCGCGGCACAGCCATGCGGCGGCCGAGACGGCGGTGGCGCTCGCGCGTACCGGGAAAGTCGCCGCCCTGATGAAGGGGGCGCTCCATACCGACGAGATGATGCAGGCCGCCGTCCGAAAGGCGGGGGGCCTGCGAACCGAGCGGCGGATGAGCCACGTCTACGCGCTCGACGTGCCGCACCATCCCAAGCCGCTCTTCATCACGGACGCGGCGGTCAACATCGCCCCCTCGCTCGATGACAAGCGCGACATCGTCCAGAACGCCATCGAACTCTGCCACGCCCTCGGCATCCGGGAGCCGAAGGTCGCGGTTCTCTCCGCCGTCGAGACCGTCAACGCGCGGATCGTCTCGACCGTCGATGCCGCCGCGCTCTGCAAGATGGCTGAGCGGGGCCAGATCACCGGTGGCATCGTCGACGGCCCCCTCGCCCTCGACAATGCGGTGTCGGGACCGGCGGCCGCGGCCAAGCACATCGTCTCACGGGTCGCGGGCGATGCCGACGTGCTCGTCGTGCCGGACCTCGTGTCGGGGAACATGCTGGCCAAGCAGTTGGTGCACCTCGCCGGCGCCGAGGCCGCCGGCCTGGTTCTGGGCGCGAGCGTGCCGATCGTCGTGACCAGCCGGTCCGAGGGCGAACCGTCCCGGGTGGCGTCATGCGCGATGGCGCGTCTCAGCGCGCCCCACCGCTGCATCGGGTCTGGCACCGTCCGTCGATCCGCCGACGGGCCTTGATCCAGATCATGGCCCCGGCCGACGGCCGCGGCACTGGATCGACATGCCCGCCAGCCCGGTCCCCGCGGGGCCGCGGTCCGGAGGATTCCCGAGCCAGACGGAGATTGCGATGTCCTCCCCCATCGACGAGCCCGACCCGTTCGACCCCTTCGGCATCGTCGCCGCGACGGACGAGTGGTGCGGCCTGCTGAAGGCTGCTGAGGAACTCCGGAACGTCGACGGGGAGATGATGGAGACGATGCTGAAGGCCGGGGCGCCCGGCCCGGCCTCCCTCCGGCTCGGGCGCCAGCACGAGGCGCCGCGGCATCGCGGACCCGCGGCGACGCCTGAGCCTCGACCCCGTCGCCAGGCAGCGGCAACAGCTCGCGGCCATGCGGGCCCTTGAGGCGGGCTTCTCGGACTGTACGGAACGCAGCCGCTGCGCACGCGAACCGAGGGCGGGAACGCCACCCGGCGCCCACCGGGCGTTCTGTCCGAACGGCTCGCGCTTCGTCCGGCGGCAGTCCGTTTAACCCGTCCGCTCGTCCGTCTCTCCATTGCGGTGCCCCGGGCCGTGAGAGGCGGCAATGTGCCCGAACGCGCTCAGCTTTGGGCTTGCAACGGTCATCGCCGCGGCCCCGGTTTCGACAGCGGTCGGCTCGGTCCGCCGGCTCGGGGCAGGCCTCGTGTCACCGACGCACAGACGTATCGTACGCGGCTATCGCAAGCACCGGCATCGTCGCTGCGCCCGGCACCGAGGTCACGACCGCTGCCGTTGAAGGCCTCTGAGCCTTCTTGGGCGAACGGAGCGTCCGGTGCCTGTGGCCGGCTCCATTTGCCTTCTCGGGGAATCCGCGCGTCCGAACGCAGGCCTCGGGCGGTGCTTCGATGCTCACAGCGCCCGATGCCGATCCGCTTGGACGTTGACGCGGATCAACGCCCGGCCGGCCGACCATCGGGAGACTGGGACGGGGCGGACCAGACCGGGCTTTCAGATGGCATGCGATCAACCCCACGGCAGCCCCAGGACGGCCTGCGGTCCGGCCGTGGCGCCTCACGGTCCCGAACGCCCGATCGCCGCGCACGGATCCACCCGGCAGGACATCGGGGCCGCGCCTTGGGACCCGCGCACCGCACCCCGTTCGACGCTGGCTGGGAAGGAGGGCGCCCATGCCGTGCCGAGCGGGGACGTTCCAGAGATGTTCGGAACGTGCCAGAGCGCGGGCCTGACGGACGCGGAGGCCCAGCGACGGCTCGCCCGCTTCGGCCCGAACGTGATTGCCACGAAGGAGAGGGCCGGTACGCTGGCCCTGCTCCTGAACCAGTTCATGAGCCCGGTCGTCTCCCTGTTCGCCGCGGCGGGTGCGCTCTCGCTCTACTTCGGCGACTGGCAGGAGGCGACCGCGATCATCGCGGTGCTGGCCATCAACACCGGCCTTGGCTTCTCGACCGAACTGAGGGCGGCGCGGTCCGTCGAGGGGTTGCGGGCGCTCGGGACGCGCTCGGCCCGCGTGCGCCGCGACGGGCACGCACGGGTGCTTCCCGCTGAGGATATCGTACCGGGGGACATCGTGTTGGTCGAAGGCGGCGATGCCGTCCCGGCCGACATCCGGCTGGTCGAGGCGTCGAACCTGGGCGCGGACGAGTCCACCCTCACGGGCGAGTCGGTGCCCGTGGACAAGGCGCCGGAGCCGGTCGCCCCGGACGCGCGGCTCGCCGAGCGCACCTGCATGCTGTTCCGCGGCACGCTGATCACGCGCGGCAGCGGCCTCGGTATCGTCGTGGCGACCGGCCTGGGAACCGAGCTCGGCGCCGTTGCACGCCTCGTCGCGCAGGCCGAGCCGGACACCTCGCCCTTGGAGCGGCGCCTGGAACGTCTGTCCCGCCAGATGGTCTGGGTGATCCTGGCGCTTGCCCTCGTCCTCGCGGGCCTCGGCGTGGCGACCGGCAAGGATCTTCGCCTCATGACCGAGGCCGGCATCGCGCTGGCGGTCGCGGCCATCCCGGAGGGCTTGCCGGTCGTCGCGACCCTGGCGCTGGCGCGAGGCATGTGGCGGATGGCGCGGCGGAATGCGTTGATCGAGCGCCTGTCGGCCGTCGAGACCCTCGGCGCCACCACGGTGATCCTCACCGACAAGACGGGCACGCTCACCGAGAACCGCATGACGGTGCGGTGGCTGTCGGTGCCGTCGGGCGAGGCCGACCCGACCGATCCGGGCTCCGCCGCCGCCGAGACCGGACGGTTGCTTCGCGTCGCGGTCCTCTGCAACGACGCCTCCCTGGGGCAGGATTCCCAGCAGGGCAGCGGCGACCCGATGGAACAGGCGCTGCTGCGGGCGGGGCGCGCCGTCGGGCTCGACCGCGCGGCACTCTTGCGCGACCGGCCGCTCGTGGGGAAGCACGCCTTCGATGCGGGCACCCGCATGATGGCCACCGTCCATGCCGTCGAACCGGGCCACTGGGTGGCGGTCAAGGGGGCCCCGGAGGCCGTTCTGGCCGCCTCGCGCTCGGTCGGTGGCGCGGAGCGGGACGTCCCGCTGGACGACGGCGCCCGGGACCTGTGGCGGCGTCGCGTCGAAGACCTGGCCGCGCGGGGCCTGCGGGTCATTGCCTGCGCGGAGCGGTCGGGGGGCGCGGCGGGGGGCCATCCCTTCCGGGACCTCACGTTCCTCGGTCTGGTCGGGCTGGAAGACCCCGCCAGGTCGGACGTTCCGGAGGCTCTGGCCGCCTGCCGCGCCGCGGGCATTCGCGTGGTCATGGTGACCGGCGACCATGCCGTCACGGCCCTCAGCATCGCGCGCGCGGTCGGGCTCGCCGGCCGCGGGGACCGCGTCGTCGAGGGCGGCAGCACCGGCGAGATCCCGGGCCGCCTGGACGAGGTCGCGGTCTTCGCGCGGGTGAGCCCCGCCGAGAAACTGTCCCTGGTCAGGGCGTACCAGGCGAAGGGCGAGATCGTCGCCATGACGGGCGACGGCGTCAACGACGCGCCGGCGCTGAAGCAGGCGGATATCGGCGTGGCGATGGGGCGGAGGGGGACGGACGTGGCGCGTGAGGCGGCTGCCATGGTCCTCATGGACGACGCCTTCCCGACCATCGTGGGCGCGATCCGCGAGGGGCGGATCATCTTCGACAACATCCGCCGCTTCGCCGCCTATCTCCTCGCCTGCAACCTGAGCGAGGTGATGATCGTCGGACTCGCCATCGTCTCCGCCCTGCCGCTCCCCATCCAGCCGCTGCAGATCCTCTACCTCAACGTCGTGACCGACGTCTTCCCGGCCTTCGCCCTGGCGATGTGCGAGGGACGGGACGACATCCTCGCACGACCGCCGCGCGACCCGCGCGAGCCCATCCTCGGACGTCCCCAATGGGTGCGGATCGTCCTGCACGCCGCCGTTCTGACGGTCGCGACCTTCGCGGGGCTGGCGGTCGCCGAATCCTGGTTCGGCCTCGACCGGGCCTCCAGCGTGACCGTGACCTTCCTGACCCTCGCCTTCGCGCAACTCTGGCAGGTCTTCAACATGCGGGCCTCCGGCGCGAAGCCATTTCGCAACGAGGTGACGCGCAACCCCTGGGTCTGGGCCGCCCTCCTTCTCTGCACGGTACTGCTCGTCGGCCCGGCTTACGTGCCCGCGGCCGGGAAGGTGCTCGGCCTCGTGCCGCCCGACGCGACCATGTGGGCGATCATCCTCGGCGCGAGCGTCGCCCCGCTCCTGCTCGTCCAGGTCGGGACGATGGCCAGGGGCGCCCGCGGACCCGCCGGCAGGACATGACGGCCGCCGTCCCGGCGCGATGCCCAGGCGACCCGACCGGCCGGCGTTGCGATGGATCAACGCGGGACCGAACCGCGGTGCGAAACTGGGTCCGTCAAAACGCCCGGAGCCCCGCATGTCCCGTCCGCTCTCATCCCCGCACGCCGAGATCCGCGATGTTCTCGTGTGCCTCACCGAGGAGGGCCGCGGCGACGAGGCCGAAACCGCTCTGGCTTACGGACTTTCGCTCGCCGCCGCGACGCGCGCCCACCTCACCGTCCAATCCGCGGCACGGCGCCTGGCCGTGGTCGCCGGCGGGGCGTGGGGGTTCGTGAACGACCTCGTGGCGACCGAAAACAGGCGGCTGCGCGGCCTCGCGCAGGCCCTGGCCGAATGCGCCGTGGCGGACGCCGCCAGCGTGGGCGTGACCTGCACGGCCGAGGCGCCTTACCTTGCCTACACGGACCTGGTCGCGCGGCTCACCGCCCGCGCGCGGCTCGCGGACCTGACCGTCCTCGATGCCGAGGCGAGGGAGCTCGATCTCGACCGCGACCTCATCGACGGGATCCTCTTCCGGAGCGGGCGACCGCTCCTCGTGGTTCCGCCCGGCTGCGAGACCTATGCCGCGCGGCGGATCCTCGTCGCCTGGGACGGCAGCGCCCGGGCGGCCCGGGCAGCGAACGACGCGCTGCCGTTCCTGCGCGCGGCGGAGCTGGTGGAAGTCGTGTCCGTCGTCGGGGAGAAGGACCTCTCGACCTCCGCGGCCGGCGCCGAGTTCGCCCCGCACCTCGCGCGGCATGGCGTGACGGTTTCCGCGGTCGACGTGACGGTCGTCGGCGACGTCGCCGAGACGCTCAGGGTCCGGGCCGGCGAGATCGGCGCCGACATGCTGGTGATGGGCGCCTACCGGCATTCGCGCCTCCAGGAGTGGTTCCTCGGCGGCGTGACGCAGTCCCTCCTCAAGCGCAGCCCCTTGCCTCTGTACCTGTCCCACTGACCGGGGCGCCTCCGGCGGCCGCAAGCAGGGCCCCACGCAGGACGGCAGGGATCGCGGAAGCCGGCATGGACTCGAACGAGGTCGCCGCAGCCCATCGCGCTGGGGATGGGTGGGCACGCGATCTCGCGCGCATCGCCGGCTCGGCCGGCTCGGCCGTCCTCTCCGCGGCCGGTCGCGCACCGAGATGGAAGGGGGGATCGCCTGTCACCGGTGCGGATCTCGCCGCCGAGCGCGCCATCGGCGGCCGACTTTCGGAGCAATTCCCGGGACTGCCCATCGTCTCCGAGGAGCGGATTGCCGCGGGGGACATCCCGGCGACGGGGCCGCGCTTCGCGCTCGTCGCCCCCGGGACGGCACATCGCGCGCCGGCGCTCGGTCGTCGAGACGTCGAGGTCCGGGACGTGCACCGGCCGCTTCAGCTTGAAGACGCGTCCGTTGCCGCGAAACACCGCGGAGATGTGCGTGCGCAGGCGGTCGACCGTTCGACCGGGCTGCCGTTCGGCCTCTCCAATGCCCCGCCGTCAGTGCGTCGGTGCCGGCTGCACGGAGCCGCGATCGCCCGAGCCGCTCTTACCTGCCTTCTTGCCTGCACGCACGATCAGTGCCGCGAAGGCTGAACGCCGAATCTTCTTCTTGGAGACCTTTGGCCAGCGCTCGCGAACGGCCGCAATCAAGTCCTTGGCCTTCATCCCGGGTTTCACGACCTTCACGATCCTCCGGCTGATAGTCGTTGTTGATGGCATGATTGGCGCTCCGTTCAACTGGTCGATGTTTCTTCGAGGCGAATTCTTCTTCGTTGATCTGCGTCAAGCCATGCCTGAACGTCGCGTGCGGCTCATGCCTTGCGGCGAGGAACCGGTCAGTCCTCGACGACCCGGCGAAGGCGCGCACGGCGCAGGCTGACCTGACGTCCGCCGGCACGCAGCAGGGCGCCGGCCTCCTCGAGCTGCGACAGGGTCCGCGACACGGTCTCGATGGTCAGGCCCAGGTAGTCGGCGATGTCGCGCCGCGTCATCGGGAGCAGGAACGTCCCGGTGCCGCCGAGCCGTTCGTCGACCTCGATCAGGAACGTCGCCACCCGTTCCACGGCTGAGCGGCGGCCGAGAAGCAACATGTGGTCCTGGGCGTGACGCAAGCCACGGGTGGCCATGTTCCAGAGGTGGCAGGCGACCTCGGCGTTGCGGGTGGCGGCGCGCTGTATCCCCAGGCGCCGGAAGATCAGGACCTTCGTGTCCGAGAGGGCCTCGGCCGAGTGCCGGTGGGTCTGGCCCTGCTCGAAGCCGAACAGGTCGCCGGGCAGGTGGAAACCGGTGATCTGGCGCCGACCGTCGCTGAGGACCTTGTGGGTTCGGACCGCGCCGTCGGTCACCCGGTAGACGAACTCGGCGTCCTCGCCCTCTCCGTAGATCTCCTCCTCGCGGCCATAGGAAAACGGTGTTCCGACGATCTCGGGGCAACCCGCGAAGAGGACGACCTCGCGGCCGATGGCCACCGGGACGTTCGCGGGGGTGAACGACGGAATGGGTCGCGTCATCTCTGTGGCCATGAATCGACTCCTCGTCCGGATCGGATGAGGGGGAAGTTGGCCGCGCCGTCGCCGGAGGGAAATTCCGGCCCGTTTCGTAAGGGCCGCTGCGTAAGGGCAACTACGTAGGTCCCGGGGTCGACCGTCATCCCCCGCCGATCGCCACGGCCATCCATCCGCCGGCATGGTCGGGCGCCATGAGCAGGCCGAAGCGGGCCGCGAGCAGGGACCCGACGGCGGTGGCGAGCGCGTAGGCCATCACCGCGAGGACGAACGTCAGGCCATCGGCGTGATGGCGCAGAGCGTGGATCGAGGCGCAGCCGGAGGTGAACGCCGCAGCGAGGAGGATCGCGAGGGGATCGGACGGCATGACCGTGGTTCGCAGCAATCGGGAGCCCTGGAGCTTTGGGGCTGCGCCGGCCGTGACGGCGCGGCGCAGCCGCTGTTTGACGAACACGCTCCGGTCAGACGGAGCGCGCCTCGGGCGACCGGTAGAGCCGCCAGAGTTCAGACCCGGACAGGACGAAAACGGCGAGGCCGATGACCACGTGGGCGCCCGCGACGACCTTCAGCTCCGCGAAGCCCAGCGCCCACGGCGCCGCGGCCACCCAGAGACCGACGGCGAGGTTGAGGTATTCTTCCCAGTCGTAGGACTGGCTGAGCGCAAGCATGGCGATGACGGCGATCGCGGCGCCGCAGATGAAGGCGTTTCGCGCCGCGACCGTTTCGCTGCCTAGCTCCAGGTACCAGGGGGCCAGGAACAGGGTGATGCCCAGAAAGACGTTGAGGCCGTTCAAGACCGCGTCCTCGGCTCGGTTCTCGATGGTGCGCATCGACTTCTCCTCGCGAGCAAGGCGCCCGGGAGTCGGGGCCGACCGGACGCCGAGCGACGGACGTCCCGTCGCTTCCACGCGAGGACGATCGTCGCGCGATGGGTCTGCGGCCTTGACCCAAATCAACGGAGGTCCGGTCTCGGCGGCAGGAGAACTGCCGAAGATTGGTAAAGCCGTCGCTTGATCTCCAGAACGACGATGCATCCCTCGATGTTTGATTTGGGTCAAGGTCTTTGCCGTGGGCCGGCGCACCCTGCGCCCCTTCGCCAGACAAGGAGATCGCGATGCGTTCCGGACACACGCCGCACCTGCATGCCCATGACCCCAAGGACGCCGCCGAGGCGATGGGGGCTGGCTTGGCCGCCTGGCGCACCCTCGCCGTCGACGTGCCGTTGCGTCTCGCGGCCGAGACGATGCGCTTCACGGGCCGTCGCCTTCAGGCCCAGGCGGACCACCTCGTCGGGCTGGCGCGGTGCGGCTCGCTCCAGGAGGTCGTCGCGCTCCAGACGGCGTTCGTGACCCGGGGCCTGACCGACGACCGGCAGGAGGCGACGACCCTGTCGCACGACGTCACGGAGACCGCCTTCGCCAAGGCGGCGTGACACGGGCGTCCGCCGACCGGCCAATGGCTCCGGCGGGCTTCTCCCGAGACCCTGAAGCGCTGTTGGCAGGACGGGCTCCGATGCCGGGCAGACCATGCCGCCCCCAGATCTACCGCATCTTCCAGCACCGGCATGCGCCGGGGCTGTGTTGCGCCGTCCGCGAGGACCTGTCGATCCCGTCCTTCGTCGGGGCCCAGGGCTGGAACTTCGGCGCCGAGGTCCGCGAGACCGGAAGCCTGCCGTTCGGCTTCCAACCCGCACCGGCGCGCGAGGCCAGTGCCGCGTTCGGATATTACCTGTTTCATCATCCCTGCGAGACCCTGTCGGCTCGCTACTCCCGTCCCTGGGGCGGCGAGGGGGCCGAGCCGGATCGTTGCGGGCCGTGAGCGGCCGGCGCCCTCACCGCCCCTCCGCGCTGTCGGGCGCCCGTTCCGGCGGCTCCCCCACGCGTTCCGTCCTTGCCGGGCCTCGCGGCCGCGTCAGGCCAGGCCGGCCAGCACGGACCATCGCACCAGCTCCTGCAGGCTGGCCGCCTGGGTCTTGGCCATGAGCTTGGCCCTGTAGATCTCGACGGTCCGCGGGCTGATGTCGAGGGTGCGGCCGATGTCCTTGCTGGAGCCTCCCGCGACGAGTTGGTCCATCACCTGACGCTCGCGGTCGCTCAGGGTGCCGACCCGACGGACGAACTCGTCGAGGGTGGGATCGACGACCTTGGCCGCTCCGCCCCGGTTCAGGGCGGAGCGCAGCGCCTGCACCAACGCTTCGTCGTCGAACGGCTTCTCGATGAAGTCGCAGGCCCCGAGCTTCATCGCCTCCACCGCGAGCTGCACGTCCCCGTGCCCCGTCATCACCACCACGGGGAGGGTATGGCCGCAGGCCCGCAGGCGGCGCAGCAGCTCGAGCCCGTCGACGCCGGGCATGCGGATGTCGGTCAGGACGCACCCGCGGGCCGGCTTGACCAGCGTGTCGAGGAGGTCCGTCCCGGCCTCGTAGAGCGCGATCTCGAAGCCCGCGGTGTCGAGCAGGAAGCCGACCGAATCCCGCATCGCCGGGTCATCGTCGACCACGTGCACGAGGCTATGGGCCATGGATGGCATCTCCCTCCGGGGCGGTCGCCAGGGTCAGGCGAAACGTCGCCCCGCCGGCCGCGTTGCGCTCGACCGTGAGGCGCCCGCCATGCGCCTCGATGATGGTGCGGCAGATCGAGAGGCCGACGCCCATCCCGCTGGCCTTCGTGGTCACGAAGGGCTGGAACAGCCTGTCGGCGACCTCGTCCGCGATGCCGGGGCCGGTGTCCGCCACCGTGATCTCGACCGCCTCGGCGGAGAGCGCATGGGCGTCGACGGCCAGCTCGCGCCGCTCGCTGTGCTGCATGGCCTCGCGCGCGTTGCGCATCAGGTTGACCAGGACCTGCTGGACCTGCACCCGGTCCGCCAGAACGGCCTTCAGGCCGGGGGCCACGCGGAGGCGGGCGACGAGGCCCTGCTCCCGGGCGCCGACCAGGGCCAGGGCGCTCGCCTCTTCGATGAGCCGCGAGACCGATTCGAGGCGGCGTTCCGTCTCGCCGCGGGTGACGAACTCTCTCAGGCGGCGGATGATCTGACCGGCCCGCAGGGCCTGCTCGGCGGTCTTGTCGAGAACCTCGATGGTCTTGGCAATGGCTTCGGGATCCGGGTCCGCGAGCAGGCGACGGCAGCCCTTGGTGTAGTTGGCGATGGCGCCGAGCGGCTGGTTCAGCTCGTGGGCCAGGGTGGATGCCATCTCGCCCATGGCGCTCAGGCGCGAGATGTGGACGAGTTCGGATTGCAGTTCCTGGAGCCGTGCCTGGATCCTCTGATGCTCGGTCAGGTCGTTGATGAAGCCGGTGAAGAAGACCTGCTCGCCCGAGCGCATCTCACCGATGGCGAGCTCCATCGGGAAGGTCGTGCCGTCCGCCCGCTGGCCCGTCACGACCCGATGGATGCCGATGATGCGGCGCTCCCGGGTTCGGCGGTAGTGGTCGAGATAGCCATCGTGCTCGCCGCACATCGGCTCCGGCATCAGCATGCGGACGTTGCGCCCGATGGTCTCGGCGGCCGCGTATCCGAAGAGGCGCTCGGCCGCCGTGCTGAAGGAGGTGATGAGGCCCGCCTCGTCGATGACGACCATGGCCTCGGGCACGGTGTCGAGGATCGAGCGCAGGTGCGCCTCGCGGGCCCGCAGGTCCGCCTCGGCCTGCTTCTGCTCGTGGATGCTGAGGACGACGCCCCGGTGACGCACCGGTCGGCCCTCTGCGTCGCGGTTCACCTGCCCGCACGAGCGCAGCCAGCAGACCTGACCGTCCGGCCGCACGACCCGGTAGTCGACCTCGTAGCTCCCGCCATCCCGCAGGGCCCCCTGGATGGCATCGGCCCGCGCCTGGCGGTCATCGGGGTGCACCAGGGCCTGGGAGGCCGCGAAGTTGGTCAGTCGCTCCGGCGGAACGCCGAAGAGCCGGGCGCAGGTCGGCGAGACCGTGACGCGGCCGGTCGGGATATCCAGAGACCAGATGCAGACGCCCACGTCGTCCAGGGTCTGCCGGAGTTCGTCGACGGTCAGCGTGCCGTCGCCCAGATGGCCGAGGGACATCGAGCCGATGGGGTTCGTCATCGTTCGCCCCCTTCGGCGCTGGCTATTCCAGGGCTCCAAAGAACAATCTCTGCAACCAGTCCGTTCAAGGACGTCACGTGATGGACGCTTCCACGAACAGCAACATCTTCGGCCAACATCATGGCCCGCAGATCAATGGCCGGCGATTGATGCGGTTTCTATCACTGAAGATAGTCGATGGATACCGCGCAACTGCTGGCCGCGGCTAAGCATCTTGTGGCGAAGGGGGCGTTTGAGGTGGATCAAGGCGGCTGGGTCGCAACGGGACGAACACGGGACCCAGCAGAACTTGGAGACGCCCCATGGCGAAGCCCCCCTCATCCCCGCTCGCGGCCATTCGCGACATCCTCGTCGGCACGACCGTCGAGACCGCGTACGAGGAACCCTCGAGCGCCATCGGTTACGGCCTGACGCTCGCGAAAGCCGCCGGCGCCCACCTCACGGTCCAATCCGCCTCGTGGTGCCTCTCGGGCGACGATGCCTGGCTCGGCAGTTTCGATCTCGACGACGACGGGGTCGCGCGCATCGACCGGCGCCTCGATGCGATGGCCCGTTCCGTCGCGGACCGTGCGGCCGGGGACGCGGCGCAGGCGGGCGTGCTCTGCACGACGCAGACGCCGAGCCTGCCTTACCCGGACGTCGTCGGTCGGCTGGTGGCTCAGGCCAGCCTGCATGACCTGACCGTCCTGGATGCGGGACCGCGGACCTACGATCTGGATCGCGAGGTGATCGAGAAAGCCCTCCTCGCGAGTGGTCGTCCGGTCATCGCAGTGCCGCCGGGACACGACGCCTTCACCGGTCGGAAGATCATCGTGGCCTGGGACGGCAGTGCGCAGGCGGCGCGGGCGGCCAACGACGCGATGCCGTTCCTCTGCGCGGCGGACGCCGTCGAGATCGTCTGAGTCGCCGGCACAGAAGAACTCTACACATCGGTTCCGGGTGCCGAGTTCGCGCCTCACCTCGCGCGCCACGGCGTGACCGTCAGCGTCGTCGACGTCCCGGTGGTGGGGGACACCGCGGAGACGCTTCGCAACCAGGCGACGATGTTTCACGCCGACATGATCGTGATGGGGGCGTACGGCCATTCCCGCGTCCGCGAGTTCTTCTTCGGTGGCGTCACGCGCGCCCTCCTGAGAAGCAGCCCGGCCCCCCTGCTCCTCGCGCACTGACGAGGGGAGGTTCGGTCACGAGATCGAGCCGCCGATACCGCGTTCCCGTTGCGGCCGTCCGGGTCGCACGGCCCAACACCCCGTCCCGTCCGCGATCCCGCCGTGGCGCGGGAGGCGCCTTGGGACGAAAACGACCCGCGCGCCGTGACGGATGCCGGGGGCTGTGGCGAGACCCATTCGAAGCGGCGCGAGGCCTTCACCGGGGGGCGCGCGCAAACTCCCGCATGAACGCCAGGAGCCGTCGCAGATGGTGGCGGTCGGGTTCCGGCCGCGAGCCCGTCGCGAGGGCGCCGATCAAACCGTCGACGAAGAGAGACCCGCCCGAATAGGCGATCGACCAGTCGGCGAAGTCACGCCGCGGGGCGTCTCGGTCCTGCACCACGTGGACTTGCGTATGCCGCCGGTCGCGGCGGATGCTCTCCATCAGTTCGTCGATGGCGGCGCGCGAGCCTTCCAGGATCTGGGCGAAGCGTCCGTCGGTCGCGATCAGCGCGCCGGTGACGTTCAGCCGAACGTTCCTGACATGGGCGGCGTCCACGATGTCCCGGATGTCCGCTTCCGTCGCCTGCCTGCGACTGACGTAGAGAAAGGATCGCTCCATGGGCTTCTTCGACCTTCGTCTTCGTCCACCGGCCGGATCGCCATCCCGGGGAGGACTGTCATCGCCTCAGGGTCTTCAGATACGCGGTGAGATCGTCGGCATCGGAGGGATCGAGCCGAAACGCGGGCATGGCCGGGTGACGTCGCTCGACACCCTCGACCAGGATGTCGGCGAGATCATCGATAGGAAAGCGGCGGGCGAGCGTTCGAAACGCCGGCGCCTCGGGCATCGGGCTGACTCCCCGAGAGCCGATGCCATGGCATCGCGCGCAGGTCGCGCGGGCCAACGCCTTGCCGCGTGAGGCCGATCCGTCACGGGCCGTGGCGGGGGGCGCGACGAGCCCGAACAGCGCGACCGATGCGAGGACGAGCGCGCGGCGCATCAGTGGCTCATCAAGCAGCAGACGGGTGCCGTCTGCAGGATGTCGTGGGTCATGCCGCCGAAGATCCATTCCCGAAGGCGCGAATGTCCATAGGCTCCCAGGACGATCAGGTCGGCGTATTCCCGGCGTGCGAAGCGCAGGATCTCGTCGGCTTCAACCGACCGGCTTCCGAACAGGGCATGGGTGGTGGCGTTCACGTCGTGGCGCGACAGGTGGGCCGCCACCTCCTCGATTCCCTGGAATTGCGTCTCCTGTCCGACCGAGACGAGGTAGACGTGGTCCGCCTGTCGCAGGAAAGGCAGCGCCGCCGTGACGGCCCGCCGGGCCTCGAGGGTGTCCTTCCAGGCGACGACGATGCGGTCGGCGCCCAGGTGCTCGATCCCCGGGGGAACGATCAGGACCGGACGTCCCGCCTCCATCAGCAACGGGCCGGGCAGCACCGTCATCGCGCCCGGCACGGCATCGGCCGGGCCATGGCGCCCGACCACCACGAGATCCGCCGCGCGGGCCTCCCGGGCGAGGTTGGCCGTGGGATGTCCCTCGGTGAACCGCCAGTCGGTGCGGAGGCCCTCGCGGGCATGGCGCAGGAACAGGTCCCGGACCCGGGCGGCCTCGTCGCGCGATCGGCGTTCCTCGGCCGCGCGCAGGATCCCGTCCGCCTGCATGTTGGCGAATGCGGACGGTCCGGGGATCGGCCGGGCCGCCACGCCGGTCAGGTCGGCCTCGAAGCGCCGCGCCAGGCCGGCGGCGAGCCGGACGCGGTCGGCGGAACCGCGATCCAGGTCCACGGATACCAGGATGTGCGCGTAACCCACGGCCGCCTCCCCGAGCCGCCGAGCCCGGCGGAAGGGCAATCTGGCTCGGCCCGGCTCCGCCGGCCTTGATCCATCTCAAGGGACGGCACGAGGCCGCTGGGCCGGGCGCGCGGATTCGTCGGCATCGGATGCCGGGGCGGTCATCGGACCACCGAGCGCCCGCATGGCGTTGAGGATGACGGCGACGTCGATGACCTCCTGCAACAGGGCGCCCCGCAGCGGCGTCAGGTAGCCGAGGGCCGCCGCGACCATGCCGGCGAGCGACAGGCCGAGGCCGACCAGCACGCTCTGGAGCGCGATGGCCCGGGCCCGCCGGGCGATGCGGATCGCATCCGGAAGCGGCGCGAGGCTGTCGACCAGCAGGACGACGTCCGCCGCCTCGGCCGCCGCGGCCGCGCCCCTGGCGCCGAGCGCGACCCCGAGATCGGCGGCCGCCAGGGCGGGCGCGTCGTTGACGCCGTCCCCCACCATCATCACCAACCCCTGCCCCCGTTCGCGCGCCACGACCTGCGTCTTCCCCGCAGGATCGAGATCGGCCGCCAGGGCATCGATGGGCAGGCCCGCGATCAGCGCCTGCGCGACGCTGCGCCGGTCTCCGGTCGCGAGCACCACGCGCCGGATGCCGCAGCGGCGCAGGTCCGCGAGCGTCCGTCCGCCATCCGTTCGTACCGGGTCGGCGAAGCTCAGGATCGCGGCGGGCCTGCCGTCCACGGCCACCAGCACCGTCGCGGCCACGGCATCCGCGTTCCGGACGGCGTCCGTCTCCGGGAAGGGGATGCCGTGCGCCCGCATCGTGCGGGGTCCGCCGACCCTCACGGGCCGCCCCGCGACGAGGCCCGACACGCCCTCGCCCGGGACTTCGGCCACCTGCGTCGGCTGCGTCAGCGTAAGGCCGCGGGCGAGGGCCGCATCGACCAGGGCACGGGCCGTCGGATGGCCGGAGGCTTGGTCGAGGGAGGCGGCCAGCCTCAGGACATCCTGCTCCGCGACGGGACCGAGGCGATCCACGGCCGTCAGCCGCGCCGTCCCGTGGGTCAGCGTCCCGGTCTTGTCGACCACCAGGACGCGCACCCGCGCCAGCTTCTCCAGGGCGCCGCCGCCCTTGATGATGACGCCGATGCCGGCCGCCCGCGACAGACCGGAGATCAGGGCGACGGGCACCGCGAGGATGAGCGGGCAGGGCGTGGCGACGACCAGCACCGCGAGGGCCCGCAAGGGATCGCCCGTGGCAGCCCAGGCGCCCCCGGCCAGCATCAGGGTCAGGCCGAGGAAGGCCAGGCCGTAGCGGTCGGCGAGGCGCGCCATCGGCGCCTTCTGGGTTCGGGCGGCCTCGACGAGCCGGACGATGCCCGCATAGGTGCTCTCGGCGGCCCGGCGCTCGGCCAGGAGCGTGAAGGGCGCCCCGACATTGACCGTGCCGCTCAGCACGGACGCGTTCGCTTCGAACGTGACCGGCAGGGCCTCGCCGGTGAGCGTCGCCTGATCGAGGATGGCCCGGCCCGCGGCGACGCGGCCGTCCACCGGCAGGACGTCGCCGACGCGCACGAGGATGCGGTCGCCCGGGGCCAGGGTCTCGATGGGGACTTCCCTCACGCCGCTCGAGTCCTCGCGGAGGGCGGAGCGTGGCTGCCGGGCGAGCAGCGCCGTCATGGCCCGCCCGGCACGTCCGGAGGCGTAGGCTTCCAGGGATTGGCCACCGGCATACATGAGGGCGATGACGACGCCGGCCAGCGGCTGCGACAGGGCGAGCGCGCCGCCCATCGACAGCAGGGCGACGAGGTCGAGCCCGACGTCGCCGCGCGCCAGGCTGGTCACGACCTGGAGCGCGAGGACGGCGAGGACCGCCAGCGTCGGAAGCGTCCACGCCCAGGCCGCGATGTCCGGGCGACCGAGCGCCTCGGCGGACAGGCCGGCGCAGAGGCCGGCGAGCGGAAGGACGGCCAGCCCTCCGCGCAGGCCCGTCAGCCAGCCGAGGCCCGCCGGCGCGCGCGAAGTCCTGGGGTCAACGGCCGCGGTCGTCATTCTCAGGGTCGCTTCCGGCTGTCGGGGGCCTTCGGGGTGCGCCCGTGTCGACCGGGAAGCCTTGCGCTGGATCAACAGGCGCCCGTTGCGTCGACGGAGAGGGCCGAAGCCTCGCGACGGCGAGCGCTGCGTCGCCGCGCCGATCCCGCATCGCCCGCCGGGAAGAGTTTTCGGTGCCTTGATCCAGCGCAAGGTCGCGGCGTCGGCCCCCCGCCATCGTCGGGCGGATGGATCCGGGCGCATCGCCCGGACGCCCGGAGATCCCGATGCCTTCCCTGACCCTGCCGAGCGCGGTGGACCTGGCCCGCACCCAGTTCGCCCTGACCGTCGTGTGGCACTTCCTGTTCCCGGCCTTCACCATCGGCCTGGCGAGTTTCCTGGCCGTCCTGGAGGGCCGCTGGCTGGCCACCGGCAAGGCCGTCTACCTCGATGTCTACCGCTACTGGCTTAAGGTCTTCGCCGTCGCCTTCGCCATGGGCGTCGTGTCGGGCCTGGTGATGTCCTACCAGTTCGGCACCAACTGGTCGGTCTTCGCCGACCGCACCGCGCCGATCCTGGGGCCGCTCCTCGGCTACGAGGTGCTCACGGCCTTCTTCCTCGAGGCCGGCTTCCTCGGCGTCATGCTGTTCGGATTGGAGCGCGTCGGCCCGCGCCTGCACTTCCTGGCGACCTGCCTCGTCGCCTTCGGCACCCTGACCTCGGCCTTCTGGATCCTCTCGGCCAATTCCTGGATGCAGACCCCCACGGGCCACGAACTGGGAGCCGACGGCCGGTTCGCCCCGGCCGATTGGTGGGCCATCGTCTTCAACCCCTCCTTCCCCTACCGTTTCGCCCATACGGTGACCGGCGCCTACCTGACCACGGCGATGATCGTGGGCGCGGTCGCTGCGTGGCACCTCCTGCGCGACGGCCGGAATCCCCGTGCCCGGGTGATGTTCTCCATGGCGATGTGGATGGCCGCGCTCGTCGCGCCGGCGCAACTGGTCATCGGCGACGTGCACGGCGCCAACACCTACCAGCACCAGCCCGCCAAGGTCGCGGCGATGGAAGGGCACTTCGAGACCCAAAGCCGGGCCCCCGCCCTGGTCCTGGGATGGCCCGACGCCGAGGCCGGCGAGACGCGGGGCGCCCTCGGCATCCCGGGCCTGGCGAGCCTCTACCTCACGCACGACCTGAACGGCACCGTGAAGGGGCTCAAGGACATGCCCCGCGCGACCTGGCCGACCAACCTGCCGCTGGTGTTCTGGTCGTTCCGCATCATGGTCGGTCTCGGCCTCCTGATGATCGCCCTCGGGTTCGTCTCGCTCTGGCTGCGCTGGAAGGGCCGGCTCTACGAGACCGTCTGGTTCCAGCGCTTCGCGGTCGCCATGGGACCGTCGGGGCTGATCGCCGTCACCGCCGGCTGGACCGTCACCGAGACGGGGCGCCAGCCCTTCACGGTCTACGGCCTGCTCCGCACCGCCGACAGCGTCTCGCCGATCGCCGCGCCCGCCGTCGCCGCCTCCCTCGCGGCCTTCGCGGTGGTCTACCTCGCGGTGTTCGGGGCGGGCATCTGGTACCTGCTGCACCTCTTCAACCAGACCCCGCAGGTCCACGAATCCGGACCGCCGACCGGCGTGCCGGTGCGAACGGCCGGCATCACCCCGGCACCGGCCCTCGACGCGCCCCACGCGGGCGCGCGCCGTCCCGCCCTCCAGCCCGCGGAGTAGTCCCCATGACCCTCGATCTCACCCTCGTCTGGGCGCTCCTCATCGCCACCGCCATCTTCCTCTACGTGGTCATGGACGGCTTCGACCTCGGGGTCGGCATCCTGTTCCCGGCGATCCGGGAGAAGGCCGACCGGGACGTGGTGGTGAACACCGTCGCCCCGGTCTGGGACGGCAACGAGACCTGGCTGATCCTCGGCGGGGGCGGCCTGTTCGCCGTGTTCCCGCTGGCCTACGCCACGCTGCTGCCGGCCCTCTACATCCCGCTGACGCTGATGCTGCTCGCCCTGGTGTTCCGCGGCGTCGCGTTCGAGATGCGGTTCCGGACCGTCACGCGTCTCTCCCGGACCGCGTGGGACGGCGCCTTCTCGGCCGGGAGCCTCGTCGCCGCCTTCTGCCAGGGCATCTGCCTCGGCGCCCTGGTGCAGGGCGTCCGCGTCGAGGGACGGGCCTATGCCGGAGGCTGGTGGGACTGGCTGTCGCCGTTTTCCCTGTTCACCGGGCTCGCGCTGGTCGCCGGCTACGGGCTGCTCGGGGCGTGCTGGCTGATCTGGAAGACCGAGGGTGAGCTCCAGCTCCGGGCCTATCGCCTCGCCCGGGCCTTCGGCTGGGCGACCGTCGCCGCCATCGCCGTCGTGTCCCTGGCGATGCCGTTCCTCAGCCCCGCCTTCCGCGGTCGTTGGCTGACCTTTCCGGCGATGGCCTTCGTCGCCCCCGTCCCGCTTCTCGTCGGCCTCCTGGGCTGGCGCCTGCGCGACGCCCTCGACCGGCGCGAGGAGGTCATGCCCTTCCTGTGCGGGCTCGGCCTGTTCCTGCTGTCCTATGTCGGGCTCGCCATCAGCCTGTTCCCGATGATCGTGCCGCCCTCGGTGACGATCTGGGACGCGGCCACGCACCCGAGCAGCCAGCGCTTCCTTCTCGTCGGAACGGTCGTGCTCCTGCCGATGGTGCTCGGCTACACCGCCTACGTCTACTGGCTGTTCCGGGGTAAGGTCACCGCCGGCGCGCCCGGCTACCATTAGGGAGGCGGACCATGACCATCCCCCGCTGGATGCGCCGCCTCGGTTGGTTCGGGGCCCTGTGGGCCGGCGGCATCGCCTGCCTCACGGCGGTCGCCCTGCCCCTGCGATGGCTCCTCAAGGTCGTATGACGAGGGCCGTCTCGGCCGAACCGCGTTCACCGACCCCCTTCCGGTTCGAACGGGTCATCGAGCAGGCCGCATCGGCGCAGGCCACTGTGTCTCGCGCGGCCGAGGCGAAGCGGCCGAGGCGACGCGATCCGTCGCAAGGTCGGGGGCTCCCTGTTGGCCGCCGAAGCCCGATGGGGTTCGACGGCCGCGAGGGGGCGGTTCAGGCCCGAACCCGGCCCGCCTCAGACGTCGAGGTTGGCGACGCTGAGGGCGTTGTCCTGGATGAACTCGCGGCGGGGTTCGACCACGTCGCCCATCAGCTTCACGAACAGGTCGTCGGCGTCCTGGGTGTCCTTGACCTTGACCTGGAGGAGCGAGCGCACGTCGCGGTCGAGGGTGGTTTCCCAGAGCTGCTGGGCGGTCATCTCGCCGAGGCCCTTGTAGCGCTGGAGCTGCAGCCCCTTGCGGCCGAAGGCCATCACCGCCTCGAACAGGCCGACGGGCCCGTGCAGGGTGGTCTCGTCGCCCTTGCGCGCGTAGGTGACGGGCTGGTCGTAGATCTCGCGCAGGGCCTCCGCCCGGTCGGCGAGGCGGCGCGCCTCCTGCGAGGCCAGCAGCGAGGCGTCGAGGGTCGCCACCTGGCGCACGCCGCGCAGGGTCCGGCTCAAGACGTAGCCGCCCTCCGAGACGGCGCCCTCCCAGCCACGCTCGATGTCGTCGGCGATCCGGTCCATGCGCCGGGCGACCTCCTCGGCCAGCACCTCGGCCTCGGCCGCGTTCTCGTCGACATTGGCCCGGAAGGCGCCGGCGATCAGGGCCTGCTCGACCACGGCGCGGTCGTAGCGGGTGTGGAGCGCCTGCATCAGCCCGCGGAACTGGCGGGCCTCCTCGACCAGGGACTTCAGCTGCGGGCCGCCGAACTCGGTGCCGGAGGCCAGCCGCAGCACGGCGCCCTCGACGCCGGCATCGATGAGGTAGTCCTCCAGCGCCCGCTCGTCCTTAAGGTAGAGCGCCGACTTGCCCTTGGCGGCTTTGTAGAGGGGCGGCTGGGCGATGTAGAGGTGCCCGCGCTCGATCACCTCCGGCATCTGCCGGAAGAAGAAGGTCAGCAGCAGGGTGCGGATGTGCGAGCCGTCCACGTCGGCATCCGTCATGATGATGATGCGGTGGTAGCGCAGCTTGTCGGGGTTGAAGCCCTCGCGGTCCGTTGACGAGCGGCCGATGCCGGCGCCGAGCGCGGTGATCAGGGTGCCGATCTCGGCCGAGGACAGCATCCGGTCGGCCCGCACCCGCTCCACGTTGAGGATTTTTCCGCGCAGCGGGAGAACGGCCTGGAAGGTGCGGTCGCGGCCCTGCTTGGCCGAGCCGCCGGCGGAATCGCCCTCCACCAGCAGGATCTCGCACTTCGAGGGATCGCGCTCCTGGCAATCGGCGAGCTTGCCGGGCAGCGAGGCGATGTCGAGGACGCCCTTGCGGGTCACGGTCTCGCGGGCCTTGCGGGCCGCCTCGCGGGCCGAGGCCGCCATGATGACCTTGGCCATCACCGAGCGGGCCAGCGCCGGGTTCTCCTCGAGCCAGTTCGACAGGCCCTCGTTGAGGACGTTCTCCACGGCCGGGCGCACCTCGGAGGAGACCAGCTTGTCCTTGGTCTGCGAGGAGAATTTCGGGTCCGGCACCTGCACCGAGATCACGGCGGTGAGGCCCTCGCGGCAATCCTCGCCGGTGAGCGAGATCTTTTCGCGCTTGGCGATGCCCGAGGACTCGGAATAGCCGGTGATCTGCCGGGTCAGCGCGGCGCGGAAGCCCGCCATGTGGGTGCCGCCGTCGCGCTGCGGGATGTTGTTGGTGAAGGGCAGCACGGTCTCGTTGAACGAGTCGTTCCACCAGAGCGCGACCTCGACGCGGATGTTGTCGCGCTCGGCCCGCACCATGACGGGCTTCTGCATGCCGTCGATGGGTTTGCGCGAGCGGTCGAGGTAGCGCACGAAGGCCTCGATGCCGCCCTCGTAGTACAGCTCCTCGCGCTTGTGCTCGGCGTGGCGGGCGTCGGTGAGGACGATGCGCACGCCGGAATTCAGGAAGGCGAGCTCGCGCAGGCGCTTCTCCAGGGTCGCGTAGTCGAACTCGATCATCGTGAAGGTGTCGGTGGAGGGCAGGAACGACACCTCGGTGCCGCGCCGGCCGTTGCCGTCGCCGACGACGATCAGCGGCGAGACCGCGTCGCCGTGGCGGAACTCCATCGCGTGCTCGCGGCCGCCCCGCCAGATGCGCAGGCGGAGCCATTGCGAGAGGGCGTTGACCACCGAGACGCCGACGCCGTGCAGGCCGCCGGAGACCTTGTAGGAGTTCTGGTCGAACTTTCCGCCCGCGTGCAGCTGGGTCATGATGACCTCGGCCGCCGAGACCCCCTCCTCCTTGTGGATGTCGGTGGGGATGCCGCGGCCGTTGTCGGAGACCGTGACGGAGCCGTCGGCGTTCAGCGTGACGGTGACGAGGTCCGCGTGGCCCGCGAGCGCCTCGTCGATGGCGTTGTCGACCACCTCGTAGACCATGTGGTGCAGGCCCGAGCCGTCGTCGGTGTCGCCGATATACATGCCGGGGCGCTTGCGCACCGCGTCGAGGCCCTTGAGGACCCGGATGGATTCCGCGCCGTAGGCATCGGCGGCGAGATTATGGGAACTGTCGGACATGAACTTCCTCGGGCAGGCGGGCATTCAGGCCGGACTTGCCGGCCCAGGCCGGGCCCCCGCCGCCTGCATTTCTTCTTGACCCGCGCAATATAAGCATTTCCCACTGGGAATGCATCGTTTTCGGGCCCGTAGACCCCCGGAATCGCGACCACGATGCCCCGTTCGCGTTAACCCCCCGTCAAGGCCCCGCCGGGATCCGGCCGACGGGGCCCGGCCGGCCTCAATCCTGCAGGAACGGGTTCGACACGCGCTCCTCGCCGAGCGTGCTGGTGGGGCCGTGGCCGGGGATGAAGGCGACGTCGTCGCCCAGCGGCAGGACCTTGTCCTTGATGGCCCGGATGAGCTGCTCGTGGTTGCCGCCGGGCAGGTCGGTGCGGCCGACCGAGCCCTTGAACACCACGTCGCCGACCAGGGCGAAGCGCGCGTCGCGGCTCATGAACACCACGCTGCCGGGGGAGTGGCCGGGGGCGTGCAGGATGTCGAAGGCCAGGCCGCCGACCTCGACCACGTCGCCGTCGCCCAGCCAGCGGTCCGGCGTCACCGCCCGGGCCCCGTCGAGGCCGTAATTGGCGCCCGTCTCCGGCAGGCTGTCGAGGAGGTAGCGATCGGCCTCGTGCGGCCCCTCGATCGGCACGCCGAGCCGGTCGCGCAGCTCGGCCGCGCCGCCGGCGTGGTCGATGTGCCCGTGGGTGAGCAGGATCTTCTCGATGGCGATGCCCTGGGCGGCGATCGCCGCCTCGATCCGGTCGAGGTCGCCGCCCGGATCGACCACGGCGCCGACCTTGGTCTCGTCCGACCAGATCAGGGTGCAGTTCTGCTGGAAGGGGGTCACCGGAATGATTCCGGCGCGGGGCGTGCCTGGCATCGGGGGTCTCGCGGGATGGCGCCGCGGCGGCGCGGGGGTCGGCGCCGCCGGAGCGCGGGGTGGACGTGAGGGCGGGCGCCGCAGCGGCGCCGGTGGCGGCCTGTCTAGCCCGAGATCGGTGCGGGCGCGAATCCGCCGCGCCCGTCGCGGCCCCCGCCGCGCGGCTCCCCGGTCGCCGTTCCCGTGTCGCGACCCCCATGTCGCGGCCCCCATGTCGCGGCCTCATGGTCAAACTTCGGCCTCGCCACGGGCCTAACGGAGCCTTAACCACGGTCCGGCCGCACGCCTCGCCGGGCGAGCCACCGTCCCCCTCCCCCATCCGGGCCCCTTGCGCACATGCTGAAAACCGCCTTCGTCGCCGCACGGGACCGGCAGCGCCTCGGGGAGATCGCTTCCGTCCTCATCGGCTTCGGCGTCACCAAGGTGGTGGAGCGCCTCGGCCTCGCCCAGGTGGCGCGCCTCGCCAAGCGCCGGACGCCGCAGGTGGACATCGCCCGCCTGTCGCAGCCCCAGCGGGTGCGGCGCGCCATCGAGACCCTGGGGCCGACCTTCGTGAAGCTCGGCCAGATCCTGGCGAGCCGGCCCGACCTCCTGACCCCGGAATGGACCGAGGAGCTGGAGAAGCTCCACAGCCAGGTCTCGCCGATCCCGTGGGAGCGCATCCGGCCCCAGCTCGAGGAGGACCTCGGCGGCCCGGCCTCGGAGATCTTCGCCGAGTTCGACACCACGCCGCTCGCCGCCGCCTCCATCGCCCAGGTCTACCGCGCCCGCCTGCAGACCGGCGAGGAGGTGGTGGTGAAGGTGCTGCGCCCGGGCCTGCGCAAGACCATCGAGGCGGACCTGCGCCTGATGGGCCACGCCACCCGCATCGTCGTGGACGAGTGGCCGGAATTCGGGCGCTACCAGCCCCAGGAGCAGATGCGCCACCTGGCCAGCGGCCTCTACGGCGAGCTCGACCTCATCAACGAGGCGCGCAACTGCGAGACCATCGCGGCGATCTTTGCCGACCGCGACGACATCGTGGTGCCCAAGATCCACTGGGAATGGACCTCCGAGCGGGTGCTGGTGCAGGAATTCGTGCACGGCATCCCGCCCAACGACCATGCCCGCCTGGACGCCGCCGGCTACGACAAGGTGCTGCTCGCCCAGAAGGGCACCGACGCCTTCCTGCAGATGGCCCTGATCGAGGGCGTGTTCCACGCCGACCCGCATCCCGGCAACATGCTGATCATGCCGGACAACCGGATCGGCTTCATCGATTTCGGCATCATCGGGCGCCTCTCGCAGCGCCGCCGCACCCAGCTCCTGATGCTGATCGGCGCCATGCTCAAGGAGGATTCCGACGGGCTGATGGCCGTGCTCCTCGACTGGAGCGGCTCGAGCAACCCGGACCTCACCAAGCTCGAGGCCTCGTCGCAGGCCTTCGTCGCCCGCCACACCGGCGCCTCCCTGGATTTCGGGGCGCTGCTCACCGACTTCATGACCATGGCCCGCGAGAACGACCTCGCCATGCCCACGGATCTGGCCATCCTGTTCAAGGGGCTGGTGACCGCCGACGGGGTGATGCGCCAGCTCGATCCCGGCTTCGACCTGTTCTCGGCCGCCGGCCCCACCGTGCGGCGCAAGCTCGCCTCGCAGTTCTCGATCAAGGGCCTGACCCGCAAGGTCGAGGCGGTGGGCGCCGGCCTGTTCGGCGCGGCCTCCGAGCTGCCGACCCTGATCCACCTCATGCTGGTGCGCTTGAAGCAGGGCCGCGTCACCGTCGAGATCGAGCTCAAGGGCATCGAGAAGCTCACCCGCGGCATCGAGCGCGCCGCCGCCCGCATCGCGGTGGCGCTCATCGTCGCCGCCTTCGCCACGCAGCTCGCCCCCCGCTTCATGGACCTCGGCACGCCGGCCTTCATCACCGTCGGCGCCATGGTCTGCGTGATCGGGATCGGCTGGCTGGTCCTGCTGGGGCGCAACAAGTAGCGGGGCGGGCGCCCCCTAGGACGCCGCGGCAGGCTCGGCCGCGCGGGGGCGGACGCCGGAATCATCCACCGTCGCCCGCGCCTTCGACAGGTCGTGGGCGTTCTGGAGGTTGAGCCAGAATTGCGGCGTGGTTCCGAAGCGGACGCCGAGGCGGATCGCGGTGTCGGCGGTGATGCCGCGCCGGCCCCGGATGATCTCGGAGACCCGGTTGGGCGGCACGCCGATCTTCGCCGCGAACTGCCGGGCCGACAGGGCGAGCGGCGTCAGGTACGCCTCCACGAGGATCTCGCCGGGATGGGTGCGGATGCGGGCCATGGCCGATCTCCTGTGCGGTCGCGCGAGGATACATCGGCCCGCGCCCCGCGAAAGGTTTCTCTCAGGTTGCATTTCTGATGAAACAAATTACCTGAAGTTCGTATGCCCCATCGGGCTGCCAACGGAAGGACGCGGACACCATGGCTGATCGTGCGGTCAGGAAGACCGGAAAGAACGCTGAACGCGACATCACGGCGTTGTGCAACGATGGCGACGCGTGGTCGCCGCGCCGGAAGCAGGACGCCATCAACGACATCGAGTTCGGGCTGCACAGCTATCACGTGCCCTGGCCCAACGGACGGACCGAGATCCGGGTCGTCCAGGGGCCGAACGGCAAGTACCTGCGCACGGATCGGGATACCACCACCCGGAACAACCTGGACGATCTTCCGGATTGCTGATCCGGTTCGGGGTTCGGGCGTGAACGCCGCGGCGGTCCTGCTCCCAGCAGGGCCGCCGTCCCGGCGCCGGGGCGGCTGGCCTACCCCACCCGCCGCTTCAGCGGGGCGTCGAGGCCGCCGACGCGGAACCAGTGGTAGCCGTAGCGCTCCATCATCAGGCAGTGGCGGCCCTCCGCGTCCGCTTCGCAGCGGCGGCCGGTGAGGAGGTCGACGAGGAGGTGGCCCTCCGGCCCCTCGATTCCGGCCGAGAGTGCGATCTCCATCGGCGTGCCCGCGAGGTTGTGCACGCAGAGCACGGAATTGCCCTCCCAGTCGTAGCGGATCGCCAGGATCGCCGGCGAGGCCGTCTCGATCACGGTGAAGTCGCCCCAGCCGATCTCCGGCACCTCCTTGCGGGTGCGGATCACGCTCTCCATCCAGTTCAGGAGGGAGCCGCGGTCGTGGCGCTGGCTGGCCACGTTGACGTGGACGAAGCCGTAGGCGCCGTGGTCGATCACCGGCAGGGTCGGGGTCTCGCTCTTGGTGAAGCCGCCCTGGGCCTCGCCGCTCCACTGCATCGGCGTGCGGGCGCATTCGCGCTCCTTGAGCGAGAGGTCGTCGCCCATGCCGATCTCGTCGCCGTAGCGCAGCACGGGCGTGCCCGGCAGGGTGAACATCAGCGAATAGGCGAGCTCGATGCGCTGCTGGTCGCCTCCGAGCATCGGGGCGAGGCGCCGCCGGATGCCCCGGTCGTAGAGCTGCATGCCCTTCTCGGGCCCGAAGGCGGAAAACACCGCCTGGCGCTGGGCCTCGGTGAGCCGCCCGAGGTCGAGCTCGTCGTGGTTGCGCAGGAACACCGCCCACTGGGCGGAATCGGGCCGGTTCCAGGTCTTGCGCATGGCCTTGGCCAGGGGGCGCCCGTCGCCGGCCGCGAGGCCGTAGAACAGGGCCTGGTTGACGGGGAAGTTGAACAGCATGTGGAGCCGGTCGGCGTCGTCGCCGAAATAGGCGAGGTCCTTCTTGGGCAGGATGTTGGCCTCGCCCAGGATGATGGCGTCGCCCTGGCGCCACTGCAGGAACTCGCGGAAGTCGCGCAGCATGTCGAACTGCTCGTCGGGCTCGCCCGTGACGTCCGGCCCCTTCTTGGCGATGACGAACGGCACCGCGTCCATGCGGAAGCCCGAGACCCCGAGCTGGATCCAGAAGCCCATGATCTTCTGGATCTCGGCCCGCACCGCCGGATGGGCGGTGTTGAGGTCCGGCTGGAACGGCATGAAGCGGTGGAAGTAGTAGGCCCCCGCCTTGGCGTCGCGGGTCCAGGTGGTGGTCTGGACGCCGGGAAAGACCATGCCCTCGTCGGCGTGCGGCGGCCGGGTCTTCGACCAGACGTACCAGTCCCGGTAGGGCGAATCCGGGTCGGAGCGGGCGGACTGGAACCACGGGTGCTGGTCCGAGGTGTGGTTGACCACGAGGTCGATGAGGACGCGCAGGCCCCGCTGCTTGGCCGCGTGGGTGAAGGCGACGAAGTCGCCGAGCGAGCCGTAATCCGGGTCGACGCCGTAATAGTCGGAGATGTCGTAGCCGCCGTCGCGCTTGGGCGAGGGCTGGAACGGCATCAGCCAGATCGCCGTGATGCCGATGCCCTGCAGGTAGTCGAGCCGGCGCTCCAGCCCGGCGAAGTCGCCGATGCCGTCGCCGTTGCCGTCGAGGAAGGTCCGGACCGAGAGGCAGTAGACGATGGCGTTCTTGTACCAGAGGTCCTTGATCATGCCGTCATCCCCGGGGGCGGGCGCCCCGGGCCACAACGCGGGCCCGCGGGAAAGCGTTGCCGTGAGCGTTGCCGTGAGCTTGGCCAGTGCGGAACGCCCCGAGCGTGGCCGTCCCGTCCTTAAATCAGCCGCCTTGTGCAGCGCATCTGCCACGCTCCGGCGCGCGGTCTCGGCTATGACCGTGCGGCCCTCCGCGCCACGACTCCACTCCCGGTATCCCGGCCCGCATGAACATCATCCTGATCAAGCTGTTCGCCACGGCGCTGACGCTCAGTCAGGTCACGACGCGGCCGGATGCGGTGAAGACGCAGTTCGATCCCGTGGCCGACAAGGCCCAGGTGGTGCAGATCCTGCGCGACGGCTGCGCCCACATGCGCAAGGCCTTCGACATCGAGGACATCAACCTCGACGAGCTGATCTCCACCGCCATGGAGGACCCCAGCGCGGTGGCGGGCGCGAGCGCCCCCAAGATCCTGCACGGCCTCGACATCGGCGAGCTCAACGTCAGCTACCGCCAGTTCTGCAAGGGCGAGACCCCCAAGGACTCGCCCTTCGACGCCGCCGAGGTCATCGCCTTCTACAACAAGGCGGTGGCCGACCTGCCCTCGGCCGAGGCCCTGAAGGAGCGCAAGCTCCCCGGCGCCTCCCTGATCCTCGACGGATCGGGCAAGCGCTACGCCGAGGCCTTCGAGGCCAACGGCCGGCGCCTCAGCGTGCCCATCGCCGAGGTGCCCACGATGGTGCAGAAGGCCTTCGTGGCGGCCGAGGACAAGCGCTTCGAGACCCACCGGGGCATCGACGAGCGCGGGGTGATCCGCGCCTTCATCGGCAACCTCGCCTCCCCGGGCCGCCCGGCCGGCGGCTCCACCATCACCCAGCAGGTGGTCAAGAACCTCTCGGTCGGCGACGACGTCACCTACGAGCGCAAGATCCGCGAGATGATCGTGGCCTCCCGCCTGGAGCACATCCTGGGCAAGCCGCAGATCCTGGAGCTCTACCTCAACGGCATCTATCTCGGCCGCGGCGCCTACGGCATCGAGATGGCCGCGCGCAGCTATTTCGGCAAATCGGTGGGCCAGCTCACCGTGACGGAGGCCGCGCTGCTGGCCGGCATGCCCAAGGGCCCGAACTTCTACAGCCCCGACAAGTACCCCGACCGGGCGCGCGAGCGCCGGGCCTACGTGCTGGCGCGCATGAAGGAGGAGGGCGTCATCACCGAGGCGCAGCTCGGCGAGGCCGCCAACGCGCCCCTCGGCCTGAAGCCGATCGACGCGGTCCGGCGCGATTCCGGCTTCTACTTCGTCGACCACCTGGCCCGGGAGGTGCGCACCTTCGCGGGCGTCGACTCCCTCACCGCCGCCAGCCACGTGGTGCGCTCCACGATCAACGCCGGCCTGCAGACCGCCACCGAGACCGCCCTGCAGGAAGGCCTCTCCACCTACGAGCGCGCCACCGGGCGCGCCCGCTACGAGGGGCCGGAGCTCAACCTCGCCGAGGCCGTGCGCAAGCTCGAGGCCGCGATCCCCGCCGCCGAGGCCTCGCCCCTGGGCGTCCCCCTCCTCACGGGCGATCCGGTCAAGCCGGCCGCTGCCCCGGCTCCGAAGCCGGCCCCGAAGACGAAGGCGGAGCGCAAGGCCGCCGCCGCCGCCGAGAAGGCGGCGGAGCAGGCCGCGCCCAAGGTCGAGCGCCCCAAGCCGGCCTGGCAGCGGGCGCTGGAGACCGCCCGGCCCGTCCTCTACGACGTGCACTGGCCTCTGGCCGTGGTCCTGGATACCGGGCGCGGCGGCACCGCGAAGGTCGGCCTCGCCGACGGCCGCACCGCCAGCCTCGAGCCCGGCCCGGCGCGCGGAAAGCTCCAGCCCTACGACGTGGTGCGGGTCAAGCTGCGCGATCCGAACGCGAAGGCGCCGCGCGCCGACCTGCGGGTCCGGCCAAGCGTCCAGGGCGCCGCCCTGGTGCTGGAGAACCGGACCGGGCGCATCCTCGCCATGGCGGGCGGCTTCTCCTATCCGGTGAGCCAGCTCAATCGCGTCACCCAGACCGTGCGCCAGCCGGGCTCGACCTTGAAGCCCCTCACCTATCTGGCCGCGCTCAATGCCGGCCTGCAGCCCAACACCCTGGTGCTGGATTCCGCCATCACCCTGCCGCCCATCGGCGGCGTCGGCGATTCCTGGTCGCCCAAGAACTACGAGGGCACGGGGGCCGGGGCCACGACCCTGCGCCGGGGCCTGGAATTCTCCAAGAACCTCGTCACCGCCCGCCTGCTCCAGGGCGGCATCGCCGACAAGGCGCCGGCCAGCCTGCAGAAGGTCTGCGACCTCGCCCTGGAGGCGCAGATCTACGCCGAGTGCGAGCGCTACTATCCCTTCGTGCTCGGCGCGCAGCCCGTACGGATGGTGGACCTCGCCGCGTTCTACGCCGCGGTGGCCAACGAGGGCGCCCGGCCCGCGCCCTACGCCCTGGAGTCGGTCGAGCGCGACGGCAAGACCCTCTACACCCGCGAGGCCCGGGCCCCGACCCGGATCGGTTCGGCCGACCGGGTGGCGTTCTACCAGCTCAAGACCATGCTGCAGGGGGTGACGAACCACGGCACGGCCGCGGCGCTCGCCCGGTTCTCGTCGTCGATCGCGGGCAAGACCGGCACCTCGGAGAACGAGAACGACGCCTGGTTCGCCGGCTTCACCAACGAGATCACCATCGTGGTCTGGGTCGGCTACGACAATGCCGACGGCACCCGCCGCACCCTCGGGCGCGGGCAGACCGGCGGCCACCTCGCGGTGCCCATCGCCGGCACCATCCTCCAGGCGGCCTGGGCCAACGGCGTGCCGCGCACGGCCCTGGCCCCGCCCTCCCCGGAGGCGCGCCAGGACCTCCTCGAGGCCAGCATCGATCCGCGCAGCGGCCAGCGCGTCGACGGCGGCGGCGTCCTGGAGCATTTCCGGATCAAGGACGGCCGCATGGCCGACACCCAGTACAAGCTGCTGCCCCGCGAGACCCGGACCGCCATGCGGCCCGATCCCGAGGACGGCGACCTCGGCGCCGAGGACGACGCCCCCGACCTGGCCGGGGGCCTGTTCGGCGGCCTGCGGGGCCAGCCGGACGACGATCGGCGCCGGGCCCAGCCCGAGAGCGACCTCCTCGATCCCTACGGCGAGCGGCGCAACCGCCGGGCCCAGTCCGAGACCTACCAGCCCTGGCCGGGCACGCAGCGCTCGCCCTTCGGCGACGAGGAGGAGATCCGGCCGCGCCAGCGCCGCCGCGATCCCGACTACCTGTTCGGCGACGAGCCGCGCTTCTGAGGGCGCTCCGCCCGGGGCACGGCCCCGACCCCCTTTGCCGACCCCCCATTGCCGACCCCCTCTTGCCGACCCCCTCTTGCCGACCCCCTCTTGCCGACCCCCTCTTGCCGACCCCCGAGGCCCCGACGTGCACAGACCGCTTCCGGCAACCCTTCTCCTCGCCCTCGCCCTGACGGGGGGCGCCGTCCGCCCGGCCCTCGCCCAGGAGGGCATCAAGCTCCAGCCGCCCGCGAGCCCGGCGGTCTCGGAGCGGATCAAGGACGTGCCCGCCATCGAGGCGGCCGGCGTCGCCGGGCTGAAGCCCGGCACCATCCTGTTCACCGACCATCGCGACGATCCGGCCAAGCCCGAGAACGGCCTCGTGCCCTATCTCGACTGGGGTAAGCTGCGCCCCGGCGAGCGGGCGGCCCTGGCGCCGCATCCGGGCTATGTCGAGCCCGATTACGTGCAGACCCTGAACGGCGTCGCCAAGCGCCGGCACGAGACCCTGAAGGTCTACGTGGCGCAGGGGCGCTTCGTGGTGGCCAAGGCCCCGGAGAGCATCGACCTCGCCGCCTACGCCACCCTCGGCTTCGTCGCCAAGATGGACCCGGTCATCAAGCACAAGGCCCTGAACCCGGCCGACGCGACGCCGAACAAGGACCCGGCGGCCGCCTTCGCCAAGCGCCCCGACCGGCCCTGGTGCGAGGTCGGCACCACCTGCATCGAATCGCGCTACGACCTCGAAGGCAAGCTGCCGCTGGGCGTGAAGCTCGCCAACCGGCTGGAGGACGGGGCCTCGAAGAAGATCGCCGAGTTCGTCTCGTTCCAGAGCGAATTGCGCACCCTGCCCCCGGCGGAGATCGCGGCGCTGGGCAACCTCACCAAGCTCGACACGCCGGTGACGGGCGGGCTGGAGCAGACGATCTTCTGGGTCAACCAGATCCTGCGCTTCGGCAAGTTCCTGGCGGTGTTCCAGCCCATGCCGGGCGATCCGGCCAAGACCGTGGTGACCACCTACGTGGCCCTGGCGATCAAGGGCGACGTCCTCGACCGCAAGCAGGAATATGCCCGCGTGCCGGTGCTCAAGAACCTGCTGCCGGCCCAGGTGCTGATGGGCAACTCGTCCTTCAACACCGGCACCTCGATCAGCGCCGGCCTGCCGACCTACGCCCGCAACCGCATGATCGCCTTCGCGGACGCGCTGGCGAAGAACTGAGGGTGGGGGGATGGAGCACCCGCCTCCCCCCTGTTGGGAGGCGGGGGCGGCGCCGCTCGGGTCGAAAACCCCATCGGCTTGGCCCTGCGAGGGGCTGAACCCGACCCTTCTCAGAACTTCAGTAGGTCTGCTTCCTGGCAATCTGAGCGGCTCTGAATGACCAAGGCCGGCCGCAAGCTGACCGTCTGGCTTTGAGCGAGGGGACTGCGAAAGCTGTCACTTCGCAATAGACCCCATTGCCGTCGTACTGCGTCGCTGCAACAGATGCAGAAAGCCAGCTTCGATCCCAAAAGGTTCTCGTGCCCCACTATCCCGGAGCAGACCTCCCTCCTCCCGCTGCTGCTGCAGCTCCGACGACCGACATTACGATTCCGCTGGATGTCATATCGGGGAAGCCCGGCGGCACGGTCACGATCCGCCCGGGCATCACCACCCTCGTCGGACCCAACGGCAGCGGTAAGACTAGGGCTCTGCGGTCCATCCAACGAGCAATTCGCGCGCGCGGTGTGGGAGCCGGCCATGTCCGTTTCCTCCCGGCGGGGCGTACCGGCCCAATCGAGCGTTTCCGCGCAGCAATCGATTCTCCTGGTGTAGGTTCGAACAGTGGCGAGGCATATTACGGAGACGTCAGTTACCGCTCCAGTTGGTACGACATCGAGAGTGTCGTGGGCGACCTGATGAACCTCGATCATCGTCCCGATTTGCGAATAAAGGTCGAAACGCGGCTGCAACAGCTCTTTGACCGCGGGATAGACTTTCAATGGGGTCAACGAGGGCTCGGAGTGTCATTTATCGCTATGTCCGGCGACGCGCGATATCACTCTGGGCTCGAGGCTAGCGGCATTACCCAGCTCGTTTCGCTCCTATCCGCAATCTACGACGACACCATCGGCACTCTCATTGTCGACGAGCCCGAAATCTCGCTCCATCCGCAGCTGCAGGCGTTCATCTTCGAAGAAATGGAATCAGTCGCCGGCGACTGGGGCCATAAGGGCAAGAAGCGGATCGTGATTTCGACACACTCGCCTTCGTTCCTGCCTCTCCGTTCGCTCGCCGACCTTCCCAGCATCGTGTTCTTCGGTGGCGACGCCGATTGCCGCCAAATCGATCCCGCCAACGGGCTGCTTCAGTCGTCGAAGCTCGCGCAATTTGTCGTACGCACGAGCCTGTCCCACCGGCAGGCGCTGTTTGCCGAACGCATCCTCCTGGTCGAAGGACCAAGCGACGAGATCGTCGCGGCGCGGACCGCCCAGCGCCTTGGCATGAAGATCGAGGCGCGCAATACCCAGATCCTCCCCGCGCTCGGCAAGGGCGAATTCCGCGAGGCAAGGAAGCTTTTCACCGAAATCGGCATACGGGTCACCGTGCTTGCCGATCTCGACGCCTTTGTCGACGACAACAGTTTAGTGAATGATTTCAGCAGCTCCGACGAGGCGAAAGCGATCGCCAACGCGAGCGGTCATTCTTCGCTCATCGACCTTGATGGCAAGCTGCGGTCCGAACTCGCGGGGCTGATAGCGACGAGCGCCGCCGCAATTGATTTGGCGATCGCAGCCTATCCTTACTGGTCAGACAAACAGGATCCAGATGTAAAGCGTCGGCGGTGTGCATCGGCTCAACTTCTCACCCAACCCTCAGCGTTTACCGGTGACCTCGATGCAAGGATGGCAGCACTGGCCGCCCGCTATGGCGTACTGCTTGACAGTCTCGAAAAGCTCGGTTGCTTTTTCCTCCGTCGTGGCGCTATCGAGAACTACTTCGCTGACACCTCGACCGGGGCCGGCAAACCCGCTCGTGCGAGCGCCGAGGCAGAACGCCTTGCCGCTTTACCGCCGGCGCAAATCGCCACCGCATATCCCGAGTTCGTCCGCGCGCTGCGCTACGCTGCGCCCGGGCGCGGCATCGACGAAAGTGTGCTTCTGCGCGGCAAGCTGGCAGCGGCACTGGGCGCGATCTTCCAGGCGATGGAAATTGGCTCAACCGATGTTCAGATCGAGGGCATGGCGATGTCGGTCCTGCCGGCGATCAAAGGACTTTTCACCTTTCGAAATGCGACGAGTGGCGACCAGCCTACGGTGTGCGTTGAACTCCTTTCGAAAATTTTCAACCTTACCGGATTTCCCCTGACGGTGGCGAGGAACGAAAATCTCAACGACGCGGTCGGCAAAATCCAGCCCGGCTAATCGTCCACGCCCGTTCCAGTGAACGGCAGCTTTTGGAAATAACGGGCAACAACCTGATGGCCGAGATGGGCGCATAGCCGAAGGTCCGCTTCCAGCCGTCGACTTAACTTCCGCTGCCCACCCGCGGCAGCCCTTCGCAGGGTCGCGCGGATTGGGTTTTGACCCTGGCCTCCTCGGCCTGAGGGGCACCCCAGCACGCCCACGCCGAACCTCTCCCCGCGAGGGGGGAGAGGGACGCGCCCTGCATCCAGGCCGTGCGTCGGGCGACGCTGGCCCGTTCCGGCTTCCGGGCGTGGTGATCGCCGACAAAGGCCCACCGTCATTCAGGATCGCCAGAGGCGCGCCCCTTCGGGTCCGGGCTCCGCTGCGCGGCCCCGGGAAGAGGGTGGGCGACGGCAACCGTTCCGGCGCGCGAACCGGTCCTTGCGATCACCCCGGCTGGACGGCGTCGGGCCACGCCGCTCCGGTCCCCCACGCGGTGGAGGGCGCCACCGCGATGCCCCCTTCCCTCACCGGGGAAAGGAGCACGCCCCGGGGGGAACGCCGCCGGCTCAGTTGCCGCGGCTGGCGATCGAGGGCATCGACGGCTGGGTGTACTGGCGGTTGACGTCGCGGCGGGTCTGGGTGCCGTTGGTGTCGTTGGACTGGCGATAGTTGCTGGTGTCGAAGGCGTCGGAGAGACCGCTGCGCCCGCTCGGGCTGTCGGTGTTGCAGGCGCAGAGGCCGCCCAGGAGGGTGGCGGCGAGGGCGAGGGAAGCGAGGCGCATCGGGGCGGGTCCTGTGGCGAAAGCAGCGCCTGTGGTGCTGCCCGGGCCCCGCGCCCGTCAAGCGCAAGGCTAACGAATCGTCGCCGGTTCCTGCCGCACTGATGTCGCCGCGCCACGAAAATGCTCACCACCTCCGCAAGGAAGCGGCGGTTCGGGGGTGAAGATGGGGAATCGGGGCCCGCGCAGGCTGGCGCTTTGGCCGGGAACACGCGAGACATAGGGCCGATGAGCAACGTCGTCCCCTTCCGCCGCCCCGCCGCTCCGCCGGTCGTCGTCACCGACGTGGTCGCCGTCGCCGACGACCTCTTCGCGCTCCTGGAGCAGCTGGAGCTCGTGAGCGCCCGGGCCGCCGCCATGGGACGCCCGGCCCGCGAGGTCGAGCGCACGGTCCAGAACCTCCTCGACGCCGTGACGGCCGTGGAACGGGCTCTCGACTGCATCGGCGAGGGCGACGAGGCCGGACAGGCGCGCTGAGGTGCGACGGACGCCATGGGCGCGCCTGGCCCCGGTCGGCCTCTCCGCCCGACCCGTTTCGGAGCACCCATTCTTCGGGTTCCCATCAAAACAACAAAATTGTCTCACCAGGGTCTACTTCTAGACAGACGGACGCGACGGCGCTGCGCTAGAGGCCGGAGAGACAGACGGTGAACACAGCGCACTGCATGGGCCCGGCCTCCGATCCATCGACGGGCAACCTTCTCCTCGACGGCCTCCGGCCCGAGGATCGCGCGCTTCTCGACCCCCATCTCGATCGCCTCTCGCGGGACCGCGGCGAAGCCCTGTTCCAGGCCGGCAGCGACGTCACCGCCATCGCCTTCCCGTGCCGGCAGACGGTGGTCACCCTCATCGTCGCCATGCGCGACGGCCGCAGCGCCGAGGTCGCCACGGTGGGACGCGAGGGCGCCGTGGGCGGCGTCGTCAGCAGTGGATTCCTGCCCGCCTCCACGAACGCCGTCGTGCAGATCGGCGGACCGGTCCTGCGCCTGGACGCCCTGCGCCTCCAGGAGGTCAAGCGGTCTTCCCCGGCCCTGCGCAACCTGTTCACCCGCTACGCCGACTGCCTGCTCGCCCAGGTCCTGCAATCGGTGGCGTGCAACGCCCTGCACCCGATCGAGTCGCGCTGCCTGCGCTGGCTCCTGACCCTGCAGGACCGCATCGGCACCGACGTCCTGCCGGTGACCCACGAATTGCTCGCCACCATGCTGGGCGTCCAGCGGACCTACCTCACCCGGATCCTGCGGGCGCTGCAGCAGCAGGGCCTCATCGAGGTCGGGCGCGGCCGCATCACCATCCGCAACCGCGTGCTGGCGGAGACCGCCGCCTGCGAGTGCCACGGCGTCGTCCGGCGGCACTACGAAACGGTGCTCGGCGCGATCTACGCGCCCGGTGGCGCCCTCGTGGCGGTGGAGCCGCCCCCCGATCGGCGGGAGACGGATGCGCCGCGCGAACTCGCGATATCCGAATCGGCCTGACCCTCCCCTCCGCAGAGCTTCGATCCTCCGCCCGCCCCCGATGACGCAGCCCGCCGCAGACCAGCAGCCCGGCCAGGCCCCGGACGCGCCGCCCCCGGCCGCCGGGGATGGGACGTCTGCGGGCGGAGCCGTCTTCGAGCCCGCCGGCGACTCCCCCTTCGCCCCGTCCGACGCGGCGACGCTCCTGCGCCTCGCCGCGGACTCGGCGGGCCTCGGCCTCTTCGCCTACGACCCCGCCACCCGGACCCTCCGGGGCGACGCCGGATTCCGGAGCCTGCTCGGCCTCGCGTCGCCGGGGCCGGTCGCCGACGCGGACACCGTCCTGTCGGCCCTCGACCCCGGGGATCGCGCCGCGTTGGACCGGGCGCTCGGCGCCGCCCTCGACCCGGCGGGGTCCGGGACGCTGGACTGCACGGTCCGGCGCGCGACCTCGACACGACCTCTGTGGATACGGGCGCGGGCGCGACGCGTGGTCGACCAGGACCGCCCCGCCCGCCTCGTCGGCACGGTGCAGGACGTCACCGAGGCGCGGGCGGCCGAGATCGCCGCGCGCGCCACCAACGACGCCGTCCGCGACTGGGACCTCGCCACCGGGGCCGTCCTGTGGAACGCCGCCCTGACCACCGCCTACGGCTGGGCGCCGTCGGAGGTCGTGCCGACCAGCGCCTGGTGGCTCGCCCAGATCCACCCGCACGATCGCCCCGGCGTCGCGGCCGGTCTCCAGGCGACCCTCGCCGGCGGCGTCGAGGCCTGGAGCCAGGAGTACCGGTTCCGGCGCGCCGACGGCACGTACGCGGAGGTCCTCGACCGCGGCTCCCTGGTCCGCGGCGCGGACGGGGCCCCCCTGCGGATGATCGCCGCGATGCTCGATCTGACCGAGCGCAACCGCGTCGGCGCCCAGTTCCGCGCGGTGTTCCAGGGCGCCAATATCGGCATCGTCCAGTTCGATCCGCGGACCGTGCGCGCCCTCGCGGTGAACGCCAAGCTCTGCGAGATCTGGGGGGCGCCGGAATCCGAGATCCTCGGCCATTCCCTCGCCCGCTGGACACCGCCCGAGGACGACGACGACCGGGCGGCGCTGCACGAGCGCCTCGCGACCGGGGCGACCCTGCAGCTCCGCCTGGAGAAGCGCTACCGGCGCATGGACGGGCGCATCATCTGGGCGCGGGTCAACCTGGTCTCGCAGCGCCTGGGCGGCGACGTCCACGCCACGGCGATGATCGAGGACATCACGGAGGAGAAGCGGGCCGATGCCCGCCGCGAGGCGCTGATCGCCCTCGGCGACCGCCTGCGCGACCTGCACACCCACGCCGACGTGGTCTCCGCCACGGCCGAGAGCCTGGGCCGGACCCTCCGGGTCGCCCGGGCGGGCTATGCCCAGGTCGATCCCGGCGGCCAGATCGCGTCGCTCAATCCGGACTGGACCGCCGAGGGGGACGCGGAGCCGACCTGCGCCGTCGGCCTGCCGACCGCATCTCGGTCGACCCTGGCCGCGAGCGTCGACCGTCTGGGGCGCGGCGACGTCATCAGCGTGGCCGATATCGCGGCAACCCCCGAACGCGTCGACGATCCGGAGGGCTATGCCCGGCTCGGGATGCGCGCCGTGATCAAGGTGCCGGTTCTCCGGCGCGGCCGCCTCGTGGGCATTCTCTACGTCCTCGATCGCCATCCCCGCGATTGGAGTGCCGGCGAGATCACGTTCGCGCGCGAAGTGGCGGAGCGCGCCTGGGGCGGACTGACCCGCGTCGAAGCCGACGAGCAGCAGCGCACGTTGAACCGGGAATTGAGCCACCGCCTCAAGAACACCCTCGCGATGGTCCAGGCCATCGCCTCGCAGACCCTGCGCAACGTCACCGACGTCGAGGCGGCCAAGGAAGCCCTGGCCGCCCGTCTCATCGCCCTCGGCAAGGCGCACGACATCCTGCTCGCCGGGGTGCACGAGAGCGCCGAGATGGAGGCGGTGATGCGCGGCGCCCTCTCGATACATGACGATCGGCAACCCGGTCGCTTTGACGTCGCGGGGCCCCCAGTGCTTCTCGGATCGAAGGCGGCCCTGGCCCTCGCGCTGATGCTGCACGAGCTGGCGACCAACGCCGCCAAGTACGGTGCGCTCTCGGTTCCCGATGGGCGGGTCAGCCTCCACTGGAGTCTCGACCGGGACGCAACCGCGGGTGGAGCGACCGTTCGGCTGATCTGGTCCGAAGCGGACGGACCGATGGTCGTACCGCCGACGCACAAGGGATTCGGGTCGCGACTGATCGAGCGCGGCCTCGTCGGCGCCGTCGGCGGCACGATCGAGTTGGATTATCGCCCCACCGGCCTCGTTTGCCGCGTGGTGGCACCGCTGGAAGGCTTCCAGTCCAGTGGCTGACCACCCGAGGACGTGACCGGGCTGCGCCTCCTGCGCGTAACCCACGCATTGCCGCTGCACCGCACCCTGCGCTAGAGGGCGAGACCATGTGGACACGCCTTGCCCATCCCGGTCACTTCCTGCGCTGGACCCAGCCCGTGATGCCCTGGCTCGCCGGGCTGTCGGGCCTGCTCCTCGGGGTCGGTCTGTATCTCACCTGGTTCGTCGTGCCGCCCGATTACCAGCAGGGCGAGACCGTACGGATCATGTACATCCACGTGCCGGCGGCCTGGCTCGGCGTCTTCTTCTACGGTGCCATGGCGATCTCGGCCATCGGAACCCTCGTCTGGCGTCACCCCCTGGCCGACGTCGCCCAGCGCGCCGCCGCGCCGATCGGAGCGGCGTTCACGCTCATCTGCCTCGTGACCGGGTCGCTGTGGGGCAAGCCCATGTGGGGCACCTACTGGGTCTGGGATGCGCGCCTGACCTCGATGCTCGTGCTGTTCCTGATCTATTGCGGGATCATCGCCCTGTGGCGAACGATCGAAGATCCGAACCGGGCCGCGCGTGCCATCGCCATCCTGACCCTGGTCGGCGCGGTGAACCTGCCGATCATCAAGTTCTCGGTGAACTGGTGGTCGACCCTGCACCAGCCGGCCTCGATCATGCGCATGGGCGGATCGTCCATCGATCCCAGCATGCTCTACCCGCTGCTCGAGATGATCCTCGCCTTCACGATCCTCGGGGTCACCTTGCACCTCTATGCCATGCGCACCGAGATCCTGCGCCGGCGCGTTCGGGCCCTGACCCTACGCGAAGCCGAACGCCTCGATGCCAGCCCGTCGTCCGTACGTGGGGCGTCGATCAGCCAGGAGCCGATGGGGCAGGCGCCGATCGGTCGGGTGGTTCAAAGCCTGTGAGCTCCGCGTCGATGCGGGCCGAAGAGACCGGCACTTTGGAAACCTCACTCGTGAAGTCCCGCCCATGACCCTTGGCCACCACGCCGGCTACATCCTCGGCGCCTATGCCTTCACCGCTCTGGTGATTGGCGGGCTCATCCTGCATGCCTTGCGCGATCATCGCGCCCGGAAGCGGGAACTGGATCGGCTGCAAGGCGAGGTGATAGACGGGTCGGGAGTCCGCTTATGAGCGCGCCCCACCCCTCGCTGCAGACTCCGGCACCGGTCCGGCGATCGCTTCTGGTCATCCTGCCGCTCGTCACCTTCGCAGTCCTTGCCGGAATCTTTTTTCTTCGCCTGCGCTCGGGCGCCGATCCCGCGGCCATTCCCTCTGCGCTGATCGGCAAGCCGGCGCCGGCCTTCACCCTTCCGGCGATGCCGGGCCTGATTGCGCAGGGCGCGCCGGTTCCCGGCCTCTCCCGTGCCGACCTTCTCGGCAAGGTCACGGTGGTCAACTTCTGGGCTTCGTGGTGCGCTCCCTGCCAGATCGAGCATCCGCAGCTCATGCGATTGGCGCGCGAGCCGGGCGTCCACTTGGTCGGCATCGACTACAAGGACACGCCGGAGAACGGACGTCGTTTCCTGACCCGGAACGGCGTTCCATTCCGAGCCGTGGGCCTCGATGCGGAGGGACGGACCGGGATCGATTTCGGCGTCTACGGAGTGCCGGAGACCTTCATCATCGGACCGGATGGGATCATTCGCGAAAAGCTCGTGGGAATTCTGACCCCGGAGAGCTATGCCGGCGTGCTCGACAAGATCCGATCCATCGGATCGGCGGCCTCCGTCCCGCGGTGACCCGGCGGGTGCTCAGCGCCCCGCGTGGATCAGGCGGCGATACTCCGCCTCGGGCACGCCGTAGCTGTCTCCTGCCGCGGCCTTGAGCTTGTCGCGGTCCAGCACTTGGACATGCGAGCGTCGAGCCTTTATCATGCCGGCCCCCTCAAGGCTATGGATCGCCGTCGTCACGCCGGGGCGGCGCACGCCGAGCATCGTCGAGAGGAACTCGTGGGTGACGGGGAACTCGTCTCCGTCCACCCGATCGTGGCACATCAGGAGCCAACGGGCGAGGCGTTCCTCCAGGGTATGACTGCCGTTGGAAAGCGCGGTTCCGGCGGTTTGTAGATGAGCCGCATAGGCATAATGCCCGACGATCCGCCTGAGGATCCGCCGTTCCTCAACGAGGCGCCGGAATGCTGCGGCCTCGACCCGCACCGCGTCCCCCTCGATCTGCACGAAGGTCTCGTGGGGCGTCCGGTCGACATCGAGCAGTAGCGGGACCCCGACGATTCCTTCGGGACCGGTGATACACACCTCAATCCGCCGGCCCTCGGGTGTAGCGGCAACCTCCGAGGCGATGCCCGATTCAAGGAAATAGACGTGCGTGATCAATTTGTTGGCGGCGATCAGGATGTCCCGGCGCCCCAGCGCCACGCCTTCCGCAACGGATTGGATCGCCTCATAATCATCGGGGCTGAGGATGCTGAGGAGGTGATTTCGAACGTATCGCTGTGACGGCACCGGCATGAAACGTAGCGGCTCGATAGAGCAGCCGTCGAACGTCTTGCTGCTCGGACAGGGGGACAGTCGTCTCTCATAGCCGGATCCAAGTCTGAAGGAACTGCACCGGAGGGCGTCTGTACTATGCCGTACAATTTCTTGGGCCAGGCATGTCTGTGCCTGCCCCAAACGGTACGCGATCGCACGGTCGAAAACGCGATCGCGAGCAGGATCAAACCGGATGGATCCGTGACTTCGAAGCTGCGGCGCTTCCTGATTTTTCGGATCACCATAAGTCTCTGGGCGGTTGCGAATGTCGCGAGCAGTCCGTTCGACGAGGTCCCCTGCCTGAGGCAAGCCCAGTCGGACATCGCCCTGGAGATCACGGACCAATGTCCCTTGATCCCGGATATTCAGGAGGTACTGGGTCGTGGCGGTTCCATTCGGTAATCACCTCGATGTCCTCACGCGACACGAGGGTTGAACGGCGCCGCGAAGCGCGTGTCTTTGCAGAGGAGCCCCGGTCCCCTGGTCTGCCATCTGAGGGTCCCGTCGTGGGTGCAGCTACGGGTAAGAATATCGAGAAGACAGGAAGGGATTCCGCGCCGATCACCGGTGAATGACGCGCCCGATGTCCGACCCGGCTGACAGGGCAATCACGGATGGAACCATGCCTCCGTCGGTTGCGGCTATATATTTTCAACTAAATCTATATTGATGTGTGACGTAACTCGTTATCCCCGTTTTCGATGAAGCACTCTATTTTTCTAGATAAGTGCTTCGTTTGATGACGGATGGAAATACAACTTGTTGTTCTCTTCACAATGCAGATTCGATATGGCATGTCCGCTTCGTCGCTCGAGGTAAGTCTGGGCTGCGGGTGACCTTGCGTTCGCACGCCCGCCTATTGATTGTCGGGGTTGTGACGTCGATCATTCTGCAATCCGAAGTTCGTAACCGCCTCCTTCGCGCGTTGCTGCCGCTCGAGTTCGAGCGTCTCCAGCCATCGCTGGTTCGTTGCTCATTCGAGCAAGGGGCCGTGCTCGAAGTCCCTGGCGAGCCGATTGCGGCCGTGCATTTTCCGGAGCCGGGCATGATCTCCGTGATCGCGCACACGCCCGACGGCGTTCAATCGGAGGCCGGGATCGTTGGGCCTGAGGGTATGATCGGCATTGCCTTGCTCAACGGTGTCGACAGAGCGCCGCACACCGCCTTCGTTCAGGTACCGTGTCGGACCCTGCGGATCGAGGCTGAGGCGTTCCGGACGGCATTGGCCGAGAGCCGGGCGCTGCAGGCTTACTTTCTGCGTTACGCTCAGGTCTACGCCGTGCAATTGGCGCAAGCCGGTCTCTGCAATGCGCATTTCACCATCGAGCAGCGCCTCGCCCGCTGGCTGCTGATGTGTCACGACAGAGCCGACCGGGAGGATCTGCCCCTGACGCACGAGACGCTTTCATTGATGCTCGGGGTCCGGCGCGCAGGCGTGACGACCGGGCTGCGCATGCTCGAACTCGCCGGTGCCCTGAAGATGCGCCGGGGCGGCATCGGAATCCGTGATCGTGCCGCCCTCCTGGCTGTCGCCGGAGCGTCCTACGGCGTTCCGGAGGCTGAGTATGCCCGTATCCTCGGCGAGGCCTGAGGAACGCCGTCGGCTCCGCGCGATATCAGGCGGAACCCGTATCCGGCGCCTTGCGCTCATGGCGCAGGAGGAGCGGAGTCTGGGCCAACGCGAAGGCGATAGTCAGCGGCATGATGCCGAAGACCTTGAAGCTGACCCAGAAATCCTCGGTCTGAGTTCGCCAGACGACCTCGTTGATAACCGCCAGGAAGAGGAAGAATACCCCCCAGCGGAAGGTCAACTTGCGCCATCCATCCTCCGTGAGGGCGAACATCGAATCCAGCACGACAGAGAGCAGGGACTTTCGGAAGGCGAGGCCACCCAGCAGCACGAGGCCGAACAGCGTGTTCACGATGGTCGGCTTCATCATGATGAAGGTCTTGTCTTGCAGCGCCAGGGTCAGGCCACCGAACACGACCACCACCACGCCCGAAACCAGGGGCATGATGGGCAGGCGCCGCATCAGCGCATAATGGACCGCCAGGGCCGCCAGGGTGGCGGCGATGAAGGCGCCCGTCGCCACGAACAGCTTCTGATCCGGGTGAACGCCGAGGCGTTCGGCGTAGGCGTTACCGAAGAAGAAGACCATCAAAGGCCCGAGCTCGAGGGCGAGCTTCAGGAGCGGAGGGAGATGGCGACGCGGGGGGATGGCTTCGATCTGCATGGTATCCGTCATATAGGGTTCCGGGTGGCGGCTTACCGCGACACGGCGCTTCAGGGCGAGCGCCGCGTCACCCGGCGTCCAGGCCCGCGATAGCCCGGGCGAAATCTCGAGCCGCGAAAGGCTCTAGGTCCTCGACGCCCTCGCCGACGCCGATGAAGTGCACCGGCAGGCCGAACTTCGCGGCGAGTGCCACCAGGATGCCGCCGCGGGCCGTGCCGTCGAGCTTGGTCATGACGAGGCCGGTTACGTTCGCGGCCTTCGAGAACAGCTCGACTTGGCTCAGTGCGTTCTGGCCCACGGTGGCGTCGAGAACGAGAAGTACCGCATGGGGCGCTTGCGGGTCGATCTTGCGGATCACCCGGAGAATCTTTTCCAGCTCCGCCATCAGGCCTGCCTTGTTCTGCAGCCGGCCCGCCGTGTCGATGAGGAGCACATCGGTTCCCTGCGCCTTGGCCGCCTCGTAGGCATCGAAGGCGAGGCCCGCCGCGTCCGCGCCCTGCGCCCGGGCGATGACCGGCGTCTGCGTGCGCTGGCCCCAGACCTTGAGTTGCTCGATCGCGGCAGCCCGGAAGGTGTCGCCGGCGGCCAGCATCAGGGAGTGCCCTTCTGCCTTGAGCTTCAGCGCGAGCTTGCCGATGGTGGTGGTCTTGCCCGCGCCGTTGACCCCGATCATCAAGATGACGAAAGGCTTCTTCGAGGCATCGATGCGAAAGGGAATCGCCACGGGGGTGAGCGCGCGCTCCACCTCCGCGGCCAGAATCTCGCGGACGGCATCCGGAGAGATACCCTTCTCGTAGCGGCCCTTGCCTACGGCCTCCGAAATCCGAGTCGCGGTTTCGATGCCGAAATCCGCCTGGATCAGGGCGTCTTCGAGCTCCTCCAGGGTGTCGGCGTCGAGCTTGCGCTTGGTGAACAGACCGGTGACGCGCTCGGTCAGGGCCGACGAGGTCCGCTTCATGCCCCCCGTCAGGCGGCTCCACCAGCCGCGCTTGGGCTCTTCGGAAGCCCCGTCGGGCTCCGGCATGAAAATCCGAGTCGAGACTTCGGGCTCGGGCTCAGGTTCGGGCAGTGGCGCGCGTGGAACTGCCTGTGCCGGCTCGGGCGCGAAGGCTTGGCTCGTCGTGTCGGCGGGCTCGGCCCCCCGAGCGGGATCGTCCCCGGCCGTACCGGCGGGCGGGCGCTCCTTGGCGCCTTCCACGGGCTGGAGGTCGGCGCCCTCGAGTTCGTCCGGGATCGCGTTCTTGTCCGGTGTCCCCTCACCCGGCTCGCCGGGTGGTGGCGGGACGTGGGAGACGTCCGTCGCGGCCGTGGCGAAGTCCGGTTGGCCCTCGGACAGCGAGGCGGGGGAGTCGACGGGCAGCGCAGCCGGTTCGACCACCGGCTCGACGACGGACTTTGGGGCCGGTTTGGGATCCGGCGGTTGAACCGGCACCGGAGCGGGCCGCTCCTCCTCCTTGGTGCCGAACATCTTGCGCAGCAGCCAGCCCGGCCTCTTGTCTTCGCTCATTCCCGCTTGCTCCCCGGACCCGGCATGGTTAGCGCAGGGCCATGCCCCCAGCCGATGCCCTCGTAACAGACATAGGCGCGCGCCTCCTCTACCGCGATGCCCTTGTGCTCGTCATCGACAAGCCGGCGGGTTTGCCGGTCCATCCCGGCCCGAAAGGCGGCGCCACTCTCACCGACCATCTCGACGCCCTGCGCTTCGGTCTGCCCCGCCGGCCGGAGGCAGCCCATCGCCTGGATCGCGATACTTCGGGCTGCCTCGCTCTCGGACGCCACGCCAAGGCCCTTGCCCGCCTGAACAGGCTCTTCGCCGCAAGCGGCACGGTCGAGAAGACCTACTGGGCCCTGGTCGAGGGCGGGCCCGAGACGGAGGCCGGTGAGATCGCCCTGTCCCTGGCGCGGCGCTCCGACGATCCCCGCTCCTGGTGGATGAAGGTCGACCCGGCGGGCGATGCCGCCCTCACCCGCTTCGCGGTCCTCGGGCGCGGCGGCGGCCTGACCTGGCTCGCCCTCTCGCCGGTCACCGGGCGGACGCATCAGCTGCGCGTCCACTGCGCCGCGATGGGCTTTCCCATCCTCGGCGACCCGATCTACGGCACCGCCCCCCGCAGCGGTGGCCCGGGCCTCCAGCTGCATGCCCGCGCGCTCACGCTCCCGCTCTATCCGAAGAAGGCCCCGATCCGGGTCGAAGCGCCGGCTCCGGGGCACATGCAGGCGGGGTTGGCCGTGTGCGGGTTCCAGGGACCGGACCGCGCTTAGTCGACCGGTCGGCTGCGATCCGTTTCGGCGGCGATGAGAACCCGGCCGTCGTGCCCGACGATCGTCACGTCGGCGAAGATCCCGGGCGGTGTCCCGGATGGGAGCCGGACCGGCGTGAAGGCGTCCGTGCGGCCGAGACCGCCCCGTTCCGTGAGCACCCGGCGGGTCCGGCCCACCTCGCCGGCGAGATGGGCCGCGAGAGCGGCGTCGCCGGCGGCTCGCAGGCGTGCCGCGCGATCCCGGATGACGTCGCCGGGCACCGGTGGCATCCGGGCCGCCGGGGTGCCGGGCCGGGCGGAGTACGGGAAGATGTGGAGATGCGTCAGGCCGCACTCGGCCACGAGGTCGAGGGAGCGGGCGAACTGCGCCTCGGTCTCGGTGGGGAAGCCTGCGATCAGGTCGGCCCCGAAGACGACGCCGGGGCGCAAGGCTCTGACCGTGTTGCAGAATCGGATCGCGTCCGCGCGGGCGTGACGCCGCTTCATCCGCTTCAGGATGAGGTCGTCGCCGGCCTGGAGGGAGAGATGGAAATGCGGCATCAGCCGCGCCTCGCCGGCGATCGCCGCCATCAGCGCCGCGTCGGCCTCGATGGAATCGATGGAGGAGAGGCGCAGCCGAGCGAGGCCGGGCACCTGCGCGAGGATGGTCTGTATCAGGTATCCCAAGCTCGGGGTCGCGTCGAGGTCGCGGCCATAAGCGGTCAGGTCGACCCCGGTGAGCACCACCTCGTGCCCGCCGGCCTCGACGATGCGTGCGACCTGATCGACCACATCCGAAACGGGCAGGGAGCGCGAGTTTCCGCGCCCGAAGGGGATGATGCAGAAGGTGCAGCGGTGATCGCAGCCGTTCTGGACGGGCACGAAGGCCCGGGTCTGCCCGGCGATGCCGGCGATCCGGGTCGGCGTGGCGCGGCGCACCGTCATGATGTCGTCGACGGCATTGCGCGCCTCCGGCCGGACCGGCCGGGACCATGTCTCGGCCCGGCCCTTGGCGTCGTTGCCGACGAGGCGCGCCACCTCCGGCATGGCCGCGTAGGCGCCGGTCTCGACCTGGGCGCCGCAGCCGGTGACCACGATCTCGGCGCCGGGGCGTTCGCGGGCGAGCTTGCGGATGGCCTTGCGGGCCTGGCGCCCGGCCTCGGCGGTCACCGCGCAGGTGTTGACGATGACGAGGTCCGCGGAGGCCGCCCCTGCCGCCGCGTGCCCGCGCATGACCTCGGACTCGACGGTGTTGAGGCGGCAGCCGAAGGTCAGGGTCTCGACCGCCATCTCAGGCGGCGTCTTCGGCGGAGAAGATCTCCGGCGGGAAGCTGCCGTCCCATTCCAGCGCCACCGGACCGGTCATCAGGACGTGGTCGTCGGCGCGCCACTCGATGACGAGGTCGCCGCCGGGCAGGCTCACCGTGGCGCCCCGGCCGATCATGCGCAGGCGCGAAGCGGCCACCACCGTGGCGCAGGCGGCGGTGCCGCAGGCCAGCGTCAATCCGGCGCCGCGTTCCCAGACCCGGAGCTTGATCCGGTCCGGACCCAGGACCTGGGCGACCGAAATGTTGGCGCGGTCCGGGAAGATCGGGTGGTTCTCCAGCATCGGGCCCATCCGGGCGAGGTCGTAGGTGTCGGGATCGCGATCCACGAAGAACACCGCGTGCGGGTTGCCCATGTTCACGACCCCGGGCGAATGCAGCACCGGATCGTCGATCGGACCGATCTGCAGCTCGATCCGGCGGGTGTCCTGGAACGGCTCGGCCAGCGGGATCTCGGCCCAGGCCAGCTTCGGGCGGCCCATGTCGACGGTGAAGGAGCGCTCGGCGACGCGCTTGACGCCCACCAAGCCGCCGCGGGTCTCCAGGAGGAGTCGCCCGCTCTCGGCCGGCCGGGCCATGGCGGGGTCGTCGAGCATCGCGTAGGCGACGCAGCGGGTGCCGTTGCCGCAGGCGCCGGCTTCCGAACCGTCGGTGTTGTAGATCCTCAGGGACGCGTCGGTGCCGGGCGTACGGGCATCGTGGATCACCATGAGCTGGTCGAACTGCGCCCGAGGATAGGCCGCGATGGCACGCGCCTCCCCGGCCGTGACCTGCGTCTGCGTGCCGCGCAGGTCCAGCACCACGATCTGGTTTCCGGCTCCGTGCATCTTCAGGAACCGTCGATGGGCAAGCTCGCTCATGCCGCCTTGTCTCTGTGTCGTGCGTCCGGGGGGCTCGAGATCGCGCGGGTCGACGGACCCCCACGAGGGCGACCGGCCCTGGTGGGGCTATAGGCCAAAGCGACCGCGCACGCACGGGGCCCGGCGCCGCGGCTGCGTTGCAGAAGCGCCGCGCCTTGCCCGCTTCGTGCGACGCGGCACCCGGGACGTCTCGCCGGCCGCGGGCATCGCGCCTAGTTTCACCACACGGGCCCGGGGGTGTGCGATTCGATGCGCCCCGCGCCGATCCGGAGCCACCGCCTTGACCCGTCCCCGCTTCTTGACCCGCTCCAGCCTCAAGCCGCTCGCCACGGTGCTCGCCGGGTGCGTCGCGCTGTCGGCCGTCTGCGCCGCGAAACCGGCCCTGGCCCAGGCGGTCACGCCGCCGGCCGCGGCCAACCCGCTGCCGACCACCACCAACCCCGATCCAAAGACGCCCGGGACGGCGGACATCCCGGTGCCGGCCCAGGCTGGAACGGCGCCCTCCGCCACGCCGACGGCCGGACCTCGGCAGACCCTGGTGGCCACCCCCGGCGACGCCAACGACGTCGACGAGGTCTCGCTACCCGCGAAGCCCGCAGCGATCCTCGCCGGGCGGACGAAGTGGGAGGAGGCGGTACCGAGCCTCAAGGCCGCGTTCCAGCGCATCGAGGGCGACCTCGCCAAGGCCGGCATCCAGGCCGTGGGCCGGCCGATCGCGGTCTTCGCCAAGACCGACGACGACGGTTTCCAGTACGACGCGATGATCCCGATCGCCGCGATGCCGGACCCCAAGCCTGCCGAGGCCGACGGCCTGCGCTTCGGCACCACGCCGAGCGGCCGCGCCCTGCGCTTCCCGCACAAGGGCTCCTACGACGAGATCGACGGCACCTACGAGACCCTGACCGCCTACCTGGATGCCAAGGACATCGTCGTGCAGGACAAGTTCATCGAGGAATACGTCACGGACTTGAACGACAAGGCCGACGAGAAGCTCGACGTGAACATCTACGCCCTGCCGAAGTAGCGGGCGGTCAGGCCCGGACCGCGGCCGGTTCGGCCTCGCCGAGCCGGCCGTCGTTCCGCTGGATCACGCGCTCCGCCGCGCCGACGTCGTGGCCGCCAGCTCGCTGAGAGCCCCGACCGTCGAGGAAAGCGCCACGGGCGGCCAGATCGGATGCGGGAGCCGCACCGCATCCTGGCGCAGGCCTCGAAGGCGAGCGCAGGGTTGCAGGCGCTACGAGCCGATTCGGGGACGTGGCAGGAATGGGGCCGTTCCCGCGCGCCGTCGGCGTGAGACCGTCCGGTCGCGGCCGGCTCAGAACAGGCTGGCCTGCCCGCCCGGCGCGGCGCCCGGGACCCGTTCCAGCGCCAGCAGGAAGCGCTTGATGTCGAGGCCGCCGGCGAAGCCCGTCAGGGTGCCGCCGGCCCCGATGACCCGGTGGCACGGCACGACGATGGGCAGGGGATTGGCGCCGTTGGCTGCCCCCACGGCGCGGCTGGCACCCGGCCGGCCGATGCTGCGGGCGAGTTCGCCGTAGCTGATCGTCTCCCCCGGCGGGATCTCGGTAAGCGCCTGCCAGACCGCGTGCTGGAAGGGCGTGCCGCGCGGTGCGAGGGCGAGGTCGAAGCGGATGAGGCGCCCGTCGAAGTAGGCTTCGAGCTGAGCGCGCGCCGGGGCGAAGGCGGTGTCGTCCCGGTGCCAGTCCGGACCCGGCATCACCGCGCCCTTGCCGCGGGGAAGGCCGATGCAGGCGAGGCGTTCGTCCGGTCCGGCGAGGACCAGCGGACCGATGGGGGTCGGCAGGATCGTGAAGCGCGTTGCGGGCATGGCGCGGCTCGTCGGCGAGGGACCTGACCTTCGCTCTCTTTCGGGTCGGATTTCCAGAGGTCACGCATTTTGCGCTCAAGATTGATTGGCACTGGTCGTCGGGCGACCGGACCCGTGCGTCGGGCAGATGCGGAGCGTCGCGTGGCGCGTTTGGGCCAGTCACGCCAGCGATCTGCAACTCACAATTTCAATTTATCAACTCTTGGTTTTGGCGTTGATACTGGTTTTGGCGGAGTTGGACGATCTGCGCGATTTACCGTTCGGGTGGATTTCGCACAAATTATTTGCGTAGGCGGAAGTACCTTGCCTAACAGGGGCCGCATCCTGGCACGCATCCCGACAAGAGCGCGCCGAAGGACGTGTCGGACGGTGGGGGCATCGGGCAAGTTGCCATGACGGGTCATACGCGTCCCGAGCCGGTCACCTGGCGCTCCCAGGGACGGTTCGTTGCCAGCATCGCCTCGATGCGACAACTTCAGCTGTGCAACGATCGCGGTGGACTCGCGATCGGTTTCGACGTCCTGCGTTCGACCATCCCCGACATCGCCATCGCCGGCAGTCAGACCGAGGCCTTCAGCCTGTGGGAGACTCGCTCGTCCAGCGGTTTCGTGACGAAACCGAAGTTCAACGCACAGCTGATCACGATCCGCTTCGTGACGAGCGGCCACATCATCTATCGGCGCCGATCCGGAGACGTCGACGGCGTTCCGACCCATGCGACCCTCGTCAATTTCAACGACCTGCGGGAGGTCCAGGCCTACGGCGCGTTCAGCGCGGTCAGCGGAACGTTCAGTGTCGGTGTGCTGATGGCCGCCCATGCGGCCCTGACGGGCCGCAGCGATGGCACCCTGCCGGATCTCGCGCTCACGGCCTCCGTGGCGACCCCCGCCATGATGGCCTTGTTTCTCACCCTGCGGCGGGTTCAGGAGCAGATCCAGGCAATCGAGTGCCACGACGACCTGACCTTTCAACTCCTCAAAGAGGTCCTGAGCTACCAGTTGCTGTCGGCCTGGCCCCGACGCGACGCTCCCGCGCCGTCCCAGGCGCAGGATATCCCCTCCCGCAGCCTCGGCCGGGCGCTCGACTACATCGAGGCGAATCTCTCGCGGGCCCTGACCCTGGCCGACATCGCGGCGGTGGCGGGGATCAGCGTGCGCTCGCTTCAGAACCGGTTCCGCCGGGACCTGGGGCGCACGCCGGTCCAGGTCATCCTCGAGCGGCGCCTGGCGCAGGTCCATCAGGACCTGATGTCGCCCGCTAAGGCGTCCCTGTCCGTCGCCGAGATCGCCCGCTCCTGGGGCTTCGTGCATATGGGCGACTTCGGCCAGCGCTATCGCCGCCAGTACGGCCGCACGCCGACGGAAACCCGCCGCACCGGCCGCGCCCTCTGAGGCGTCCGGAACGACTTGGCGACGGTGCCGGCTGCGAATCGGCCTTCGCCATCCATCGGAGCGGCGATCAGGCGTCTCTATCGGGATCGCGCGCGACCGTATCATGTTTGCGAAAATTTGACAGTTTCAGTCATTTGATAGAATTTCAGTCAGCGTCGTTTCGCCTGCAAGAGAACGCCGAAAACGCGATGGAGCTGTGGGGTAGACTTCGAATGTCTTGCGCGAAATTGATCGATCTGGAGCTGCGATCGCGGTCGTATCTGTTGCTGCAGCACAGTGCCGATAGTTCCGCTCCTCTTTTGCAAACCTTTCCTGATGTTGCCATCACACGTGTCACCAGATGCCCTGTACTGAACCCACGCTTGCCTGGCTGGAAAACTTGAATCGGGACCGGACCGTCGCGCCGCGAGTCTTTCCCAAGGGAGCCGGTCCGGGCACAGGGGACGCGCCGCCCGCGTCGATCGCCATCGCCGATCCGACGGGCCTCGAGGACGAATTGCAGAGGCGTCTCGGCCAGATCGTGTTCTCGACCCTCTGCGAGGAGCTCGGCAGGTCGGCCCTGCTGTCGGTGGAGCGTGACATCGCCGCGACCGGGAGCCTGACGCCCGATCATCTCCGGGCCGCGCGAGCCCTGCTCAACTGGTCGATGTCTGATCTCGCCCTGGAGAGCGGCCTCTCGATCTCGACGATCAAGCGCATCGAGCTGGAACCGCAGGACGTCGCCCGGCGCAGCTACCGCCTCGTGGTCGACACCCTGCGGGGCGGGGGCATCCGCTTCGTCACCCTCGACGGCGGCACGATCGCGGTGGCCAAGGCCAAGCGCACCACCCCGCCGGTATCCGCGCTTCCGGCACGGATTCCCGGCCACGCGGGCTGAGGCGCGGCGTCCCGCTCAGAACAGCGGGATGTCGTGATGCGCCAGCCCCGCATGCGGGGCCTGATGCGGGGCGACGTCGATGCCCGCGCCGGGATCGGTCCCGTCCGCGGGATCGCCGGTCTCGTGCAGTCGAGGCGCCGGGGCGCCGGCCATCATGGCCGTGGCCTCGACGCGCAGGTCGGCGGCCGGATCCCGCGGTCCCTGGCCCCCCTCTACGAACACGAAGCTGTCGGTGCCGGCTTCGCTCGCGAGCGAGCGGTGGGCATCACTGCCCGCGGGGTCCCCGTGCCCCTGCTGCCCACCGGCGTGGTGGTTGGGTCCGACCGGCGTGGCGGTGCCGTCCTCACCGGGGGGCGTCATCGTGACGGGCGGCGGCGTGGCGGAGGGAGGCGTGGCGGAGGGTGGCATGGGCGGTGTCGGCTCGGGCAAGACCGCCGCGTCGCCGGGGCCGTCATCGCGCAGGATGCCGTCATCGTGCATGACCTGGCCGGGCAGAACGCCCTCGGTGTCGACGCCGATGAGATCGAGCTTGGCGACGTAGCTTCCCATCCCGGCCGCCTCGGCCTTGGCGTGGACATCGGCGACCTTCTGCGCCCCGGTCACGTACTCGATCGCGACGACGTCCTTGCCGGCATCCTGGGCGATCTTCAACTGGTCGAGGCTCGCCTGCGTCTCGGCGGCGGGCCGCTTCGCGGAGCCGTCATCGTTGTAGAACAGGTTCTCCTTGAACAACCCGTCGATGCTGTCGACGTAGGCTTGGTCCGTCAGCAGGTCCTCCGCTCCGTTGACCCAGACCTTGAAGGTCGGGGCCTGGGCCTTGGCATAGGCGCTCAACGCCTGGACCAGCGTCCGCATCGCACCGGCGGCGTCGCCCCCGGGGGCATGCGCCTGGCTCCAGGGCAATTCGAACGCATCGACCACGTCGAAGTAGATGCCGTCATAGCCCGCCTGAATCATCCGATCGATGGCGGCTTCGGCGACGGCCTTCCACTCCGGCGTCCAGTAGGCGACTTCGAAATCGCCCGCCCAGTTCGGGTCCTCGGGTCCGAGGGCTTCGCTCGGGATCGTGGCGAAGTAGTCCCGGTAGGCCTCGGCCTCCCCGAGGCTGAAATAGCCGAGGAGCAGGGCCTGGCCCGGGCCGCCGCCCATCTGCTGCACCTCGGCCGGCGTGAACATCCGCCCGTCATCGGTGTAGGCCTCGACCACCTTCACGTCGAACGGAGCAGCCGCGATCACCGCCGGATCGACGCCTTGCAGGACATACATGGCCGTCTTGGGCATCGCCGTGCCTCCCTGGGGTTTTTCGAGATCTCGGATGGTGATGCGTCAGGGCGTGCGCGCGCCGGGTTCCTTCAGGTGTCGGGATCGGGCGCCCCGTGGCCGGCGTCCTAGTCGGTGGGGGCCAGATCGTCCGCGGACCAGGTCTCACGGATGTTGCCCACGTCGATCTCGTAGGCTTCGCCCAGGTTCCAGACGCCCACGACGGCTCCCACGCGGCCATCGGGCAGGCGTACCAGGTCGAGATGGATGAAGGGGGAAGGGGTCACGGGCGCGTCCTCCAGCGTCTTCGCCCACGGATTACGCCCTCTTCGAACCCGAATATCAGTTCGTGCGGCGACGCCTGGGCGATCAATACGGATGACAATTGATATAGATATTTCTTCCTGCCGTATTGGGATAGCGTTGATCTTAGACGTTTATGGGATTGGCGTCAAAACATGCTGTTCCGGGGGGGGGCGACCGCTGCGCCTGAACGCGTTCGGCCTCCGGCGTCCCGCCCGGCCGGTTCAGACCGGCGGCGTGTGGCGGAAGCGGGCCGCGATGGGGCACTGGGATGTATTCCACGGCAATCAACAGCATCGTTGTTTGTTGATCTTTGTAAAGTCAAGTTCCAGCCACAATCCTGGAGAAGGCTAGGTCTCCGGCTGTTTCAGTGGAGGCTGGCATGACAGTGACGATCTTTGATCCTCTGACTGGGAAGATGGTGACGATCACGCTGCCCGACTGGCGATAGGCCAAGGGCTCTGTCGAGCGGACTTCACCCGGAAGGGGCGCTCCCGTCCCGGGTGGGCCGGGAGCGCGATGGGCGGTCCCTACTCTGCCGCCTCGCTGTAGGAGTCCACCGGTGGGCAGGCGCAGACGAGGTTGCGGTCGCCGTAGGCGTTGTCGACCCGGTTGATCGGGGGCCAGTATTTGTCCATCCCCAGGCTTCCGCTCGGGAAACAGGCCGCCTCGCGGGAATAGGGGCGTTCCCAGGCTCCCACGAGGTCCCGCACCGTGTGGGGCGCGTGCTTCAGGGGATTGTCGGCCCTGTCCATCCGCCCGTCCTCGATGGCGCGGATTTCCTCGCGGATCGCCAGCATGGCCTCGCAGAAGCGGTCGATCTCGCCCTTGGTCTCGGATTCGGTGGGCTCGATCATCAGGGTGCCGGCCACCGGCCAGGACATGGTCGGCGGGTGGAAGCCGCAATCGATCAGGCGCTTGGCGATGTCCTCGACGCTGACACCCGCGCTCTTCTGGAACGGCCGCACGTCGATGACGCACTCGTGCGCCACCCGGCCCTGGGCGCCGGAATACAGCACCGGGTAGGCGCCCTTCAGCCGGGCCGCGATGTAGTTGGCGTTCAGGATGGCGATGCGGGTCGCCTGGGTCAGGCCGCGCCCGCCCATGAGCAGGCAGTAGCTCCAGGAGATCGGCAGGATCGAGGCCGAGCCGTAGGGCGCCGCCGAGACCGCACCCGCCTCTCCGGTACGCGGGTCGGAGGGCAGGAACGGGATCAGGTGCGCCTTGACGCCGATCGGTCCCATGCCGGGGCCGCCCCCGCCATGGGGGATGCAGAACGTCTTGTGCAGGTTGAGATGGCTGACGTCGGCCCCGATATCGCCGGGGCGGGCGAGGCCCACCAGGGCGTTCAGGTTGGCCCCGTCGAGGTAGACCTGTCCGCCGTGGCCGTGGACGATGTCGCAGATCGCGCGCACCTGCACCTCGAACACCCCGTGGGTCGACGGATAGGTGATCATGCAGGCGGCGAGCGTCTCGGAATGCAGCTCGGCCTTCCGGCGGAAATCGTCGAGGTCGACGTTGCCCTGCGCGTCGGCGCCCACCACCACGACGCTCATGCCGCACATCTGCGCCGAGGCCGGGTTGGTGCCGTGGGCCGAGGACGGGATCAGGCAGACGGTCCGGTGCGCGTCGCCCCGCGCGCGGTGATAGGCCCGGATGGCCAGGAGCCCGGCATACTCGCCCTGAGCCCCGGAATTCGGCTGCATCGAGATCGCGTCGTAGCCGGTGATGGCGCAGAGCTTTTCGGACAGATCTCCGATGAGGGCCTGGTACCCTTCAGCCTGGTCCGCCGGCACGAAGGGATGGATCTCCGAGAATTCCGGCCAGGAGACGGGGAGCATCTCGGCGGTGGCGTTGAGCTTCATCGTGCAGGAGCCGAGTGGGATCATCGCCCGGTCCAGCGCCAGGTCCCGGTCGGCGAGGCGGCGCATGTAGCGCGTCATCTCGCTCTCGGCCCGGTTCATGTGGAAGATCGGGTGCGTCAGGTAGGGGGAGGTCCGCACCAGCGCGGCGGGCAGGCGGTGCTCCGGCCAGGCCTCGTCATAGGCCGGGTCCTTCGCCCCGAAGGCGCGCCAGACGGCCTGGAGGATGTCGGGCCGGGTGCGCTCGTCCACCGTGATGCCGATGCGGTCGTCGCCCACCGTCCGCAGGTTGACGCCGTTTGCCACCGCCTGTCCGAGGATCAGGCCCTGGAAGGCGCCGACCCGCACGGTGATCGTGTCGAAGAAGTGCTCCGGCTCCACCGTGAAGCCGAGGGCCTCCAGCCCGGCGGCGAGGCGCACGGCGTCGCGATGGACCCGGGCCGCGATGGCCTTCAGCCCGCGCGGGCCGTGGAAGACCGCGTACATGCCGGCGATGACCGCGAGCAGCACCTGTGCGGTGCAGATGTTCGAGGTCGCCTTCTCGCGGCGGATGTGCTGCTCGCGCGTCTGGAGCGCGAGGCGGTAGGCGCGGTTGCCGCGGGCATCCACCGAGACCCCGACGAGGCGGCCCGGCAGGGTGCGCTTGTGCGCGTCCCGGGTCGCCATGTAGGCGGCGTGCGGCCCGCCATAGCCCATCGGCACGCCGTAGCGCTGCATCGAGCCGACGGCGATGTCCGCGCCCATCTCGCCCGGCGATGTGAGCAGCGTCAGTGCCAGGGGGTCGGCCGCCACCACCGCGACCGCGCCGGCCGCGTGCAGGTCGGCGATGGGCTGGGTCAGGTCGCGGATGCCGCCGCAGACGCGGGGATACTGGAAGATCGCCCCGAAGACCTGGGCGGGGTCGAGGTCCTTGGCCGGATCGCCGACCACGACGGTCCAGCCCAGCGGCGCGGCGCGGGTGCGCAGCACTGCGATGGTCTGGGGCAGGCACTCGGCATCGACGAAGAACGCGGTCCGGCCCGTGCCGGCAATGCGCTGCGCCATGCCCATGGCTTCCGCCGCGGCGGTGGCCTCGTCGAGCAGCGAGGCGTTGGCGATGTCGAGGCCGGTCAGGTCGCAGACCAGGGTCTGGAAGTTCAGGAGCGCCTCGAGCCGGCCCTGGCTGATCTCGGGCTGGTAGGGCGAGTAGGCGGTGTACCAGGCCGGGTTCTCGAAGATGTTGCGCTGGATCACCGGCGGCATGGTGGTGCCGTGGTAGCCTTGCCCGATCAGCGAGACGAGGAGCCGGTTCTTGTCGGCGATACCCCGCATGTGCTCGATCACCCGGCGCTCAGTCATGGCGCCCCCGAAATCGAGGCGCTCCTCCTGCCGGATGTCGGCCGGCAGGGTCTCGTCCATCAGGGCATGCAGGCTCTCGGCGCCAACGACGCCGAGCATCGCCTCGATTTCCTGCGTCGTCGGGCCGATGTGGCGGCGGTTGGCGAAGTCGTAGGGGTCGTAGCGGTCGGTGGTCATGGGGGACCTCGGATTGTGAATGATCTGGACTGTGCCGTCGCATCCCTTCTCCCCTCAGCGGGAGAAGGTGGCCCGCGCAGCGGGTCGGATGAGGGAAGCGCCGTATCCGGAGAGGTTGCTCCCTCTCCCGCCCACTCCGTGGGCACCCTCCCCCGCTGAGGGGGGGAGGGGTAAGCGGCGGCGCTACTTCGCGAACTCGGCGTAGGCGGCCGCGTCCATCAGCCCCTCGAGGCTGGCCGGATCGTCGAGGCGGATGCGGTAGAGCCACCCGGCGCCCTGCGGGTCGGTGCCCACGCTGGACGGGTCGGCCACGGCCGCCTCGTTGACCTCGGTGACCTCGCCGGAGACCGGCGCATAGACGTCCGAGGCCGCCTTGACGGACTCGACCACCGCCGCGGCCTCGCCCTTGGCCAGCTTCGCGCCGACCTTCGGCAACTCGATGAAGACGAGGTCGCCGAGCTGTTCGGCGGCGTGGGCGGTGATGCCCACCGTGGCGACGTCGCCGGTGCAATCCAGCCACTCGTGCTCGTCCGTGAACTTCCGCATCGCTTTCTCCTGGTTGTTGGCAAAGGGGGGGGACGGAACGGGCCCGATCAGGCGCGCTTGAAGCCTGCCGGAACGAAGGGAAGTGCCGAGACCGCGACGGCGAGGCGCTTGCCGCGCACCTCGGCGAAGACGCGGGTGCCGGGGGCGGCGAGGGCGGCCGGCAGGTAGCCCATGGCGATGGGGGCCTGCAGGCTCGGCCCGAAACCGCCGGACGTCACCTGGCCGACCGCCGCGCCGGTCTCGTCTGCGAAGAGCGGCGCGCCGGCCCGCACGGGGGTGGGCCCCTCGGGGCGCAGGCCGACGCGCTTGCGCGCCGGGCCGGCCTCCAGAGCGTCGAGGATGCGCCCCGCGCCGGGAAAGCCGCCGGCCCGGATCCCGCCACGGCGGCGCACGTTCGGAATGGCCCAGGACAGGCCGGCCTCCACCGGGTCGATGCCGGGGTGGATGTCGTTGCCGTGCAGGCACAGCCCGGCCTCGAGGCGCAGGGAATCGCGGGCGCCGAGCCCGACCGGCAGCACGTCCGGATCGGCGAGCAGCGCCTCGGCCAGGGCCTCCGCCCTGTCCTCCGGTACCGAGATCTCGAAGCCGTCCTCGCCGGTATAGCCGGAGCGTGTGACGATGGCGGAGGCGCCCAGCAGCCCGAGCATCCGCACGTCCATGAAGCGCATCCCGGCCACCTCCGGTGCGAGGCGCGCCAGGGCCGCCTCCGCGCCCGGCCCCTGCAGGGCGACGAGGGCGCGGGCCAGCACGTTCACCGTGCAGGTGTCGGAGAGATGCGCGCGGAGATAGGCCGCGTCGTCGACCTTGTTGGCGGCGTTGACCACGACGAAGAGGCTGTCGCCGCAATGGGCGACCATGAGGTCGTCGCGGATGCCGCCCGACGCATCGAGGAGGAGCCCGTAGCGCTGGCGGCCCGGCTTCAGGCCCAGGACATCGATGGGCAGGAGGGTTTCCAGGGCGCGCGCCGCGTCGCCCACATCGCCCGAGTGCGGGGTGAGCCGGATCTGGCCCATATGCGACACGTCGAACAGGCCGGCCTGGGCCCGCGTGTGCAGGTGCTCCTTGAGGAGGCCGGCCGGGTACTGCACCGGCATGGCGTAGCCTGCGAAGGGGACCATGCGGCCGCCATGACGCAGGTGCAGGGCATGCAGGGGTGTGCGGGCAACATCAGGGGACATCGGATCACTCCACGACGAACAGCCTCCGGAAGCTCGACTGAGCGTGTCCGGCTGCCCCCATCTGTCGCGGTTACCTGAGAGCTTCTCCCCGACCGCGGCTGCGGTCCGGGATTTCTCCTTCGGTGGGCGCCATCAGGCGCCTCTCTCCAGATTGTCCGACGGTACGGTGATTGTGCCTGAGAGTTTCCGGGGGTGGTTGCTCCGTCGGCGCCATGGTTCGAAGGCTTCGCTCTGTGAAACGCTCGACCTGGGCTCTCCCGTATCGTCCTTGATGACTCGGTCAGGGTTTCACATTGCACTGCGTCAGGCAAGGCGCCCTGCCCGGCCGGCGCGTTACGCTTTGTCCGATCCGTCAGTCCGGGCATGGCCTGGCGTCGACTTCGGGAACCGCGACGACTCGGGCTCGATTCCTCCAGCATGCCGATCGCATCAGGGCACGACCTCGCCGGCCCCCGCCCCCGCCGGACCCGCTCTTCAAAGTCCGTACCGGCCGCGATCGATCCTGCCCTGACGGACAAGGCGTTGGCGATCCATGCTCGCCTCTGCCCGGTCTACGGCTGCCCGATCCCCTACTTCCACAGCCTTGACCCATTGAGCGAACTCGTCTCCTCGCTCCTCTCCCACCGAACCCGCAACGCGGAGTCCGGCCGCGCCTTCAAGGCCCTGCGGGCGCGCTACCCCGCCTGGGACCGGATGCTGGCCGCTCCCGTCTCCGAGATCGAGGCGACCATCGCCGGGGTGACCTGGCCCGAGCTGAAGGCGCCGCGACTGCAGGCGATCCTCTCCGCCGTGCAGGCGCGCCACGGCGCGCTCACCCTCGACTTCCTGAAGGACATGGCGGTGGAGGAGGCCCGGGCCTGGCTCGGGGCGATTCCCGGCGTCGGGCCGAAGACGAGTGCGGCGGTGCTCTCCTTCAGCATCCTGCGAATGCCCGCCCTGCCGGTGGACAGCCACCACCACCGGGTCGCCCAGCGCACCGGGCTGATCGGTCCCCGCGTCGATGTCGGGCCGTCCCACCCGATCCTGCGGGCACAGCTGCCCGCCGACTGGAGCGCGCAGGCCCTCTACGACAACCACGAGGTGCTGATGCTGCACGGGCAGAAGGTCTGTCACCACCGCAATCCCGCCTGCACCCGCTGCGTGCTCCTCGACCTCTGTCCCGAAGGTCAGGGTCGGACGGGGACCGGGGGCGCGATCCGCGAGCCCTAACGACCCCGGTCGTCCCGTGCCGACGCTCCCGTGCGATCGTCGGGGGTTTTCGCGAAGCCTTGACCGGTTCCGGCTCGGCGTCCAGAAACCGGCGCTCGGCTGCACGGGATCGACGTCCGCGGCCGCTCTCCCGCAATCCGCACGAGGACCCCGCCGCGATGACCGCGTTCAAGGAACTGGTGTTCTCGGGCGTACAGCCGACCGGGAACCTGCATCTCGGCAACTATCTCGGCGCCATCAAGCGCTTCGTCGAGATGCAGGCGCGCGATGCGCAGTGCCTCTACTGCGTCGTCGACCTGCACGCGATCACCCTGTGGCAGGACCCGGCCGCGCTGAAGGGCCAGATCCGCGAGGTCACCGCCGCGTTCCTCGCCGCCGGTATCGACCCGACGCGCTCGATCGTCTTCAACCAGAGCCAGGTGCCCCAGCACGCCGAACTCGCCTGGATCTTCAACTGCGTCGCGCGGCTCGGTTGGCTCAACCGCATGACCCAGTTCAAGGACAAGGCCGGCAAGGACCGGGAGAACGCCTCGATCGGCCTCTACGACTATCCCGTACTGATGGCGGCCGACATCCTGGCCTATCGCGCCACCCACGTGCCCGTGGGCGAGGACCAGAAGCAGCACCTCGAACTGACCCGCGACATCGCCCAGAAGTTCAACAACGATTTTTCGCAGTCGATCGCCGCCCATGGGCACGACGAAGGGGCCGGCTTCTTCCCCGTCACCGAGCCCCTGATCGGCGGGCCGGCGGCGCGCGTCATGAGCTTGCGCGACGGCACCAAGAAGATGTCGAAGTCGGACGCCTCCGACAATTCGCGGATCAACCTGACGGACGATGCCGACGCGATCGCCGCCAAGGTGCGCAAGGCCAAGACCGACCCGGACGCCCTCCCCTCCGAGGTGGCGGGCCTGGCCGGTCGGCCCGAGGCCGACAACCTGGTGGGTATCTTCGCCGCCCTGAAGGACGTCACGCGCGAGGAGGTCCTGCGCGACTTCGGCGGCGCCCAGTTCTCGGTTTTCAAGGGCGCCCTGGTCGAGCTCGCGGTCGAGACCCTGGCGCCCCTCGGCACCGAGATGAAGCGCCTCGTGGCCGACCCGGCCGAGATCGATGCGGTGCTCGCCGACGGCGCCGAGCGCGCCGAGGCCATCGCGGCGCCGACCCTCGACGCCGTCAAGGACATCGTCGGATTCGTCCGCCGCGGGCCGCGTCTGCGGATGGTCCCCTGACGAGTGAGGCGATCCGGCCTCCCAAAGGGCCGGCTTTGGGAGACGCACGATGTCCGACTGGAACCCCGCCCTCTACACCCGCTTCGAGGACGAGCGCACGCGTCCGGCGGCCGAACTCCTCGCCCAGGTTCCGCTCGCGGCGCCGGGCCTCGCCTACGATCTCGGCTGTGGCCCCGGCAATTCCACAGCGCTGATTGCGGCCCGCTTCCCCGAGGCCGAGGTGATCGGCCTCGACACCTCCCCGGCCATGCTGGAGCGGGCCCGCGAGCGCCTGCCCGGCCTCTCCTTCGCGCTGGCGGACGCGGCGACCTGGCAGCCGGACCGGGCGCCGGATCTGATCTACGCCAATGCCGTGCTGCAATGGCTACCCGACCACCCGGTGCTGCTACCCCGTCTCTTCGGCCTCCTGGCACCCGGCGGCGTTCTCGCCGTACAGATGCCTGACAACCTCGCCGAGCCGTCGCACCGCCTGATGCGCATGGTGGCGGAAACCGGCCCCTGGGCAGCGCCGATCGGCGACCCGGCCGTGGCCGGCCGGCTCGGGCGCATGCTGGAACCGGCCAGCTATTACGATCTGCTGGCGCCGCACGCCGCCGAGGTGAATGTCTGGCGCACTGCCTATCACCACCGGATGGCAGATGCGTCCGCCATTGTCGAATGGGTCCGCGCCACGGGTTTGCGACCCTTCCTCGACCCGCTCACGCCCGACGAAGAGGCCGGGTTCCTCACTGCCTACACGGCTGCGATCGCGGAGGGGTATCCACCCCGCCGTGACGGACGGCGACTGCTCGCATTCCCTCGGGTGTTCATCGTCGCGCGACGCGCGGGCTAGAGCATTTTCAAGCGAGGTGGATTCCGGCTCGCGTGAAGACAATGCGACCACACAATAGATTTGGGCAATTTCGGTGATCCTGAGATTACCGAAATTGCCCTGACGCCGCGCCGGTTCAGCTCTCGCCGCGCGCGACCCGGGCCTCGTACTCGGGCAACTCGATCTGGCCTTCCTGTGCGACGCGGGCCTTATCCTCCTCGGGGATGACGTCGGCGACCATGTCGAGGCGCTTCCAGAGGGCGAGCGGCGTCTCCTTGTCGGGGGTGGGCACGTACCGGTTCTGCGCCACCTTCTGGTACTTGTGGATGTAGCGCGGGCAGTTGACCCAGGCCTTCGTGACCTCGACGCGGACGAGGTACTTGGCTTCCGTGTACTCGGCCATCAGGGGATCGTCGCGCAGCATCCGGGCATGGCCCTGGACGCGGACCCGGTGCGGGGTCTCGAAGTCGATGAACAGTAGGCCGACCTTCGACTGCCCCTCGATGTTGCCCATCGAGTACCACATGCCGTTGCCGTCGAAGCCCGGGAACACCAGCGTGTTGCCGTCGAGCACCTTCACGAAGCCGGGGTTGCCGCCCTTGTAGGAGACGGTGGGCATGCCGTCGGGATCGACGGTGGAGAGAAAGAACATGTCCCGGCTGCCGATGAAGGCGGCTTCGGTCTCGCCGATCCTGTCCTGGACCCAGCCCGTGTCCAGGCGCTCGGCGAGCTTGACGGTTTTGAACTCTTCCTGCAGCGCGCGATGCGCGTCAGAGTAGAGCGATGCCATGGGGGTCCTCCGCGTTTCGGCTGCTCTCGTCCGGGCCGCCGTTGCCCGAGATGATCGCGGGAAACCCGTCGGAGCACAACAGGCGACGCGGCTCCGTCGTGTCCGAGCGCGCGCGGTGTGGCCCCGGGACCGCGCATCAAAAAGCCGGCGCCGCTCTCGCGACGCCGGCGCCCTCCGTCAGGGGAGGCCGGACGATGCCGGCCTCCCCGATCCCGACCTCAGTTCTTGGCCTTGTCGACCAGGGCCTTCTCGGAGATCCACGGCATCATGCCGCGCAGCTTGGCGCCGACCTCCTCGATCGGGTGAGCGGCGAGCTTGGCGCGGGTGGCCTTGAACGAGGTCTGGCCGACCTTGTTCTCCAGCATCCAGTCGCGGGTGAACTTGCCCGACTGGATGTCGTTGAGGACGCGCTTCATCTCGGCCTTGGTCTCGGGCGTGACGATGCGGGGGCCCGTGACGTACTCGCCGTACTCGGCGGTGTTCGAGATCGAGTAGTTCATGTTGGCGATGCCGCCCTCGTAGATGAGGTCTACGATGAGCTTTACCTCGTGCAGGCACTCGAAATAGGCCATCTCGGGGGCGTAGCCGCCCTCGACCAGGGTCTCGAAGCCGGCCTTGATCAGCTCGACGAGGCCGCCGCAGAGCACGGCCTGCTCGCCGAACAGGTCGGTCTCACACTCTTCCTTGAAGGTGGTCTCGATGATGCCGGCGCGGCCGCCGCCGTTGGCTGAGGCGTAGGACAGGCCGAGGTCGTGGGCGTTGCCCGAAGCGTCCTGCGCGATGGCGATCAGGGTCGGCACGCCGCCGCCCTTCAGGTACTCGCCGCGCACGGTGTGGCCAGGACCCTTCGGGGCGACCATGAGCACGTCGAGGTCCTTGCGGGGCTCGATCAGGTTGAAGTGCACGTTGAGGCCGTGGGCGAACAGGAGGGCGGCGCCCTGCTTCATGTTCGGCTCCAGGGACTCCTTGTAGATGTCGCCCTGGAGCTCGTCCGGGGTCAGCATCATGACGACGTCGGCCTGCTTGGCGGCCTCGGCCACCGACATCACCGTGAAGCCCTCGTGCTCCGCCTTCTTGGCGGTGGCCGAGCCCTCGCGCAGGGCGATGACGATGTCCTTGACGCCCGAATCGCGCAGGTTGAGCGCGTGGGCATGGCCCTGGCTGCCGTAGCCGACGATGACGACCTTCTTGCCCTTGATCAGGTTGAGGTCGGCGTCACGATCGTAATAGACCCGCATGGCGGTACCTTCTCTTTTCTCTCGATTGGGCATGAAATCGGCATGAGTGCGCTCCGGCGCCCTCATCTGAAACGACATCCGCGCGGCCGTGCGATCGCGGAGCTTTTAGCGAGGCGATCCCCTTGACGGAAGGGGCATTGTCGCATGCCCCGTCCTTTGCCGCCCCTGTGCCGCGTTCAGGCCGGCAGTTTGAGGCCTTCGCGGGCGAAGACCGCCTGCACGGCGGGGCGCGCGGCCATGGCCCGGGCATGGGCCGTCCAGGCCGGGAAGCGCTCGGCCATGTCGAAGCCGAGCGCCGGACCCCGGCCCCAGGTCCAGAACAGCAGCAGGTAGGGATCGGCGATGCTGTAGGCCTCGCCGACGGCCCAGCCGCCGTTGGAGAGCTTGACCTCGGTCATCGTGAACAGGTCGCCGCAGGTCTCGGCGCCCCTGGCCTGGATGCCCGGGAAGGCTGTTTCGTCGTTCGAGTACCGCTCGGCCCGGCGGATATGCGCGTAGGCGATGTGGTGGCCGGTGGAGAGCCAGCCGAGCCACTCGTCGACCCGGGCCTGGTCGCGTGGATCCTGCGGCCACAGGCCGGCCTCGGGATGCACGCGCGCGATGTGGCGCAGGATCGCGGTGTTCTCCGTGAGCACCCAATCGCCCTCCGCCAGCGCCGGGACCCGGCCGCGCTCGTTGACGGCAAGGTAGGTGGGCGCCCGCTGGTCGCCCTTGGCGAGGTCGAGCCGTACCGTCTCGTAGGGTGCACCGGTCTCCTCGAGGGCGATATGGGAGGCGAGCGAGCAGGCGCCGGGGGCGTAGTAGAGCGTGGTCATGTGATCTCTGGAGCGTTCCAGGTGATGCCGATCAACGTCGCGAGCGTCCCGCGAACTTCGGTGAGGACAGAGTTCGGCACGGAGCCGATGGACCGGCGGATGCGTACCTTCCCGTCGATCGAGCGGACCCCATCGACCAGAACGGCTCCCGCGATGCCAGACCTTGGGACCTACATCGGCTCGGCGCCGCGTCCCATCGCGGCGATGCCGGTGCGGGAGATCTCCACGAGGCCGATCACCGTCATCAGGCCGATGAAGCGATCGATCTCCTCCGTGGTGCCGGTGACCTCGAACACGAAGGAGTTCAGGGTCGCGTCCAGGGTCTTGGCGCCGAAGGCGGCCGCGAGGGTCAGCGATTCGGTGCGGTGCTCGCCGGTGCCCGCCACCTTGACGAGGCAGAGTTCGCGCTCGAGGGCCTTGCCCTGGAGCGTGAGGTCGACGACCCGGTGCACCGGCACGAGGCGGTCGAGTTGCGCCTTGATCTGCTGGATCACCGCATCGGTGCCGGCGGTGACGATGGTGATGCGGGAGAGATGGCGCGCCACCTCGGTCTCCGACACCGTCAGGCTCTCGATGTTGTAGCCCCGTCCCGAGAACATCCCCGAGATCCGGGCGAGCACGCCGGGCTCGTTGTCGACGATGACGGCCAGGGTGTGCCGGTTGATCGGCTCGACCCGGCCGGCATCGGGATAGTGCGTGTTCATGGCGTTCATGGCGTGCCCCGGACCTTCGTCTGCGATGGCGTGTCGTGAGTGGCCCGGCGGGGCCGATCGGAAAAGGACCGGGCGCGCGGCGCCCGATCCGGATGCGTCAGGATGGGTCCGGAGGCTCAGACCAGCATCTTGCCCTCTTCGGAGATGACGTCCCCGATCTCGACCCCGGTCTCGCCGAGGTAGTCGGACAGCAGCATCTCGTTGTGCGCCTTGCCCGACGGGATCATCGGGAAGCAGTTCTCCTTCTTGTCGACGACGCAGTCGAAGACGACCGGGCCGTCATAGTCGAGCATCTCGGCGATCGCCGCGTCGAGGTCGCCCGGCTTCTCGCAGCGGATGCCCTTGGCGCCGTAGGCCTCGGCCAGCTTCACGAAGTCCGGCAGGCTCTCGGAGTAGCTCTGCGAGTAGCGCGAGCCATGCAGCAGCTCCTGCCACTGGCGCACCATGCCCATGTACTCGTTGTTCAGGATGAAGATCTTGACCGGCAGGCGGTACTGAACCGCCGTGGACAGCTCCTGCATGTTCATCAGGATCGAAGCCTCGCCGGCGATGTCGATGACGAGCCCGTCCGGGTGGGCGAGCTGCGTGCCGATGGCCGCCGGCAGGCCGTAGCCCATGGTGCCGAGGCCGCCGGAGGTCATCCAGCGATTCGGCTCGTCGAACTTGAAGTACTGCGCCGCCCACATCTGGTGCTGGCCGACCTCGGTGGTGACGTAGGTCTCCCGGTCCTTGCAGGCCTCGTAGAGGCGCTGGACGGCGTATTGCGGCTTGATGATCGTGCCCGACGGCCAGTAGGCGAGGCAGTCGCGCGCCTTCCAAGTGCGGATCTTGGTCCACCAATCCTCCAGGCGGGCCGTGTCCGGCTGGCGCGGCAGCGCCTTCCAGGCGGCGAGCATGTCTTCCAGCACCGAGCCGCAATCGCCGACGATCCCGACATCGACCTTGACGACCTTGTTGATCGAGGAGGCATCGATATCGACGTGGATCTTCTTCGAGAACGGCGCGAAGGCGTCGAGGCGGCCGGTGATGCGGTCGTCGAAGCGCGCGCCGATGCAGACCATGACGTCGCATTCGTGCATCGCCAGGTTCGCCTCGTAGGTCCCGTGCATGCCGAGCATGCCGAGGAACTTGTCGTCCGAGGCCGGGAAGGCGCCCAGGCCCATCAGGGTCGAGGTGACGGGAAAGCCGGTCTCGGCGGCGAGCCTGCGCAGCAGGGCCGAGGCGTGCGGGCCGGCATTGATGACGCCGCCGCCGGTGTACAGGATCGGCCGGCGGGCGGAGGCCATCAGCTCGACGGCCGCCCGGATCTGAGCCGCATCGCCCTTGAAGGCCGGCTTGTAGGTCTTGTGGCCGTTCTGGGTCGGACGCTCGTAGACGCCCGACGCGAACTGCACGTCCTTCGGCAGGTCGATGACGACCGGGCCGGGCCGGCCGTTGGCGGCGACGTAGAACGCCTCGTGCAGGATGCGGGGCAGATCGTCGATCGATTTGACCAGGTAGTTGTGCTTCGTGCAGTGGCGCGTGATGCCGACCGTGTCGCACTCCTGGAAGGCGTCCGTTCCGATCAGGTGCGTGGGAACCTGGCCGGTGATGCAGACGAGCGGGATCGAATCGAGCAGCGCGTCGGTCAGGCCGGTGATGATGTTGGTGGCGCCGGGTCCCGATGTGACCAGGACGCAGCCGACCTTGCCGGACGAGCGCGCATAGCCCTCGGCCGCATGGACGGCGCCCTGCTCATGGCGCACCAGGATGTGCTTGAGGGTCTCCTGGTGGAAGAGCGCGTCGTAGATCGGCAGCACCGCGCCGCCGGGATACCCGAACAGCGTGTCGACACCCTGATCCTGAAACGCCCGGATGACCATTTCGGCCCCGGTCATGACCTCGCCGCCCATCGTCCTGCTCCTTGAAACTGTCTGTGCTGTTCGTGTCGTCCGGCGCGTCGCGGCAATAAAAAAGGGCCCCGAGGGACCCTGCATGCGCCACCATTCGGATCGCGGACCCTGGTGTCAGGTCCGCCCCGTCGGTGGCGCTTCCGTTACGATAAGGATGGCACGCATCGCGTCGTTGTCCGCCTCGTTCGTCCGCCCGACAAGGCGAATCGAAAATCGTGTGGGGTGTCTTACCGAAGGCGGCGACACCGGTCAACGCCGGGGCGCACGATCTTGCCGGTTCAGGCGTCGCACGTTCCCGGGCAACGGGCCCAGACAACGGACGCCGGATCCGGACCGGATCACTCGACCGGAACTTCCCCGAGGATGGCGCCGGTCTTCGGGTCCGCATCGAACCGCATCCGTCGTCCGTCCTTGATCCCCTCGCCGTCCCAGTGTCCGTCATCGGCTTCGAGCTTGGTGATCTCGCTGTAACCCGCATTCTTCAGGGCCTGCTTCGCCTGAGCCGGGGTGAGCCAATCGGCGCTCGGAACCTCGGCCCGGGCCATCCCGCCGACCGCGAGGAGAACGAGGGTCAGGGCGGCGGTACGGACGGTCTGGGCGGGTCGGGACATGTGAGGACTCCTGGGATGAGAGGTCCCGGCGGGCGCAGGCGCGCGGGGTCTCACTATATTAGGGCAGAGGGCCGGCGCCGCGAGGGCGCGACCTCGGCCGAGGCCACGGATTCGTGTTTGCTCCCCGCCGCATCGCCGTCCTATCAAGGCCGAGGTCCGATGTCGGATCGCGTCCGGTCCCCGCCCGTCCACAAGGATCCCCGCCCCTGTCCGAGACCAGCGCCTTCCTCCTCCTGGACGTGGCGGGCGTCGCCTGCGCGCTCGCGCGCACGTCGGTGAGCGAGGTGCTGCCGCTGCCGGACCTGCACGCGCCGCCGGCCGGGGGTGGGCCGTTCGCGGGCTTCCTCAATCTCGGAGGCCGCCCGGTGCCCGTGGTCGACCTCGCCCGGCTCCTCGGCCTGCGCACGGACGCCGCGCGCCGCGACGCCGAAGAGGCCTACCGGCACATCCTCCTCGATGCGCCGCGGGGCACCGGTTTCCTGGTCGACCGCGTCGAGGACCTGATCACGGTGGAGGCGGCTGCGCTCCGCCCGGTCGCGGCGGAGCGGACCCTCAACGGCTGCGTCGTCGCCGAGATCGCCCGGGATGACGGGCTGGTCCACGTGCTCGGCCTGGCCCGCCTCCTCACGGCGGAGGAGCGGGCCCGCCTGTCGGCCCTGACCGATGCGGCGGCCGAGCGCCTCGCCGCCCTGTCGGCCGTCTGACCCGGCCGCCACCCGGCATGCAGCAACCATGACGCGTCCGCCGCGCTCAGGCCCGGAGGTCGATCCGGGATTTCCGGCCCTCAAGGACCGGATCATCGCCCGCACCGGCCATCACTACTATGCCGACAAGGACGACCTCCTGTTCGACCGCCTGCGCAAGCGCTTCCGGGCGCTCGGGCTCGCGGATGCGACGGCCTATGCCGCCTGCCTCGACGACCGCCTGACCGGCGGTCCGGAATGGGCCGCGCTGGAGGCCGAGATCACCATCGGCGAGACGTTCTTCTTCCGCTACGCCGAACAGTTCGCGGCCCTGCGCACCACCATCCTGCCCGCCCTGATCGCCGCCCGCGCCCCCGAGCGTACCCTCCGGGTCTGGAGCGCCGGCTGCTCCACCGGAGCCGAGCCCTACTCGATCGCCATCCTGCTGCACGAACTCCTGGGAACCGCCCTGCCGGAGTGGCGGGTCTCGATCCTGGGCACCGACATCAGCACGGCCGCCCTCGAGACCGCGCGGGCGGGGATCTACGGCCGCTGGGCGCTGCGGACCCTGCCCCTCGGCGAGCGCCTGCGCTACTTCGTGCCCGGCCCGGCCGTCGCGGGACCCGGCCGCGACGGCACCTACGCCCTGCGGCCGGAATTCCGCCGGATGGTGCGCTTCGAGCGGCGCAACCTGATGGACCTCCTCGACGTCCGCACCGTTCAGCCCCTGGCGGAGTTCGACCTCGTCCTCTGCCGCAACGTACTCATCTACTTCGAGGCCGAGGTCGTGCTCGGCATCGTGCGCGCCCTCGGCCGGCGCCTGACCCCCGAGGGCTGGCTCCTGATCGGGCATGCCGAGCCGAACCCGGCCATCGCGGCGATGCTGGAACCCGTGAACCTGCCCGGAACCGTCGCCTATCGGCCACGGGGCGCCGGCGCCCCGGTCCTCCCTCCGCCGCCCTGGGTCCCGGAGTTCGTCCCCGAGCCCGCCCCGGTCGCCCCGCCCATGCCGGCCATCGGGCAGCCGGAGGCGGCCGAGTTCGGCTCGTCCAAATCCGACCTGCCCGACCCGACCCTGCTCGACTTCCCCGGGCCCCCCGGCGCGGATGCGGTGGAGCCCCCGGACCCTTCGGTGCGACCGGACGATCCGGCCCGCATCCGGGCCCTGGCCGATGCCGGCGAGACCGCGGAGGCCTGGCGGGCGGTCCGGGCGGCTATCCGCGCTGCGCCGACCGATCCCGTCCTGCACTACTATGACGGCCTCCTTGCCCACAGCCTCGGGCGCGAGGCCGAGGCCGAGCGGGCCTGGCGCGGCGCGCTCTACCTCGACCGCACCTTCGTCATGGCGCATTACCAGCTCGGCTTGCTAATGATCGGCCTCGGCCGGCGGGCGGACGCGGTGCGGGCCCTCGACAACGCGATCCGTCTGGCCCAATCCCTGGCGCCGGATGCGGTGGTGGCCGAGGGCGACGGGCTCGGCCCGCACGAGATCGCGCGCAGCGCCGCCCTTGCCCGTGCCGGCGTGACAGGAGAAGGGCCGTGACGCAGACCCGGGCCGAAGCCCCCGCCGCCCGCCTGAAGGCCCTGCGCGCCGAGCGCTCCCGCCTGCTCGCCGGGCGTGGACGGGGGACGGCTGAGGCCGCCGGGCCGACGCGGGCCGTTCTCGTCTGCGCCTGCGGCGACGACCGCTTCGCCCTCGCCCTCGCCCAGGTGGCCCAGGTGCTGCCGGCCCGGCCGGTGACCCCCCTCCCCGGTGCCCCGGCGGCGGTCCTCGGGCTCATCGCCATCTCCGGCCGGGTCGTCAGCCTGATCGCCCTCGCCCGCGCCCTCGGACGCGGCGCCGCGGCGCCCGGTGACGAGGGCCACGTGGTCCTCGTGCGGGGCGCGGGGGTTCCGGTGGCGCTCGCCGTCGACCGCGTCCTCGGTGTCGCCGAAATCGCCGAGGCGACGGACGTTCCGGCCCTCGCCGAGGCCGGTTTGAGCACGGAGGCGGTTTCGGGGTATGCCCCGCCCGGCGCCGGACCGGACGGGGAACCCGGGTTCGTCGTCGTCGATCTGCCGCGTCTCCTGCGCCGGTACCTGCCGTGACCGTCCCTGCCGCGCTGCCGCGCCGGCGGTGAGCCTTCTTCGTACTGCCGAGACCCGGGGCCGTCCTGCCTCGGTCCCGCTCGAATTCCCGGAGCCTGGAGCCCCTCGTGTCGATCTCGATCGGAAAACGCATCCTCCTCGGCTTCGTCGCCATCACCATCGTCATCGTGGCGCTCGGCTTCTATGCCCTGGGGCAGATCGGCGTGGTGCGCGACACGACCGACGGCATCGTCACCCGCGACCTGACGGTGGCGCGCCAGCTCGACGATCTCGCCAACAAGGCCCGCGACATGGGCCTCCAGCGCCGCAACGCCATCATCGCGCTGCTGATGCGGGCGCGGGGCGGCCCGGAGCGGGATGACGGCTCCGCCTCCTGGCGCCGGTCCGCCGCCGAGGCCGAGGCGATCCTCGCCGAACTCGTGCGCGCGACGGACAGCTACCGGGCCCGGTCGGCTTCCGAAGAGCGCAGTCTCGCCTGGCGCAAGGTGAACGGCATCGCCATCGAGGCCGTGGCTGAACTGCGCGAGCTGCGCAGTGCGAGCGAGGCGCAATTCGCCGCGATCGCCGCCAAGGACGTGGACGGGGTCGAGGCCCGCAACGAGGCGTTGAACCGAAGCCAGGAGCTGTTCCTCAGCGACATCGAGCGCACCCGCAGCGCCCTCGACGAGGGCATCGCCGCCGGCCAGCGCAGCGTGGCCGATCTCTACGAGCGCAGCCGCCTCTCCATCCTGCTCACGCTGGGCGCCTGCATCGTTCTCAGCATCCTCATCACCCTGCTGATCAGCCGGGCCGTGGTGCGGCCTCTCGAGGCGGTGATGGCCTTCGCCGAGCGCGTCGGCGAGGGCGACCTCTCGGGGACCCTCGAGGCGCGGGGCAAGGACGAGATCGGCCGTCTCGGCCGCACCCTGAACCGCATGGTGGCGGGCCTGGCCGACCTCGCCCGGACCAACCGGGCCGCGACCTCGGACCTCAACGCGGCGGCGGCCGAGATCCGCGCCTCCGCCCAGGAGCAGGCGGCCAGCGTCGAGGAGCAGTTCGCCGCCGTGCAGGAGACCGCCGCCACGGTCGACGAGATCACCCATTCCGGCGCGCAGATCGGCAAGCGGGCCGGCGAGGTCATCGCCACGGCCCAGTCGACGGCCCAGACCTCCCGCGCCGGCCTGCGCGCGGTGGCCGACACCGCGCGGGCGATGGATTCGATCCGCGAGCAGGCCGAGGCGGTGGCCGGCAACATCGTCGCCCTCTCCGAGAAGACCCAGGCGATCGGCGACATCATCACCACCGTCAACGACATCTCGGAACGCACCCATCTCCTGGCGCTGAACGCCGCCATCGAGGCGGCGGCGGCCGGCGAGAGCGGGCGCAGCTTCGCGGTGGTCGCCTCGGAGATGAAGCTCCTGGCCGACCAGGCCAAGGCGGCCACCGGGCAGGTCCGGACGATCCTCGGCGAGATCCAGCGCGGCATCAACACCTCGGTCATGCTCACCGAGGAGGCGGTCAAGCGCGCCGCCGCGGGCAAGGCTCGCTCCGACACCACCCAGCGGACCATCGAGGAGATCACCGCCCGGGTCGAGGAAAGCGTCCAGACCTTCCAGCAGATCGTCGCCTCGACGAACCAGCAGCAGCTCGGCATCGAGCAGGTGATGGGCGCCCTGCAGAACATCCGCCAGGCGAGCCAGCAGACGGCGGCCGGCACCCGCGAAGTCGAGGCGGCCTCCGCCAACCTCACCGAACTCGCCCAGGCCCTGATGACGCTCGCCGAGCGCTACCGGCACTGAGCGGACTTCCACGGTTGGGAGACCTCCGGTTTCGCGGGGCATGCATGATGAACGAATGGCTTCGCGCGGATTCCGGAGGTGCGGAATCCGCCGCAACCCTGGGGCGACTTTAGGCGACCGATGGACATTCGCCAGCTTCTACTCGCGGCGTTCGAGGTCGAGCACCGCGAGCACATCGATGCAATCCGTGCCGCCCTCGGAGGCGAGGACGGCGAGCACGCGCCCGATTGGAACGACGTCTTCCGGCGGGCGCACAGCCTGAAGGGCGCCTCCCGGGCCGTCGACCTGCCGGCGGTGGAGGCGGTGGCCCATCGCCTGGAGACCCTGTTCGAGCGCGTGGTGGCGCAGGAGGGCGGTCTCTCGCGCACCGCCACCGCTGCCGTGCACCTCGCCCTCGACCGGATCGAGGCCTACGTCGCCGGGTTGACCGACGGGACGGGCCCGGACATGCCGGCCGATGCCCTCGCGGCCCTGGACCGCGCCCTCGATCCGCAGGCCGCCGCATCGCCCGAGACGGACCGGGCGCCGGACACGGCCCCCACCGCGGCGCCGGCCACCGATCCTACCCCGCCCGTCGCCACGGCTTCGAAGTCCGCACCGTCCGAAGCCCCCACCGAGGTCGCCCAGACCCTCCTGCGGGTGCCTGCGAACGCAGTCGAAGCGCTGACGCGGGCCACACACGAACTGGCCAGTGCCCTCGGGGGCGAGGCCGTGCTGGCCGAGGGCATCGCCCGCCTGGGGCGCCGGGCCGCCGACCTCGCCCGTCTCGCCGAGCGCCGGCGCGGCGCCCGCGGATCGGAGCCGGAGGGAGATGCGCGGGCCTTGGAGACCGGACTCCTCGCCCTGGCGCGCGATGCCGCCGACCTGGCACGGGTTCGCAGCGCTCTCGCATCCTCGGTCGAGGGCGCCATGGCCCGGGTCGCCGGCGAGGCCGAGCGCCTGGCTCTGGTCCCGGCCGAGACCGCCTTCGGGGGATTCGCGCGAGCCCTGCGCGACCACGCGCGCGAGGCGGACCGCGCCATCACGGTGACCGCGCGCGGTCTCGACCTGCCGGTCGATCGCGGGATGCTTCAGGTCCTCAAGGACCCTGTCCTGCACGCCCTGCGCAACGCCTTGAGCCATGGGGCCGAACCCCCCGAGACGCGCCGGCACCTCGGCAAGCCCGACGCCCTGGCCATCGGCCTCGACGTCGAGGTCCAGGGGGGGCGCCTGGTCGTCCGGATCCACGATGACGGCCGGGGGCCGGACCTCGCGGCCATCGCCGACACCGCCCGGCGCCGGGGCCTGCTCTCAGCCGACGCCGATCCCGGGCCGGAAGCGCTCCTCGCCCTGGTCTTCGAGCCCGGCTTCTCAACTGCCTCGGCCATCGACACCCTCTCGGGGCGCGGCATCGGTCTCTCGGTGGTGGCGGACGCGGCGCGCCGGCTCGGCGGCACGGTTCGCCTCCTGCCGCGCAGCCCTTTCGGCACCGAACTCGTCATGGCGCTGCCGCTCTCGGCCGCCCGCCGGGCGATGCTTCTCGTCCGGGGCGGCGGGATCACCTACGCGATCCCCAGCGCGTCGGCCGAGCGCCTGCTGCGCCTGGATCGCAGCGACCTCGCGCAGGTGATGGGCCGCACCGTGGCGCAGGTGGAGATCGGCGGCAGCCCCGTCAGCGTGCCGGTGCTGGATCTGGCAAGCCTTCTCGGCCTGCCGGATCGCGCGGAGGAGGCCGGGGCCACCTGCCCGGCGATCCTGCTCCGTGGCAACGGGCGCCGCTGCGTCCTCGCCGTCGATGCGTTGTCCGATGTGACCACCCTGCGGGTGTTGCCGGCCCCGCCGATCGGGACCGATCCGCGGCTGGTCACCGGAACCGTGATTCTGTCGGGGGATCGGCCCGCTCTCGTCCTCGATGCCGAGGGGCTGGTCGCATGGGCGGGCGAGGCCGGCTCGGCCGCGGCACCGCAACCCACAGGCAGTCGCGGAACGATCGCGCAGGCGCCACGTTCGACGATCCTCGTGGTGGACGATTCGATCACCACGCGAACCTTGGAGAAGGGTATCTTGGAAGCGGCGGGATACCGCGTCGTCGTTTGCGTCGACGGCCAGGATGCGCTCGACCGCTTGCGGGCGGGCATCGAACCCGTAGATCTCGTCGTCGCCGACGTGGAGATGCCGCGTCTCGACGGCTTCGGCCTACTGAAGGCCCTGCGGGCTGAGGAGGCTTTCGCGCAGCTGCCGGTCATCCTGATGACCTCGCGCGGCGATGCGGAGGACGTGGCCCGCGGCCTCGACCTCGGGGCGGACGCCTACCTGACGAAGCAGACCTTCGACCAGCGCAAACTCCTCGACACCATCGGGCAATTGCTGTGACCGGACACGCGCGGGACGGATCGACGCCGGGAGCGCCCGTGCGGGTGCGGGTGATGCTGGTCGAGGATTCCCTCGTGGTGCGGCAGCTCCTCATCCACATCGTCGGCCGGGATCCGCGCCTGGAGGTCGTGGCGGCCGTGGCCTCCGGCGAGGAGGCCCTGGCGACGATCGGCCAGGTCCGCCCGGACGTCGTCTCGATGGATATCCGTCTGCCGGGCATCGATGGCCTAGAGACGACGCGGCGGATCATGGCCGAGCGCCCGACCCCGATCGTGGTCATCGCCGACGCGATCGAAGATTCCTCCCTGCGCATCTCGATGAACGCCCTGCGGGCCGGGGCGCTCTCGGTGGTGGAGAAGCCGGTGGCCACCACCAATGCCGGCTACGACGCCGCCGCGAGCGAGATCTGCACGCAGCTGCGCATCATGGCCGCCGTGCCGGTGATCCGGCGCCGGCCGATCGGCTCGGAATGGGCCGGTCGCGTCGCCGCGCCGCCGCCGTTGGCCGCCGCCCTCAAGGTGCCGGAAGCCGCCAGCGTCCTGGCCATCGCCGCTTCGACCGGCGGGCCGCCCGCCCTCGCCCGGGTCATCGGCGCGTTGCCGGCAAGTTTCTCCCTTCCTGTCCTGGTCGTCCAGCACATGGGTCCCGCCTTCATGGAGGGTTTCGCCAGCTGGCTGAACGGGGTCGTCGGGCTGCCGGTCGCCCTGGCCCGTGAGGGCGAACGGGCCGAGGCCGGCCGCGTCTACGTGGCACCGGGGGACCGGCACCTGGAGCTCGGCGGCGGCGGCCATCTGCGGATCAGCGATGCCGCCCCGGTGGGCGGCCAGCGCCCGGCCGCTACGGCCCTGTTCCGCTCCGTCGCCCGGCATGCCGGTGCGCGGGGCATCGGCGTGCTGCTGACCGGGATGGGCGAGGACGGGGCTCTCGGCCTCCTCGACATGCGTCGGGCCGGGGGGCTCACCGTCGCCGAGGACGAGAGCACCGCGGTGGTGTTCGGCATGCCGGCCGCCGCGATCCGCCTCTCGGCTGCCGGCACTGTGCTGCCCCTGGACCGGATCGCCGCCCATCTCGCTCGCGTGGCAGAGGCCGCGCCGTGACCGAGGCCACCCCACCCCGTCTCCTCCTCGTCGAGGATTCCGAGACCCAGGCGCTGGAACTGCGGCTGCTGCTGGAGTCGAAGGGCTTCGCGGTGGAGCGCTGCGCCACGGCCGAGGCGGCCCTCGACCAACTCAACACCCGCCTGCCCGACCTCGTGGTGGCGGACCATCATCTCCCCGGCATGAACGGCGACGAATTCGCTCGCCAGCTCCGGCTCTCCCTCCGCACCCGCGCCCTGCCCCTCCTGATGCTCACCGGCGCCCGCGATGGCGAGCGCCAGGGACTGGAGAGCGGCGCCGATGCCTACGTGGCGAAATCCGCCGATCGCGACCTCCTCGTGCTCCGTATCCGCGCCCTCCTACGCGAGCGCATGGGCGGCAGCGACGGGCCCGGCGTCTCCGCCTTCCGCCGGGGGCGCGTCCTCGTGGTCGATGCCAGCGCCACTTACCGGACCTTCCTCGCCGGCCTCCTCGCCCATGAGGGGCAGGAGGTTACCACCGCGGACAGCCACGCCGCCGCCATCGCAGCCCTGGAGGCGGCGGGCGCCGCCTTCGACTGCGTGACGATCGACCTCCTCGCCACGACCTATGACGGCCTCGCCCTCTGCCGGGCGATCAGCGACCACCGCAATGCCGGCCTCGCGGGCCGGGAGGCCGGCGCCCCGACCTTCCAGGTGGTCGGCATCGCCGGATCCAGCCCGGCCAAGGACTTCCTCGTGGAGGCCTTCGCCGCGGGCGCCGACGACGTGGTCTCGAAATCCGACGGCGAGATCCTGGTGATGCGGGTGCGCAGCCTCGTGCGTCGCAAACTATTGGAGGAGGACAACCGTCGCATCGCGGGCGAGTTCGGCGCCCGTGAGCGGGCCCTGGAGCGGGCCCGGGCCGAGGCCGAGGCGGCGGAGGCGCGCGCAGCCCTGGCCGGGGCCCTGGAGCAGGCCAACGCGGATCTCGCCACCGCCAATCGCAAGCTCACCGACGCGCAGGCCAAGCTCGTCCAGGCGGCCAAGATGGCCTCTCTCGGTGAGCTGGTGGCGGGCATCGCCCACGAAATCAACAATCCCCTCGCCTTCATCCTCGCCCACCAGGGTACGGTGGAGCGCATCCTCGGCGAGGTCGTCGCGGAACCGGATTCGCCCGACAGCCCGCGCCGGCTCAGGAAGTGCAGCGACCGGGTCGGGGCCATGCGCATGGGCCTGACCCGCATCCAGGACCTCGTCCTCAACCTGCGCAAGTTCTCCCGTCTCGACGAGGGCGAGCGCACCCTGGTGCACGTGCCCGAGGCGATCGAGACCGTGCTTGCCCTGATTCAGCACAAGCTCGGCGACCGGATCGCGGTCGTGCGGGATTTCGCGGGCCGGCCGGAGATCCACTGCACGCCGGCCCTCCTGAACCAGGTCGTCATGAACATCCTCGGCAACGCCGCGGACGCGATGCCCGATTCCGGAACCATCACCATCGAGACGCGCAGTCTCCCCGACACCGACATCATTCGGATCAACGACACCGGGTCCGGCATCCCGGAGACGCTGCGCGAGAAGATCTTCGAGCCGTTCTTCACCACGAAACCCGTCGGGTCCGGCACAGGTCTCGGCCTCGCGATTGCCTACAGTGTCGTGCAGGCGCATAGCGGCACGCTCAGCGTCGAGGCCGCTCCCGGAGGTGGGGCCTGTTTCGTCATCGGCATCCCACGACAGACGGGTTGAGCATGTCACAGGGCACGATCCTCGCCGTCGACGACGAACCGGACATCCTCATCGCCCTCGAGGACCTGTTCGAGGACCAGTACCGCGTCCTCACCACGACGAAGCCGGCCGAGGCGCTGCGGATGCTGGCCATCAACCCGGACATCGCCGTGATCCTCTCGGATCAGCGCATGCCGGGCATGACAGGCGACGCCATGTTGGCCGAGGCGCGCAAAGTCCACGACGCCCAGGCCATCCTGCTCACGGGCTACGCCGATATGAGCGCGGTGGTGGCGGCCCTGAACCAGGGCGGCATCACCGGCTACGCCACCAAGCCCTGGGACGCGAACCTCCTGCGCAACACCGTGCGCCAGGCCTTCGAGCGGCATCAGCTCGGGCGGGACCTCGCGACGGAACGGGCGCTCCTGCGCGGGCTCCTCGACAATGCCGAGGATGCGATCTCCTTCAAGGATGCGGAGGGGCGCTTCGTGCGCCTTAACGCCCGCAAGGCCGCGGGTCTCGGCGGCGACGTCGCCGGCTGCCTCGGACGCACCGAGGAGGCGATCCTGGGCGACGGCGCAGCGATCCGCAGCGCGGATGCCGCCGCGTTCGCGGCCGGCGAGCCAAGCGACAGCCTGGTCGCCGAGGGGGCGACCGGGGCCGAGCGCTGGCGCCACGTCACCCGCGTGCCGATCCGCGACGCGGGCGGAGAGATCACCCATCTCGCCACCATCGAACGCGACGTCACCGACCAGAAATCCCTGGAGGCACGCCTCCGGCAGTCGGACAAGATGCAGGCGCTGGGAACCCTGGCCGGCGGCATCGCCCACGACTTCAACAACCTGCTGATGGCGATCCTCGGCAGCCTCGAACTCGTGGCGCCGAAGGTCGCCGACCAACCGCGAGTCCAGCGCCTCGTCGGCAATGCCATGCAGGCGGCTCAGCGGGGCGCCTCCCTGACCAAGCGCCTCCTCAGCTTCAGCCGCTCCCGCGACCTGCGCCCGCGCGCCGTCGACGTGAACGAGCTGATCACCGGGATGCACGATCTGCTCGCCGGCAGCCTCGGGGGCCTCGTCACCGTCGAGACGATCCTCGCCCCGGAGGCGCCGGCCGCCTGCGTCGATCCGGACCAGCTCGAACTCGCGATCCTGAACCTCTGCATCAATGCCCGCGACGCCATGCCCGAAGGCGGGCGGATCGTCGTCGCCACCCGCAGCCTCGTGCTGGACGACGATCCGGACCTGCCGGCCGGCGCCTACCTGTCCATCGAGATCGCCGATTCGGGCAGCGGCATCGCACCGGAGATCCTCGCGCGGGTCTGCGAGCCGTTCTTCACCACGAAGGCAGTGGGCCAGGGTACCGGCCTTGGCCTCGCCATGGTTTTCGGCCTCGCCCAGCAATCCCACGGGCGCCTGCGCATCGAGAGTGCCCCGGGGGAAGGTACCCGCGTCCAGATCATCCTGCCCCGGGTCGAATCGGCGGGTCCCGACGAGGTGACGGTGCTGGGGACCGCGATGCCGGCCGCCCGGGCGGCGCGCATCCTCGTCGTCGACGACGACCCGGAGGTCCGTCACGTGACGGCCTCGTTCCTGTCGAGCTTCGGCTACACCGAGCGCGAGGCCAGCGACGGGTCGTCTGCCCTTTCGCTGATGGAACAGGGGGCCTTCGACCTCGTGGTCGCCGACCTTGCGATGCCGGGCATGACAGGGGTGGAGTTCGCCGAGATCGTGCGCGCACGCTGGTCCGACGTGCCCGTGCTGATCGTCACCGGCCATGCCGAGGCGATCCCGATCCCGGCAGACCTGCCGGTGCTGCGCAAGCCCTTCGAATCCGCCGATCTGGCGGCGGAGGTCTCGCGCCTCCTCGACCGGGCCGCCTGAGACGCGGCGTCGTCCGGGCAACGAAAAAGGCGGCCCGGAGGCCGCCTTGGTCGTCATCGAAAGGAGGCGTGGCTTACGCCGCGTCGTCCACCAGAACCGGGCCGGAATCCTTGCCGCGCGCGTCGACGTCACGGTCGACGAACTCGATGACCGCCAGGGGGGCGTTGTCGCCGTAGCGGAAGCCGGCCTTCATGATGCGGCAGTAGCCGCCCGGGCGGGTGTTGTAGCGCGGGCCGATCACGGCGAAGAGCTTGCGGACCATCGCCTCGTCGCGGATCTGCGACATGGCGAGGCGGCGCGCATGCAGGCTGTCGGTCTTGCCGAGGGTGATCAGCTTCTCGATGACCGGACGCAGGTCCTTGGCCTTCGGCAGGGTGGTGACGATCTGCTCGTGCTTGATCAGCGCGGCCGACATGTTGGCGAACATCGCCTTACGGTGCTCGGTGGTGCGATTGAAACGACGACCGCGAAATCCATGACGCATGATGGCTGTCCTTGGTTGATGGCCGCCGTGCCACGGTACGGCCAAGCGCCCCTCCGAATCACTCTTCGGGGCTGTTCATTCCGCATGACCCCGCGGCGGGATTCGTGTCGGAGTTCGCGTCGAGCGAACCCCGATGGTGTCGGCCGAACCGGCGGCGCCGAGATGCGCCGCCACGTCATGGCCGAGGCGGCCCGCCTCAGTAATGCTCTTCGAAGCGCTTGGCGAGATCCTCGATGTTCTCCGGCGGCCAGCCGGGGATGTCCATGCCGAGGTGGAGGCCCATCGCAGCGAGGACCTCCTTGATCTCGTTGAGCGACTTGCGGCCGAAGTTCGGGGTGCGCAGCATCTCGCCCTCGGACTTCTGGATGAGGTCGCCGATGTAGACGATGTTGTCGTTCTTCAGGCAGTTCGCCGAACGCACCGAGAGCTCGAGCTCGTCGACCTTCTTGAGCAGGGCCGGGTTGAAGGGAAGCTGCGGCGCGAGCGGCTGCGCCTCCTCCTTGCGGGGCTCCTCGAAGTTCACGAACACCTGGAGCTGGTCCTGGATGATGCGCGCGGCATAGGCCAGGGCATCCTCGGGCGACACGGCGCCGTTGGTCTCGATCGTCATCGTCAGCTTGTCCTTGTCGAGATCCTGGCCCTCGCGGGTGGTCTCGATGCGATAGGACACCTTCGTGACCGGCGAGAACAGCGCATCGACCGGGATCAGGCCGATCGGCGCATCCTCGGGACGGTTGCGCTCGGCCGGGACGTAGCCCTTGCCGGTGGCGACGGTGAACTCCATCCGGATCTCCGCGCCGTCGTCCAGCGTGCAGATCACAAGGTCGGGATTCAGGATCTGGACGTCGCCCACCGTGCCGATGTCACCGGCGGTGACGACGCCGGGGCCGGTCTTGCGCAGAGTCAAGCGCTTGGGGGCCTCGGTCTGCGAGCGGATGGCGATCGTCTTGATGTTGAGGACGATGTCGGTGACATCCTCGCGCACGCCGGGGATCGAGGAGAATTCGTGCAGCACGCCGTCGATCTGCACGGAGGTCACGGCCGCGCCCTGGAGCGAGGACAGCAGCACGCGGCGCAGCGAGTTGCCGAGCGTGGTGCCGAAGCCGCGCTCGAGGGGCTCGGCGACGACGGTGGCGACCCGCTTGGGGTCGTGCCCGGTCGAGACCTGGAGCTTGTTCGGCTTGATGAGCTCTTGCCAGTTCTTCTGAATGACCACGATGCTACCTCTCGCAAGATCGGCGCGGGCCACATGGGTGGTCCACGCATTGCCCGTCGACACCGCGCCATCGGCGCCCGGCGGGCTGGAAACTGATGCGTCCGCGTCGGGCGCGGACCGTTACTGGGCCGCGACCCAGAGCTCCGGAACGAAACTGTAGGCGGCCCCGTCCCGGGCGACGTAGCCCAGAGCCGGAAACTCCAGATGGGCGCCCGCCACGAAGGTCCGGTCGCTTGAGACGGCGTCGAGCATCCGGCGACGCACGGCGCGTGCCTGATCCCCGTCGACGTCGAAGACCATACCGGCTTCCGGCTGCTTGAACTGGATCGCCGGCAGGTGAACGATGTCCGCCCACATCAAAAGCGACGCGTCGCCCGACGTGATGCGGTAGCCGGTATGGCCGGGCGTATGGCCCGGCAGCGGGATCGCCTCGATACCCGGTGCCACGTTGCCGCCCGTGATCGTGCGCAGACGCTGCCCGTACGGGGCGGTGGCCTGGCGCGCCATGTCGAAGTACGGCTTCGCCTCGTCCGGCGCCCGCGAAAGCGCGCCGTCGTCGAGCCAGTGCGCGGCTTCGTCGGCATGAACCACGAGTTCGGCATTCGGATAGGCTGCCGTACCGTCTTCCCGGATCAGGCCACCGGCATGATCGGGATGCAGGTGCGTCAGCAGCACGGTCTCGATGCTGTCCGGCGCGATGCCGGCCGCCGCGAGGGCCGCCGGAACGCGACCGAGGGACGGGCCACCGAAATGGCCCATCCCGCTGTCGATAAGGAGCGGGTTGCGCCCGGGACCCGTGATCAGGAAGGCGTTGAGCGTGATCCGGGGATCCTGCGCGCGAAAGCCGGCGGCCTGTAGGGCGCCGGCCTCCGCACGATCGATCCCGGTGACGAGATCCAGCGACCCCTGGAGGTAGCCGTCATTCATCACCGTGATCGTCAGATCACCCAAGCTCCACCGCAGCACACCCGGAAGCGGATTGTGAGCATTCGACACGCGTGTCTCCGTAACAGGCCCCAAAAAGTTCGCGACGGCGTCGGCTCAGACGCGACGACGCTTGCGCGGACGGCAACCGTTGTGCGGGATCGACGTCACGTCACGGATCGACGTGACGGTGAAGCCGGCGGCCTGCAGCGCGCGCAGGGCGGACTCACGACCCGAACCCGGACCGGAGACCTCGACCTCGAGGGTGCGCATGCCGTGCTCGGCGGCCTTGCGGGCGGCATCCTCGGCCGCGACCTGGGCAGCGTACGGGGTCGACTTGCGCGACCCCTTGAAGCCCATGGCGCCGGCGGACGACCACGAGATGGTGTTGCCCTGGGCATCGGTGATGGTGACCATCGTGTTGTTGAACGACGCGTTCACATGCGCGACGCCCGAGACGATGTTCTTGCGTTCGCGGCGACGGACGCGGGTGGTTTCCTTGGCCATGTGTACTTTCGTCCTTCAGGCGCGCCCGTCATTCCAGGCGCTCGGGAGTCTTCTGCGATGCGGAGGGCGCGGTGTTCGATTGCCGGGCCGCGGCGCGGGCTGACGCGCACGGTTCACCGGGCGCGATGGTCGGGAGGCCGCGCGCGGCACGACCTCCCAAAGCGAGAGGCTTACTTCTTCTTGCCGGCGATCGGCTTGGACTTGCCCTTGCGGGTGCGCGCATTGGTGTGCGTGCGCTGGCCGCGGACGGGCAGGTTACGGCGGTGGCGCAGGCCACGATAGCAGCCGAGATCCATGAGGCGCTTGATGTTCATCGAGACTTCGCGGCGCAAGTCGCCCTCGACGATGTAGTCGCGATCGATGGTCTCGCGGATCGACAGCACCTCAGCGTCGGTCAACTGATTGACGCGACGCTCGGCAGGGATCCCGACCTTGCCGGTGATTTCCTCGGCCTTCTTGGGGCCGATGCCGTGAATGTACTGCAGCGCGATGACGACGCGCTTGTTGGTCGGGATGTTAACGCCAGCGATACGAGCCAAGGTGTCTCTCCATGAGGCGCCGGACCTGAGGCCGGGCCGAGTGTCACGCGCGTCCGGTGGAGACCGGCCCCTGCGCGCCGTCCAAAACGACAAATCGGCCCGCATCGGCCTCTTGGAGAGGCGATCCGGACCCACTTCCTCTGAACGAAGACCGGCCCACTAGCGCGGGCCGGGGGGGGTGTCAACCCTGATAAAGCGGCGAGCCCGGCTCGATCCCGGCTCCGTGGCCGCGCCGGGAAGGTCCGGTCAGGACTCCGCCGACGCGGTGTGGCGGTCCAGGATCGTCACCAGATCCTGGGTGACGGCATCGACCGGCTTCATGCCGTCGATGGTCTGCAGAAGGCCGGTGCCGGCATAGTAGTCGGACAGGGGCGCAGTCTGCTTCCGATACGCGTCGAGGCGGGTCTTGAAGACCTCGGGCGTGTCGTCCTTGCGCACTGGCTGACCGCGGGCCGCCGTTTCCTCGGCGCGCTTGGCGATTCGGCCCACCAGCGCCTCCTCGTCCACGGCGAACTCGATGACGGTGTCGAGGGCGATGCCCTTTTGGGACAGCATCGCATCGAGGGCCTTGGCCTGCTCCACCGTGCGGGGGAAACCGTCAAGGATGAAGCCGGGCTTGGCATCCGCTTCTTCGATACGATCGGCCACGATCCCGACCACGATCGCATCGGAGACGAGGCCACCGGATTCCATCACGCTCTTGGCCTGTAGGCCCACCGGCGTGCCGGCGGCGACGGCCGCGCGCAGCATGTCGCCGGTGGAGAGCTGAGGAATGCCATACCGTGCCACGATCCGCTCGGACTGCGTCCCCTTCCCCGCGCCGGGCGGCCCAAGCAGGATGATGCGCATGGTGTCGTTTCCTCAGGTCCGGTCTGCTTGGATATCCGGCGATCCTGCTCGGCGCCGGCTTTCGGAACTCTAGCAAGGGCCGCGGCGGCCCTGAAGCCCGCCGCGCGTTACCGTCAGCGCCGGCGGGTCGCCCCGCGCAGCTTCGCCTTCTTGACGAGGCCTTCGTACTGATGGGCCATCAGGTGCCCGTGAATTTGCGCCACCGTATCCATCGTCACGGAGACCACGATGAGCAGGGAGGTGCCGCCGAAGCCGATGGCGGCCGAGGAATACGAAGCCAGGATTTCGGGCACCAGGCAGACGAAGGTCAGGTACAGCGCCCCGATCAGGGTGATGCGGGTCAGGACCTTGTCGATGAAGGCCGCGGTCCGCTCACCCGGGCGGATGCCGGGAATGAAGCCGCCATGCTTCTTCAGGTTATCCGCCGTTTCCTCGGGATTGAAGACCACGGCCGTGTAGAAGAACGCGAAGAAGATGATCAGGGCGGCGTAGAGCACCATGTAGAGCGGCCGGCCGTGACCGATATAGGTCGTGATCGTGGCCAGGATTCCGGTGCCGCCGTTATTGGCCGAGAAGCTCGCCACGGTGGCGGGCAGGAGCAGCAGCGACGAGGCGAAGATCGGCGGGATGACGCCGGCGGTGTTAAGCTTCAGCGGCAGGAACGAGGTCTGGCCCTCGTACATCCGATTGCCGACCTGGCGCTTCGGATAGTTAATGAGCAGGCGGCGCTGCGCGCGCTCCATGAACACGATGAAGTAGACGAGCGCGACGGCGGCGACGCCCATGCCGAGGATGACGGCCGAGGAAAGCGCACCGGTACGGCTCAGCTCCAGGGCGCCAACGATCGCCACCGGAAGATGGGCGACGATGCCCGCGAAGATGATCAGCGAGGAGCCGTTACCGATGCCGCGCGAAGTGATCTGCTCGCCGATCCACATCAGAAACAGCGTGCCGCCCGTCAGGGTGATGACGGTGGACAGGATGAAGAACGGACCGGGCTCGATGGCCGCGCTCGATCCCTGGAGGCCGAAGGCGATTCCCCAGGATTGCACCAGCGCCAGCACCACCGTGAGGTAGCGGGTGTACTGGTTGATGACCTTGCGGCCCGACTCACCCTCCTTCTTCAGCGTCTCGAGGCTCGGGATCACCGAGGTCAGGAGCTGGATGATGATGGAGGCCGAGATATAGGGCATGATGTTGAGCGCGAAGATCGCCATGCGCTCGACGGCACCGCCGGAGAACATGTTGAACAGCCCGAGCACGCCGCCCGATTGCTGCTGGAAGTTCCGCGCGAACTGTTCCGGGTCAATGCCCGGGATCGGGATGTAGGTCCCGAGGCGGAACACGATAAGCGCACCCAGCGTGAACCAGATGCGCTTCTTGAGCTCGTCGGCCTTGGCGATGGCCCCGAAATTGAGGTTCGCGGCAAGCTGCTCGGCGGCTGAGGCCATGGCACCGGTTCCTAGAGATGGATCACATGAGGGCGGGTCGTCTTCTCCGGCGAGAAGAGGCCGCTCCCTGAAAAAACGGGAACGGCGGCCGCGCGCGAGGTCGCACGGGCCGCCGCTCAGAGCTTCGACTTAAAGTCAGTCGCGGGACTACGCAACCACGCGGGCAGGCTTGCCACGGGTGGAGACGCCGTCACCGTAGGTCACGGTGACCGACCCGCCAGCCTTCTCGACACCCTCGATCGCCGACTTCGACGCGCGGGTGACCTCGAAGGTCAGCTTGGTGGTGAGCTCGCCCACGCCGAGGAGCTTCACGCCGTCACGGGCACGGGCGCAGATACCGGCGGCGATCAGCGTCTCGACGGTGACGGTGTCGCCCGCCTCGATCCGGCCGGCATCGACAGCCTGTTGGACGCGACCGAGATTCACCTCGTTCAGGTCCGTGGAGTACAGGTTGTTGAAGCCGCGCTTCGGAAGGCGACGATGAAGCGGCATCTGGCCACCCTCGAAGCCCTTGATGGAAACGCCGGTGCGGGCCTTCTGACCCTTCACGCCGCGTCCTGCGGTCTTGCCCTTGCCGGAGCCGATGCCCCGTCCGACGCGCATCCGGTTCTTGGTGGCGCCGTCGTTGTCGCGGAGTTCGTTCAGTTTCATGATGCCCTCCCTCAGGCCGCGTCGCCAAGGACGCGCACGAGGTGCTGCACCTTGCGGATCATGCCGCGCACGGAGGGGGTATCCTCCAGCTCGGAAACCCGGTGCAGCTTGTTGAGCTTGAGGCCGATCAGCGTCGCGCGCTGGTCGCCTTCGCGGCGGATCGGAGACCCGATCTGCTCGATGCGGAGAGTCTTCTGTGCCATTGGACCCTCCCCTTACGCGACGGCGGCTTCGGACATGTCGGACGGATCGGCATCACGGCGACGGGCCTGGAGGGCCGACACCTTGAGACCGCGACGGGCCGCGACGGAGCGCGGGCTGTCTTCGTTCTTGAGCGCCTCGAACGTGGCGCGGACGAGGTTGTAGGGGTTCGAGGAGCCGAGGCTCTTGGCCACCACGTCCTGCATGCCCAGCGTCTCGAAGACGGCGCGCATCGGGCCGCCGGCGATGATGCCGGTTCCCTGGGGGGCGGCGCGGAGGATGACCTTGCCGGCGCCGTGACGACCGTAGACGTCGTGGTGCAGGGTACGACCTTCGCGGAGCGCGACGCGGACGAGGCCGCGCTTGGCGGCTTCGGTCGCCTTGCGGATCGCCTCGGGAACCTCACGGGCCTTGCCGTGGCCGAAGCCGACGCGGCCCTTCTGGTCGCCCACGACGACGAGCGCGGCGAAGCCGAAGCGACGTCCGCCCTTAACCACCTTGGCGACGCGGTTGATGTGGACGAGCTTGTCCACGAACTCGCTGTCGCGCTCCTCGCGCTCATCGCGGCGGCCGCGGCCACCGCCTTCACGTTCACGTGCCATACTGAATATCCATCTCACTGACGCGGGTGGCGGACCCGCTCGCTTGAATCGTCCGGAACGGAGAGCGGCGGGCGCCGCCCCCCTCCGCCAATCTTAGAACTCGAGGCCACCCTCGCGGGCGGCATCGGCGAGAGCCTTGACGCGCCCGTGGTAGAGGTAACCCGAGCGATCGAAGATCACCTGGGTGACGCCCGCAGCCTTGGCGCGCTCGGCGACGAGCTTACCAACGGCCTGGGCGGCTGAGACGTCGGCACCGGTCTTGAGGCCGGTGCGGAGATCCTTGTCGAGGCTCGAGGCCGACGCGAGGGTCTTACCCGCGGCGTCGTCGATCACCTGAACGTAGATCTGCTTCGAGGAACGGAACACCGAGAGCCGGGGCCGTCCATTGGCCGCCGCCCGCAGCGCGCGGCGCACACGCGCCTTGCGGCGGTCGAGTGCATCGATTTTGCGTGACATGTTCGGCGGCCCTTACTTCTTCTTGCCTTCCTTGCGGAAGATGAACTCGCCCGCGTACTTCACGCCCTTGCCCTTGTAGGGCTCGGGACCGCGATAGTCGCGGATCTCGGCGGCCACCTGGCCGACCACCTGCCGGTCGATGCCGGAGATGACGATCTCGGTGGGCTTCGGCACCGCGATCGTGATCCCCGCGGGGATCTCGTACTCGATGTCGTGGCTGTAGCCGAGCGAGAGCTTCAGAGCCTTGCCGGCCATCGCGGCGCGGTAACCCACGCCGGTGATCTCGAGCTTCTTCTCGAAGCCCTTGGAGACGCCCTCGACGAGGTTCGCCACCTGAGCGCGGGAGGTGCCCCAGAGCGAGCGCGCCTCCTTGGTCTGATTCTTGGGCTGCACCGAGACGGCGCCGTCCTCGAACTTCACGTCGACCACGTTGGGAACGACGTACTGGAGCTCGCCCTTGGAGCCCTTCATCTTCACCGTTTGACCGGTCACCGTGGCCGTCACACCGGACGGGACGGGAACGGGCTTCTTGCCTACGCGAGACATCGCCTTATTCCTCCAAGTCCGAGATCAGAACACCTTGCAGAGCACTTCGCCGCCGACGTTGCGCTCGCGCGCCTCGTGGTCGGCCATGACGCCCTGCGGGGTGGACACGATGGTGACGCCGAGACCGTCGGCGACGCGCGGCAGCTCGCCGACCGACGAGTAGACGCGGCGGCCGGGCTTCGACACGCGCTGGATCGAGCGGATGACGGGCTGGCCGTCGTAGTACTTCAGCTCGATGGCGAACTCGGTGCGGCCGTTGCCGTAATCCGTGGTCGCGTAGTCGCGGATGTAGCCCTCGGATTTGAGGACGTCGAGCACGCTGGCACGCAGGCGGGAGCCAGGCGTCTGGACGACGTTGCGGCGGCGCTGCTGACCATTGCGGATGCGGGTGAGCATGTCACCCACGGGATCGTTGACCATGGTGGTTGCTCCTTACCAGCTCGACTTGACGAGACCGGGGATCAGACCCTGGTTGCCGAGTTCGCGCAGCGCGATGCGCGAGATGCCCATCTTGCGATAGAAAGCGCGCGGACGGCCGGTCATGCCGCAGCGGTTGCGGATGCGGGTGGGGGACGAATTGCGGGGCAGCTCCGCGAGCTTGAGGCGCGCCTCGAAGCGCTCCTCCATCTCGAGGGACTCGTCATTCGCCGTGGCAAGCAGCGCCTTGCGCTTGGGGGCGTAGAGCTTCACCAGCGCTTCGCGGTGCTTGTTCTTCTCGATCGAGCTTTTCTTTGCCATTTCTCTCTCCGGTGTCCGCGTCTGAGACCCTAACGGGGGCTCACTGCCGGAACGGGAATCGGAACTGCGTGAGGAGCGCGCGCGCCTCAGCATCGGTGCGGGCCGTCGTCTGGATGACGATGTCCATGCCCCAGGTGGCCTCGGCCTTGTCGTACGAGATCTCCGGGAACACGAGGTGCTCCTTGAGGCCCAGCGCGTAGTTGCCGTTGCCGTCGAAGGAACGCGGGTTCAGGCCACGGAAATCGCGGACGCGCGGGAGCGCGATCGTGATCAGGCGATCCATGAACTCGTACATGCGCTGCTTGCGCAGCGTGACCTTGCAGCCGATCGGCATGCCCTCGCGCACCTTGAAGGTCGCGATGGCCTTGCGGGCCTTGGTGATGACCGGCTTCTGGCCGGCGATGAGGGCCAGGTCGCCGGCGGCGACGGACGCCTTCTTCGAATCGGCCGTCGACTCGCCGACGCCCATGTTGATCACGATCTTCTCGATGACCGGAACCTGCATGGGGTTCTTGTAGCCGAACTCTTCGATCAGCTTCTGGCGCACCACTTCGTCGTAGTGCTTGCGCAGGCGCGGGGTGTACCCGTCAGCATTCTTCTCAGCCATCGATCTGGTCCCCCGTGGTCTTGGCGAAGCGGACCTTGCGGCCGTCTTCGAGGATGCGGAAACCCACGCGAGTCGGCTTGCCGTTCGCGTCCTGCAACGCGAGATTCGAGAGCTGGATCGCAGCTTCCTTGGAGACGATGCCGCCTTCCTGGTTCTGCGTCTGCTTCTGGTGCTTCTTCACGAGGTTGATGCCGCGTACGAACGCGCGATCTTCCTTCGGGAGCACCTGAATGACCTCGCCGGAGCGACCCTTGTCGCGACCGGTGAGGACGACGACCTTGTCGCCTTTCTTGACCTTAGCGGCCATCACAGCACCTCCGGCGCGAGCGAGATGATCTTCATGTGATTGCGGGCGCGCAGCTCACGAGGCACCGGTCCGAAGATACGGGTCCCGATCGGCTCCTTCTGATTGTTGATCAGAACGGCGGCGTTCTTATCGAAGCGGATCACCGAACCGTCGGGACGCTTCACTTCCTTGGCGGTGCGCACGACGACCGCCTTCATGACGTCGCCCTTCTTCACGCGACCCCGGGGAATCGCTTCCTTAACCGAGACCACGATGATGTCGCCGACGCCGGCATACTTACGCTTCGACCCGCCCAGAACCTTAATGCACATCACACGGCGTGCACCCGAGTTGTCGGCGACGTCCAGATTCGTCTGCATCTGGATCACGGGCAGTGACCTTTCTTTGTTTCAGGCGGGTTTCCGCACGCGGACGGTATTGCCCGGCGGACGACGCCTGAGGGGGATCTGATGTCCCCGGCTCATATGAAGCACCGCGCAATCGGTGTTTTTGGACACCGGCGCGGTCACCGCGTTCGAAAGGCGCGAACACCCTTCTCAACTGTCGCGAAGGCATGCCCACTACACCAGCGAACTGCAGGACGCAAGGCCGCACACGCGCGGACCCAAACCGTGCCGGGGGCTCAGAGATCTTCCCCGCACCCGTCCGGGACGGGCACCCCGGCGCGTTCGGTGAGCTTGGAGGTATTCGACGGGCCAGTGATCCGGCGGCCGATCCGGTTTGCGCTGCCGGCGGCTTCGCCGAGGACATCCGAGATAGTCGCTCGGTCCACCGTATCGTCCCGCCCCGCAAAGGAGAAACTCTGGGCCAGGAGCCGGGTCGTCTCCTTCACGAAGGCGGCGCTCCGGCCGCCCGACAATGCGAGCGCCTCGTCGATCGCGCCTTCCTCGCACTCCAGGGACACCCCATAGAGTGCGACGAGCCGGCCCCTGCGAGCCGTATCCGGATCTACGATCTCGATGGCCTTGTCTGCGCGCCCCGGACGCGACACGAGGGCGTCCTTGATCTCGTCGGGACGGTTGGCCCCCGCGGCCCGAATCACGCAGGGAAAGCCCGCGCAAATCCGAACGATTCGGCGTCAGGCAGGTTCACGATCTCGACCTCCGAGAGCTCGATCTCTCGGAGGATGCTGTATTGCGAAAACAGCACCACCACGGGTCGATCCGCGACCTTGACGAGCCGGAGCCCGTTGTCGAGGGCCGCGAACGGCTCGGCTTCACAGACATCCCTGTCGCGGCCCTGCAGCGGAAGCATGGAGAAGGCTTGGCCGTGGTACCAAACAAGGTGGTTCGGAATTCGTCAGGGGCAGTTGATCGGAGACCTGGTGCACCCCCAGCAGTCCTGGGCTGGCAATGCGACCTCGGCGACGATCGCGGTCTGCAGGTCCGGCCGGAGAGGGATGCCGAATTGCCGGCGCGCGCTGACGATCCCGTCGAGCTGCTCCGCTCCGAAAAGAGCCACGAGGACTTCCACCGCTATCTTTGAGCGATGCGGGTGATGCCGGACGGGACCGAAATCATGCGCTCCCCCGAGCAATACGGCACAAAAAAACGGGCGCAGAAGCCTGCGCCCGTATTTGAAAGTTCCGGTCCCGTCGGTTCACGCCTCGGCGGCGGGAGCCTCCGACGTGGCGCCGGACACCAGCTGCCAGGTCTTGGTCTTCGAGAACGGACGGCACTCCTCGATCGACACGGTCTGGCCGACCTTGGCGACGTTGGCTTCGTCATGGGCGTGGTAGTTCTTCGAGCGACGGACGGTCTTCTTCATCACCGGATGGGTGAAGCGACGCTCCACCTTCACGACGATGGTCTTCTCGCCCTTGTCGCTGACGACGACGCCCTGCAATACGCGCTTCGGCATGGTGTACTCCTCAGGCCTGCGCCGACTTCAGCGTCTTCTGACGCTGGAGTGTACGAACGCGGGCGATATCGCGGCGGACTTCGCGGACGCGCGCGACGTTCTCAAGCTGGCCGGTGGCGCCCTGGAAGCGCAGGTTGAACTGCTCCTTCTTCAGGTTCAACAGCTCATCGGTCAGCTGATCGGGTGACAGGGCGGCCAGATCCGACTGTCTCTGCGACGACTTCATGATCCCCTCCCTCAATCAGCAATGCGCTGAACGACGCGCGTGCGGATCGGGAGCTTCGCCGCGCCGAGGCGCAGGGCCTCCTTCGCAACGTCCTCGGCCACGCCGTCGACTTCGAACATGATACGTCCGGGATGCACGCGGGCAGCCCAGAACTCGGGTGCACCCTTACCGGAGCCCATGCGGACTTCTGTGGGCTTGGCCGTGACGGGGACATCCGGAAAGATCCGGATCCAGACACGGCCCTGGCGCTTCATCTCGCGGGTGATCGCGCGGCGGGCCGCTTCGATCTGGCGCGCGGTGATGCGCTCGGGCTCGACGGCCTTCAGGCCGAAGGTCCCGAAGTTGAGGTCGAAGCCGCCCTTGGCCGCACCGTGGATGCGACCCTTGAACTGCTTACGGAACCTGGTCTTCTTGGGTTGCAACATGGCAGCCTCTCAACACCTTTCTGGGTGACGGGGTCACGAACGCGCCGTCAGGCGTGTTCGCGCCGGCCGCGCTCGCGGCCACCCTCACCATCGCGCTCGCGACGGCCGCCCGAACGGCCACCCTCTTCCTGCGCCTTCTTATCCTGTGCCATCGGGTCGTGCTCGAGGATCTCGCCCTTGAACACCCACACCTTGATGCCGCACGTCCCATAGGTCGTGAAGGCGGTGGCGACGCCGTAATCGACGTCGGCGCGGAGGGTATGCAGGGGCACGCGGCCCTCACGGTACCACTCCTGGCGCGCGATCTCGGCGCCGCCGAGCCGGCCCGAGCAGTTGATCCGGATGCCCTCGGCACCGAGACGCATCGCCGACTGAACGGCGCGCTTCATGGCGCGACGGAAGGCGACGCGGCGCTCGAGCTGCTGGGCGATCGAGTCGGCCACCAGGGTGGCGTCGATCTCGGGCTTGCGCACCTCGACGATGTTGATCGTCACGTCGGCCTTGGTCAGCGTGCCAACCAGCTTGCGCAGCTTCTCGATGTCGGCGCCCTTCTTGCCGATGACCACGCCCGGACGGCCCGAGTGGATGGTGACGCGGCACTTCCGGTGCGGACGCTCGATGACGATCTTCGAGACGGCAGCCTGCTTGAGCTGCTTCATGAGGGCGGCGCGGATCGCGACGTCCTCGTGCATGAGCTTGGCGTATTCACCCTTCTGGGCGAACCAGCGGGAGTCCCAGGTCCGGTTGATACCGAGCCGCAGACCGATCGGATTGACTTTCTGGCCCATCAGGTCCTCCTCACGCCGCTTCGGCGGTCGGGACTTCGCGCACCACGATGGTGAGGTTCGCGAAGGGCTTCAGGATACGGGCGCCGCGGCCGCGGGCACGAGCGTGGAAACGCTTGAGCACGAGAGCCTTGCCGACGAAGGCCTGGGAGACGACGAGATCGTCGACGTCCAGGTTGTGGTTGTTCTCGGCATTGGCGATGGCGCTCTCGAGGCACTTCTTGACCTCGCGGGCGATCCGCTTGCGGGAGAATTCGAGATCGGCCAGAGCCGAGTCGACCTTCTTGCCGCGAATGAGCTGCGCGACGAGATTGAGCTTCTGCGGGCTGACGCGCAGCATGCGCGCGACGGCCTGAGCCTCGTTCTCGGGGAGCGCGCGGGGAGTGGCGGGCTTGCCCATGATCAGCGCCTCTTCGACTTCTTGTCGGCTGCGTGACCGTGGAAGGTGCGAGTCGGCGAGAACTCGCCGAACTTGTGGCCGACCATTTCCTCGGAGACGTAGACCGGGATGTGCTTCTGCCCGTTGTGCACACCGAAGGTGAGCCCAACGAACTGCGGCAGGATCGTGGAGCGGCGGCTCCAGATCTTGATGACTTCGTTACGGCTGGAACCGCGAGCGGCTTCAGCCTTCTTGAGGAGGTAGCCGTCGATGAACGGCCCCTTCCAGAGCGAGCGTGCCATGGGCGTTACTTCTTACGGTTATGACGGCTGGACAGGATGAAGACGTCGGTCCGCTTGTTCGAGCGGGTCTTCTTCCCCTTCGTGGGAACGCCCCAAGGCGTGACCGGGTTACGGCCGCCCGAAGTGCGTCCCTCGCCGCCGCCGTGCGGGTGGTCGACCGGGTTCATGGCAACGCCGCGAACGTGCGGGCGCTTTCCGAGCCAGCGATTGCGGCCGGCCTTGCCGAGCGAGATGTTCATGTGGTCCGGGTTCGACACCGCGCCGACGCTGGCGAAGCACTGGCCGTGGACCAGACGCTGCTCGCCGGAATTCAGGCGGAGCGTCACGTAGCCCTGATCGCGGCCGACGATCTGGGCGTAGTTGCCCGCGGAGCGGGCGATCGCGCCGCCCTTGCCGATCTTGAGCTCGACGTTGTGGACGATCGTGCCCACCGGCATGTTGCCGACCGGACCGGCATTGCCGGGCTTGATGTCGACCTGCTCGGCAGCCACCACCTTGTCGCCGGGCGACAGGCGCTGCGGAGCCAGGATGTAGCTCTGCGTGCCGTCGGGGAAGGCGATCAAGGCGATGAACGCAGTGCGGTTCGGATCGTACTCGATCCGCTCGACCGTGGCGGACACGCCCATCTGCTCGCGACGCTTGAAGTCCACGTTGCGGAGCGTGCGCTTGTGACCGCCGCCGCGGAAGCGGACCGTGATGCGGCCGAGGTTGTTGCGGCCGCCGGACGACGACTTGCCCTCGGTGAGCTTCTTGACCGGCTTGCCCTTGTAGAGCTCACGGCGGTCGACGAGCACGAGCTGGCGAAGGCTCGGCGTGACCGGTTTGAATGTCTTCAAGGCCATCGGTGGTAATCCTTAACCCGACTTGTCTCAGAGGCCGGTCGTGACGTCGATCGTTTCACCCTCGGCGAGGGTCACGATCGCTTTCTTCACGTCCGAGCGCTGTCCGCGAAGCCCGCGGAAGATCTTCTTCTTGCCCTTGGTGACGAGCGTGTTCACGCCCGTGACCTTGACGTCGAACAGCTTCTCGACCGCTTCCTTGATCTGCGGCTTGGTCGCCTTCGGGGAAACCCGGAACACGACCTTGTTCTGCTCGGTGAGGTTCGTCGCCTTCTCGGTGATGACCGGGGAGACGATGATGTCGTAGTGGCGTGGATCGGCACTCATTGGAAACGCGCCTCCAGCGCATCGATCGCTGCGCGGGTCAGCACGAGCTTCTCGCGACGCAGGATATCGTACACGTTGATGCCCTGGATCGGCAGCACGTCGATCTGCGGGATGTTGCGAGCGGCACGTGCGAAGTTCACGTCCACTTCCGCACCGCCGATGATCAGGGCGCTGGACAGGCCCATCTTCTCGAACCGCTCAACGAGCGACTTCGTCTTGCCCTCGGCGAGCTTCACGTCGTCGACGATGATGAGGGTGGAATCCTTCACCTTCGCGGACAATGCGTGCTTCAGGGCGAGCGCGCGGACCTTCTTGGGCAGGTCGTGGGCATGGCTGCGCACGACCGGACCGAAGGCGCGTCCACCGCCGCGGAACTGCGGAGCGGAAGCGGCGCCGTGGCGAGCGTTACCCGTGCCCTTCTGCTTGTACAGCTTCTTGCGCGTCCGGTTCACATCCGAGCGGTTCTTGACCGCATGGGTGCCGGCCTGGCGCTTGGCGAGCTGCCAGCGAACCATGCGCTGGAGCAGGTCGACGCGGGGCTCGAGACCGAAGATGGTCTCATCCAGATCGACGGAACCGGCACCGGCGCCATCGAGCGTGGTGATATCGAGCTTCATCACGCGTTCTCCTCGGAAGCGGGAGCCTCGGGAGCCGGCGCTTCGGTGGCGGGAGCGGATGCGCCCTGCTCACGGAACTTGCCAGGCTGCGGAACGTCCGCGGGGAGCTTGCGCTTCACCGCGTCGCGGATCTGAATCCAGCCGCCGGCGACGCCGGGAACGGCGCCTTCGACGAGGATGAGGCCGCGCTCAGGATCCGTGCGCACGACGCGCAGGTTCTGGGTCGTGACCCGGTCGACGCCCATATGGCCGGGCATCTTCTTGTTCTTGAAGGTCTTGCCCGGGTCCTGGCGGCCACCGGTCGAACCGATCGAACGGTGCGAGATGGACACGCCGTGGGTGGCGCGCAGACCGCCGAAGTTCCAGCGCTTCATGCCGCCGGCGAACCCCTTACCCGTGGTGGTGCCCGTCACGTCGACGAACTGGCCCGGGATGAAGTGATCGGCCGTGATCTCCGCGCCGACCGGGATCAGCTTGTCCTCGGACACGCGGAACTCGGCGAGCTTCTGCTTGGGCTCGACCTTGGCGACTGCGAACCGGCCGCGCTCGGCAGCCGACACGTTCTTCACCTTGGCCTTGCCGACGCCGACCTGAAGGGCGACGTAGCCGTTCTTCTCGACGGTACGGTGGGCAACCACCTGACATTGATCGATTTTGAGCACGGTGACGGGGACATGTTCGCCTGCATCCGTAAAGATGCGGGTCATGCCGACCTTCTGTGCGATGACGCCTGAGCGCATAGGTGTCTCCCTCGCGCGATTCTACGGTAAGCTCTAAATCCCCGCGGGACTTAGAGCTTGATCTCCACGTCCACGCCGGCGGCGAGGTCGAGCTTCATCAGCGCGTCCACGGTCTGGGGCGTCGGATCGACGATATCGAGGACGCGCTTGTGGGTGCGCATCTCGAACTGCTCGCGCGACTTCTTGTCGATGTGGGGCGAGCGGTTGACGGTGAACTTCTCGATATGCGTCGGAAGCGGGATGGGGCCACGGATGGTGGCGCCGGTGCGCTTGGCCGTCGAGACGATCTCGCGGGTCGACGCATCGAGGATGCGATGGTCGAACGCCTTGAGGCGGATACGAATATTCTGACCGTTCATGACCTGAAACCTTGGCGGGGCAATGGGGGGGCGGGCGCGAGGACCCGCCCCTCAATCGTTCCCTGCAGACGTGACCGTGAGGACGGACGATTACTCGTTGATGGCGGCGACGACGCCTGCGCCGACGGTGCGTCCGCCTTCACGGATGGCGAAG
>NZ_LMML01000002.1:330-11182 GCF_001422215.1 Methylobacterium sp. Leaf89 | reverse complement strand
CGTGGACACGTCCGCCCCCTCCACAACCGCCCCCGTCGTCGGGCCGGCCGCAGGCAGAAGCGAGGTACAGCCCGTCACGAGGCAGGCTGTCAGGGCGGCCAGGGACGCCTTACGAAGCATTGTTACTCTCCTGACCGGACCGCGCGCAGGTGCGATCCGGCGACGACGCCCGCCTCGGTCACGGCGCACGGGCGGCGCCATCGTGTTCGATGAAACGTGATCCCGAGGTCGCCCGTGAGGGGACTGGGATCACGGCACAAGCCTCCGAGCGGTGGCCGTGTCGGACGATAGCGGCAAAACGCTGCGATCGGATTAACGGATCGTGCACCCAGGCAGGCTCCGACCGGCCCATGCTGGATCCGGCCGCCTATCCATCACCAATGCGTCACGAGGGTGGCAAAGCCAAGCTCTCCCCCTCTCCGGGGAGCGCGATGATCTGACGGAGTTGACGCCCGAGCTCCGCCGCCGTGAGGTCGCGTCGGGCTCCCCCCCCGCCGGCATCCGGTCCGAACCTGAAGATGGCGTAATCCGTCGCCGTGCCGCCGAAACCGGGCCGGCAATTGGGAAGGGCCGGCGCATGATCGCCGAACACGCAGAGGGTGGCCCGCAGGCCTTCCAATCCGGCGAGGAGGGCTTCCACGGCCCGGCCCGTATTGCGTACATGGGTCAGGTATTGTGCCAGCGGGTCGTCGATACCCGGCAGACGCCCCGGCTTCCACGGCCCGTGGTTCTCCATCGTGATGCCGTACAGAAACAGGGGGCCGCTGCGCGCGCGGACTTCCGCCAGCACGCGGTCGGCCATCGCCGCGTCGCCGACATAGGGTCCCACCCGGGGTGCCTCGAAGAAGTCGTCCTCCATGATCAGGCGATCGAAGCCGAGGCGTGTCACCACCGCGGCGCGGTTGAAGAAGTCGCGGTGGAAGGGATGCACGAAGACGGTCTCGAACCCCGCATCGCGGGCGCGCAGGGGCAGGCTCGTCGGCTCGTGGCCGCCATGGGTGAGGTAGGGGTCGAACACACCGAAACCGAGATCCTCGGCATCGGTGCCGGTCAGGACCGCGTGCTCAGTGCGCATCGTGTAGGCCCCGTGGGCCGGCACGCGCAGCCGCCCGTGGAGGGTGGCGCGCTCGCGAATGATCTCCATCAGCGGCAGCGGCGGTCCGCCGAGGCGCACCGGATCGAGGAAGGATTCGAGCTGTACCACGACGATCACGGGTGCGTCGCCCCGCTGGATCGGGGTCGGGAGAGCCGCTCCCCGTTCGGTTCGGCGATGGGCGCGCCAACGAAGGGCATAGCCGAGCAGCGTGGCCGGAAGCCCGAACCGAGCGATGTCGACGTCCAGTGCCGGCGCCGGAAACAAGCGCGCGAGGGCGGCGGCGGCCTTCCCCTCCCCCGAGAGCACCACGCTGCTGACCAGCATCAGCGGGAGGGCCAGGATCGCCAGGATCGCGACGCTCGGCTCGGCCGGCAGGATGGTCGGCTCGATCGCATACCAAGCGGCGACCACTGTGGAAACGACGATGAGCGGCCCGGCCATGCGAGGGTCGCTGAGCGGGCGGGTGTAGTAGAGCTCCGGATGGCGCGGCACCTGCCGCAGGAGGGCGAAGTCGCTGAACACCAGCGGTTCGCCGATGATGCCGCGTTTGAGCCGGCTGACGATGGTGATGATCAGAATCGTCAGGACGCAGGAGACGCCCGCGAGCCAGGGACGCCAGGAGAACTGAAACCAGAACGCCATCACCCATCCGTAGCCCGCGAGGCGGATCGCGAGGTCGCGGGGACGCAGGCTCACGGGCCGCGCCTGCCCACCCTCGCGGGCCTCGATGGCCAGACCGAGCAGCAGGGCGAGGGTCAGACTGAGAAGAAAGGTCATTGCGGCGTCAGGGCTTCCGGTCCGGAAATCGCTCGACGCCGCGCTTGGCGCGAAGGCGTCGGATGAGAGGATTCAGCAGAGCGTAGCGCATCCGCATGGTGAGAATCCCCGTTCGACTCATGGCGAGGCGCGAAGGACCGGCCGCATCGCGAGCGGCGGCGAGGCGATCGAGGAGGCGCTCGGCCGAACACGGCTTGAGAGTGACCGGATCGAGGTAGAGCGGGTAGAGCAGGAGGGCGCCCGCCACGAGTTCGTCGAGCGCGAGCCGGCGTCCCCGATCCGCGCCCGGGGCCAGATCCTCGGTCAGGCCCCATCCGGCGTAGAACGGACGCCCGTGGACCGCGACGGTGCGGCCGCGGATCAGGGCTTCGAAGCCCGCCAGCGAGGTCATCGTCTCGACGTGGTCGACCCGGTCGAGCAGATCCACGATGGAGAGCCCACCGACGATCCGGTCGGCGAGCATGAGAGCCTCGGCCTCCGGGATTGCACCGGTCCGGAACCCGGCCTCCACGTCGGGATGCGGCTTGTAGAGCAGGAACGCGTCCGGGTTCCGGGCCCGGGCGGCTCGCAGCAGATCGCGGTTCGAGCGCACCACCGGGGAGCCGTGCATCACCGAGGCGTCATCTTCGACCTGGCCGGGGACGAGCACGATCCGGCGATCGCTCGGCCAGTCGCCGGACTCGTCGGTGAGACCGACATTGTATTTGGTCAGACGGCGGGCGATCACGAGTTCGCGCAGGGCCTTCGCCCGCGCGACGAGGTCCGGCGGGAAGCCCGACGTCCGCAGGAGAAAAGCGAGCCGGCTCTCGGTCCGTGGATCGTAATAGATCCCGCGATCGTCGACGACGATCGAGGCGCCGGGGGCGAGGCCGGCCCCGAGGCCCACGGAACGCAGGAAACCGTCCTCGATCCGCGCGAGAGGCACGCCCGCTTCGGCGCAGAGCGGCCCCAGCCGTTCCGGCATGCGCGTGGCCCAGACCCGGACCTGGGCCTGGTGCGCCCGGGCGGCCGCCACGGCATCCTCCGCCGTCATGGTGTGAATCGGTGGTCCCTGCGGACCGACCATGAATGCGTCGAGAACCGGACGCTTCCAGCCCGAGATGCCGACCAGCACCGTCCGTGTCTCGTTGTCGGCGAAGCGGTCGCGCAGCCATGCGACGCGGTCGAGGCAATCCCCGAACCCGATCGGGGCCCGCGTCCAGGGATCGAAGTAGTGGATCCCCGTGCCGTAGCGCAGGGCCACGAGCTCCTGCGTCGTCGGAGGTGCGGACATGTCACCCGGACGGGCGACGTCGCACCCGGCGAGACGCGCCTCGCAGGCCGTCGCCCAGTCGTCGACGAAGACCTGGCGAACCTGTTCGAATAGCGCCCAGGGATCGACCGGGGATGGGATGACCCGCAAGTGCGGAGAGAGGCTCGGCGACAGGTCCGCGCATCCGCTTGAGCCGGCGACGAGGAACGTCCTGTCCGGGTGCGCCGCCAGCACGCGCATCACGAAGGCCCGAAGGCGGGCGCCGGAGTGGGCGACGGCGCCCTCGGCGAGGATGAGGGACGGATCGGCGAGACCGGACAAGGCCTCCGAGATGGCCTCGACGGCCCGGCGGGAGAACCGATTCCGTCCGAAGATACGGGCGCGCAGCAGCGCCTCGGTGTCGACCTGCCCGAGACAGGTTGCGTGGCCAGCGTGGTCGACGCGGAGGCTCGCCATCCCCGTGCCGGGCGTGTCGTAGGGAGACAGCAGGGGACCCGGTCCCACGATCACGGGACGTGCCAGGCGCTGCGCGACGCTGCGGAGAACGCCGGAATCCCAGACCACGGGCGCCGCCCCCGGACGCCAGCGAGAGGCGAAGGGGACGTCCAGCGCGGTCGAGATCTCGGATCGCAGCGCGTGAACGCGTCCGCCTGTGGATAAGAGGGATGACGGCAGGGTCGAGGGCATGCGCACTTTCGGATCGACGTAACCGGCCGCTGCCTTAGCATCTTCGGGGCTCAGAGGGGCGTGGGTCGGGGGAGAGCGCTCGCCCGGGCCGGGCAGCCGCACCGCAGGGGGCGTTGCCGTAAAGGCACAGGCCACCGGAAATCCATTCCGGCCCTACGAGCGCCCAATTGCTGGGATGGGAGTCCCGTGCGACGGATTTGACCGTCCAGGGTGGCCCGCCATTGAACGGGCGCAGGAGCAGGCGTCGGAGAGAATGCTTCAGCCCCGCGCAGACATGCATCGCGACGGACAGGCGACGTTCCTCTTCCTCCAGGGACTCGCATCACCCTTCTTCGCAGACCTGGGCCGCGCCCTGGAGGCGCGCGGCCATCGGGTGCGGCGCATCAATTTCTCGTCCGGCGACTGGCTGTTCTGGCGCCTCCCCTCGGACAATTACCGGGGCCGCTTCGACAAGTGGGGCGCCTACGTCGCGGACTACGTCCGCACGCACGGCGTAACGGACATCGTGCTCTTCGGCGATTGTCGGCCCTACCATGTCGCCGCCACGGCCGCCGCCCAGCCCTTCGGCGTCCGATTCCACGTCTTCGAGGAGGGCTATCTCCGGCCGAACTGGATCACCTGCGAGCTCGGCGGCGTGAACGGCAACTCGGCGCTGCCGAAGACCGCGGACGAGATCCGCGCCGTGGCCCGGCGCCTGCCGCAGCCCGGCCGCGCGATGCCGTCGAGCGGCGACATGGCCCGGCGCAGCCTCTGGGACGTGGCCTACAACATCGCGAATTTCGGCTTCCCGTACTTCTTCCCGCATTTCCGCAGCCACCGGCCGCATCACATTGCGGTGGAATATGCCGGCTGGATCAAGAAGTTCGCCCGGCGCGCCCATACGCGGCGCGAGGCGGCACGACTGAACGAAGCCTACACGGCGATCGGCGTCGATTACTTTCTGCTGCCGCTCCAGCTCGACAGCGACTACCAGATCCGCGTCCATTCCCCCTTCCTGGGGGTCGAAGGCTTCATGGATCGGACGATCGCGTCCTTCGCCGCCCATGCGCCGGCGCCGACCCGCCTGCTGATCAAGCTGCATCCCCTCGACAGCGGCCTGATCAATTGGCGCAAGTACGCCCGCCATTCGGCGCGCCGGCACGGGGTCAACGACCGCCTGGACATCATCGACGGTGGCGACCTGCCCAGCCTGATCGCCGGCAGCCGCGGCGTCGTCCTGATCAACAGCACTGTCGGCATGCTGTCGCTCGAAATCGGGCGCCCGACCTGCGCCGCCGGCAATGCGATCTACAATTTCCCCGGCCTCACGCACCAGGGCGGCGTGGACTCGTTCTGGACGGCTCCGACGCCGCCTGACGGCCCCTTGATGGCGGATTTTCGACGCGTTGTCCTGCACCGCTCGCAGATCAACGGCGGCTTCTTCTCCCGCCCGGCCATCGAGCGGGCGATCGCCGGCACCATCCCGCGGCTGGAAGCGACGCTGCCGGCCTCGGCCCTGGCCGCGGCCCGCGCGATCCGGGCGGAGGACAGCGAGCCCCAGGAACTGGCGCCGGTCTATTGATCCGGTCCGGCCGGGCGCGCTAGCAGTCCCGATGCCCGTCATCCTGATCACCGGCGCGTCCAGCGGCATCGGCGCCGCCCTCGCCCGCCACTACGCCGAAGCCGGCACGACGCTGATCCTCCAGGGTCGGGACCGGACCCGTCTCGAGGCGATCTCCGACGCGTGCCGCGCCAAGGGGGCCGCGGTCGAGACCCGACGCCTCGACATTCGCGAGCGGGCATCCGTCGCAGACTGGCTTCAGGGCGCCGACCGCGCCCATCCCCTCGACCTCGTCATCGTCAACGCGGCGATCAACGGCGGCGATCCCGGCGGGGACGTGGAGACCGAAGCCATGGCTTTCGAGACCGTGGAGGTGAACCTCCTCGGCGCCCTCAACGTCGCCCTGCCCTGCGTGACCCTGATGCGGGCCCGCGGCCACGGGCAGATCGCGCTGATCTCGTCCCTGGCGGCCTTCGCGCCACTCCCCGACGCGCCCTCCTACAGCGGAACCAAGGCGGCGCTGCTCGCGCATGGTCTGGCGCTGCGGGAGAAGCTGAAGCCGCACGGCGTGCGCATCAACGTCGTCACCCCCGGCTACGTGAAGACCGCCATGGGCGGCGAGTACCAGGGCTGGCGTCCCCTCGAGCTCAGCGCCGAGGACGCGGCGCGGCGGATCGCGCGCGGCCTGGCCAAGGACCGGGACATCGTCGCCTTCCCGTGGATCCTCGCGGCGGGCGCGCGCGGCGCAGCCCTGCTGCCAGAATTCCTGCGGCGCCTCGGCATGAGCGGTTTCAAGTTCAAGATCCGGGTCGGGCGGTGAGCCGCCCCCGGATCGCGCTGTTCGTGCTGGAGGCCCTGCCGAACGCCCGCGCCGTGCGCCGCTTCGTCGGCGACCACGCTTCGGAGATCGCCTTCGTCGGCCTGTCGAACGCCGAACGACCGAGTTCCGGCGGCCTCGTGGGACAGGTCCGGCGCCATCTCGCGCGCTCCGGCCCGGCGATCCTGCCCTATCTCAGCGTCAATTTCGGACTGCCCGATCTCCTCGCGCCGCTCTCGCCGCTGACACGCCGGCTGACCGGCGCCAACAACTCGGCGGGTGCCACGCCCCTGAAGGCGCTCTGTCGCGAGCTTCGCATACCGACGCTGAAGGTCGACGACGTCAACGGTCCGGAGGTGGCGCAGGCCTTCGCGCGGCACACCCCCGATCTCATCGTCACCTTCCATTTCGACCAGATTCTTTCCGGCCCGACCCTGATGCGCGCACCGCTGGGCGGCCTCAACGTCCATCCCGGCCTGCTGCCGCGCCATCGCGGGCCCGTGCCGACCATCCACGCGCTGGCGGAGTCCGAGCCGGCCTTCGGGGTGACGATCCATCGCCTCGCCGTCACGATCGACGCCGGCGCGATCCTTTCGCAGGAAGCGGTCCGCCTACCGGAGTATACGACGGCGACCCGCGCCTCGGTGATCCTGCACGAGCACGGGCGGGTCCTGCTCGACCGGGCGCTCGCGGACCTCGCTGACGGAGGACTTCCCGCCGGGACGATCGCGCCGGTCCTGCCCTATTGCCCATTTCCGGACCGGACCCTCCTCAAGACACTGCGCCGCCAGGGCCGCAAGCTCACGGACGGGCGGGACCTGAAGGACGCCCTGGCCTTGAGCGCCCGGGCCTGAACCGGCGCCCGCCTCTTGCGAAGCGGGCGCCGGGCCGTCGTCTTATCGCGAAAACTTCTTGTACTTGATCTTCTTCGGCATCAGCGAATCGGCGCCGAGGCGACGCTTCTTGTCCTCCTCGTAATCCGAGAAGTTGCCCTCGAACCACTCGACGTGACTCTCGCCCTCGAAGGCGAGGATGTGCGTGGCGATGCGGTTTAGGAACCAGCGATCGTGGCTGATGATGACGGCGCAGCCCGCGTAATCCTCCAGCGCCTCTTCGAGGGCCCGCAGGGTCTCCATGTCGAGGTCGTTGGTCGGCTCGTCGAGCAGCAGAACGTTGGCGCCGCCCTTCAGGGTCCGGGCGAGGTGGACGCGGTTGCGCTCACCGCCCGAGAGGGTGCCGACCTTCTTCTGCTGGTCGGAGCCCTTGAAGGCGAAGGCGGCGCAATAGGCCCGGGAATTGATCTCGCGCTTGTTGAAATAGATGATGTCGTTGCCGCCGGAGACCTCCTGCCAGACCGTGGCGTTCGGATCGAGCGCGTCGCGCGACTGGTCGACGTAGCCGAGATGGACGGTTTCGCCGACGGAGATGGTGCCGCCGTCCGGCTTTTCCGCACCGGTGATCATCTTGAACAGGGTCGTCTTGCCGGCGCCGTTGGGGCCGATCACGCCGACGATGCCGCCGGGCGGAAGCTTGAACGAGAGATCCTCGATCAGCAGACGATCGCCGAACGCCTTGTTGAGGTGATCGAACTCGATGACGTTGTTGCCCAGGCGCTCGTCGATCGGGATGACGATCTGCGCCGAGGCGTCGATCTTGTCCTGGGACTTGGCCACCAGCTCCTCGTAGCGGGTGATGCGGGCCTTCGACTTCGATTGGCGGGCCTTCGGCGAGGCGGCGATCCACTCCTGCTCGCGGTTGATCGCGCGCTGGCGGGCCATGTCCTCACGGCCCTCCTGCTGGAGCCGCTTCTGCTTCTGCACCAGCCAGGCCGAGTAGTTGCCCTCGTACGGGTAGCCGCGGGTCCGGTCGAGCTCGAGGATCCAGCCGGTTACGTTGTCGAGGAAGTAGCGATCGTGGGTCACGATCAGGATCGCGCCGGGGTACTGACGCAGGTGGCCTTCGAGCCAGTTCACCGTCTCGGCGTCGAGGTGGTTGGTCGGCTCGTCGAGGAGCAGCAGTTCGGGCTCCCACAGCAGCAGCTTGCACAGGGCCACGCGGCGGCGCTCGCCGCCCGAGAGGGTCGCGACGGGCTGCTCGTCGCTGGGGCAGCCCAGCGCCTCCATGGCCTGGTCGACCTTGGAATCCAGCTCCCACAGGTTGGCGGCCTCGATCCGGTCCTGAAGGGCGGTCATCTCGTCCGCCGTCTCCTCGGAATAGTTCATGGCGAGTTCGTTGTAGCGGTCGAGGAGCGCCTGCTTCTCGGCGACGCCCTCCATCACGTTCTCGCGCACGGACTTGTTCGGATCGAGCTGAGGCTCCTGCGGCAGGTAGCCGACCCGGGCACCCTGGGCGACGAAGCCTTCACCGGTCCAGTCCTTGTCGATGCCCGCCATGATCTTCAGCAGGGTCGACTTGCCCGATCCGTTGATGCCGAGCACGCCGATCTTGGCGTCCGGGTAGAAGGACAGGTTGATGTTATCGAGGACTTTCTTGCCCCCCGAATAGGTCTTGGTCAGACCCTTCATGTGGTAGATGAATTCGCGCGCCATGGTGGTACCCCTGTCGTGTCGGCGGCCCGGCGCGCCCTGCGCCTCGACCATCGGAATCAGCGTGTGCAGTGTTGCGCGGCTGCATCCGGTCGAACCGGACGGCGTGCCGCGCCAAGAGCGCCGATGCGGTCGGACCTCGGGCGCTCGCCGTCGTCGAACCGCTTCGCGTGAGAGTGTTGCGCCGGAGTATCAGGGCGGCGACCGACCGGCAAGAACGGGGCCGAGAAGAAGGGCCGAGATCCCGGCCTCAGGCGAAGGGGTTCTTCACCGTGTCGGCGGACCGCGACTCCTCCGCGACCTTTTCGGGCAACGGCGCCGCCTCCAGGGCGGCCACGATGGCGGCGAAGGCCGCTGCGAGGGCCCGGGCCCGCTCCAGCCCGCGCGCGTCCCGCGCGAGGTCGAGACTGCCGTGGATGGCGATCCGATCGCGGCCGTTCTCGACGGAGAGACCGCCGATCGTCTGGACGGCCGCGTCGTCCGCGAAGGGCGCGAACCGGACCGGGCTCGTCTCCGACCGCGTGTCCGACGACCGGTCTGGGTCATGGGGGGCACCCGTCTTCGGCATCGGAACACCCCCCCTCAGAAGATGGCACGCATCAGATCGCGCCAGAGACGCCGCAAGGCGCGATGCAGCTGGTCCTTGGCCCAGGACTCGAACGAATCCGTTTGGGGCGCCCGGCGGCGCGGACGCTCGTCGCCTTCGGGCTCGCCCCGGGAATAGGCCCGCGGCTCCGGCAGATCCATCGCCCGTACCTTGGCGGTGGAGACCAGCATCGGAAAGACGTCGAGCCCGGACACCGTGCGCAAGGTGTCGACGGAGACGGCCTGCCAGGGCGGATTGTCCTGATTCGCCATCAGGTAGGCGCCCGCCTCCCCGGTGGCCGGGTCGTAGAGCGCCTTGAAGAGCTGGGTCGGCACCAGGACGCGCCCGTTGATCGCCTGAACGGCATCGCCGGAATAGATCGGTCCGGTCACGACGTAGAGCGTACCGCGTCGGGTGGCGAGACGCCGAACGCTCTCCTCGATCGCCGCCCAGAGCCCGCGATTGAGGGCGCGGTCCTGCGGGACGATGTTGGCGAGACTGAAGGACTGCGCCTGGGCCACGCCGGTCGGCATGTCGCCGGCCGGGGCCATGTGGCCGCGGTCGTATCCGCTACGGGCATAATCATCGAGCCGCGCCCGGTCGGCCGCCGGCAGCGCATCCTCGTCATGGAAGGCGTCGATGCGGTCGACCCGGCGAGCCGCCGCGACGCTGTCCCGCGTCAGGCGCTCGGCGGCGTAGAGCGGCGTCCGAGAGAGGCCGGAATGGAGCACCGCGAAGGCTTCGTAGCAGAGCGGCACGGCGCGTTCGGCCAGTTTCGGGTTGATGATCTCCGGCCGGCGCCCCTCCGCGAACGCGTCGGCGCAGCCCTCGGCCAGGGCCGCAACCGGTGCGACGCAGAGCCAGGCAGACAGCAGCAGGAGGCGTGGACCGACCATGGATCGCGTGGGCTCAAAAGCATACGCGGACTTTGCGGATCCCCTGTGGGGTCGCCCGCGTGCGATAGCCGCAGGGCCGGCCGAGGGTGCCCTCGGAGGGACGCACATCGCGATCGGCCGGACCGGGTCCTGCCTGGACGCCGCAGGTTCCGGGTGTCCCGCACGGGAACGTGAAGGGCTCGACCGGCGCGTGTCGGCGCACGAGGGACGGGTCGGCGGTACGGCCCGCCGCCCAGGCGGAACCGCTCGCGAGTGTCGCGATCACGGCGAGGCCGGCGGGAAAGCGGAGGAGCGACATGGCCTGCCTCGATGCGGGATCGGCGGACGGGAAAAGACGATCGCACCGTTGATCGGAACGAACGGTGGGATTACCTGCCGGAGTTCAGGCGTCGGCGCCAGCATCTCCACAGTCACGGCGCGGCGACGGATCGGTCTCTCGCGCCTCGGATTTCGGAATGGAATTGCAGACCGCGCGCGGTCTGTGGGAAAGCGCAAGCGCCCCCTGGCGTGGCAATGCCGCGTAATGACGTTATAAGTGCGATCGAAGGGCCCCGGTTTCGTCTTGGGGCATGCATCGTTCGAGGGTCGGTCCGCGCAGAGCGTTGGCGGCGGGCCGGATCGAGCGGGTGCCAGCAAACGAACGGGTGTGGATTCA
>NZ_LMML01000002.1:0-226 GCF_001422215.1 Methylobacterium sp. Leaf89 | reverse complement strand
GACGGTGGCGCTGCACCACGTGTTCGACACCCCCGACGACCGCATCGTCTGGGACGTCGGCCACCAGGCCTATCCGCACAAGATCCTCACCGGCCGGCGCGACCGCATCCGGACGCTGCGCCAGCCCGGCGGCCTGTCGGGCTTCACCAAGCGCTCGGAGAGCGTCTACGATCCCTTCGGGGCGGCCCATTCCTCCACCTCGATCTCGGCGGCCCTGGGCATGGCC
>NZ_LMML01000001.1:56353-56516 GCF_001422215.1 Methylobacterium sp. Leaf89 | reverse complement strand
GGCCATGCCCAGGGCCGCCGAGATCGAGGTGGAGGAATGGGCCGCCCCGAAGGGATCGTAGACACTCTCCGAGCGCTTGGTGAAGCCCGACAGGCCGCCGGGCTGGCGCAGCGTCCGGATGCGGTCGCGCCGGCCGGTGAGAATCTTGTGCGGATAGGCCTGA
>NZ_LMML01000001.1:23940-56227 GCF_001422215.1 Methylobacterium sp. Leaf89 | reverse complement strand
CGCCCGCTCCGGCGCGATCTTGTCTTGCGAGGTCTTCTCTTGCGAGGTTTCTTGCCGTGACACCGAACCAACCTCACGCCCGGAGGGAAAACATGCGCGCAATCACTTGGCGCCAATGAAGAATTTCGATCGGAAGCGGAACCGCTCCCTACTCGACGTCGAGGGGCGCGACACCCGCCGCCTTGCCGTCGGTACCCAGGGTGATCTTCTGGATGCGTGCCTCGGCCTTCTGCAGCAGCCCTTCGCAGTGGCGCTTCAGCGCCTCGCCGCGCTCATAGATCGCCACCGATTCGTCGAGGGGGACATCCCCCTTCTCCAGGCGGCGCACGATGTCCTCGAGTTGCTCCAACGCCTTCTCGAAGGGCAGGTCGAGGCTCGGCTCGTCCGTACCGGACGTCGACGCAACGTCGGGTCGCGTGACACTCATTCTAAACTACCCCATGATTCTGACGGTCTAAGCCGCGGGCCCGGAAGCCGACAACCCGATCCGGCCGGTGGATCGTCGTTTCGTTGTCCGGGGCGGCGTTTGCGCCACACCTCGCCCCCCGGTTTCTGCGCGACGACAGGCGGGACGCCCGAAGCCGGATCACTTTCTCTTCGAAGTGCTTACGCGACGACTTGGAGGTCGGAGCTGAAGTCCAGCCGAAACGGCTCACCCTCGAAGGCCTCCGCGCCGCGACCGATCTCCGCGATCGCCGCGATCATGCGGCCATCGCGGTCCAGCATGCGGTCGGCGAGGGCTACGAACAGGGCGTTGGGCGTCGCCGACGGGGCGGCCGCCCGGAGCGCCTGGGCGATCTCGGCCTCGTTGCGGTCCGGGGCCAGGGCGCAGGCGACGATGTAGGCCGCCGCCGTCGAGCGGCTGATGCCCGCATAGCAGTGGATCAGCAGGGGCTGGGCCCGGTCCCAGGTTCGCGCGAAGTCGAGGATCTGCGCGATGTGGGGCTCCCCCGGCGTGACGTGTCCGTCCATCGGGGCGACGATGTCGCTGACCTCCACGACGCAGTGGCGTCCCTCCGGGATCCCCACCGGACGGGCGATCGCGGTGCCGACCTTCATCAGGGTCATCAGGTGGGTCGCGCCGGACCCGTCGAGGGTCTCGGGCAGCCGGGACAGGGGGCAGACCTGGAGATGCGGCATCAGGCGGACTCCGGGCGCGCGAGACCATGGAAACGGGCGAGAAAGCGTGCCTGCGCCACCGCGGTGGGCCAGGGGACCAGCAGCGCCTCGGCCTTGGGACCGAGGGGACCACAGGCGCCGAAGATCGCATCGGCCTCCGCCCCGGAAAATCCGGCCAGACGCGTCGCCTCGTGATAGGCGGCGATGCCGTCGGCCCGCTTGACCAGGGCGGACAGGGCCGCGCCCGGTTCGGGAAGCCCGAAGCGCTGGCGGATGGCGGTGAGGAGCCGGCGCTCCACCGCCTTGTAGGAATCGCCGATCGCCGCCTTGAAGGGCGAGATGATGTCGCCGATGACGTATTCGGGGGCATCGTGCAGCAGCAGTTCGAGGCCGTGGCCGACGCCGAGGCCCGGCGCCTCTCCGCGGCCGATGGCCTCCACCAGCAGGGCGTGCTGGGCCACGGAGAAGACGTGCGGCCCGGCCGTCTGCCCGTTCCAGCGGGCGACGCGGGCGAGCCCATGGGCGATGTCGGCGATCTCGATGTCGCGGGGGGCCGGGTCGAGGAGATCGAGGCGCCGGCCCGACAGCATCCGCTGCCAGGCGCGGCCGGGATCGCCGCTCATGCCGAGCCCCCGGCGGGCCGAGGCCCGAGGGCGGCGCAGGGCCCGTGCCGGTGGCAGCCGAGGAGGTGATCGTTGGCGAGGCCGACCGCCTGCATGAAGGCGTGGACGATGGTCGGCCCGCAGAACGCGAACCCCTCCGCCTTCAGGGCCTTGGACAGCTTTCGCGAGATGTCGGTTTCGGTGGCGATGCCCGCCCGATCCCGCGCCGTCCCCTGGATCGGCGCGCCGTCGACGAAGTCCCAGAGAAAGGCCGAGAAGCCTCGCCCGCGCGCCTCGATGGCGAGGTAGGCCCGGGCACCCGCGATCGTGCCGACGATCTTGGCCCGGTTCCGGATGATGCCGGTATCCTGCATGAGACGGGCGACGTCCGTGTCCGTGAACCGCGCGATCGCCTCCGGGTCGAAGCCCGCGAAGGCGCGGCGGAAGCCCTCGCGCCGGCGCAGGATGGTGATCCAGGACAGGCCGGCCTGGAAGCCGTCGAGGATCAGCTTCTCGTAGAGGGCACGGCCGTCCCGCTCCGGCACGCCCCATTCGGTGTCGTGATAGGCGACGTAGACGGGGTCGAGGCCGGCCCACCAGCAGCGGGCGCAGCCGTCGGGATGGTGGATCAGGCCGGAGGCGTCGGTGAGCATCGCCGAGGGGTTTAGCCGGGCGGGGCGGCGGCGTCGATGTTGGGGCTGCGTCAGCCGGCCAGCGCGATCTCGGGAAAAGCGAAGGTCGCGAAGGACGGCTTCTCGACCCCGACCGGAACCGTACCCGCCCGCAGGGGCTCACCGGCCGCCAGGGCGTCGGCGAGGCGGTCGAGGCGCACGGTGCCGAGGGCCCGGCCGCCCGCGACGCTGCCGACGGTGCCGAGCGCCCGCTGCCCGGCGGTGATCTCGGCCCCGGTCTGCAGCACCTCGTCCGAGACCGCGACCAGGGGGACGATCCGGGTCCGGGCCGTGCCGCGATGTTGCATGCGCGAGACCACCTCCTGGCCGACATAGCAGCCCTTGCGGAAGTCGACGCCGCCGAGCTGGTCCATCAGAGCCTCGTGCGGGAAGGCGTCGGACCAGGGAAAGTCGCGCCCGCCCTCCGGGATGCCGAGGGCGATGCGGTGGGCGTGGTAATCGGCCTCGGTCGCATCCGCCGAGAAGGCGCCGAGCGCGAAGATCAGGCGCTCGCCCAGCGCCCCGAGGCGGCCGTCGCGCCGGCGGGTCACCGCGGCGGCGGTCTCGGCCCCGTCCCAGGCGGCGGCCACGCCGAAGGTGGGCTCGAGAGCGATCGTCACCCGGGCGCGCAGGCGGTAGAGCCCGAGGCGCTTGGCGAGGTCGGGCGCGCGCTCGGCGGCGGCGTCGAGCTGGAAGCCCTCCGGCGTGCGGCCGACGAGGAAGTCGAACAGGATCTTGCCCTGCGGCGTCAGAAGCGCACCGAGGCGGGCCTCGCCGGGCTCGAGAGTCTCGACGTTGCAGGTCACCACGCCCTGCAGGAAGCTCGTCGCGTCCTCGCCCGAGACGGTGACGACGGCGCGGTCCGGCAGCAGGGCGATCGGCATGGCGGCTCCTTGGCACAAGCGGCGGCGGCATTGCGCCCCGTCCGGGCCTGACATAAGCCGCCCGCGACCCCGTCTCAATGTGCGTCCGGAACGCGGACGGCCCCAGGAGATTCGGAATGGACCAGCCCTTCGACCTCCTCCTCACCGGCGGCACCGTGGTGAACCAGGACGGCGCGCACCGTGCCGACCTCGGCATCCGCGCCGGACGCATCGCGGCGATCGGCGACCTCGCGGCGGCGCAAGCCGCCGAGCGGCGCGACTGCACCGGCCTGCACCTGCTGCCCGGCGTCATCGACAGCCAGGTGCATTTCCGCGAGCCGGGACTCGATCACAAGGAAGACCTCGAATCGGGCTCGCGCGCCGCCGTCATGGGCGGCGTGACCACGGTGTTCGAGATGCCGAACACCAACCCGCTCACCACCAGCGCCGAGGCCCTGGCCGACAAGGTCGCCCGGGCGCACCATCGGATGCATTGCGACTTCGCGTTCTGGGTCGGCGGCACCCACGAGAACGCGCATCGGGTTCCCGAACTCGAGCGCCTGCCGGGCGCCGCCGGCATCAAGGTGTTCGTCGGCTCCTCCACGGGCTCGCTGCTGGTCGAGGATGATGCCGGCGTCACCGAGATCCTGAAGCGGACCCGCCGGCGCGCGGCCTTCCACGCCGAGGACGAGCCGATGCTGCGGGCGCAGAAGGATCGGCGCGTGCCGGGCGACCCCTCCTCGCACCCGGTCTGGCGCTCGCCGGAGGCGGCCCTGAAGGCGACGGAGCGGCTCGTGCGCATCGCCCGGGCCACGGGAGCCCGCATCCACATCCTGCACATCTCCACGAAGGAGGAGATGGCGTACCTGGCTGACGCCAAGGACGTGGCGACCTGCGAGGTCACGCCCCACCACCTCACCCTCGACGGCGACGAGGCCTATGCCCGCCTCGGCACCCTGGTGCAGATGAACCCCCCGGTGCGCGGGGCCGACCACCGCGACGGCCTCTGGCACGGCCTGTCCCAGGGCGTCGCCGACATCCTCGGCTCAGACCACGCGCCGCACCTCCTCGAGGAGAAGGCCAAGCCCTACCCGGATTCGCCCTCGGGCATGACCGGCGTGCAGACCCTGGTGCCGATCATGCTCGACCACGTCGCCGCCGGCCGGCTGTCGCTCGCCCGCTTCGTCGACCTCACCAGCGCCGGCCCCAAGCGCCTGTTCGGCATCGCCCGGAAAGGGCGGCTCGCGGTCGGCTACGACGCCGACGTGACGGTGGTGGACCTCAAGCGCCGCGAGACCATTCGCAACGACTGGATCGCCTCGAAATGCGGCTGGACGCCCTATGACGGCGTCACCGTGACGGGCTGGCCGGTGGGCACCCTGGTGCGCGGCCACGGCGTGATGTGGGAGGGGGCCCTGACCGCGCCGTCCCGCGGCGAGGCGGTGCTGTTCGAAGAGGCCCTGCCTCGGGCCTGAGTCCGGCGCAGCAAAAAGGGCAGGCACCCGGCGCCTGCCCTTCGGTCGTCCGCGCCGGTGAAGCGCCGCGGCGCCCGGCTTCGTTAATGCTGCGGACTGGTGGTGAAGGCGCCGCCGCGGATGCGGTCCGGGAAGCCCTCGGCGTAGCGGGCCGTGGCCTCCTCGCCATAGGTCGTGACGAGTTCCTGGAAGGCCGCGAACAGGGCGGCCTGGGCCATGCAGTCGCCGTCGAGCCCGTCGAGACAGCCCTCGGCGAACGCTTCCGAGACGTAGCTCAAGGCGACGCGCTTGTCGTCGAGATCCGCTTCGAAGGGCGCGGAGACCGTATCCATGTGCATGGGCCACATCATCGTTTGCGCCGGTGAACGACCCGGCGAGTAACCACGAGGATAGGGCGATCGGAGGAGTTCGCAAAGCCAGGAATTGCGAAGCGGTTAACGCGGGCACTCAAATTCTTCGTTTCCGCCCGCGGCCCGCACCCTGTGGCCAACCGGCATCACTACCCGCCGAACCGGCTCGCCAGGGCGTGCGACAGGCGCTCGCCCTCGGCCACGTAGCGGGCGGCCGCCTCGTTGGCCGCGGGGGTGCAGACCCGGTAGGTCAGGCTGTAGCCGCGATAGCCGCGATTGTAGGCGCCGGCGAGCCGGTCGCGCCGGCTCGGGGTCACGCCCTCGGCCTCCATCAAGGCCTTCATCCGGGCCGGCCACTCGGCGGCATCGGGCGCGGTGCAGAGGTCGCGCAGGAAGGCGAGGGAGCCGATGACCTCCGAGAGACGGAGCAGGTCCCGGTCGTAGGGCGCGGGCGGCGGTTCGGGCGCGGGCGGCGGCTCCTTCTCCTTCTCGGACGGCTTCGGCGCAGGCCGGGACGAGCCGCCGCGGGATTGCTGGGCGAACCCGGCCTCCGGCCCGGCCATCAGCACGGCGAGGCCGCACAGGATCACGATCCCCGCACCACGAACCGTCACGCCGCGGGCTCCGCGCGTGGGGCGGCCCGGACGAAGGCCTCGCGAACGGTCGCGGCGAGGCCGGGGGTCGTCGCCAGGGTCTCGAGTTCGGCGAGGGTGGCCCAGCGCACGCCCAGGGCTTCCGGGCCGGCCGCCGGCTCGCCGCCGGTCCAGAGGGCCGCGTGGGGATGGACGACGTAGTGGTGGCGCACGCGGCCCTCGGGGTCGCGCAGGATGATCTCTGTGGGGCTGAGCACGCCCACGACCTCGGCCGACAGCCCGACCTCCTCCTGCAATTCGCGCAGGGCCGCCTCGGCCAGGGGCTCGCCCGCCTCGACGAGGCCGCCGGGAAGGGTCCAGACGCCGCGCATCGGCTCGTTGGCCCGGGCGGCGAGGAGCACACGGTCGTCGCGCAGGACTGCGATCGAGGTGCCGACGAAGGGCCGCGTCGGGAACAGGCGCGACGCGGCCGCCTCCGGATCGGTCCCGCTCACGGCGTCACCACGGCGATGCGCCCGTCGGAGAGGCCGACGAGGAGGCGGGTGGCGGGGCCACGGCCGAGGCTGGCCAGCCCGAAGGCGGCGAGGCCGGGCAGGGGGGCACGCGACCGCTCGCGGACGCCCTCCTTCAGGGAGAGGATCGCCACGGCGCTCCGGTCCGCGATCGGCAGGGCCAGCTCGGGCGCGCCCTCGCGCTCCGGCTCGACCAGGGCCGCGAGGTCGACCTCGCCCTCGCCCGGGGAGACGTTGGTGTAGCCCGGCGCCTCCCGGGCCAGGCGCAGGGCGCCGGCCTCCAGGGCCCAGAGCTGCAGCTGGCCGGCGCCGTCGGGGGCCGCCACGGTCGCGATCTGGGGCCGGCCGGTGCCGGAGAAATCCGCGATGGCAGCCGGCTTCAGGGGCTGGCCTCCCGGGCCGGTGGCCTGCTCCGGACTGCGGGCCAGCAGGGTCCAGGCGACTCCGGGCGTCGCCGCGGCACCGGGCTCGGCCTTGGCGAACAGGGCGAGGGCGGCCCCGCCGGCGGGCGCGACCGTGACCGCGAGGACGATGGGCTTGCCGTCCAGCCGGGCGATCCGCGGCCGGCGAAGGGCGAAGGCCGCGTCGGGTGCGGCCGAGAGAGGGGTGGTCACGACCGGCACGGGCTTCGGGTCGCCGCCCATCGCCACGGGCTGACGCTCGCGGATCACGAGGGTGCCGGCCTGCTCGGGGCCGCCGGCCAGGGCCGGCCGGGGATCCGCCAGATGGGCGCTCAAGGCGCCGGAGACCGCGCGCCGGGAGCCGGGCAGGGCGCCGCGCGGGGTCTCGGTGGCCGCCAGCCCCTCCACCGCCTCGGCGCCGAGCAGGGTGGTGGTCACCTGCCCGTCGACGAGGCTGAGGGCCGCGCCGCCGGCATCGCCCCAGACCACGGCGATCGGCGCCTCGGGCTCGACGACCGCCGGATTGGCGCTGCGGGAGCGGGCGAGGGGCAGCAGGCCGGAGGTCGCCACCGCGATCGCGACCTCGCTGCCGGGCCCCCGCAGGGCACGGGCTCGGAACGGCAGGTCGAGGATCGCCACCGACGGCTCCGCGCCGGCGGGGGATGCGGCGATCAGGAGCCCGACGAGAAGCGCGCGGCGCGCCCCCCGTTCAGACATGCTGGCCGCCGTTGATGTGCAGTTCGGCACCGTTCACGTAGGAGGAGGCCTCGGTGCACAGGAAGTAGATCGCCTTGGCGACCTCGTCGGGCGTGCCGAGGCGGCGCTGCGGGATGCCGGCGACGATCTTGTCGGTGCCCGGCGACAGGATCGCGGTGTCGATCTCGCCGGGCGAGATGGCGTTCACGCGGACGCCGAGGGGGCCGAAGTCGCTCGCCATCTCACGGGTCAGGCCGGCCAGGGCCGCCTTGGAGGTACCGTAGGCAGCGCCCGCGAAGGGATGTACGCGGGAGCCCGCGATGGACGTGACGTTGACGATGGAGCCCTTGGCCCGGGTCAGCTCCTCGCAGAGGCCGCGGGCCAGGAGGAGGGGGGCGAAGAGGTTGACCTGAAACACCCGCTGCCAGTCGCCGAACTCGGTGGCGATGGCACCCAGGCGCTCGCCCTGCGGGCCCTTCGGCGAGATGCCGGCATTGTTGACCAGCGCGTGCAGGAGGCCGCCCTCGGCGGCCAGGCGCCCGGCCACCTCCTCGATGCCCCGCACCGTATCCTGGGGGTCGGACAGATCGACCTGGAGGTGATCCTCCGGGCCCATCTCCCAGGGACAGTTCTCCGGGAAGGGATGGCGCGAGCAGGTGATCACCCGCCAGCCGGCGGCCGAGAACCGTTTGACGGTGGCGTGGCCGATCCCACGGCTCGCCCCCGTGAGCAGCATGATGCGCCGGCGTTCGTTGGATGAGGCCAAGACCGTTCCTTCAGGATCGGGAGGCGTCCGGCCGGCGGAACCGCCGTGCCGCCGAGAAACCCCCACGCCACCCCCAGGTCTAAGGGGCGCGGGGGCTAAAATCCAGGGTCATCCCGCGACGCACCAAGGGGCCGGCGCGCCGACGGCCGAGGGCCGTCGATCTCGTACAGGAATCCGGCCGAGGGCCGTCGATCCGCCTCAGGGATAGAGACGCGCCCCGCGCCAGGCCCCGCCATCGGAAGCCTCGCCGTCGCGGGTGAAGCGAACGCGATCGTGCAGGCGGAAGGGGCCGTTCTGCCAGAACTCGATCGAGACCGGCGCGATGCGAAAGCCCGTCCAGTTCTCCGGACGCGGCACCGGGCCCTCGCCGTAGCGCTCGGCCAGGGCCTCGACCGCGCGCTCGAGGGTCGCCCGGTCGGCCAGGGGGCGCGACTGGCGGCTCGCATGGGCCCCGAGGCGGCTGTTGCGGGCGCGGCTGGCGAAGTAGGCATCCGCCTCCTCGGCCGTGACCCGGGTCACGGGGCCGCGGGCGCGGACCTGACGGCCCAGGCTCTTCCAATGCAGCACCAGGGCGGCCTGCGGGTTCTCGCGCAGCTCGTCGCCCTTGGCGGAATCGACGTTGGTGTAGAACACGAATCCGCGCGCATCGACGCCCTTCAGCAGGACCACGCGCACGTCCGGCAGGCCGTCGGTACCGGCCGTGGCCAGCGCCATGGCGTTGGGATCATTGGGCTCCGAGGCTTCGGCCTCGGCCATCCAGGCCGCGAACAGGGCCCAGGGATCGGTGGCGCGGGTGAAGTCGCCTTCGGGCCCCGAGGCGTTTTCGGCCGCGCTGCGGGAAGCGGGATCATCGATCCTTAACCGTTCCAAGGCGTAATCCTGTGGTGAGATCCGGGTCGGGGGCACCGACGTGGGACACGAACGTTTCGGCCCAACACGTCGTTTGAGATCAGGTGTAATGCGTCGGCGCGACTGTAAAGCCCAAGCCGTCCCGGAAATTCGTGTCCGCCGCCGGTCGCGGACCGTGCCGCAACGGACCACGCGGGCCATCGGCCTCAGCGTGCTGCTTGGCTTGAGCGGTTGCGGCCTGCCGATCATCACCTTCCAGGCGGAGGAGACGGCGGCCGGCGCCGTGGCCGTGGCGGCCAAGCGCGGCGACAAAACGAGCGCGGCGCTGCCGGACGAGCCGACGATCACGGGCAGCATCGACAAGCACCCGCTGGGCTTCGGCAACGACCTCGGCGCCGAGGATTGGCGCCGCGCCAACGCGGCGCTCGCCGTCGCCCTCGATCCGCAGGGCAACGGCCGTCCGGTGAAGTGGGACAACCCGGAAACGACCCTGCGCGGCTCGGTGAATCCCACCGGTCTGCCCTACGTCGCCAACGACCTCGTCTGCCGCGACTTCCTGGCCTCCGTCATCTCGCCGGCGGGCAGCCGCTTCGTGCGCGGGACCGGCTGTAAGCCCTCCGGCGGCGATTGGACCCTGACCAAGGTGCGGGCGGCGAAGGCGTCGTCCTGAGGGCGGTCTCGGCGCGCCATGGCGGGTCCGTTCGGATCACAGTGCGAACAGAAGCGTTGACGCCGCGCCAATCGCAGCGAATTCTCGCGCGAGACCGTTGCAGAGAAGCAACAGGCCGTCCACATGACAGACGAATCCGAAGGCGCCGGGCCCACGCCCGGCCCCAGGCGGCACCGAGAATCCTGAAGACCGATGCGAAATCCCTACGACGTGCTGGGTGTCTCCAAGGGCGCCAGCGAAGCCGACATCAAGAAGGCCTACCGCAAGCTGGCGAAGGCCTACCATCCCGACCGCAACCAGGACGACGCCAAGGCCAAGGACCGCTTCGCGGAGGCCAACAGCGCGTACGAGATCCTGGGTGATGCGGGCAAGCGCGCGCAGTTCGACCGCGGCGAGATCGACGGGGACGGCAAGCCGCGCGCCACGGGCTTCGAGGGCTTTGGCGGATTCGGAGGCGGGCGCGGCGGCGGCGGGGGCGGCTTCGACTTCGAGAGCGCTGCGCGCGGCCGCGCCCCCGGCGGCGGGGGCGGCGGGGGCGGCATCGGCGAGGACATCTTCTCTCACCTCTTCGGCGACGCCTTCCGGTCCGCCGGCGCCGGCCCCGGCGGACCGCAGCGCGGCCCCGTGAAGGGCGAGGACGTGGCGGCCGAGCTCAGCGTCAGCCTGGAGCAGGTGGCCAGCGAAGAGAAGCTGCGCCTCTCCCTGCCGGGCGGGCGCGACGTGGACGTGGTGGTGCCGAAAGGCGTGGTCGACGGCCAGACCATCCGCCTGCGCGGCCTCGGCAATCCGGGCGGCCTGCGGGGCGCGCCGGGAGATGCGCTGCTGACGATCCGCATCCTGCCCCATCCCCGCTTCACCGTGGACGGTGCGGACCTGCGCGGCAGCGTGGAGGTGCCCCTGGAGGACGCGATCCTGGGCGGCCCGATCCGGGTGCCGACGCTCACCGGCGCCGTCGAGATGAAGATCCCGCCGATGACCGGCTCGGGCCGGACCTTCCGCCTCCGGGGCAAGGGCCTGCCGAAGAAGGACGGGACCCGGGGCGACCTCCTGGCGGTCACGGCCGTGATGCTGCCCAGCGGCGAGGATGCGGCGCTCACCGAGTTCGCCCGGGCCCGGCGCGCGGCCAAGGCCGACTGAAGGAGCGTCGCCTCGCGCGGTTCGTCGACCAGGGGCCCGAGCCTCCGGGCCGTTCCGCGACGGCCTCCCGGCGCTGTCAGGCCCCGGACTTCCGTCCCAGGCGCGCCTCCGCTAAGGATGCCCGGCGCGAACACGCCGAACCGTCGCCCGACGGGCCCGTCGGCACGCGCCACGGCTCTCGCTCAGGTGACACATGGCGGACACGCACCCGGTTCACGATCACGTCGGCGGCCTTCTCGCCGGCAAGCGCGGCCTGGTGCTCGGTGTCGCCAACAACCGCTCGATCGCCTGGGGCATCGCCAAGAGCGCGGCCGCCCACGGCGCCAAGCTCGCCTTCACCTACCAGGGTGACGCCCTCAAGAAGCGCGTCGAGCCCCTGGCGCGGGAACTCGACGCCCATGTGGTCGGGCATTGCGACGTCACCGATCCGGCCTCGATCGACGCGGTCTTCGCCGCCACCGCCGAGGTATTTCCCGAGGGGATCGACTTCGTCGTCCACTGCATCGCCTTCTCGGACAAGGACGAGCTGACGGGCCGCTACGTCGAGACCTCGGAGGCGAACTTCACGAAGTCGCTCCTGATCTCGTGCTACTCGTTCACGGCAGTGGCCCAGCGCGCCGAGAAGCTGATGCCGAACGGCGGCTCGCTCCTCACGCTGACCTATTACGGCGCCGAGAAGTGGATGCCGCACTACAACGTCATGGGCGTCGCCAAGGCCGCCCTCGAGGCCTCCGTGCGCTACCTCGCCGCCGATCTCGGCCCCTCCAAGATCCGCGTCAACGCGATCTCGGCGGGCCCGATCAAGACGCTGGCCGCCTCCGGCATCGGCGACTTCCGCTACATCCTGAAGTGGAACGAGTACAACGCTCCCCTGCGGCGCACCGTGACCATCGAGGAGGTCGGCGAGACCGCCACCTACCTCGTCTCGGACATGAGCAAGGGGATGACCGGCGAGATCCTCCACGTGGATGCCGGCTACCACGTCGTCGGCATGAAGAACCCGGAAGCCCCGGACCTCAGCCTCGACAAGGACTGACGGCTGGCGGTCTCCCGCCTTCAGTCCTCCTCGGCGAAGGCGCCGAAGAGCTTGAGGCCTTCGATCCAGGTCGCACCCTCGCACTTGATCACCCGGTGGGCGTGCGCCCCGCCCTCCGCCAGAATGGCGTCGGCCAGCCGCTCGGAATGGGTCACCAGCCAGACCTGCGTGCGCCCGGACGCCTTGACGATCATGCGGGCGAGGGGGGCCAGCAGATCCGGATGGAGGCTGGTCTCGGGCTCGTTGAGGGCCATGAAGGGCGGCAACCGATAGGCGAGCAGGGCGCCAGCCAGAGCCAGGAACCGCAGCGTCCCGTCGGAGAGTTCGGCCGCCTCGAAGACCCGCTTCGGATAATTGGGAAACACCATCCCGCACCACAACTTTTGATTGCGTTCGGGACCCGGGTCAATCCGGCACGGTCATCCCGGCGATGTCGCCCTGCGCCTTCGGAAACCGTGGGTCCATCGCCTCCAGGGTGTCGGCGATGGTGCGGGCGATGAGGAGGTTGCGGTACCATTTCCGGTTGGCCGGAACCACGTGCCAGGGCGCTTGCGGCGTGGAGCACGCGGTCAGCGCGTCCGCGAAGGCCGCCTGGTAGGCGTCCCAGGACCGGCGCTCCACGAGGTCGGCCGGATCGAACTTCCAGTGCTTGTCCGGGTTCGCGAGGCGGGCCTCCAGGCGCTCCTTCTGCTCGTCCTTCGAGATGTGGAGGAAGAACTTGAGCACGGTGGTGCCGGCGGCGGCGAGCATCCGCTCGAAATCGTTGATCTGGTCGTAGCGGGCCCGCCAGACCGGCTCCGGCACGAGATCCTTCACCCGCACCACGAGGACGTCCTCGTAATGGCTCCGGTTGAACACGTTGATCATGCCGCGCGCCGGCGCCTTGGCGTGGTAGCGCCAGAGGAAATCATGGTCGCCCTCCTCGGCGCTCGGCACCTTGAACGACCACACCCGGCAGCCCTGGGGGTTCACGCCCTCGAACACCGCCCGGATGGTGCCGTCCTTGCCGCCCGTGTCGATGGCCTGGAACACCACGAGGAGGCTGCGCTTGTGCTCGGCGTAGAGCCGCTCCTGCAGGGCGGCGATGCGGGCGCGCTCGACCACAAGCGCCGCCTTGGCCTCCTCCTTGTCGAGGCCGCCATCAGCATTCGCGTCGATCGCGTCGAGGTCACAGCGGGTCCCGGGCCGGACGGTGACGATGCCGGGGGCGGCGGGGGCGAGGCGGGGATCGATGGTTTCGCCGGCCGCGCTCGCCCGGCTCTCGGCCTCGCGGGCCCAGTGCGCCGATGAGGGCGGCCGGTGCCCGGACCGGCGGGCTTCACCCGTCTGCTCCGCCTTGCCGCGCGCGGCGTCCTTGCGGTGCGAAACGTCACGCTGCGACGCGGCAGCTCCGGTTTCTGCCGGACTCTGGCCCCGCCGATGCTTGCCGTGATGCTTCGACATGATGAGACTCGCTTGCTTGGGTGACGGCGGACCAGGGCGACTGCCGATGGGCAGGGCCAGGATGTGCAGGGCCAGGATGTGAGTGCGAAAACGATAGCCCGGCTCGGCCGTTCCGCCGAGCGGCGGGCGTGAGGCCGTGAACCCGATCTACTTCATCCGCCACGGCCAGACCGATTGGAACGCGGAGGGACGCCTGCAGGGCCAGCGGGACATTGACCTGAACGCCGAAGGCCTGCGTCAGGCCGGCGCCGTGGCCGACCGTCTCGCCGCCGCGGCCGACGGTGCCGACCTCGCCGCCATGGACTTCGTCGCCAGCCCGCTCACCCGGACCCGCCGGACCATGGAAACGCTGCGGGCGGCCCTCGCCCTCGACCCGGAGGGCTATCGCCGGGATCCGCGCCTGGCCGAGATCAGCTTCGGCGCCTGGGAGGGCTCGACCTGGGCCGAGATCCGGCGCTGGGATCCGGCCGGTGCCCTGGCCCGCGACCGCGACCGCTGGGGCTATCGTCCGCCCGGCGGCACCGGCGAGAGCTATGCCATGCTGGTGGAGCGGGTCACGCCCGCCATCATCGAACTGACGCGGCCCACCGTGATCGTCGCCCATGGCGGCGTCGCCCGGGCGATCCTGGTGATCCGAGGCCATCTCGGCATCCGCGACGCGCCCCGCATCGGCATCCGCCAGGGCAGCGTCCTCATCCTCGACCGGGCCGGCTGGCGCTGGGCCTGACCGGCCGCGGCCTGCGCGTTCAACCCCGGTTCAAGCCGACCGCCCAAACGTGCTAGACGCGCCGTGATTTCGGCGCGATCCGGGCGCCTACCCGGCCAAAAGGACGGCTCCCGATCGGGCGCCGGCAGCGGAGCAGCGGATGACCAGTCTCGCCGAGACGACTCGGCCCCGGGCGGCAGCGCGCGGGCCTCAGGACACGCGTCCGTCGACGGACGCGTCCGGTCCGCGGGCGGTCCTGCGCGGCGCGGTCCGCCCCGACCTCATCCGCGACGAGACCCTGGGCGAGATCTTTCGCGCGAGCGCCGCGGCACGCCCGGATCATCCGGCCCTCGTCGACGGCGCCCGGACCGGTCCCGACGGCGCCCATCCGGCCTTCTCCTATGCGGAGGTCGAGGCGCGGGCCGGTGCGATCGCCCGCGGCCTCGCCCACCGGGGCATCGGCCCGGGCGACGTGGTGGGCCTCTGGATGGCGCGGGGCCCCGACCTGCTCATCGCCCAGATCGGCATCACCCTGTCGGGCGCGGCCTGGCTGCCCTTCGACGCCGAGGCTCCGGCCGACCGCGTCGCGGTCTGCCTGGAGGATGCCCAGGCCAAGGCACTCCTGGTCTCGCCCGCCCTGGAGCCGCAGGCCCCCGCCGGGACGCCGAGCCTCACGGTCGCGGGCCTCGCGTCCGCGACGCCGGAGCGCGCCGCGCTCCCCGACCTGCGCGCGGCGGGCCTGACGCCGGAACACCCGGCCTACCTGATCTACACCTCGGGCTCGACCGGCGTGCCGAAGGGCATCGTCATCAGCCACGCCAACATCTGCCATTTCCTGCGCTCGGGGAACGTCCTCTACGGGATGCGGCCGAACGACGTGGTGTTCCAGGGCGCCTCCGTGGCCTTCGATCTCTCGATGGAGGAGATCTGGGTGCCCTACCTCGTGGGCGCGACGCTGTTCGTGGCTTCGCCGGCCATGATGGGCGACGTTGAGAGCCTGCCGGACATCATCGCCCGGGCCGGCGTCACCGTCCTCGACACGGTGCCGACGCTGCTGGCGATGATCTCCCGGGACCTGCCCACGGTGCGCCTCGTGCTGCTCGGCGGCGAGGCCCTGCCCGAGCCCCTGGTCGCCCGCTGGGCGAGCGGCGCGCGCCAGCTCTTCAACACCTACGGTCCGACCGAGGCCACGGTGGTGGCCACCGCCGCCGAGATGCAGTCCGGCGTGCCCGTGACCATCGGCGGCCCGATCCCGAATTATTCGGTGTATGTCGCGGGCGAGGCGCTCGAGCTTCTCGCGCGGGGGCAGCCCGGCGAACTCCTGATCGGCGGTCCGGGCGTCGCCAAGGGCTACCTGAAGCGCCCCGAGCTGACGGCGGAAAAATTCATCGCCAACCCCTACGCCTCGGATGGGACCGACCCGGTCCTGTACCGCTCCGGCGACGCGGTCTCCCTGGATGCCGCCGGCAACATCCTGTTCCACGGCCGCATCGACGATCAGGTGAAGATCCGCGGCTTCCGGGTGGAACTCGGCGAGATCGAGTCGCGCATCCAAGTCCTGCCCGGCATCAACCAGGCGGCGGTGGTGCTGCGCCAGGACGACGGGGTCGACCGCCTCGTCGCCTTCCTGGTGCCAGACCGCGGCACCGAGATCGACCGGGTCGCCCTGCGTCACACGCTCGCCGAGCAGATGCCGCCCTACATGGTGCCGGGGCATTTCGAGACCGTGGAGGTGCTGCCCCGCCTGACCTCGGGCAAGGTCGACCGCAAGGCCCTGCGCATCGCCACCCTCACGGTGGCCGACACGTCGGGCGAGCAGGAGCCGCCGCGCAACGAGACCGAAGCCGCGCTGCTCGCCGCCGCCAACCGCATCTTCGGCAACCAGGCGATCCCCTTCGAGGGCGACTTCTTCGCCGATCTCGGCGGCCACTCCCTGCTGGCCGCCCGCTTCGTCGGCGCGGTGCGTGAGGTGCCGGCGCTGGCCGCCATCACCCTGCAGGACGTCTACGGCCAGCGCACCCTGAGGGCCATGGCCGACACCCTCGTCGCCCGCACCGGCGGGGCCGGCACCGAGATGGCGATCCGCGATCTCAGCTTCCCGGCGCCCTCCCTGAAGCGGCGCTTCCTGTGCGGCCTCGCGCAGGCGGCGGCCCTGCCCTTCGTCATCGCGCTGGCCACGGCGCAGTGGCTCGGCATCTTCGTGACCTACCTGCTGCTCACCGGCGGCGGGCTCGGCTTCTTCGGCGAACTCGGCGTGCTGCTCCTGGTCTATATCGGCATCAACGCCGTCACGGCCGCCATCGCGGTGGCGGCCAAGTGGCTGATCCTCGGGCGCACCAAACCGGGGCGCTACCCGCTCTGGGGCGTGTACTATTACCGCTGGTGGCTGGCGCAGCGCCTGACGCCGCTGGTCCACGTCAAGTGGCTCCAGGGCTCGCCCGCCATCGTGTTCTACCTGCGGCTGCTGGGCGCCGACATCGGCCGGGACGCGCTGATCTCCGACGCGGAGATCGGGGCGCCGGACCTGCTCAGCGTCGGCCCCGGCGCCTCGCTGGGCGGCCGCCTCGTCATCGCCAACGCGGAGGTGGTGGGCGATGCGCTGATCATCGGTCGCGTGGCGATCGGCGCCGACGTGGCCATCGGCGCCTCCTGCGTCATCGGGCCCGACACGGTCATCGGCGACCATGCCGAGATCGGCGACCTCACCACCATCCCCACCGGCACGCGGGTGGGGAGCGCCGAGATCTGGGACGGCTCACCCGGGCGCAAGGTCGGCGACGCCGACCCGGAGGCGCTGCCCGCGCCCGCCACGGCCTCGCCCCGGCGGCGCTTCGCCTTCGCGGCCCTCTACGCCTTCCTGCTGGCGGCGATCCCCGCCATCGGCCTGCTGCCGATCTTTCCCGCCTTCTACATCTTCGACCAGCTCAGCGATTCCCTCGGGGACATCACCGACATCGACTACCACTGGTACCTGCCGCTGCTGACCTGGCCCACCGCCATGCTGATGACGGCGGGCACGGTGCTGCTGATCGCCGCGATCCGCTGGCTCGTGCTGCCCCGCGTCTCCTCGGGCACCCACTCGATCTACAGCGGTTTCTACCTGCGCAAATGGGCCGTGGCGCTCGCCGCGGAGGTGACGCTGGAGACGCTCTCCTCCCTGTTCGCCACCGTCTACATGCGGGCCTGGTACCGCCTGATGGGCGCCCGGATGGGGCAGGGGGCCGAGATCTCCACCAACCTCGCCGGGCGCTACGACCTCGCCGATATCGGCGCGCGCAACTTCATCGCCGACGAGGTAGTGTTCGGCGAGGAGGAGATCCGGCGCGGCTGGATGACGATGCACGAAGTCCATACCGGCCCGCGCGTCTTCGTCGGCAACGACGCCGTGGTCCCGCCGGGGGCGGTGATCCCGGAGGACGTGCTCATCGGCATCAAGTCGAAGCCGCCGGCGAACGCCCTGATGAGCCCGGGCGACACCTGGTTCGGCTCGCCGCCGATCAAGCTGCCCTCGCGCCAGCGGGTCGATCTCGGCTCGAACACCCAGACCTACGAGCCCGGCATCGGGCCCAAGCTCCGGCGCGGCATCTTCGAGGCGTTCTCGACCTCGTTCTCGCCGATGCTGTTCATCACCCTCGCGATCTCGGCGATCGATTTCTACTTCTACCCGGCGATCCTGGCCCAGGACTGGACCGGCCTCGCGGTCAGCTTCGTGGCGGTCTCCGTCGCCATCGCCTTCATCCAGTCCTTCACGGTGATCGCGGTGAAGTGGCTGCTGATGGGCGTCTACAAGCCCGGCATGCAGCCGATGTGGTCGTGGTGGGCCATGCGCACCGAGGCCGTCGCGGTGCTTTACTGGGGCCTGGCCGGCAAGGTGCTGCTGGAGCACCTCGTCGGCACCCCGTTCCTGCCCTGGATGCTGCGGCTCCTCGGCGTGAAGGTCGGCCAGGGCGTGTGCATGCTCACCACCGACATCACCGAGTTCGACTGCGTCACCATCGGCGACTACGCCACCATCAACCGCACCTCCGCCCTGCAGACGCACCTCTACGAGGACCGCATCATGAAGGTCGGCCGGGTCGAGGTCGGCCGGGGCGTGTCGGTGGGCGCCTTCTCGACGGTGCTCTACGACACCAAGGTCGGCGACTACGCCCGCCTGCGGCCGCTCACCATCGTGATGAAGGGCGAATCGATTCCGGCCCATTCGGAATGGGAGGGGGCGCCCGCCGTACCGGTGGTGCACGCCAAGGCGTGAGGGGCGGCCCAGGATCGGCGGCGACCTGCTGATCTGGTCCGTATGACCAGATCGTCGAAGTCACCCGGGTTGTCGCATCCGCAAGGGGTCTGGCCGCTGCAGGACGCCACTGCGCGCTTCAGCGGACTCGTGCGCCGCGTCCGCAGCGAGGGCCCTCAGCACGTGACGGTGCGCGGGCGCGACGAGGTGGTGGTGATCTCCGCCGACGACTTCCGGCGACTCCAGGGCGCTCGCGAAGACCTGACGCGCGATCTGTACGAACCGGTCGGTGGCCGATAGTGGCGGGCGGAAGGACATCGTCGGCGGAGGGGTGGAGGGGCGCCCGCCGTGCCGGTCGGGCACGCACAGGCGTAAGACACAACAGTGACGACAAAAAACGGCAGCGCTCCGTCATGGAGCGCCGCCGCATGTCATTGAGCCCGGCGACCGTTATGGATCCGCCGCGAGCCCGTTACGGCCACCGCTTTCCAAGGCACTGCGCGACCTTCGCCGTTCCGTTTCCGACGCGATCGACACAGGCTCGGAGTTGGTCTTCCGTGACACCGAACCGCTTCGTCCAGTAGCGCACCTCCCAAGCCTCGGTCAGGCTGATCTTGCTCGGATCTTCCGGACCACGGCGTTCCAAATCATCATTCATAGCGCTTCCTCAAGTTGCGCAACGAATGATATTCATCCGAAAATAAACTTCAAGTAGCCCTGCGATCACGCCGCCTCGGGCTTCGGGCCGAGGCGCTTGTCGAGGTAGGTGTCGACGGTCTGGGTCAGCTCGTCGACCTTGCCATCGAAGAAGTGGTTGGCGCCCTCCACCATCTGGTGCTCGATGATGACGCCCTTCTGGGTCTTCACCTTCTCGATCACCGGCATGACCTCGCGGGCCGGGGCGACCCGGTCCTCGGAACCGTGCACGAACAGGCCCGAGGACGGGCAGGGGGCCAGGAAGGTGAAGTCGTAGCGGTTGGCCATCGCGGCGATCGAGATGAAGCCCTCGATCTCGGGGCGGCGCATCAGCAGCTGCATGCCGATCCACGAGCCGAACGAGACGCCGGCAATCCAGCAGGCGCGGGCCTCCGGGTTCACCGACTGCACCCAGTCGAGGGCGGAGGCCGCGTCGGAAAGCTCGCCCGTGCCGTGATCGAACGCGCCCTGGCTGCGGCCGACGCCGCGGAAGTTGAAGCGCAGCGCCGCGAAGCCGCGATTGGCGAAGGTGTAGAAAAGATTGTACACGATTTGATTGTTCATCGTGCCCCCGAATTGCGGGTGCGGGTGCAGCACGATCGCGATCGGGGCGCCCTTCTTCTTGGGCGCCTGGTAGCGCCCCTCGAGACGGCCGGCGGGACCGGTGAAGATGACTTCGGGCATGGAAACCAACACTCCTGAGCGGATGCCCGGGCGGGCATCGCACGGTGGATCGCCGACGCGAGGGAAACACGCGCGCGTCCGACGCCTGGGCAAAGCCGTGAGGCGTGCCTTGACTCGCCCGGCCACGAACCTAAAAGCACTCTTAGAATAATTCTAGCGAACTAGAATCGTTCTAAACAAGCGCAGGTCGAGCCAGCTTCGGATCGGCGCGTTCCCCGCACGATGGGCGACCGGAACACGGATCGTGTCCGCGCCTTAGCATGATCGTGGGGGGCAAAAGCAAGGATTTGTCGTTTTCGACCTTGACGCCGCCAGTGGTTTTTCCCGGATGACTTCGCCCCGCGCCTACCTCGACCACAACGCGACCTCACCGGTTCGGCCGGAGGTGGCGGCTGCCGTGGTGCGGGCGCTGGCCCTGCCCGGCAACCCCTCGTCGGTCCACGCGGAGGGCCGGGCGGCCCGGGCCGCCCTGGAGACCGCCCGCGAGGCGGTGGCCCGGCGGGTCGGCGCCGGCCCGGGCCGCGTGGTGTTCACGAGCGGCGGCACCGAGGCCGCCAACGCGGTCCTGTCCGGCGCCCTGGCGCGGGCGGGACAGTCCGCACCCACGCGCCTTGTCCTTGGCGCCACCGAGCACCCCTGCGTCTCGGCCGGCCACCGCTTTCCGGCGGAGGCGCTCGACCGCGTGCCCGTGGATGGCGCGGGCCTGATCGACCTCGGCGCGCTGGAGACCCTGCTGCGCCGGCATGCCGCGGCGGACGTGCTGATCTCGATCCATGCCGCCAACAACGAGACCGGCGTGATCCAGCCGCTGGCGGCGATCGTAGCCCTGGCCCGGGCGCATGGCCGCGCCCTGGTGCATACGGATGCGGTCCAGGCGATCGGCAAGATCCCCCTGGACATGTCGGCCCTCGGCCTCGACGCCCTCAGCCTCTCGGGCCACAAGTTCGGCGCCCCGAAGGGCATCGGCGCCCTGGTGCTCGCCCAGGGCGTGACCCTCGGTGCGGGCTTCCTGCGCGGGGGCGGCCAGGAGGCGCGCCTGCGCGGCGGCACCGAGAACCTGCCCGGCATCGTCGGGCTGGGGGTCGCCGCGGACCTCGCCGAACCCGCCTCCGCGGACCGCCTCGCGGATCTGCGCGACGGTATCGAGGCGGGGCTGCGCGCCTGCGCACCCGACCTCGTCGTGTTCGGCGCCGGCGCCCCGCGCCTGCCCAACACCCTGTGCTTCGCCGTTCCGGGGCTCGATGCCCCAACGGCGCTGATGACGCTGGATCTCGCCGGCGTCGCGATCTCGTCCGGCTCGGCCTGCGCCTCCGGAAAGGTCGCCCGCTCGCCCGTCCTCGCGGCCATGGGCGTCACCCCTGCGCTCGCCGCAGGGGCCCTGCGCGTGAGCCTCGGGTGGAACAGCACCGAAAGCGACGCAGCGCGGTGTCGCGCCGCCTGCGAACGCCTGGTGGAGACCCTATATCGACGGCAGGGGCACGCGGCGTGAGTGCCGCCTTCCCAAGCCATCCGACCCACACCCGGCCCTTGACGCCGGGCATGTCAGGAGACGCATAATGCCTGCAGTGCAGGAAACCATCGACCGGGTCCGCTCGATCGACCTCGACCAGTACAAGTACGGGTTCGAGACCACGATCGAGATGGAGAAGTCCGCCAAGGGCATCTCCGAGGACGTGATCCGCTTCATCTCGGCCAAGAAGGACGAGCCCGCGTGGATGCTGGACTGGCGCCTCGACGCCTACAAGCGCTGGCAGACCATGCAGGAGCCCGATTGGGCCCGGGTGTCCTATGACAAGGTGGACTACAAGGACATCTACTACTACGCGGCGCCCAAGCGCCCGGCGGCGATGTCGCTCGACGAGATCGACCCGGAGATCCTGAAGACCTACGAGAAGCTGGGCATCCCGCTGCGCGAGGTCGAGGTGCTGGAGGGCATCGCCCCCGAGCGTCGGGTCGCGGTCGATGCCGTGTTCGATTCGGTCTCGGTGGCCACCACCTTCAAGGCCGAGCTGTCCAAGGCCGGCGTGATCTTCATGCCGATCTCCGAGGCGATCCGCGAGTATCCGGACCTGGTGCGCAAGTATCTCGGCTCGGTCGTGCCCGTGACCGACAACTTCTTCGCGACCCTGAACTCGGCGGTCTTCTCCGACGGCTCGTTCGTCTACATCCCGCCGGGCGTGCGCTGCCCGATGGAGCTGTCGACCTATTTCCGCATCAACGAGCGCGACACCGGCCAGTTCGAGCGCACGCTGATCATCGCCGACAAGGGCTCCTACGTCTCGTACCTGGAGGGCTGCACCGCCCCGAAGCGCGACGACAACCAGCTCCACGCCGCCGTGGTCGAGCTCGTCGCCCTCGATGATGCCGAGATCAAGTACTCGACCGTCCAGAACTGGTACCCGGGCGACAACGAGGGCAAGGGCGGCATCTACAACTTCGTCACCAAACGCGGCGATTGCCGCGGCGCCAACTCGAAGATCTCTTGGACGCAGGTCGAGACCGGCTCGGCGATCACCTGGAAGTACCCGTCCTGCATCCTGCGCGGCGACAATTCCCGCGGCGAGTTCTACTCGATCGCGGTGTCGAACGGCATGCAGCAGGTCGATTCCGGCACCAAGATGATCCATCTGGGCAAGAACACCACCAGCCGGATCATCTCGAAGGGCATCTCGGCCGGGCGTTCGCAGAACACCTATCGGGGCCTCGTCTCGGCGCACCGCAAGGCGACGGGCGCGCGCAACTTCACCAACTGCGACTCGCTCTTGATCGGCGACCAGTGCGGCGCGCACACCGTGCCGTACATCGAGTCGAAGAATTCCTCCGCGCAGTTCGAGCACGAGGCCACCACCTCGAAGATCTCGGAAGACCAGATGTTCTACTGCCAGCAGCGCGGCCTCTCCAACGAGGAGGCGACCGCGCTCATCGTCAACGGCTTCGTCCGCGACGTGCTGCAGCAGTTGCCGATGGAGTTCGCCGTCGAGGCCCAGAAGCTGATCTCGATCAGCCTCGAAGGCTCAGTGGGCTGAGGACAAGGGACGCCGCGAACCGTCGCGACGCGGCGCCGGCGCTCTGGTTCCCCATGGGGGGACCGGAACGCCCGGCGCCCTGCCGTCCGGGCCGGCAGCCGCACATCAGAGCTTTCCGACGCCAGGGACCGTTTCGGTTCCGCGCCGGGTATTCAACCTAGAACGGACTATGCTGCAATGATCGAAATCAAGAACCTCGTGGTCGCCATCGAGGACAAGCAGATCCTCAACGGCCTCAACCTCACCGTGAACGACGGCGAGGTCGCCGCCATCATGGGCCCGAACGGCTCGGGCAAGTCGACCCTGTCCTACGTCATCGCGGGCAAGGAAGATTATGAAGTCCTCGACGGCGAGATCCTGCTCGACGGCGAGAACATCCTCGAGATGAGCCCCGACGAGCGCGCCGCCTCGGGCGTGTTCCTGGCCTTCCAGTACCCGCTGGAGATCCCGGGCGTCGGCACCATGACCTTCCTCAAGGCAACCCTGAACGCCCAGCGCCGGGCGCGGGGCGAGGGCGAGTTCTCGACCCCCGACTTCATCCGCCGGGTGAACGGGGCGGCCGAGAAGCTCGAGATCAACAAGGACATGCTCAAGCGCGCCCTCAACGTCGGGTTCTCCGGCGGCGAGAAGAAGCGCATGGAGATCCTGCAGATGGCGCTCCTGGAGCCGAAGTTCTGCGTCCTCGACGAGACCGATTCCGGACTGGACATCGATGCGCTCCGCATCGTCTCCGAGGGCGTCAACGCGCTGCGCGCCCAGGGTCGCTCGTTCCTCGTCATCACCCACTACCAGCGCCTGCTCGACTACATCGTGCCGGACGTGGTCCACGTCATGTCGCAGGGCCAGATCGTGAAGTCGGGCGACAAGGACCTCGCCAAGGCCCTCGAAGCCTCCGGCTACGCCGAGTACCGCACGGGCGAGGCCGCCTGACCATGGCCGACATCACCCCCCTCCGCACCGCGGCCGAGACCGGGCTGTCCAAGCTCTTCGAAGCCACCAGGATGAAGTACCCGACGGGCGTCTCGATCGCCCGCGAGGAGGCGTTCCGCTACTTCGAGGCGGTGGGCCTGCCGACCCGCCGGGTCGAGGCCTTCAAGTACACCGACCTGCGCTCGGCCTTTCGCGATGCCGCGCACCCGGCGGAGATGCCGGCGGCCGAGGTCGCTGCGCGCGCCGTCGCCGATGCGAAGGGTTTCGCCGGGATCGAGGCGGTGCGCCTCACCTTCGTCAACGGCCACATGATCGCGGATCTGTCCGACCTCGGCCGCATCCCGGCCGGCATCACGGTCACGCCGCTGACCCAGGCGCTCACCGACGGGCACGCCCTCCTCGAGAAGCTGGCGCCGGTGCGCCAGGCGTCCGAGAATCCGATCTATCAGCTCAACACGGCCTTCCTGGCCGATGGCGTGCTGATCGCCGTGGAGCCCGGCGCCAAGGTCGAGACCCCGCTGCACCTGCGCTTCATCGCCACCGGATCGGAGACGTTCTCGACCGCCACCCGCGCGCTCGTGGTGCTGGGGGAGGGCGCGGAGGCGCTGGTCCTGGAGAGCCATGAGGGGCCGGACGGCGTCGCCTACCAGCCCAACGACGCCCTCGACGTGACGGTGGCCGACAACGCCACCTTCCGGCACGCCCGCCTGAACGCGGAAGGCCGCGAGGCCGTGGCCCTGTCGACCTTGTCGGTCAAGCTCGGCGCCGCGTCGGCGGTCGAGACCGTCAACGTGGTCGTCGGCGGCGTACTCTCGCGTCACCAGGTCTACCTGAACTTCGCCGGAGCCGACGGCCGCGCGGTGGTGAACGGGGCGGCCATGCTGAATGGCCGGCAGCTCGCCGACACCACCTTCCTGGCCGATCATGCCGCCACCGGCGGCGTGAGCCGCGAGCTGTTCAAGACCGTGGTGGATGATGCGGCCACGGGCGTGTTCCAAGGCAAGATCATCGTCCAGCAGGCGGCTCAGCAGACCGACGGCAAGATGATGTCGGCCTGCCTCATCCTGTCCGACGAGGGGCAGATGATGAACAAGCCCGAGCTGGAGATCTTCGCCGACGACGTCGCCTGCGGCCACGGGGCCACCTGCGGCGCCCTCGACGAGGACCTGCTGTTCTACCTGATGCAGCGCGGGCTTCCGAAGGCCCAGGCCGAGAGCCTGCTGGTCCAGGCCTTCCTGGGCGCAGCCATCGAGTCGGTCAGCCACGACGGCGCCCGCGAGGCGCTGATCGGCACCATCGAGGCGTGGCTCGCGGCGCGGGGCTGATCGCACCCCGCCGACGGCCCTCTCCCGCGACGGGGGAGGGCCGCGCGCGTCCGACACCACACAGGTCCACCCATGAACGCACCCGTCCCGAACATTCCCTACGACGTCGAAGCGATCCGGGCCCAGTTCCCGATACTCGGCGAGAAGGTCTATGGCCGGCCGCTGGTCTATCTCGACAATGCGGCCTCCGCACAGAAGCCGCGCGCGGTCATCGACGCGATGGTGGCCTGCATGGAGACGGGGTACGCCAACGTCCATCGCGGGCTGCACTTCATGGCGAACGCCGCCACGGAGGGCTTCGAGGGCGCGCGCGAGACCACCCGGCAATTCCTGAACGCCGACTCCACCGACGAGATCATCTTCACCCGCAACGCCACCGAGGCCTACAACCTCGTGGCCTCCTCGATGGGTCTGCTCGGCCAGATCGGGGAGGGCGACGAGATCATCCTGTCGATCATGGAGCACCACTCCAACATCGTGCCCTGGCACTTCCTGCGCGAACGGCGTGGCGCGGTGATCAAGTGGGCCCCGGTGGACGACGCGGGCAACTTCCTCGTCGAGGCGTACGAAAAACTCTTCACGCCACGCACCCGGATGGTGGCGATCACCCACATGTCGAACGTCCTCGGCACGGTGACGCCGGCGGCCGAGATCGTGCGCATCGCCCATGCGCACGGCGTTCCCGTACTCCTCGACGGGGCCCAGAGCGCGGTGCACACGCCGATCGACGTGAAGGCGCTGGATTGCGACTTCTTCGTCTTCACCGGCCACAAGGTCTACGGTCCCACCGGCATCGGCGTGCTCTACGGCAAGAAGGAATGGCTGGAGCGGCTTCCCCCCTACCAGGGCGGCGGCGAGATGATCCGGACGGTGAGCCAGGACAGCATCACCTACAACGATCCGCCCCACCGCTTCGAAGCGGGCACGCCCGCCATCATCGAGGCGGTCGGCCTCGGGGCCGCGCTGGAGTTCATGATGGGCGTCGGGCGCGACCGGATCGCCGCCCACGAGGCGTCCCTGCTCGCCTACGCGCAGGAGCGCCTGGGCGCCATGAATTCCTTGCGGATGATCGGCACGGCGAAGGGCAAGGGCGGCGTCATCGCCTTCGAGATGAAGGGCGCGCACGCCCACGACATCGCCACCGTGATCGATCGCTACGGCGTCGCGATCCGGGCGGGGACGCATTGCGCGATGCCGCTGCTCACGCGCTTCGGCGCCACCTCCAGCTGCCGCGCCTCCTTCGGCCTGTATAACACCACGCAGGAGGTGGACGCCCTGGCCGAGGCGCTAGCCAAGGCCGAGATGATGTTCGCCTGAACGATTTTCGAGCGGGGCCCGGCCACTCCGCGCCATCGCGAGACCAGGACAGAGACCCATGAGCGATTCAGCCATCACCGGGGGGGCCAACACCCCCACCATCGCGAGCGACTCGGCGATCCCGCCCGAGGAGCTCGACCGCCTGACCGACGACATCGTGGTCGCCCTGAAGAGCGTCTACGATCCGGAGATCCCGGCCGACATCTACGAGCTCGGACTGATCTACAAGGTCGACATCGCCGACGACCGAAAGGTCGCCATCGACATGACCCTGACCGCGCCGGGCTGCCCCGTGGCCGGCGAGATGCCGGGCTGGGTCGAGACCGCCGTGGCCGCCGTGCCGGGGGTCCAGTCCTGCAGCGTCACGATGGTGTTCGATCCGCCGTGGGATCAGAGCCGGATGTCCGACGAGGCCCGCGTCGCGCTGGACATGTGGTAGCGGACCGTCAGGCGATGGGGGCCTCGCGCAGCCCGACGAAGGTCATGCCATCGTAGATGTCGACCAACGACAGGGTCGCACCGATGGCGGGCAGATCGACCGCCGCGTCCATGGTCTCGAAAGCCTGCGTATCCCAGGTTTCTCCATCGCGCCGATAGAGCGTGGCGCTGGGCCAGCGTGTTTCCCCGAGCTGGATATAGGCGATCGTCGGATGTCGCTTGTATTCTTCCAGCTTCCGGAAGCGATCGAGGGTGCTCGTCGAGGGCGACAACACCTCCACGACGAGGCGCGGCGTTCGGCTCTCGTAGCTGTCCGGAATCAAGTCGCCACATTCCACGGTGACGTCCGGACGGCGCAGGGTCGCGATCCCGGTGCGCGCAGCTGGCCATGAAGGGCGGCGATGATGTTGACGGTGTCCCGGTCCTGCTGGGCGCTGGCCCCCGTCATCATCTTCACAAGGGGGTACCGGCACGCCCTCGACGAGTTCGTGGAGACGATCCTGGCGCTGCTGCCAGGCGACAAACGCCTCGACGCTCATCGCGCGCCGCGCCCTTCGTGCCATGAAAACCTCCATCGGCCGTCGCCGAGGATAACGCGGTTCAGGTCGGCTTCCGCCGGCCATGGACCGCAGGCTCCGCAATCCTTATCTTAACCGGGTTCAAGCACCCTCACCCGCCCGGGCCTTGAACCCGGCCGTCGGAGAGACATCATGGCATCGAAGTTCAAGGTCCTGTCGCTGACCGACGCGGCGGCAGCCCGCATCAAGGCGATCATCGCCGATGCGGACCAGCCCATCGCGGGCGTCCGGGTCGGCGTGAAGAACGGCGGCTGCGCCGGCATGTCCTACACGATGGAATATGCCGAGGGGCAGAAGCCCGGCGAGGACAAGGTCGAGGATCGCGGCGTCACCGTCTTCGTCGATCCGAAGGCGCTGCTGTTCCTGCTCGGGACGCAGATGGACTTCCAGACCAGCAAGCTTTCGTCCCAGTTCGTGTTCAACAACCCGAACCAGACCTCGGCCTGCGGCTGCGGCGAGTCCGTGGCGATCACCCCGGTGAACCCCGAGGCGGTCCACGCCGGCGCCTGAGGCGCCGGGCCGGACGCAGGATCAGGCGACGCTCGACAGGTCCTCGACGCGCGACAGGTCCATGTCGGCGTCGTCGACCGTCCGGTTGCGGCCGTCGCGCTTGGCCCTGAACATGCACTGGTCGGCCCGCTCGAGCAGCGACACCGCGGTGTCGCCCGGGCGGTGCATCGCCACGCCGAGGGAGATCGTGATCTTGCCGAGCGACTCCCCGGTGGACCGCTTCACCAGTTCGCGCGCCATCACGCTGGTCCGCACCGTCTCGGCGAGGGCGTAGGCCGCTGCCCGGTTCGTGGCAGGCAGCAGCATGGCGAATTCCTCGCCGCCGAAGCGGGCGAGGACCGCGCGGGCCTTCACGGGCTCGCGCATCACCATGGCCACGAGGCGCAGCACCTGGTCGCCCGTGATGTGGCCGTAGACGTCGTTGAAGCGCTTGAACGAATCGACGTCGATGACGATCAGGCAGGCCGGGGCGGCCGGGGAGGCCCCCTGGACCAGCCGGCACAGGCTGTCCTCGAAGTGCTTGCGGTTCGACAGGCCGGTGAGCGGATCGGTGAGGCTCTCCAGGCGCGTCGCCTCCAGGGTCTCGCGCAGGGTCTCGATCTCGCGCCGGCTCTCGCGCATCCGCGCCTCCAGGGTGCGGTTGTTGGCCGTGACCTCCCGCGTCGTCGCCACGAGGGCGGCCACCACCTTGTGCACCCCGGCCGCCGTCGGGACCGTCCCGTCGAGGTCTCGCGCCAGGGTCCGCAACGACGCGTCGTACTGCGCCGTGGAGCCGAGGGAGAGGTCCAGTACCTCCATCACGCCCGCGATCTCCGACAGGACGCTGCTGCTCGCCCGCTCGGTGGCGGTCGAGAGGCGGGAGGGATCGAGATAGCTCTCGTAGAGGCCGTCGATGTCCGCGTGGCTCAGGCGCCCCGATGCGGCCGTGAGGCGCTTCACCGCGTCGTTCATCTGCGGCTGCGTGCCCGAGACGTAGGCGTACCAGACGGCGTAGGCGCGCGGTTCCGCCGACGGACCGTAATCGCGGATCAGCGCATTGGCACGCTCGGCCAGCGCAAAGCTCCGTTCGCGGTCGCCCTGACTGCCGCCCATCGTTCGTCCAACCGTCCCATCCACCCGGCCCGATCCCGGAGCGGAGCGTTTCCGCAGGATCGCATCATGCGGACGCGATGGTGGAGATGCGGTTAAGGTTCGACAGGATGAACGACTGGCGGTGTCACGTTACTTCGAAGATTTGACCACGGCCGGACGCAGCAGAAAGGCCGGCACGTGCGAGCCGAGACCGACGGGTGTCTCGCCCTCGTCTTCGTCGCCGCGCCGCCGCGGCGAACGACGCTCGTCGCGGGACCGCTCGGCCGTGCGCTCGGGACGGGGCGCCCGCTGCGGGGCCGGGGCCGCGGGGGCGGCAAGGTCCTGCGCGACCTCCGCCTCCGGGGCCGCACGCTCGGACGAACCCCGGCGGGACGACCGCCCGCCCCGTCCGTCCCGGCGTCCCTCCCGCTTGGGGGCGCGTTCCTCGACGGACGCCTCGGGCCGATCGCCGGCCTCGGGCCTGGCATCGGATCGGGCGCTCTCGGCCCTCGGCTCCGAGCGGCCGGCCGATGTGGCGCGCCCCTCGGGATTCCGGCCCTCGGAATTTCGTGCCTCGGACTTGCGCCCTTCGGATCGGCGAGCCTCGCCGCCGCGGACCTGCCGGCCGGTCTTGCCGCGGTAGCGCGTGCGGGTCGCCTCGCCCTCCGCGGAAGGGGCGGATTCAGGCACCGAGGCGAGGTCGCCCTCGGCCCAGGGGATCGGCTGGCCGATCAGCGCCTCGATGGCGTGGAGCGAGCGCTCGTCGGACCGGCTCACCAGGGTGAAGGCGTGCCCGGCGCGACCGGCGCGGCCGGTTCGGCCGATCCGGTGCACGTAGTCTTCCGGGTGATGCGGCACGTCGAAGTTGAAGACGTGGCTCACGGCCGGGATGTCGAGGCCGCGGGCCGCCACGTCGCTCGCCACCAGGAGCGGGACCTCGCCCGAGCGGAAGGCGTCGAGGGCGATGGTGCGGGCGCGCTGGTCCATGTCGCCGTGCAGGGCGGCCACGTTGAAGCCGTGGCTGGCAAGCGACTTCTGCAGCAGCGCCACGTCGCGCTTGCGGTTGCAGAAGATGATGCCGTTGTTCAGCTCGGCCTCGCCCCGGATGAGGCGGCGCAGGAGGTCGCGCTTCTCGTGCCCCTCGGAACTCGTGGCCACGAGCTTCTGCACGATGGTCGAGGCGGTGGAGGCGGGCCGGGCCACCTCGATCCGCTGCGGGGTGTGCAGGAACATGTCCGCCAGCCGCTCGATCTCCGGCGGCATGGTGGCGGAGAAGAACAGGGTCTGGCGCGTGAAGGGCACCATCTTCACGATGCGCTCGATGTCGGGAATGAACCCCATGTCGAGCATGCGGTCGGCCTCGTCGATGACGAGGAGCTCCACGCCGGTGAGCAGCAGCTTGCCGCGCTCGAAATGGTCGAGGAGCCGGCCCGGCGTCGCGATCAGCACGTCGGTGCCGCGCATCAGCTTGGCGTCCTGCTCCGCGAAGGAGACGCCGCCGATGATGAGGGCGACGTTGAGCTTGTGGTTGATGCCGTAGCGGTCGAAATTCTCCACCACCTGGGCGGCGAGCTCGCGGGTCGGCTCCAGGATCAGGGTGCGCGGCATGCGCGCCCGGGCACGGCCGTTCTCCAGCAGGGTCAGCATCGGCAGCGTGAAGGCCGCCGTCTTGCCGGTGCCGGTCTGGGCGATGCCGAGGACGTCGCGGCGCGCGAGCACGTGGGGGATGGCCTGGGCCTGGATCGGCGTGGGCTCGGAATAACCGGCCGCCGTGACGGCCTGGAGGACTTTGTCGCTCAATCCGAGGTCGGCAAAAGACATATTCTATGAGAACCGTTGCGCGCGGGAATGGACCAACCGGCGCGGAGGACATCGACACGGCGACGGCTGGCATCAGGGGCGGCTTCGACACTCGACCCGCCGCGCACACGCGTTGCGGGGACACTTAGGGCCTTGCACGGCCTTGTCAATCGAGGGGAGCCCAAGCAGGACGGCTTATCCGCAGGCCCGTGGTCCGGCGCCCCCCCCCTGGCCGAGCTCTTGCTCGGGCCCTTGCTCAGGCCTGCACCATCCCCACCCTGGACGAGGTCCGGACCCCCTTGCGCATCCTCCTCATCAACCCGAACACCACCGCGTCGGTCACCGACCTCGTGGCCGGCCATGTCCGGGCGATCGCCGGGGCCGGCGTCACCCTGGTGCCCGCCACCGGGCGATTCGGGGCCCGCTACATCGCCAGCCGCGCGGCGGCGGCGATCGCCGGGCACGCCGCCCTCGACGCCTTTGCCGCGCACGGGGCCGGCTGCGATGCGGTCTACCTCGCCTGCTTCGGCGATCCTGGCCTCGCCGCCCTGCGCGAGGTCTCCCCGGTGCCCGTGGTCGGGATGGCGGAGGCCGCCTGCCGGGCCGCGCAGGCGGGCGGGCGGCGCTTCGCCATCGTCACGGGCGGCGTCCTGTGGGGACCGATGCTGACGGAGTTCGTGGCCGGCCTGGGCCTCGGCGAGCGCCTCACCGGCGTGCGCACCGTCGCGCCCACGGGGGGCGAGATCGCCGCCGACCCGGAGGCGGCCCTCGGCCTCCTGGCGGCGGCCTGCACCGCCTGCGTCCGGGAGGACGGCGCCGAGGCCGTGATCCTCGGCGGTGCGGCCCTGGCCGGCCTCGCCGCACGGATCCAACCCGCCGTCCCGGCGCCGGTGCTCTGCTCGGTGGAGGCCGGGACCCGCGCCGTCCTGGCCGCCGCGGCCGGGGCAAGGGCCGGGCGACAGGCCGAGGCTCCGCCCCTCGCGAGCCTCGGCCTGTCGCCGGCGCTCACGGCCCTGTTGGCGGGCGACTGACGGCCTCTCCGCCACGCGGCGATGATTCCTTGCAGGGCAGGGCGCAGGGAAAGCCCCTGCGCCGATTCTGCAGGCCCATGTCGCTTGCGGCGCAAGGCATCCACGCTGCGCGTCGGCTCGGCGGTTCGGGCGGGACAACGCCTCCCAGATCCTCGTGCACGAGAGCGACGAGCTAGGCTTGCGCACCGGTGTCCGCGCAGGGCTCGCCCCCACGGCGGCGCGCCCCCTCGCCCGAGAGGGGAGGATCTGACAGGCGAGAATCCAATAGGCAGGGATCCGACAGGCAGGGATCCGACAGGCAGGGATCCGACAGGCAAGAAAACGCCGAGACGGACCAGCGCTCGGCAGAATTCTGCCGGCTCCGCACATCTCAACAAAGTGTTCAGCCGCGCCTTGATTTCAACACGGCTTGCACAATTCGAAGATCACCTGTTTCTCGTGGATGTGCGTGATGGCACCCCCGCGCAAAGGTCAGGATGACCGATCGCTAACCTTTACCCTTCTTTGACATCTGGGGGCCTAATAGGTGGCCTTGTTGCAGGAAAGCGACAGACCTCGCGTCGGCCAGGGACTACAAGCGCGCCGGCTCTCGCCAACCAGGACCAGGTAAACCAATGAAAAGACTGCTTCTCGCCTCCACCGTGCTCGCCGGCCTGACTGCCGTCGCTTCGGCCGCCGACCTTCCGCGCCGCGCGGCTCCCCCGGTGTTCGTGCCGGTGCCGGTGTTCACCTGGACCGGCTTCTACGCCGGTTTCAACGCT
>NZ_LMML01000001.1:23754-23873 GCF_001422215.1 Methylobacterium sp. Leaf89 | reverse complement strand
GCCGGGCACCACCGCTGCCATCGCCTTCGGCAACGGCCGCAGCAACGACGGCTTCGTCGGCGGCGGTCAGATCGGCTACAACTACCAGTTCACCCCGGGTTCGGGCGTGGTCGTCGGTA
>NZ_LMML01000001.1:23534-23606 GCF_001422215.1 Methylobacterium sp. Leaf89 | reverse complement strand
GTGTACGGCACCGGCGGCTTCGCCTACGGTTCGGGCGGCGGTCGCGACTTCGGTCTGACCAACTCCAGCCGC
>NZ_LMML01000001.1:6972-23391 GCF_001422215.1 Methylobacterium sp. Leaf89 | reverse complement strand
GCGACACCGAGTTCGCCGTCGTCCGCGCCGGCCTGAACTACAAGTTCGGCTCCTACTAGGATCTGAACCCACGGCCTCCCGCGCGGTCGATCCGGTCGCGCGGGCCCCGGCCAACAAGAAAGCCCGGCCTCGCGGCCGGGCTTTCTTGCGTCTGGGCTCCTCTTCAAGACGGGCGTCCGTTCGGGGCCCGTCGATCGTCGCCCGCGCGTCCGGTCTTCCGAAGGCGCGGGCGATCGCCGTCTCAGATGTCGAGCTCGGCCCCGTCGGCGAAGGCGGCACGCTCGGAGATGAAGGTGAAGCGCGCCTCGGGCTTGTTGCCCATCAGGCGCTCCACCGCGTCCCCGGTGGAGTCGCGGGCCTCGTCCAGCACCTCCACCCGCAGGAGCGTGCGCTTCTTCGGGTCCATGGTGGTCTCCTTCAACTGGGCTGGCATCATCTCGCCGAGGCCCTTGAAGCGGCCGATCTCGACCTTACCGTTCTTGAACACCGTCTTGATCAGTTGCGCCTTGTGGTCGTCGTCGCGAGCGTAGGCCGTCTTGGCGCCCTGGCTGATCCGGTAGAGCGGCGGGATCGCCAGGTAGAGGTGCCCGCGGTCGATGAGCTTGGGCATCTGCCGGTAGAAGAACGTTATCAGCAGCGAGGCGATGTGGGCGCCGTCGACGTCGGCGTCCGTCATGATGATCACCTTCTCGTAGCGAAGGTCCTCCGAGCGGTAGCCCGTGCCAGTGCCGCAGCCGAGGGCCTGGGTCAGGTCCGAGATCAGCTGGTTGGCGCCGAGCTTGTCCCGGCTGGCCGAGGCGACGTTGAGGATCTTGCCGCGCAAGGGGAGAATCGCCTGGGTGGCGCGGTCGCGCGCCTGCTTGGCCGAGCCGCCGGCCGAGTCACCCTCGACGATGAAGATCTCCGAGCCGGCCATGCCGGCCTTGGAGCAGTCGGCGAGCTTGCCGGGCAGGCGCAGCTTGCGGGTGGCGGACTTGCGGGCGACCTCCTTCTCCTGGCGCCGGCGCAGGCGCTCCTCGGCCCGGTCGATCACCCAGTCGAGGAGCTTGTTGGCCTGGGCCGGGGAGGCGGCGAGCCAGTGGTCGAACGCGTCGCGGATCGCGGTCTCGACGATGCGCGAGGCCTCGACGGTGGCGAGCTTGTCCTTGGTCTGGCCCTGGAACTCGGGCTCGCGGATGAAGACCGAGAGCATCGAGGCGCAGGTCGCCATGACGTCGTCGGTGGTCACCGCCGTCATGCGCTTGGCCTGGCCGACGCGCTCGGCATGCTCGCGCAGGGCCCGCAGCAGGGCGACGCGCAGGCCGCTCTCGTGGGTGCCGCCCTCCGCCGTCGGGATGGTGTTGCAGTAGGAAGCCGAGACGCCGTCGTCGGTCACCATCCAGGCGACGGCCCATTCGAGGGAGCCGTGCCCGCCCGGCTTGGTGATCTTGCCGGAAAAGATCGCGTCGGTGACGAGTTCCTTGCCCTCGAGATCGCGGGCGAGATAGTCGCGCAGGCCCCCGGGGAAGCGGTGCACGGTCTCGGCCGGCACGTCGTCCAGGCCCTCGAGGAGGGCGGGGGCGCAGCGCCAGCGGATCTCGACGCCGCCGAACAGGTAGGCCTTGGAGCGGGCCATCTTGAACAAGCGGCGGGGATCGAACTTCAGCGCCCCGAAGATCTCGGCATCGGGGTGGAAGCGCACGCGGGTGCCGCGCCGGTTCTGCACCCGGCCGACGGTTTCCAAGGGACCCTGGACATGCCCCCGCGAAAAGGTCTGGCGGTAGAGGGTCTGGCTGCGGGCGACCTCGACCTCGAGCTCGTCCGAGAGGGCGTTGACCACCGAGATGCCGACGCCGTGCAGGCCTCCGGACGTCTCGTAGACCTTCGAGTCGAACTTACCGCCCGCGTGCAGGATGGTCATGATGACCTCGAGCGCGGACTTGTTCGGGTATTTCGGGTGCGCGTCGACGGGGATGCCGCGGCCGTTGTCGGTGACGACGAGGTGGCCGCTCTCCTCCAGCTCCACCTCGATGAAGCTGGCATGGCCCGCCACCGCCTCGTCCATGGAATTGTCGATCACCTCGGCGAAGAGGTGGTGCAGGGCGCGCTCGTCGGTGCCGCCGATATACATGCCGGGGCGGCGGCGCACCGGCTCCAGCCCCTCCAGCACCTCGATGGTGGAGGCGTCGTAACCGGCCTCCGCCGAGACGGGGGGAAGCGGCGCCACAGCGTCGAGCTTGCGCCGCTCGGCGGCCTTCGGCAGCGGCGCCTTGCCGCCGGCGAAGAGATCGCGTGCGGGGTCGCTCACCGGAGCGCCTCGCGCGGGTGAGGGGGCAGCCGCGGGCTTCGCGGGCCGGATCGCAGAGGGAAACCGTGCAGCATTCGCCTTCATCCTCTCACCATACCGGAACAAACCGGAAACAGAAAGGGGTTCCCGCTCCGAGAGGCGGGAGCCGGAAGCCCCCGCCGCACAGGGCGTACCACCCCATGACATGGTATGGGGGTGGTTAAGAAGGCCTGACGGTGGCGTGATCCGTGGATCGTCGCGCCGGGCACCGCGCCCGTGGGCCGCCTCAGGTCCCGACGCGGCCGCCCCCGCGGCGGGTGATCGTCAGCACGGCGGGGCGGGGCGGCATCGCCGGGTCGAAGTCCGGCCAGCGGGTGGCGGGCGCCTCGAAGGTGGCGGGCACCGCCTTCGGGTCCTCCTCGTCGGCCTCGCCGGGATGCTGGACGGCCACGAAGAAGGTGGTGTCGTCGGGGGTGAAATAGGGGCCGCACATCTCGGCGCCGTGGGGCACGCGGAAGAAGTGCTTGCCCGTGCCGCGGCCCGCCCCTTCGGTCTCCATCGCCCAGATACCGTCATTGCGACCGGTGCGGGAGGGCGCGTTGCCGTCCGTGGCGACCCAGAGCCGGCCGAGGCCGTCGACCGAGCAATTGTCCGGCATCCCGAACCAGCCGTTCGTCGTGGTGGCCGACGAAAAGGTGGCGCCGACCTGGGCGATGCTCGGATCGCCGCAGCGGACCAGGATCTCCCAGGTGAATCCGGTGGCGGCATGGTCGCCGTCGTCGGGGGTGAGCTCGACGATGTGGCCGAAGCGGTTGTCGGCCCGCGGGTTGGCGGCATCGACCTGATCGGCCTTGCGCTTCCCGTTGTTGGTCAGCATCACGTAGACCTTGCCGGTCTTCGGGTTGGCCTCGACGTCCTCGGGCCGGTCCATCTTGGTGGCCCCGAGCCGGTCGGCGGCGAGCCGGGCGCCGATCACCACGTCGGCCTGGGATGCAAAGCCGTTCTCGGGCGTCAGCGGACCCTGCCCGAAGACCAGCGGCATCCAGGTGCCGCGCCCGTCGGCGTCGAAGCGGGCGACATGCAGGGTGCCGGAATCGAGGAGGTCGCGGTCGCCGCTGTCGGCCCGGCCCAGGGTGACGAACTTGTAGACGTAGTCGAAACGCTCGTCGTCGCCCTGGTAGATCACGTACTGTCCGGCCTTCGCGACGATGCCGGCCGCGCCCTCGTGCTTGAAGCGCCCCAGGGCCGTGCGCTTCTTGGGGACGCTCGTCGGGTCGAAGGGGTCGATCTCCACCACCCAGCCGAAGCGGTTCGGCTCGTTGGGCTCGCGGCCGAGGTCGAAGCGCGGGTGGAAGCGGCCCCAGGCATAGGCGTTGGCCGGCAGGTTGAAGCGCTTATGGTTGGCGGCCTCCGGCGAGTCCTTCGGCAGGGCGCCGGAGAAGTAGTAGTTGATGTTCTCCTCGCAGGTCAGCCACGTGCCCCAGGGGGTCGTGCCGCCGGCGCAGTTGTTGATCATCCCGAGGGCCGACCGGCCGCTGGGATCGGCGCCGGTCCGCACCCGGTCGGTGCCGGCGGCCGGGCCGGTCAGCGCCATCGGCGTCGTGGCGGTGATGCGGCGGGCGTATTTGGAATCCGGCACCACCGTCCAGCGGCCGTCCCGGCGCCGGATCTCGAGGACCGAGCCGCCATGGGCCGCCATCTCGATGTCGACGAGCGCCCGCGTCATGCCCTGGAAGTCCACCGCCTTGCCGTCCTGGCGCCCGAGGCCGGGGAACATGAGTTCCTCGTTGGTGTATTCGTGGTTGACGACGAGGAGGCCGTGCGCCGCCGGGTCGGCCGCCCCCGGCATGGGGAAGTAGCCGACGAAGTCGTTGTTGTAGCCGAACTGCTGGGCCTGTGCCGCCGCGGACTGATTGCGCGGGTCGAAGGCGGGCGCGCCGGGCAGCACCGGGTCGCCCCAGCGGATCAGGATCTCGGCATCGTGCCCGGCGGCGACGTGGTGGTGCGCGTCCGAGCCGGCCTCGATCTCCGCGAACGGGAATCGGGAGTCGCTGGCCGGCGACGCCGGACCCACCGCCCCGCCGGCGGCCAGGGCGCGGGGCGTCACCACCGCCGCGATGGCGCCGACCCCGAGGAGCCCGCGCAGGAGGTCGCGCCGGTCGAAGCGCGCCGCCACCACGTCGCCGAAGGTCGGGTTGGCGCTGCCGTTCGACCCGCGATCCTCGGCGGCCTCGGCGGCCTGCGAGCGGTTCTGGTTCGATGCGGTCATGGCGTGGCGGGTCCGGTGCGGGGCGCGGGCTGACGACCGTCCCCGCTACCCCGCCCGCATGGCACCGGTGTGACAGCGGCCGGTGCCCCGGCCACCGATCCTTAAGCCTTCCGGCGTGCCGCGGCGGCGGGCTTCTCGGCCGCAGCCTTGGTGCTCTTCGCCGGTTTCTTGGCGGCCGTCGCCTTCGCGGCGGGCTTGGCCGAGGCCTCGTCCCCGTCCGCTGCAGCCGTCTTCCCGGCGGCCTTCGCCGCAGGGGCCTTCTTGACCGCCGCCTTCTTCGCCGGGGCCTTGGCGCCCGCCGCCTTGCGGGCCGGAGCCTTCTTCTTGCCCCCGCCCGCGGCTTCCCGGGCGGCGATCAGCTCCAGTGCCTGGGGCAGGTCGACCGCCTCGGCCGCCATGGTCTTGGGCAGCGTCGCGTTGGTGGTACCGTCGGTGACGTAGGGGCCGTACTTGCCCGACTTCACCACGATGGGCTTGCCCGTCTCCGGGTGCTCGCCGAGGGGCCGGCCCGGATCGGCCGCCGGCCCGCGCCGGCCGCCGCCCTGCTCCTTGGCGACGATGAGGTCGATGGCCCGGTTGGCGCCGATCTCCAGCACGTCGTCGTCGCGCCCGAGATTCGCGTACATCTTGCCGTGCTGCACGTACGGCCCGAAGCGCCCGAGATTGGCCAGGATCGGCTCGCCGGTCTCGGGGTGGCGGGCCACCTCGCGCGGCAGGGCGAGCAGCTTCAGGGCCATCTCCAGGTCGACCGAGGACGGGCTGGTGCCCTTCGGAATCGAGGAGCGCTTGGGCTTGGGCGCCTCCTTCTCGGCCGCGGCCTCGCCGAGCTGGACGAAGGGACCGAAGCGGCCGTCGCGCACCGTCACGGGCAGGCCGGAGGCGGGATCGTTGCCGAGCACCCGCGTGCCGGGCTGACCGCCGTTCTCCGACGAGCCCTCGCCGTCGCCCTCGACGCCCGAGGCGGCGAGCTGGCGGGTGTACTTGCACTCCGGATAGTTCGAGCAGCCCACGAAGGCGCCGAACTTGCCGAGCTTCAGGGAGAGCTGGCCGGAGCCGCAGGTGGGGCAGGTGCGCGGGTTCGAGCCGTCGGCCTTCTCCGGGAAGATGTGGGCGCCGAGCAGGTCGTTGAGCGCGTCGAGCACCTCCGCGACGCGCAGCTCCTTGGTGCCGGCGATCGCGGCGGAGAAGTCGCGCCAGAAGTCGCGCAGCACCTCGCGCCAGTCGATCTCGGCGTTCGAGACCCGGTCGAGCTGCGTCTCGAGGTCGGCGGTGAAGTCGTACTCGACGTAGCGCTTGAAGAAGCTCTCCAGGAAGCCGGTGACGAGGCGGCCCTTGTCCTCAGCCACGAGGCGCTTCTTGTCGATCCGCACGTATTCGCGGTCGCGCAGGGTCTGCAGCACGGCGGCGTAGGTGGAGGGCCGGCCGATGCCGAGCTCCTCCATGCGCTTGACGAGGCTGGCCTCGGAATAGCGCGGCGGCGGCTCGGTGAAGTGCTGGGTCGAGGCGATGCGCTCGCGCTTGAGCGGGTCGCCCGCCTTCATGGGCGGCAGGCGCCGGCCGTCCTCGTCCTCCTCGTCGTCCTTGCCCTCCTGGTAGAGGGTGAGGAAGCCGTCGAACTTCACCACCTGGCCGGTGGCGCGCAGCTCCAGGGTGCGCGGCCCGACCTGGGCGACGACGTCCACCGTCGTCCGCTCTAGCTCGGCCGATTCCATCTGGCTCGCCACCGTGCGGGTCCAGATCAGCTCGTAGAGCTTGGCCTGCTCGGCATCGACGGTGCGGGCCACCGCCTTGGGCAGACGGCCCATGTCGGTGGGGCGCACGGCCTCGTGCGCCTCCTGGGCGTTCTTGGCCTTGACGCTGTATTTGCGCGGCGCGCCCGGCAGGTAGCGCTCGCCGTATTCCTGGGCGACGACCCGGCGCACGTCGGCGATGGCTTCGGGCGCCATGTCGACGCCGTCGGTCCGCATGTAGGTGATGAGGCCCACCGTCTCGCCGTCGATCTCTACACCCTCGTAGAGCTTCTGGGCGGCGCGCATGGTCTGGGCCGGCGCCATCCCGAGCTTGCGGGAGGCCTCCTGCTGCAGGGTCGAGGTGGTGAAGGGCGGGGCGGGGTGGCGCTTGGCGGGCTTGGCCTCGACGCTGCCGACCGAGAAGGTGCCGAGCTCGAGGTCGCGCTTGAAGGCCGCCGCCTCCTCGCCGGTGCCGACGTCCAGGCGCTGGATGCGCTTGCCGTCCGCGCCGGTGAGGCGGGCCTCGAAGCTGGCGCCGGTCTCCGTCACCAGGGTCGCCACCAGGGACCAGTATTCCCGCGGCTTGAAGACCTCGATCTCGCGCTCGCGCTCGCAGACGAGGCGCAGCGCCACCGACTGCACGCGCCCGGCCGAGCGGGCGCCGGGCAGCTTGCGCCACAGCACCGGCGAGAGGTTGAAGCCCACGAGGTAGTCGAGCGCCCGGCGGGCCAGGTAGGCGTCGACCAGCGCCTGGTCGATCTGCCGAGGCTGGCGCATGGCGGTCTCCACCGCCGTCTTGGTAATGGCGTTGAAGGTCACGCGCTCCACCGGCATGCCCTTGAGGGCGCGGCGGGCGGTGAGCGCCTCGACCACGTGCCAGGAGATCGCCTCGCCCTCGCGATCCGGGTCGGTGGCGAGAATCAGGCCGTCGGCGCCCTTGAGCGCCTTGACGATGTCGGAGACGCGCTTCGATCCGCGATCGTCGAGCTCCCACAGCATGTGGAAGTCCGCCTCCGGATCGACGGAGCCGTCCTTGGCCGGAAGGTCTCGGATATGGCCGAACGAGGCGAGAACCTCGTAGTCGCGGCCGAGATACTTGTTGATCGTCTTGGCCTTGGCCGGCGACTCGACGACGACGACTTTCATGTGCTGGTACTAGCCTCTCGTCAGGGCCTGACCCGCAGCAACGTCCATGCGCAGATTGTGCGGGGGGCGTCGCCACCCGTCCGGAGAGGGGGTCGGCGCGGGGGAGAAGTGGGTCAAGCCCAGGGGGATGTCAAATGCCCCCCCCTGGCCCGGCCCGGCCTCACCCCCGTTTGGCGAAGGTCAGGGCGGCGTCGAGCGCCCCGTTCAGGGTGGTCACCAGCACGTCGGCGGAGAGGGTGCGGCGCAGCCGGTCGAGGGAGGCCGGATCCCGCTCGCGCCAGAAGCCGACGAGGACCCGGACGCCGGGAATCGCCCGCCGCGCCTGGCGGACGTTCAGCCGGATCTGCGACAGGCTGACGGGTTCCAGGTAGGAGAAGCAGACCAGGGCGATCCCCGAGAGATCGTCCGGCGTTTCGCCCCGGCGCAGCTCCGCCATCGACATCACCTGTGCGCCGAGGCCGTGCCGGCCGAGGATCTGCCCCAGCATCGCGGTGGCCGCCTCGTCGAAGGGGCCACGGCTCGACACGCAGAGCACGGGCCGGGTCGCCCGCCAGCGGGCCGGGAGGTCCTCCGGGCGCAGCACCACGGCCGCGACCTGCCGGTCGGGCCCGATGGCGGCGATGGCCGCCGAGGTCTCGGAATTGCCGGCCGAGGCGGAGGAACCGATCGTCCGGCCCGTCGGCACGGTCCCGAGGCGGGCGACCACGGTCCGGAGCGCGGTGCCGACCTCGTCCTGGCGGGTCCGGTCGAGGGTGCCGCGGGAGAGGTCCTCCTGCGCCATCAGCAGGCCGGCCAGCACCACCTCGTCGTAATAGGTGACGAGGGCGCGGGCCTTGAGGAACATCCGGCCCTGGTCGATCGCCTCCTCGGGGTCGCCCGCCAGCATGCGCTGGTAGAAGATCTCCGGCGGCGACAGGGCGGGGCGGTCGCCCAGGATGACGTCGAGATACCAGAGCCGCTCGATGTGGCGTCCCAGCACCACGAGGCAGACGGTGATGGGGGTCGCCAGCACGAGGCCGATCGGTCCCCACAGGAAGGCCCAGAGGGTGGCGGCCAGGATCACCGCGATGGGCGAGAGCCCGGTGGAATGGCCGTAGAGCAGGGGCTCGACCACGTGGCCGGCGATGGGCTCCACCACCACGAACAGGATCGCGGTGGCGATGACCATGCTCCAGCCCGGATCGACGGCGGCGGCCACGATGAGGGGCAGGAGGGCGCTGATCGCCGCGCCGATATAGGGCACGAAGCGCATGATCGCGGCCAGCACCCCGAACAGGATCGGGTTCGGCACGCCGATCCACCACAGGCCGAGGCCGATCACGAGGCCGAAGGCGATGTTGAGGACGAGCTGGGCCAGGAAGAACCGGCTGAGGCGGGCCACCGCGTCGTCGATGGCCGCCGTGGTCCGGCGCAGGTCCCCCGAGCCCGCCAGCCGGATCGCGCGGTTCCGCAGGTCCTCCCGCTGCAGCAGGATGAAGATCGTGAAGATCAGGATCAGGCCCGTGGTGGCGAGGGGATGCAGGATCGGGCCGGCGACGGCGCCGAGGGTTCCGAGCAGCCCGGCCTTGGCCGAGGCGATCTGGACGTGGAGGGGATGGGCGAGGCTGCCCGCGCTGCCTTCGGGCGGGGTCGCGTTCGGGTCAGGCTGCAGCTCGGCACTGAGGTCCTGCACCATGTCGACCATGCGCGAGAGGGTGCCGCTGCCGGCGGTCGCCTCCTTCAGGGAGGCGATCTTCTCGCGCATCGTCACCTGGTAGCGGGGCAGGTCGGAGGCGAGCTGCGCCGTCTCGTTGGCGATCAGGAGGGCGACCCCGAGGAGCGCCCCGAAGGCGGTGAGCACCACGACCAGGACGGCGAGCGCCCGCGGGACCCGGATGCGGCGCAGGAGGCGCACGCCCGGCACCAGGACGAAGCTGAGCAGGATCGCCAGGGTCACCGGTACGAAGACGTCGCGGCCGAGATACAGGGCCGCCGCGATGGTGATCACGAGGAGGCAGGAGGCCAGGGTCGTGAAGACCGGCATCGCCTGCCGCAGGAGGCGGGCGGTGATGGGATCGTCGCTCATGGATGGATCGGTCTCGTTGGGGTGAGCGACGCGGCAGCCGATGCGACGGCATCGGGCGCGCGGGGCGCGCGGCCGGGTGGGCCGCCTCAGGCGATGGCGGGCGCCTGCGGACCGACGGCGGCGTTGATCTGGGTCAGCAGCTTGGAGAAGTCCACCGGCTTCGGGTGGTAGTCGTTGCAGCCGGCCTGGATCGCCTTGTCGCGATCGCCCGACATGGCGTGGGCGGTCAGGGCGATGATCGGGATGCCCTTGGTGTCGCTGCCGGATTTCAGCACGCGGGCGGCCGACCAGCCGTCCAGGATCGGCAGGTTCATGTCGAGGAGGATGACGTCCGGCTGCCCGGTGCGGGCCTGCTGAACGCCGGATTCGCCGTCATGGGCGAGGATCACGTCGTAGCCGCGCCGCTTCAGCCGGCGGGACAGGAAGTCCCAGATCTCCTCGTGATCTTCCACCAGAAGAATTTTCGCCATCGCCCCAATATCCTTCGATCGTCTTCGGCCCCGATGCCGCCGGATCTGTCGTAACCCCGGACGGTCCGCACGGGACCCAGCCCCCGATACACGAGCCCCCCGAGCAAGACACGTGCGCGGGCCGAGCGGTGAACGCGCGATCGGCCGGAACGGTCCATGGCATCCCACGCGATCCAGCGACACAGGCGCCGTGCTGTGACGGGCCTGCCCCTCAGGGGGCGCGCGGCGCCGGCGCCGGAGGATCGAGGCTCGTCCGGGGACGGTCGTCGCTGTAGCGCCCCTGGCTCCCCGGGAGGAGCCCGGTGTTCTGCATCCAGATCATCAGCATCACGGCCGCCAGCAGCGTCGCGAAGGAGGTGAGGCGACCGATGTGGCGCCGCCGGACCACCATCAGGACGACGGTAGACAGGAGCAGGAGGGACAGGAGGAGGAGCAGCATGCGGCCTTCCCGGACGGGCCGTCCGGCCGGAGACGGTTCCGGCACGGACCGCGGAGCCAACGGGATCGATGCCGCCGCCGTTCCACGGGCCGGGTCCCCGGGAAGCAGGGGCGGCCATGGCGGGCCCCGGAGATCCGCGACGGGATCGTCGAGGCGGCGAACGGCGCCATCTGCGGCTCGGATCCAGGCGGGCCGGTTCGACAGGACCTCGCCGATGACGCAGCGGTCGACCGACCTCGCCGCCGGCCCTGATCGCGACAAGACCTTCCGTGACAAGACGGAGGGCGGCGTGACGGTGGTTTTCCACTCTACCTGAGCCGCGACCGTCAAGACCGGGTAGGATCGCCGAAGTCAGAGCCCGCGCCGCGCGTGGGATTTCGACGCGCGGCCGGACAATAGCCATGGAGATCAGCCAAGGATATCTCGGCCCTCTTGCTCCGATGTGCATTGCGGGTCGCCCCCGGCATCCGCTAAAGCCGGACAATGTCAGACTTGGAATCCCTCCTCGACCGCCTCAAGGACGCTCAGAGGACCCTCATCACCGAAGCCGCGAAGATCGAGATGCTGCCGCCCGACAGCGTCCTGCGACGCGTGGCCGACCTTGAGAACACGATCGCGGCCGTGGAAGCCCTGATCGAGGAGCAGGCGCATCGCCGTGGCCGCGCCACGGGGTAAGGCTCTGCCACGAACAGGAACGGCACCGCCGCTCGTGACGCCGGACGGACGCTACCTCGTGGTGCGTGGCCGGCTCTGGCGCCGGACCCGTCCCGACCTCGACCCCGCCGCGCGCGACGCCCTCGTCGCCGCGCTGATGGATGCGCGCCGGGCCGTGAAGGCCGGCAAGGCGGCCGGGAATCCGGACGCGGTCGCGCAGGCCCGCCGGGCCGTCGACGCGGCCAAGTGCGGCCTCGGGGAGCGCGGCCCCGTCTGGTGGGACGACGGCGCGCCCGACCTCAACCGGCACATGGCCCACACCACCCCCTACGCCGATTGGTTCGCTCGGGAGACGGGTGCGGCGGGATAGCGCGCCGACTGGACCCGCGCGGCGATTTCGCCTATATCGGATCTGCGGTTGATGACCGGTTCGTAATAACGTTTCAGGACCCGGAGGGCAGTACTCCGGCGCCTCCACCACAAGCCCATCCACGTCAGCGGGTGGTCTTCTGATGGGGGCGAAATAGGATCGACTGGGCGGTAAAGGGATCGCGAGTTCGCTCTCACTTCGGTGCGGGACGATGCGGCTGTCGGTAAGGACTCGACCGGTTCGACGCAGGCAACCCCTGTTTCGAGCATTTGGCCAAAACTCTAAATGCCAACGATAACGTTGTCATGGATGCCCGCCTCGCGGCGTAAGCATCTTGCGGTAGGGTAACCGTCGAAACAGAACCCGGAGCTTCGGCTCCGGGACCCACCCTTTCCTGATCATCCCAGACCGTCGCAAGACCGTGGCCCGCGTACGCGCGGAGAGGCCCAGCGCGACCGCGCCTCGACGACTTCCCCAGTCCACGCACGAAAAACCCCGGGGCCGAGGGCCGCCGGGGTGTCCGCCGTTGCGAGGGCCGCCCCCACGCGGAGGGCGGCCGTGGGGCGTCGATCAGACCGGCGTGGTCGGGTAGGCGCGCACGCGGTTGCGGCCCTCGACGGTCCCGCCCAGGGCGTTGCCCGGGATGGCGTTCGGCGAGGTGGCGGCGGCCTGCGGGGCGGTCCAGCCCTCGGCCCGCCAGTTCTGTGCGCGCTCGTCGACGTCGATCGAACCGTGCTCCTCCAGGATGTCCATCACCCGGGCCGCCTGGGACTGGTCGGCCCGGACCGTCACCAGGGTGCCGCCGCGGCGCACGCCCTCGCTGTAGGTATGGGCGTCGGTCTCGCTGAGGCCCGCGCCGGTCAGGCCGCCGGCGAGGCCGCCCGCTGCCGCGCCGATGCCCGCGCCCGTCAGCGTGGCCACGAGCCAGCCCGCCGCCACGACCGGGCCGACGCCCGGGATCGCCAGCAGGCCGAGGCCGGTCAGCAGACCAGCGGCGCCGCCCAGGACCGTCCCGACGGTGGCGCCCGCTCCGGCGCCGCTGGACGCCTTCTCCGGGGTGTCACCGTGGACGGGGGCGTCCACGTCGGAGGCGGAGCGCACGCGCCCGGCATGCCGGTCCCCCTCGTTGCTGCTCACGATGCTGATGTCGGCATGCGCCACGCCGGCGGCCTCGAGCTTGGAGACGGCCGTGCTGGCAGCGTCGTAATCGTCGTACAGGGCGGTGATGGTCTGATGAGCCATGGGAAACTCCTGTGTGCGGGCGAGGGGAGGGGTGGGCGGTGGCAGCCTACTGGGCCGCGACGTTGCCCTTGAAGTCGACGCCGACCTTGACCGGCTTGCCGTCGAGCACCGCTTCGCCGCGCCAGATGCCCTTGTCGTCCTTGGTCAGACCCTTGACGTCCTTGTAGCCGGCCTCGGTGAGGCGGTGGTGCGTCTGGGCCTCGGTGAAGCTGTTGGCGCCTTCCTCGAGCTTGGCGTTCGAGGCCGCCTTGGCGGTGGCCGGCTTGGTGGCATCCGGCTTGTCGGTGTTGGGCCGGGTCACGGCCTCCTGGCCGCCGGAGGTGGCACTCGACTTGGCGTCCGGGGCCGGGGTGCCGGTGACGGTGGTCTGGGCGGAGGCCGAACCCGCACCGAGGATCGTCAGAAGGGCGAGGGTGGTCAGGGACCGTTTCACGGCGTTCTCCTTGAATAAGTCTAGGACGGGCAAGAGACCCTCTCAATTCCCGAGGACCGCAAAGCGTTCCAAGATGGAAACCGGCAATCCCGGTTCAAACCGCCAAGCCGAAGCGTTGTCATAAATGTTCCACCTTGTCCTGACAGTGATGACGGGATGAAACGACAAGATCACGAGCCGACAAAAAACCAATTTTGATCGACGCATACGCTGCATCCCGGAATCAGATCTGCCCTTCACCGCGAAAGAACACCTTCCGACCGAGACGAGCCTGCGTTCGAAGAACGAGATAGGGGATCGCCCGCCGGGAGGCCGGACGTCGTGCCCGCGCGCGCCCTCCCCGAACGGACGGCGAAGCGCACCGCCGCGAAAAATCTGTCCGGCCAGGGTTGCCAGCGCAAAAAGGAGCCTCTAAACACCCGCTCACACCGGGGGCGGCACCAACCCCCACCGGTCGCAGGCGCCCGTAGCTCAGCTGGATAGAGCACCAGACTACGAATCTGGGGGTCAGAGGTTCGAATCCTTTCGGGCGCGCCATTTCTTTCCAAAGCCTTTGCTGGGAAAGACAAATTCCCTACCTGACAGCGTGATGCGGATGCCGGCGGGACCCCGTCGCGCCGACGAGGCGTGGACGCGTCGGGCCCTTGGAGGCCCTTTCGCGCGCCCTATCTTCCCGCCCATGACAGAGCCCCCGGACGACAACCTGGATCACTACGCGCTGGGGTTCTACGCCCCCGGCAAGGGCCTGCGCCGGGAGGACTGCCCCTATGCCGAGGGCACGCAGGCGCACGCCCAGTGGATGGCGGGGTATGACGCCGCCGTGAAGGCGGGGGAGGGCGCGTGATGGTCTTCCGCCTCCTCCACGTCCTGCGCCTCTGGACCCTCCTGTCCGTCCCGGCCGGCATCGTGATCGGCAAGCTTCTCAAGGCGAACCGCCGGGCGACCACCCGGCCCGTTGACCGCCCGTAGGGGCGCAGCGGCACCGGACCCCATCGGGAAAAACGCGCGCCCGCGTCGGCGCCGGCCGGCGGCAGGGTCCCGTCGCCCCCGGCGCCCGTCCCGGGGACGGCCCGTGGGGGTAGGGGGACAGATCGGAAAGGTTCGAAACACGCATGTCGCCACGTCTGACCGCCCTTTCGAGGCTCGTCCGCGCGGCGGCCTGGCTGAGCGTGGGGACCCTGGTCTGGCTCTCCTGGATTCCGCGGGATTGGGAGGCGCGCACCTCCCTGCCGGGTCAGGTCGAGCACGCCATCGCGTATGGCGGGACCGCCGGCCTGTTCGTCCTCGGCTACGGTGCCGGGCTGCGCTGGTGGCGGATCGGCGTGCCGCTCACCGTCCTGGGGGTCGTCATGGAGATCGGCCAGCGCTGGGTGCCCGGCCGGACCGCGCAGGTCATCGACGCTATGGCCAGCGGATCGGGCGCGCTCCTCGGCGCGCTGGGCGGCACGATCGTCGCCCACTATCTGCTCAAGCCCGAGCCCCCGTTCCGGTAGGGCGCGCCGGCTCAGCCGGACGCCCCGAAGGTTCACGCCTTCCGGGGTTCGGCGGGCGAGGCCTCGGACGTCCAGAGCAGCGAGGCCGCGACATAGGACGCCTCCACCGCCACGAGCATCCAGACCGCATCGGTCAAGACGATCGCGAGGGCACGCTGCTCCAGGGCCCCCTCGATGCCGATCGCCACCGCCAGCAGCGATACGATCACCAGAAGACCCGGCAGGCGCACGGCCTGGCTTGCGGCAGCTCCGAGCGAGGCAAAACAGATCAGAAGCATTTGCGCACCAACGACACCGGAAGGTAGACTACCTAGGTATTGAGAGGACACAAGCGGAAATAAACAGCACTTTTGTGCTTTGCACAATTTCAGCTGCACTGCGGTCGTTAGTCCATTATCAACCTTAGCACTCCGTGAGCGACCCAACACAGGAAGACGACCCAGGCTAGAGTCAGTCCGAACCTCAGCCCCAGGATCGTGAGGGTCGAGACCCCGTGCACGGCGCGGCCGAAGGCGGCCCGCCGCGGCGGGATCGCGGGCCCGTCGACACGCGGTTCGGGATCGTTGGTTTTCTCCGGCAACCGCTCGATGAAGAACCCGAAGGCGATCGCCGTCGCCCGCACGGGCCGTATCGCGCCCTAAGCCGTCGCTCAGCACCGACCGCGTCGCCCGCGCCCTCACGGCGCGCGGCACATCCGGTGCGGGCGCAGGCGACGCGGGAACGGAGCGTTCCCGAACGGAAAGTCCCGATCCACGGATCACGGCGCAGTCCGGACTGTTTCCGACTAGCCCGGCGGTCGCCGCCGGATCAGGCGCGTCGAACGGCGCCCCCGCCCGCGGCGTCGCGGCGGCGCCGGCCGGGCCTGCGCCTTCCGATCAGGCGCCCGGGTCCTGCTCTCCGAGGGATTTGCGGTACTGCCGTGATCGCGCCCTCCCCATGCTGTCCGAGGAGGGATGTCCCACGTGTCTGCTCACCGCCAACGCCCGGATTCGGCGGGGGTGTCGGAACCGGGCCGGGAGGGCGGTCGCTTCCTGAAGCCCCTGCGCGCGGCGCGCGGCCTATGCCGGCGCCCGCTCGCCACTGTGGTCGGGGCCGAATACGACACTGTCCTCTCGCAGCTGGAGACCGGACGGGGACGGATCCCACCGAATTGCTACCGCGCCTGGGCGGCCGTCCGCGACGTCCCCGTCAAGGCCCTCGTCCGGGCCCCGATTCGCGTCGACGGCCCGTTCACCCACGCGATCCTGTTCGCGGACCACGACGCGGTGGCGGCGAGCGGCTGAGGCGACCCGCCCCCGAGCCCGTCCCCGGCGCCGTCAGGGACAGGCGGCGTCCTCCTGCGCCGGTGCGGCCGACTTCGGGGCGTTGCGGGCGCGCTCGGCCCGCAGCTCCCGCTCGGCCATCAGCCAGAACTCGACCTCGAACCCCTCGGGGCGGTGGTTGCGCTCCCAGATCTCATGGGCGCGCTCGCGGATCCGCTCGAACGTGATCCCATCCTCGGACATCGTGCTCTCTGCTCCTTCAGTCTCGGTCACAGCGTCACAGCCCGGTTCTCCCTGCGGGGCCAACGCTCCACGGCGGGATTTGTCCCCCGATGCGCACAAGGCTGCCCCGGTCGCCCCCTTCGCAGTGCAGGCTGCCGAACCCCGGGGGATTTGACGGCGGCGCCGGAAACGGCCTAGCTTACCCGCGACGGTTCCTCTTTAACGAGGATCAAAAGGGAACGCGGTGAGGGCGAGAGCCCGAGGCCGCGGCTGCCCCCGCAACTGTAAGCGGCGAGCTCCTCATCAACACGTCACTGGGTGAACGGTCCGTCAGGACCCGGGCCTGGGAAGACGATGG
>NZ_LMML01000001.1:0-6953 GCF_001422215.1 Methylobacterium sp. Leaf89 | reverse complement strand
TGCCGTCAGTCGTGGTCACACGCGAAACGCATCGGGCGGGGTGTCCTGGTGGGTGTCGGGGCGTTCGCTTGCCGCGAACGGGCCGACCTCTTCGCGGTGACGTGCCACTCCGCGCGACTCGTCGCGTCAGCCGTCCCGTCGATGCCCGTCCTCGCCCGCAAGTCTTGCTCCCGCATGCTCCCTCCGGCCGCCCCGCGCGGCCCGGTGACGGCTGGGCCGCGGACACGCCGGCCCCGGGCCCCGCTTGCCGATTGTAATGTTATAACATTCAGTCTAGCGGAGACGGCAGGTCGGCCCCGACCGATGCCCGCGCCCTTGTTCGGTTGCCCCATGTCCGGTTGCCCCACGTCCAGTTACCCCACGTCCCGTTACCCTATGCCCGTCGCCCCCATCCCGTCCCGAACCGCGAACGCGCGCGGGTCGCGGCGAGGCCCGACCTTGCCGTCGCGACACGTCCTGCCCCTGGCGGCCCTGCTCGGCGGCCTGCTGCCGATCTCCGCCGACGCCGAGACCCGGGAGGTCCCGCCGGCCGTCACCCTAGAGACCCTGGAGGTCGCGGGCTCCGGGCGGGGCGGCCCGGCGCCCGCCGAGGGGCTCAACCTGCGCAGCCCCGGCCGCAGCGCCAGCCGCCTCGGCCTGACGGCCCTGGAGACCCCCGCCAGCGTCGACGTGATCGCGGGCGAGACCACGCGGCTGCGCGGCCAGAACACGGTGGCGGAGGCTGTCACCCAGAACGCCACCGGCATCACCACGGTGGCGGCGCCGGGCAACGGCAACGGCGCCTTCACGGCCCGGGGCTTTTCCGGCCCGAACTCGATCCAGCAGCTCTACGACGGCACCCGCCTGTTCGTGGGCGCCGGCACCGTCACCTTCCCGTTCGACACCTGGAACGTCGAGCGCATCGAGGTGCTGCGCGGGCCGGCCTCCGTGCTCTACGGCGACGGCGCCATCGGCGGCGTGATCAATGTCGTCACCAAGAAGCCGGTCTTCACGCCCCTCAACGAGGCCCGCGCGGCGGTCGGCTCGGACGGTCTGGCGCGTCTGGCCCTGGATTCCGGCGGCCCGATCGGGGAGGCGCTCGCCTACCGCCTCAACATCAGCGGCAACCGGGCCGAGGGCTGGATCGCCCCGGACGGGAGCTTCCGCAACCTCGCGGTCTCGGGCGCCCTGACCCTGCAGGCGACGCCGGACCTCGCCGTCACCCTGAGCCATGATTTCGGCTATCAGGAGCCGGCCCGCTACTGGGGCACGCCCCTCGTCGACGGGCGCATCCGCGACGCCCTCCGGTTCAACAACTACAACGTCCGCGACGCCCAGATCCTCTGGACCGACAACTGGACGCAACTGCGCGCCGAGTGGACGCCGAGCGCCGACGTCACGGTCCGCAACACCGCCTACCGGCTCCAGAGCCGGCGCCAGTGGCGGGACGTGGAGCAATACGCCTTCAACCGCGGCACCGGGCGGATCGACCGCTCCGACTACCTCGAGATCTACCACCAGCAGGAGCAGATCGGGAACCGCCTCGACGCCACCTTCCGCGGCACCCTGTTCGGCTTCCGCAACGAATTCCTGGCCGGGTTCGACGTGAACCACATCGCCTTCCGGCACACCAACAACTTCTATTTCGACACCACCACCAGCGTCGATCCCTTCGCCTACGACCCGGGCCTGTTCCCGGCCGACGGCCGCGCCCGGCCCGCCTACGCCACCAGCACGCGCCAGGCCTCGGTCTTCGCCGAGAACCGCCTGATCCTGTCCGACCAGGTCTCGCTCCTGGCCGGCGTGCGCTACGACGCGCCGGTGCTGCAGCGGACCGACCTCGTCACCGGCAACACCTTCGACCGCGACTTCCGGGCGCTGAGCTACCGCTTCGGCGCCGTCTACAACCCGACGCCGCTGCTGGCGCTCTATGCCCAGTACGCCACCGCCACCGATCCGGTGGGCAGCCTGATCTCCCTGTCGCAGAGTCTCGCCAACTTCCGGCTCTCCACCGGCGAGCAGGTGGAGGTCGGCGCCAAGGGCGTGGCCTGGGACGGCCGGGCCGAGTGGACGCTGGCCGGCTACCGCATCGTCAAGGACAACCTGATCTCGGCGGTACCGGGCCAGCCGACGCTCTCGACCCAGGTCGGGCAGCAATCCTCCCTCGGCGTCGAGGCGGCCCTGAGCCTGCACCTCTCCGAGGCCTGGCGCATCGACGCCAACCTGGCGCTGCTGCACGCCCAGTACGACACCTTCGACCAGGCGGTCGGCGGGGCGGTGGTGTCCTATGCCGGGCGCCAGCCCATCGACGTGCCGGAGCGCGTCGGCAACCTCTGGGTCACTTACGCCTTCGCCCCGGCCTGGGAGGCCCGGGTCGGCCTGCAGCACGTGGGCGAGACCTTCAGCGACTTCGGCAACCAGGCGAAGCGCCCGGCCTACACCCTGGTCAATGCCGGGCTCGACCACCAGGTCACGCCGGATTCGCGCCTGTCGCTGCGCGCCTACAACCTGTTCGACACGATCTACGCGATCAGCGGCAACGCGGTGAACGGGGTCGGCACCAACTGGCTGCTGGGCCGGCCGCGCTCCGTCGAGGTCGCCTACAGCGTCCGGTTCTGATGCGGGCCTCTCCGAAACGGGCCTTCCTGAAGCCCCTGAAGCGCGGGCTGATCCTCGGCCACCGCTGGCTCGGCATCGCCACGGGGCTGTTCCTCGCCGCCTGGGTGCTGTCGGGGCTGGTGATGCTCTACGTGGCGTTTCCGGCCCTGACGGAGGCCGAGCGCCTGTCCCGCCTCGCGCCCCTCGCCTGGGACCGGGTCCTCCTCGGCCCGGACGCGGCCCTGGCCCGGGCCGGGCTCGACCCGGCCCCCGGCGGCCTCAGCCTGTCCATGCGGGGCGGGGCGCCGGTCTATCAGGTCACCACCCGCGACGACGCCCGGCACACGGTCTCGGCCGAGACCGGGCAGGCCCTGGGCGAGATCGACGGGGCGGCCGCCCGGGCGTCGTTCGGCGAGGGCGCCACCGTGCGGGCGGTGACCCGCGACCCATGGACGGTGCGCGACCGCTACGACCCGGTGCGCCCCTTCCACGTGGTGGCGCTCGGGGACGCGGCCGGCACCGAGCTCTACGTCTCGGCCCGCACGGGCGCGGTCGTCCTCGACACCACCCGCCGGGAGCGCCTGTGGAACTGGCTCGGGGCGATCCCGCACTGGTTCTACCCCACGCCCCTGCGGGCGCGGGGCGAACTCTGGCGCGGTACCGTGCTGTGGGTCTCCGGCCTCGCCACCGCCGGGGTGCTGAGCGGCCTCGCCCTGGGGATCTGGCGCCTGCGCCTGCACCGGCCCTACGCCGCGGGGGTGAGCCCCTATCGCGGCCTCGGGCGCTGGCACCACCTCCTCGGCACCCTCGGGGGCCTGAGCCTCCTCAGCTTCGTGGCGAGCGGCTGGCTCTCCATGAACCCGAACCACTGGTTCTCGCCCCGCACGCCCCCGGCGGCCCTGCAGGCGGCCTATGCCGGGCCCCCGGCCCCGGTCGGCCGCGCGGCCCTCGACGGCCTGGCACGGCCGGGGATCGTCGAGGTCCGGTTCACGCAGGTCGGCGGCCGGCCCGTGCTGGTCGCCGCCGATGCCCGGGGCCGCCGGGTCGCGGTCCCGCCGCCCACGGAGGCGATCTTGCGCGCCGCCGCCGCCCGCGCCCGGCCGGAGGCCCGCATCGCCGCGACCGAGACGCTGACCGCCTACGACGCCTACTGGTATCCCCACCACGACACCCGGCCGCTGCCGGTGCTGCGGGTGCGCTTCGACGACCCGGCCGCGACCTGGCTCCACCTCGACCCCGAGACCGGCGCGCTCCTCGACCGCCTCGATGCCAGCGGCCGGCTCCAGCGCTGGCTGTTCGAGGCGCCCCACCGCCTGGACTTCGGAAACCTGTTCCAGGCCCGCCCGGCCTGGGACGCGGTGATGTGGCTCCTCAACGGCCTCGGCGCGACCATCGCCCTCTCGGGCGTGGTGCTGGGCTGGCGCCGCCTGCGGCGCAGGGCGCGGCTCGGGTAGGGGCGCCGCGCCCCCCGCGACGCGATCTTCGCCGCCGGATCTTCCACGCCCGCGCCGACATCCTCGCGCCCTGCTCTTGAGGCCCGGACGCGCCTGTGCTGATCGATGGGCCGGACTCTTCGGATCTATGGCAACATGATTCCGACAAAGAGAGCGCTTTGTCACTATAGTCCATTGCCTCCAGGCAATAGAGGCCTCACCCTAGACTGATAAAGCGGCGACGCGGCAAAGCTTCGTCAGCGATCAGGGGGGAAGGGCATGGCTGGCGCAACGCTGTCCGGGGCGGTCTTTACCGATGCCAACGGCAATGGCACGCGGGACGCCAACGAGACGGCCCTCGCGGGCGTCTCGGTCGACCTGCTCGCCGCCGACGGGAGCGGGGCCGCCCTGGCGACGGTCCGCACCGATGCGACCGGCGCCTACGCCTTCACCGCTCTCGCCGGCGGCGCCTACGCGATGCGCTTCACGCCGGCCGCGGCCGGATACCGGGGCAGCGCCGGGACGACGAACGCGAACGGCCAGACGCTCGTCACCAACGTGAGCGTCCCGAGCGACGCGAAGACGACCGTCGACGAAGGGTTCTACAAGACCGGAAGCATCGCGGGCATCATCTTCAACGACACGAACGGCAACGGCGTCTTCAACGCGGGCGAAGTGCTGACGAACGGCGTCTCGGTCGATCTGTACAACGACATCGGCGTCCTCCTGGCCAGCACGACGTCGAGCAACAAGGACCCCTTCAAGCCGGGCACCAACGGGGTCTACAGCTTCCAGAACCTCGCCCCGGGGACCTATACGGTCGCGGTGACCGCCCCGGACGGCAAGATCACCAGCGGCGTGACCACGCTGAAGGAGGTCGTCACCAGCGGCGCGGTGATCGCGTCGCAGAACTTCGGTGTCCGGAACAATCCCCCGACGGTCAGCCTGTCCGGGACGATCTTCGCCGACGGAGACGGGAACGGGCGCCAGGGCCCCGGCGAGGCGGGCCTCGCCGGCACCAGCGTGCTCCTCAGCGATGCGGCCACCGGATTCGCGCTCAAGACCACGGTCACCGACGCCGCCGGGCATTACAGCTTCGGGACGACGGCCGGGAGCTACCGCGTCACCGTGGCGACCCCGGAAGGCCTGAAGGGCACCACCGCCACGACCCTCGCGACGGGCAGTCTCGCCAGCGGGGCCGCGAACGCGCAGCTGAATGTCGGGTTCGCGCCGGATCCGGTCCTCGACAAGACCGGCGCCATTCCGGCCGCCACGGTCCTCAACGTCGTCCTGCGCGGCCAGTCGAACACCTATTTCCCGACGCTGTACGGCGACCTGCCGAAGCTCGAGGCGGCCATCGAGGCGCAGCTCGGGTTCGACGGCGTCCGCCAGAAGGTCAACGTGATCGGCACGCGCGACAACGCCGACGGTGCCAACACGGAATGGCCGGGCACGGGGATGCTCACCGACTGGCTGAGCCCGGTCAACGGCGACTACCGCAACGGATGGACGGCGAACGCCCAGGAAATCGGCCTTCTCAGCACGATCGGGCAATGGTCCGCGGCGCAGAAAGCCGCGCCGACCGCGGTCGTCTGGCTGCACAACGAGAACGACAGCCAGAACGCGGCTCTCACGCCCGCCATGTGGGAGAGCGCCGTGCGCTACGAGGCCGGCCTCGTGCGCGGCGTGCTCGGCCAGGATGCCGCCACCGTCCCCTACCTGTTCGTCAACGCCATTCCGTTCCCTGCGCAGACGCCCGCGGTGCAGTCCACGCAGCCGGTCCAGAACCAGGCCATCCGGGTCGGGCAGGCCGAGCTGACGGAGGACAAGGACTTCAACGCCGGCTACGCCGCGCGCCAAGCCAGCGACGTCGACATGGACGTCGATGGCCACGGCATCACCCGACAGCCAGGGAGCGTTCACTTCAGCCGCGCCGACGCGACTCAGATCTTCTCCCGCGTCGCCCTGTCGGTCGCCGAGACGTTCCGGGCCTCGGCGCTGCCGGGCTCGCCCCTGGCGCTGGCCTCCGGCGACATCGACGACGACGGCCCCCGGGTCGTGCGCGCCGAGCGCGTGGCCGGCGCCCCCGACCAGCTCCTGCTCACCGTCGCGTTCGACCAGGCCACGTCCCTGAAGGCCCTCGGCAGCGTCGCTGCCGCCGGCACCGGCTGGAGCCTGCGCGCCGACTGGAACGCCGCCGCCAGCCAGGCGCTCGCCACCAGGGCCGAGCTCGTCGACGCCAGCCACCTGCGCCTCACCTTCGACCGCGACATCCCCGCCGCCACCGAGCTGTTCTACGGATGGGGCGGCGCCCGCATCGCCCTGCCCGGACAGCCCGGCATCGGCGCCGCCATCTACGACGACAACGACCTGCCCCTCTGGGTCGACCCCCGCGGCCTCGCTGTCTCCCAGGCCGTCACCCAGGCGGGCCCGATCACGGTCCAGTCCATCGCGGACAGCGGGCCCGGCATCGACGGCGGCGGCAACGGCCTGCTCAAGGCCGGCGCCGCCGTCACCCTCGCGGTCCAGTTCACCGACGCCGTCGCCGTGACGGGCACGCCCGTGCTGACCCTGAACACCGGCGCCACCGCCGCCTATGCGGGCGGCTCGGGAACTGGAACCCTGCGCTTCACCTACACCGTGGCCCCCGGCCAGACCGCGCAGGACCTGGCCGTCACCGGCATCGACCTGACCAACGCCACCCTGGCCGGGACCGACGGCAGCCCCGTCACCCTGGCCGGATTCGCCACGGCCATGCCCGGCACCCTCACCGTCGACACCACCGCCCCGTCCCTGGCCCTGACCCAGATTCCGGCGGCCACCATCCAGGCGACCTCCGCGGCCGGGGCCGCCGTGACCTTCGCCGCCACCGCCACGGACGCGGTCGACGGCACCGACCCGGTGACGTTCCGCGAGGGCACGACGGTGGTCGCCTCGGGCCAG